>NZ_JBQFLQ010000033.1:0-641 GCF_056531325.1 Ruegeria sp. N8 | reverse complement strand
GGGGCCTGTGTGGGCCAGGTGGGCAAGTTCATCTGCATCGGCCTGAACTATGCCGACCACGCCGCCGAAAGCGGCATGGAGCTGCCCGCCGAACCAGTCATCTTCTTCAAAGCCACATCCGCCATCATCGGTCCCAATGACACGGTCGAAATCCCCCGCAACTCGGTCAAAAGCGACTGGGAGGTCGAGCTGGGCGTGGTGATCGGGAAAGAGGCGAAATACGTCTCGGAAGAGGACGCGCTGGATCATGTCGCGGGCTATTGCGTAGTCAATGATCTGTCCGAGCGAGACTTTCAGCTGCACCGCTCGGGTCAGTGGGTCAAGGGCAAGTCTGCCGACACGTTTGGCCCAATCGGCCCCTGGCTGGTTACGCGCGATGAGGTGCCGGATCCACAAAACCTGCCGATGTATCTTGAGGTCAACGGGCATCGCTATCAGGACGGCTCGACCAAGACGATGCATTTCGGCGTTGCCACGGTGATCTCGCACCTGTCGCAATTCATGTCGCTGCAGCCGGGGGATGTGATCTCGACGGGGACGCCTCCGGGTGTTGGGATGGGACAGAACCCGCAAACCTATCTGAAGCCCGGCGACAAGATGGAGTTGGGGATCGAAGGACTGGGCGTGCAACGGCAGGATGT
>NZ_JBQFLQ010000032.1:0-845 GCF_056531325.1 Ruegeria sp. N8 | reverse complement strand
TAGGGTCAGGACCCATTGATTTCCGTTCTTCGGCATGATTCACCGTTCGAAAATGAGCGGTGACATGTCTGACCTTTTCTGGCTGAGCGATGCGCAGATGGCGCGTCTGGAGCCCTATTTCCCCAAGTCCCACGGCAAACCTCGTGTCGATGATCGGCGTGTGTTGAGTGGGATTATCTTCATCAACCGCAATGGTTTACGGTGGCGGGATGCGCCCAAGGAATACGGGCCGCACAAAACCCTGTACAACCGTTGGAAACGATGGAGCGACAAAGGCATCTTTGCCCAGATTATGGTCGGTCTGGCCGCTGAGCATGGCGAAGAGAAGACGATCATGATCGACGCCACCTATCTGAAAGCCCACCGCACAGCGTCCAGTTTGGGCGTTAAAAAGGGGGACGCGGTCGCCTGATTGGCAGAACCAAAGGCGGTATGAATACCAAGTTGCACGCCATCTGTGACAGTAAAGGCCGCCCACTGAACCTGTTTGTAACCGCTGGACAGGTGAGCGATTACATCGGGGCAAAAGCCCTTTTGAGCAGCCTGCCCAATGTCGACTGGCTGCTCGGAGATCGAGGTTACGACGCCGATTGGTTCAGAGAAGCCCTGAAAGACAAAGGGATACGCGCATGTGTCCCTGGCCGGAAGCAACGCAAGGCCACCGTCAAATATGACAAACGCCGCTACAAACGACGCAATCGGATCGAGATTATGTTCGGCAGGCTCAAGGATTGGCGGCGTGTGGCAACCCGATATGACAGGTGCCCAAAGGTATTCCTCTCCGCCATCGCTCTCGCCGCCACGGTCATCTTCTGGCTATGAAACAAGAACGAGTCCTGACCCTA
>NZ_JBQFLQ010000031.1:0-1178 GCF_056531325.1 Ruegeria sp. N8 | reverse complement strand
ATGGCAAAGGAAAAGTTTGAGCGTACAAAACCGCACGTCAACATCGGCACGATTGGCCACGTTGACCATGGTAAGACCACGCTGACCGCAGCGATCACCAAGTATTTCGGTGACTTCAAAGCGTATGACCAGATTGACGGTGCGCCGGAAGAGAAAGCGCGCGGGATCACCATCTCGACTGCCCACGTGGAATACGAGACCGAGAACCGCCACTACGCGCACGTTGACTGCCCCGGCCACGCCGACTACGTCAAGAACATGATCACCGGTGCTGCCCAGATGGACGGCGCGATCCTGGTTGTGAACGCCGCTGACGGCCCGATGCCGCAAACGCGCGAGCACATCCTGCTGGGCCGCCAGGTTGGCATCCCGAAGATGGTCGTGTTCATGAACAAAGTTGACCAGGTTGACGACGAAGAGCTGCTGGAACTGGTGGAAATGGAAATCCGCGAGCTGCTGTCTTCGTACGAATACCCCGGCGACGATATTCCGATCGTTGCAGGTTCGGCTCTGGCCGCGATGGAAGGCAACAACCCTGAAATCGGCGAAGAGAAGATCAAGGAACTGATGGCGGCCGTTGATGAGTATATCGACACCCCCGAGCGCGCTGTTGACCAGCCGTTCCTGATGCCGATCGAAGACGTGTTCTCGATCTCGGGCCGTGGTACCGTTGTGACCGGTCGTGTTGAGCGTGGCGTGATCAACGTTGGCGACGAGATTGAAATCGTCGGCATCCGCGACACTTCGAAAACCACCTGCACCGGCGTTGAAATGTTCCGCAAGCTGCTGGACCGCGGTGAAGCGGGCGACAACATCGGCGCCCTGCTGCGTGGTGTTGACCGTGACGGCGTTGAGCGTGGCCAGGTTCTGTGTAAGCCGGGTTCGGTTACACCGCACACCAAGTTCGAAGCCGAAGCCTACATCCTGACCAAGGAAGAAGGCGGTCGTCACACTCCGTTCTTCGCGAACTACCGTCCTCAGTTCTACTTCCGTACAACTGACGTGACCGGCACTGTGACCCTGGCGGAAGGCACCGAGATGGTCATGCCTGGCGACAACGTGTCGTTCGGCGTTGAGCTGATCGCGCCGATCGCGATGGAGCAGGGCCTGCGCTTCGCGATCCGCGAAGGCGGCCGCACCGTCGGCGCCGGCGTTGTGTCGAAAATCACTGAGTAATC
>NZ_JBQFLQ010000030.1:0-1510 GCF_056531325.1 Ruegeria sp. N8 | reverse complement strand
TGTCCGCCATCAGCACCCATGGAACAGACTAGGTTGATTGCGTAGCGGAGGATTTCAGGCTCATCGTAACCATCAGAGAGTGGAGATGAGAATGAAATCCGGGAAACAGAAAGCGTCAGCAGAGAGAGTTGTCAAAGACATCCGCAGGAAGACACGGCGCCAGCATTCGGCAGAGGAGAAGATCCGTATTGTGTTGGATGGGCTTCGTGGTGAAGACAGCATAGCGGAGCTGTGTCGCCGTGAAGGAATAGCTACGAGCCTGTATTACAGCTGGTCGAAAGAGTTCCTTGAGGCCGGTAAGAAGCGGTTGGCTGGCGATACCGCACGCCAGGCTACCAGCTCTGAGGTGAAGGATTTGAGAGCGGAATCGTCGGCGCTGAAAGAGGTAGTCGCCGACCTGACCCTTGAGAACCGGCTGCTCAAAAAAAGCATGTTCGAGGATGGGGGAGACGACGAATGAGATATCCCGCATCCGAAAAGCTTGAGATCATCCGGCTGGTTGACGGTTCGCACCTGCCGATCAAACGCACACTGGAAAAGCTCGGCATTCCCAGAACGACCTTCTACCGCTGGTACGACAGGTATCTGTCTTTCGGCGAGGCCGGGCTTGAGGATCGCCATTCCCGGCCAGGTAGGGTTTGGAACCGCATCCCCGACAAGGTGCGCAAGCAGATCGTGGAACTGGCTCTGGAAGAACCCGAGTTATCGCCCCGCGAGCTTGCGGTGCGGTTCACCGACACCAGGCGCTACTTCGTTTCTGAGGCCAGTGTTTACAGGCTTCTGAAGGCACAAGATCTGATCACTAGCCCAGCCTGCATCACCATCAAAGCGGCGGATGAATTCCATGAGAAGACTGTGCGGCCGAACCAGCTCTGGCAGACCGACTTCACCTATCTCAAAGTCATCGGTTGGGGCTGGTTCTACCTGTCTACGATCCTGGATGATTACAGCCGTTACGTTGTCTCTTGGCGCTTTTGCACCACGATGAAAGCTGACGATGTCACAGGAACGCTGGAAGACGCTTTGGCTGCATCAGGTTGTGACAGTGTCACCGTTGCCCACAAGCCCCGGCTGCTCAGCGACAACGGCAGCAGTTACATCTCTGGCGAGTTGGCGAAATGGCTGGATGAGCAGGGTATGGATCATGTTCGGGGAGCGCCCAACCATCCGCAGACCCAGGGCAAGATTGAGCGATGGCATCAGACGATGAAGAACCGTGTCCTGATGGAAAACTACTATCTGCCAGGAGCGCTCGAACAGGCCATCGGCGACTTCATCAATCACTACAACCACAACCGATACCACGAGAGCATCAGCAATCTGACACCCGCCGATGTCTATTTCGGTCGAGCCGAAACAATCCTCAGACGCAGAAAGGAAATCAAACACCAGACAATCCAGAAACGCCGCTTGCTGCATCATCAGAACGCGGCGTAGATTGAAACTACGGCGAGCCTGATCCTCCTAAGCCAATCAAACGCTCGTGTTCCAAATCATTCGATGACGGACA
>NZ_JBQFLQ010000029.1:0-1743 GCF_056531325.1 Ruegeria sp. N8 | reverse complement strand
GCGTGAATTTAGAAATCTTCAGTCAGCAGGTTGACTAGGGGTGCAAACAGTACATAAGTACGGGGTCGTATTCACCCGCACGTAAGCGGGCTTCATATGAGCGTAGTAGGCGCTGTAGCAGTTAAGAAAGCTACGTGGTCCCAAAGGGGCCTCCATCCTCAAATCACACCATAATCACCGGTCGAGGTGCGTCTCGTTGATGGCTTCATGCTGCCTTCGATCCTCCTCGCCGACCCATGCGCAATGCACCTCGCGGTGTGTTGGGCGTGGCTACGCACATATGAGGAAATAATGCCACATGGAAAGAACGCTAGCTGGAACGACCCTCGAGTCAATATCGATCAAAAAACCGCATTACTCCAAGCTTCTAGACATTCACCGATATTCAAAGCACCAGAGTGTTACCCATCTCACGGAGAAAGTATGGGCGACTTGCTACGGGGAGCCAAAGGCTATCGATTTGCGAAGAGGTGGAGTAAAGCCCAAGGCAAGCGGTCAGACGCAGCTTCAAGCTATATTACTCGATCTTTACGTTGCTTGGGATACGGACCCCGAATTAGCCATTGGTGTCGCGATGAACAACGCCGCGTGGAATACGGGTACTCGATACAACAAGATAGGGATGTCCCGTTTAGCCCCAAAGATTATCCACCGCTTACATGATGTTGGCTTCATAGTTGTTGCGCCTGGCAGCTATGCCGGTCCCGGAGCCAGCACGAACCGTACCACCCGGATTAGGGCCGCAGAGCCGCTTCGGCAGATGTTTCGGGAAGCAAAGTTCGGGCCACAACATATCCTGACCCATCCGGGAAAGGAGTGCATTCTCATGCGATCCAGCGAGAAGTCAGAAAGAAACATCGAATACAAGGATACTCCGGCGACTGAGCAGATGAGAGCAGATCTAATGCAATACAACAGCCTGCTGCTGCGAACTTTCATCGACATACCCGATCAGGAAGACACTTTCATTGAGCGCCCGATTAAGTCTGGTGTCCGCGCGGGCGAGATAACCCGAGTTCCTATCTGTGGGTTCGATAACTTCGTTCACCGTGTCTTCAATCGCAACGACTGGTCATGTGGTGGTCGCTTCTATGGCGGTTGGTGGCAATCGGTGGGTTCAGAGGTTCGAAAGCGCATCCACATCAACGACGAGCCGACTGTCGAGGTGGACTATCAAGCCCTTCATGTTGCGGTTCTGGCAGCAAAGAGAGGAGTGAAGCTGGAGGGTGATCCCTATGAGTTGGATGATGAATTATTGCCTGACTTAGATAACGTACAGCAGCGTAAGTTGGTGAAACTTCTGATCCTCATGGCTCTTAATGCCAAGAACGAGCGCTCTGCTTATAGTGCGTTCCGGGACGCTTCTCCAGTTGGCTCGATGGCAAAGTCGATGAAGAACGCGGAGCTTCGGATGGTGTTGGATGCTGCAATCAAGAAACACCCCTTCCTTCAGGATGACCTCTGCGCGGATCGTGGGATATCGCTGATGAACACGGACAGCTTGATGGCTTCAATGGTGATCAGACACTTCACCAGACAGCGGATACCTGTCCTATGCATCCACGACAGTTTCCTGATTGGTTACTCGTACGCACTGAGGCTCAAGACGGCCATGAAGCTTGCAGCAATACGTGTTCTTGGTTGTTCGGTTGCCCTGTCCAATAACTATCTGGGGCTGGATGAGGTGGAACGAGAAACTCCCAGTTTGGTCGATGATTACATGGACATGCGTTATCTTCCTCG
>NZ_JBQFLQ010000028.1:0-1861 GCF_056531325.1 Ruegeria sp. N8 | reverse complement strand
CTGTCGGCCCTTGAACCGTGTTTTCGGTCGTCCCTGCGTCGAGGTCACCCAGCACCCGTTCTCATCCTCTGCTGTTTGCGATAGGACGGAGTTGGCCCTCGAAAGGGCCTCCTCGTAGTGATTGTCCATGATGTCCTGAAGCCAGATTTCGCAGTCGTCTCTCAAGAAGAAGTGCTGACCATCCATTATATGACCTCCACTTCGTTGAACCGAACGTCATCAGCAATATGATCACTGATATTCACGGGCTCAAAGTCTGGACCATGGATTTTACCTCGCTCGATCCAGTAACCGGACTTGACCCAGACCGCGCGTTGATAGTCTTTGCCGCCCCACTTGGCCTTTGTCTTCCGCCAATCGAGCTCATCCATGAGGTGCTTGGTTTGGTTGATGTTTCCTTTGAGGAGCGTCTGGACGAACGCAACCACTCCTGCTTCAGGCAAGGCGACGAGCCCGCTAGCATTCAGTTCTTCCTCCAACCGATCAACGATGGTGTCTCGGCTGGTCTGGTGCAGGCGTTCCATGGTTGGGGTCTGATGGTCGGCGATGTTAAGGCTCTTGGCGCTGAATCCTTCCGACAATTGTCTCTGCATCAAGGCGTTATAGACACTGGCCACGTTCGCCGGATCATCCAGAAACTGATGAACCTGACCGACAAGGTTCGAAAAATCATTGGCACGAGAGCCCCCTGATCGACCGTCATGGTTCACATCCATTACGAGGTAACGCCGCTCATCCTCACCGATCCATGACGGCCAGATGTTCGAGGTGAACAAGAAGCAGCACGACTGCTTTGCGCGTTCAGCTTCAATCCCCTTCCGCTCTATCAGAACGTAAGGGTCCGTGATGAAGGTCTTGATTGCGTTTTCCTGCGGCGATCCCGGCTTGATTTGGGTTTCCTCACACACCACAAGTTTGCTTGTCAGAACCGTGGCGTTGAACTGCTGCGTTAGCTTGCTGACGCTATTTGGAACGACGGTATTCGAAGTGCCAAAGAGTTCGGTCAGAATGCGTGCCGTTGTACTTTTCCCAGTACCTCTTCCACGCGAATACAGGAACGGAGCCCAAGCTGGCTTTTCTCCCTCGTTCTGAAGGCTCCATGCCAGCCAGTTCAGGAACTGCTCACGGTCATGCTCAAGTTGAAAGAACTCATCGAAGAACCGTCCGATGATGCCAAGCTCAGCGGAATTGATCCTGAGTTTGCGATATTCAGGTTCGACCCACGTGTTGGCTGCGACCGCACCCCGCGACCGTATCAGTCGGTTCGGGTTTCCGGCCTCACAGATTGCCGTTCCGTTCCAGACCTGAAACGACCGGTCGACGTCGGTATGCTGTGCTTCGATCAGAAACTTGAATAGACCTTTGACCAAGTCTTTGCTCAGTGGAACTTCAGGATGCTCGTCTCGTACCCGGTTCAGGATCATCCGCTCCACGTCATTGCGCGACAGTGGAACACTCAGATTCTCCACGTCGAAGAACTTGTTGTCCCTCCGAACGATCTGATCGCCATAGGCCTTTGCTAGACGTTGAACTTGCTCGGTTACCTCCGCTCCAGAAACTGGATTATTATTGGTTTCCATTGATGGTTATCTCCCATCATTGATGCTCCTGGCTTAGCCACGCACCCCGTATCAGGAGACGGCTGATTAGACCGTTTATGGGGGGCACGCACCAGGTGCATAATCGTGTTCTTTCCTTCTATAGTGTGCCCTGGAAGAATTCATGGGGCGAAAAGTGGCCTGAAACCCCATATTTTTATGGCTAAAATGGACTTCTAAGGTGCATTTTTCCTGCTGATGCAAAAAACGACCGAATTTGGCCGTGAAATTCACCTGAAATAAACGTCGATATCGGTCGCCAA
>NZ_JBQFLQ010000027.1:0-3834 GCF_056531325.1 Ruegeria sp. N8 | reverse complement strand
AAAAAGCCCCGCTTTTGTTGCGGGGCTTTTGGGTTCGTTTTTCTAGGCGGTTACGCGCAGGCTTGTACGGCGCGTTTGGTCATGACGCTGACCAGATGCGCGCGGTAGTCTTTGCTGCCATGCAGATCGCCGATCATGTTCATCGGGTTCACCTTGAGACCCATCAGCGCGTCGGCGCGGAACTCTTTTGTCAGGGCTTCCTCGGCCTCAGACCAGCGGAACACGCCGTCCTCGCTGGCACCGGTCACGGCCACGCGGACACTATCCGCAAACCGCGCCAGATAGACACCCACCAACGCAAAGCGCGAGGCCGGCTGCAGGAACTTCTGATAGCTCGCCGCCTGCGGCACCGGGAAGCGGATGGATGTGATGATCTCACCCTCGTCCAGTGCCGTGGTGAACATGCCCTGAAAGAAATCATCCGCTGCGATCTGCCGCGCATTGGTCACAACGGTCGCGCCCGAGCCCAACACCCCCGCCGGATAACAGGCCGCCGGGTCATTGTTGGCCACCGAACCACCAATGGTGCCGCGATTGCGCACTGCCGGATCCCCGATTTGCCCCGCCAATGCTGCCAGCGCCGGATAGCTTGCCGCCGCCTCGCGCGCCACCGTGGCGTGGGTCGTCGCCCCACCGATAGCGACCGAGCCATCATCCTCGATGCAAACCCCCTGCATCTCGGCAATCCCGCTCAGCGACACCAGCGCCGAGGGCGCCGCCAACCGCTGCTTCAACGTCGGGATCAGCGTCTGACCACCCCCCAGCGCCTGCGCATCCTCAGCCCCCAACGCAGCCACCGCATCGGCGATGCTCGAGGGCTTCTCAAACTCGAAATTATACATTCCGCTTTTCCTTTCCAAAATCAGGACACGGCACGCCCCGCCCTTCTTCTGTTCAAAAATACCTCGGGGGTCCGGGGGCTGGCCCCCGGTCCACCCTCTCAACTCAGCTGTTCATCGCCGCCCAGACGCGCGACGGGCTGACCGGCATGTCGATGTGATCCACCGCTTTGCCGCCCGAGTTCATCGCATCCAGAACCGCATTGACCACAGCCGGCGGCGAGCCAATGGCCCCAGCCTCACCACAGCCCTTCACACCCAGCGGGTTATGCGTGCATGGCGTCTGGCTGGAATGATCCACGCCGTAGAAGGGCACATCATCGGCGCGCGGCATGGCGTAATCCATGAAGGACGCGCTCAGCAGCTGGCCATTCTCGTCATAGGCGCAGTTCTCCAGCAGAGCCTGACCGATACCCTGACCGATACCGCCATGCACCTGACCATCCACGATCATCGGGTTGACGATATTGCCAAAGTCATCGGCGGCGGTGAAGGCCTCGATGCTGACCTTGCCGGTCTCGGGGTCCAGTTCGACCTCGCAGGCATAGGCGCCCGAGGGGAAGGTAAAGTTGGCCGGGTCGTAAAACGCGGTCTCCTCCAGCCCCGGCTCGACCTCCAGCGGGTAGTTATGCGGCACATAGGCCGTCAGGGTCACATCGCCCCAGGCCACCGATTTATCGGTGCCCGCCACGCTGAACTGACCATCCTTCAGCTCAATATCAGCCTCCGACGCCTCCAGCAGGTGAGCGGCGATCTTCTTGGCCTTGTCGATCACCTTCTCGGTGGCCTTGACCATGGCCGAGCCACAGACCGCCAGCGAACGCGAGCCATAGGTGCCCATCCCAAACGGGATCTTCGAGGTGTCGCCATGCACGATCTCGACCATCGACTCGTCGATGCCGATCATGTCGGCCACGACCTGCGGAAAGGCGGTCTCATGCCCTTGTCCATGGCTGTGTGCGCCGACCATGACGCTGATCGAGCCGGTGGCGTTCACCCGCACGGTCGCCGCGTCATACAGACCCGCGCGCGCGCCCAGCATGCCCACGATGTTCGACGGCGCTATGCCGCAGGCCTCGATATAGCAGTTGATCCCAAGGCCCCGCAGCTTGCCCTTGGCCTCGCTTTCCGCGCGCCGCGCGGCAAAGCCGGCCAGATCGGCGGCGGCCTCCAGCTTGTCCATGGTCCCGTTGTAATCGCCAGTGTCATAGGTCAGCGCCACCGGCGTGTCATAGGGGAACTGGGTGATGAAGTTCTGACGGCGCAGCGCAATGGGATCGACCCCCAACTCGCGCGCGGCTTTGTCGACGACGCGCTCCAGCTGATAGGTCGCCTCGGGCCGGCCCGCGCCGCGATACGCATCCACCGGCACCGTGTTGGTGAACATCGCCTTCACGTTCACCTGAATGACCGGCGTCTTGTAATTGCCTGCCATCAGCGTGCCGTGCAGCCATGTGGGCACGGAACTTGAGAAGGTCGACAGATAGGCGCCAAGGTTCGCAAAGGTGTTGGTGCGCAGACCGACAAAGTTATTGTCCGCATCCAGCGCCAGTTCGATCGTGCTGACATGGTCGCGGCCATGGGCATCGGACATGAATGCCTCGGACCGGCTGGCCGACCATTTGACGGGACGGTTGCAGGCCTTGGCGGCGAAGGTCACAAACGCCTCTTCCGCATAGTGGAAGATCTTGGTGCCAAAACCACCGCCCACATCCGGAGCCACCACGCGCACCTTATGCTCCGGCAGGCCCAGAACGAAGGCGCACATCAGCAGGCGGATCACATGCGGGTTCTGCGAAGTGGTATAGAGCGTATAGTCCTCGGTCCCGCGGCTGTATTCCGCCACCGCCACGCGCGGCTCCATTGGGTTGGCAACCAGACGGTTGTTCACCAGATCCAGCGTGGTCACATGGGCCGCATTGGCAAAGACCTCATTGACCTTAGCGTCATCCGCCTCACCCAGCTGCCAGTCATAGCAGATGTTGTTCTTCAGATCGTCATGGACCAGCGTCGCGCCCTCTTGGGCGGCGGCTTTCATGTCGATCACGGCGGGCAGTTCTTCGATATCGAGATCGATCGCCTCGGCCGCGTCGCGCGCCTGTTCCAGGCTGTCAGCCACCACGGCCGCGATGGGATCGCCCACATGACGCACTTTACCTTGCGCCAGAATGGGGTGCGCCGGTTCCTGCATGGGCGCACCGTGCTTGTCGGTCACCTCCCAGCCGCAGGGGATGCCGCCCACCCCTTCGAAATCCTTGCCGGTAAACACTTTGACCACACCAGGCATGGCCTCAGCGGCCGAGGTGTCGATGCTGGTGATCCGGCCATGCGCGATATCCGAGCGCAGGAAATACACATAGGCCTGTCCGGCCACGTTGATGTCGTCGGTATAATTGCCCGCTCCGGTCAGAAAGCGCACGTCCTCGCGCCGCTTGGAACTGGCTCCGATGCCACTGTCTTTGGGCATTGCTTGATCTCCTCCCTGGAAAAGAATTTTCGACGAAAATTCTTGCCCGCCGCCCTATTCGGCAGCGATGTTGCTCACGTCCTGACCCGATGCGGCCATGATCGCCTTGACGATGTTATGATAGCCCGTGCACCGGCACAGGTTGCCTTCCAGATAATGCCGGATCTCGGCCTCGGTCGGACGCGGATTGTCCTTCAGCAAGGCCGCCGCACTCATCACCATCCCCGGCGTGCAGAACCCGCACTGAAGACCGTGATGATCCTGAAACGCCTGCTGGATCACGTTCAAAGACCCATCCGCAGTCGCCTGACCTTCAATCGTGCCAACATCAGACCCGTCCGCCTCAAGCGCAAGCATGTTGCAAGACTTCACAGCCTGACCATCAACATGCACAACACACGCACCACATTGCGCCGTGTCACACCCAACATGCGTCCCCGTCATCCCTAAATGATCACGCAAAAAGCCAGACAATAACGTCCGTCCCTCAACTTCACCGCTCACAGCTACGCCGTTCACAGTCATCGA
>NZ_JBQFLQ010000026.1:0-5112 GCF_056531325.1 Ruegeria sp. N8 | reverse complement strand
TCTCATCTCCACTCTCTGATGGTTACGATGAGCCTGAAATCCTCCGCTACGCAATCAACCTAGTCTGTTCCATGGGTGCTGATGGCGGACACCTGTATCACCTCAGTTGCCTGCGTCACAGTTGAAACTCGCAGGGTCCCGGGGGTCGCCACGACCGTCATATTGGGCAACACTTGGATAGGCGCAAACGGGTCGGCCACCGGCTGGCTGAGCGCTGTCATCCAGCCAAAGGGCCGTAATGTGATCAGGCGCTTCTCCGGTTTCCGCCCACTTGTCGATCTCAACCAGAAAATTGACCCAGGAGGGCCCGGGACCGCCAAAGCAGTGCTCTACGCCGGGCATCATGAACAGGCGAATATCGTCGGCTGCACTTGGATCATGAGCCAGAACGTCTTCGTAATACCCGACCATTGCAAGGCCCGATTGCGCGTTGTCGGACCAGCCGGAATACAGCAGCATCTTGCCACCACGAGCGCGGTAGGCGGACAAATCCGGGTTTGTCGCATTCAGAGTCTCCGCAGCCGCGGCGGAATCCTGTGCATAGGTGCCGAAATCGAAGTTCTCATAGGTCCAATTGGGATCGTGATACACGAAATTCTGCATAATGCCGTTGCCAAAGCTGAAAAAAGCGCTCGGCGACACAGGTTCTTCAAATCCACCTGATCCGACGCCCTCCTGGAAGCTCCCATCGTCGTCCTGATACTTCATGCCACCTGTCAACCAGCGGCTCCAACCTCCCTCGGCTGTTTCGCCGCCAAATGGGAAACCGTAATACATGCTGTCGCCATCGGAGTTCTTGGGGCCGTCATAGACCGCCTTGAACGCAGCAACTTCTCTGGCGCTCAGACAGTCTTCGGAATTGTCGCCTTCGCATTGCAGGCTGGCCACGTCAAACCCGCACTTCCGGGGGTCATTGAGGATGCCATCCTCGAGCCCATCCAGCCCATCGCAGACCGCCAGATATGAACTCTCGACCAGCGCCTGAGCTTCTGGCCCAATGACAGCCTCTTCGATATTGTTTGGGTCTGGGTACATCGCCTGGTTGATCTGAGTTGCCTGCACGGCAATTCCCGTCCAGTCAACCGCATAGGCGCCAGCCGCAACCGCGTCAAAATCTTCTGGGTAACGCATAGCGGACATTATTGCCTGTCCACCGCCCCGGGAGCACCCGGTAAAGTAGCTGCGAGCAATTGGTTTTTCATAAAAAGCCTTGGTCAGGGCCTTGGCTGTGACTGCTGTTCGATGAACTGCCAGATGTCCGAAATTGACCAGCGCCTCGAGGTCGTTGAGGGCCCAACTGGCGTCGGCTGGATGCCCCTGATGTCCTGTGTCAGTGCCGACAGTGGCGTAACCCAATTGAAGTGAGCCATCGATAAGGGAGGTATTCATCACGGAACCGACGAATCCGCCTCCACCGCCCATGACAAATTTGCCGTTCCAATTTTCCGGTAGCAGGAGTTCGAAATTGATCTTACCACCAATCACACCGGAAACTTTGCAATGTGGCGCAGGAGCGGACACTTCTGCGACCGAAGCAATTGAAACATCGGGGAGCTCAGGCAGGGTCTGGTTCGCACATATTGGCCGGGCATGGGATGGGCATCCAATTGCCGACGCGCCCAATACAGCGCAAGCCACAAGTTGGTATGCTTTAGTAACCTTTGTGTTCATTGCGCTTCCCCCTCAACGGAATAACGAGTTTTGCCCCAAAGCTTTTGGCTAACTTCCGATTTATGTTAGGTCATAGACTGGTTACCGGATACCCACCTTTGTCAGGAGACTTAGAATTTTGAACGCTCGTATTTTGCTCGCCTTGTTTGTGATTTTCCCCGTGTCGGCTCTCGCTCAAGGCGTGGACAAACTTGGTGACAAGTTGGCCGACCTGCGATTTGAGGGGCGTATTGAAGCCAGCATGCGATCTCAGGTCGCCAATTCTGTAAATGGCTTTCTGACCGATATCCATTTCACAAAGGGAGACCGCGTCGAGGCTGGCCAATTGCTCTTCTCGTTGAGCAGTGTGGTGTATGAACATCAGGTAAATGCCGCCCAGGCTCTCTTGGACAGGCGGCAGATTGAGTTGGCCCAAGCCGAGGCCAATGTCGAGCGTGTCAGCAAGCTCGAAGACAGGGGAACCGCGACGCAAGTGCAGCTAGAGGATGCGTCAGCGCGGCTCGCGCTTGCAAAGGTCGCCGTTGACGAGGCGCGGATTGGGCTGGATCTTCGAAAGCTTGAGTTGGCCAGTACAACGATTAATGCACCTATTACGGGGTACATCGACTCGCCGCGCCTGACCCGCGGTGCCTATCTCAAAACCGAGACTGGAAAGCCGCTTGCGGAAATTGTTCAGGTTGACCCAGCGCTGGTTTCGTTTGCGCACCCATATGACTCTTTGCTGGAGTTGCACCATGCCGCCCCGGAGCGCATCGAAGAATATCTGGATCGTTTCGCTGTTCACGTGACGTTGCCGACAGGAGAAAGCTATGAGCAGACCGGAAAAGTGGCCTTCGTTGGAACAGAGTTGAATTCCGATGGCGCGTTGCAGGTCTGGGCGGAAATCCCGAATCCTGAGGTCATACTTATTCCGGGATTGCAGGTAAGTGTCAGCATCGAGCTAAAAAAATAGATCGTGCCACGTTTCCCACTGTGGTTTTACCGACTAATTTTAATTCGAAACATCAGGAAAAGCCGACCCTGCGTGGCTGAAACTGCGGCCCGCGCAAATGTCGAAGATGGGCTCGGTGCTGACATCCGAGCATTTTACTCAGATGACTGCTTAAGAGCGGAAAGCAGACACAGAAGCCTGTGCCCTGCGATCTAGTGAGGCGAGAACATTTTTTACAACTGGACTGGACTTCCTGGCGGTTCAGAGCGGTACTGTCTGTGTCGCATTCGCCCGGGATCACCGGGCTCCACTCAGTACGGGGCGAGGGATGGGCCTTTGCTCGCAGAGTGGAGAAACACGATGACTACACCAAATGCGGTAGCGCAAAGTTCGGCCAAAACCACAAAGTTTGGCAAAAAGCTGACCCGTCATAAGCAGTTTCACAGAATGCTCACGCGGAAATCCGGCGTCACAATCGCACAACTTCAAAAGACCTTCGGTTGGCAGGCGCATACGGCACGCGCCGCGATATCCGCGCAGCGCAAAGCCGGATGCGTTGGGGACAGACTGGAGACAGACAATGGATCGGTTTACCGAATTGTCGAGGCGCAGAGCACCCAATGAAAGTGGAGCAAAACGAAAAGGTATCGATCCTGATATCAGAGATCGCCGCCGTTGATCGCGCTGCGTGCCTCGACCGATGGCGTGAGGCCTTCGGTCGCTTGCCCCCAAAGTATCTTTCGCCACAGTTCATGAAGCGGGTGCTGATCTGGGATATGCAAAACAAAACGCTGGGCAGTGTGTCAGCGAAAACCACCCGACGCCTGAAGCAGATTGCGGCTGGGAAAGTGTTGCCCACGACCGCCAGGCCTGGGTCTCATCTGGTCCGGGAGTGGAACGGACAGACCTATCAGGTCGAAGTCACTGAAGGCGGGTACGTCATGGATGGTATAACGTGGCGTTCCCTGTCAGCCATCGCAAGGCACATTACCGGAGCGCATTGGTCAGGCCCGCGCTTCTTCGGGCTTCAATGATGCGACGTATCCGCTGCGCCATTTACACGAGGAAAAGCTCGGAGGAGGGGCTGGAGCAGGATTTCAACTCACTCGATGCCCAGCGGGAAGCCTGTGAAGCTTACATCTCCAGTCAGAAGCACGAGGGATGGGAACTTCTGCCGGACTACTATGACGATGGCGGTATCTCGGGCGGTCATCTTGACCGCCCTGCGCTACGGCGGCTGATGCAGGCTGTAGATGAAAATCGTGTTGACCAGATTGTTGTCTACAAGATCGATCGGCTGACTCGTTCGCTGGCGGACTTCGCGAAACTGGTCGAACGCCTTGAAACGGCAGACGCATCTTTCGTGTCCGTGACGCAGTCCTTCAATACTTCTACCAGTATGGGGCGCCTGACACTCAACGTGCTGTTGAGCTTCGCTCAGTTCGAACGGGAAGTCACCGCTGAACGCATCCGGGACAAGATCGCAGCCTCGAAACGCAAGGGCCTGTGGATGGGCGGGAATGTTCCACTCGGGTATCAGGCGGATGGCCGAACGTTGAAAATCGATGAAAAAGAAGCTGAGATCATCAGGGCGCTCTACGATCTCTATCTAGAGCATCGGAGCATTCTTGATGTGAAAGAGCAGGCTGAGGCACTGGGTCTCCGTTCGCGCCGTCGGGAGCGCCCGGGCGGACGCGTGGCAGGCGGTAAGTGCTTTGACCGCGGACACATCCATCATTTGCTCAGCAATCCTATCTATTCTGGCCGCATCCGACACAAGGGTCAGGTTTATGAGGGGCAGCATCCTGCCATCATTGACCCGGCAGTGTGGGAGCGGGTGCAGCAGCTGTTGACGGATGGAGCGGCAAGGGAGCGTGGAGTAAAGCAGAAAGCGAGGCGATCACTGCTCGCCAGAAAGCTTTTTGATGAAACTGGAGATCGGCTGACGCCCAGCCATAGTCGCAAAAATGGGAAGCGTTTGCGTTACTATATCTCCGGCCGGCTGGTGACGGATCGCAGTCAGAAGCATTCTGATGCGTGGCGGTTGCCGGCAGAACAGCTCGAGAGCCTCCTGGCCGAAGTGATCAGGCAATATCTGAAGCGACCGAACGCCGTGACATCAATGGCGCGGGATATGTCAGCGGCCGAGATTGCTTCAGCAACGGAGCTTCTCAGAGATTGCCAGTCCGTCAGGAAATACCTCGGTCTGATTTTGCGGGCAGATTTGCAACAGGGCTCTCTGAGGGTGCAACTGGATCTCCAGGCACTGGCACAGATGATTGAGTGCAGGGCAGATCAGGTCGATGCCAGGGAGTTAACGATCGAAGCGCCATTCCGGATGCGCCGCAGAGGTGTGGAGCTGAAACTGCATCTTGGCGATTCACCGCCTGAGATCGATCAAACACTTGTCCGCAACGTCGTTAGGGTCAGGACCCATTGATTTCCGTTCTTCGGCATGATTCACCGTTCGAAAATGAGCGGTGACATGTCTGACCTTTTCTGGCTGAGCG
>NZ_JBQFLQ010000025.1:0-5775 GCF_056531325.1 Ruegeria sp. N8 | reverse complement strand
AGGTTGATCTGGCGGCGCAGGCATGCGCGGAGTTCAACAACGGTCAGTTTGACTTAGATTGGGGCGCGGTTGAAAGAGTCGATCTCGACGGGGATCTACAACGCGACTGGGTTCTGAACGAATCTGGTTTCGCGTGCTCGAGCGCCGCATCTCTTTTTTGCGGAACTGGCGGATGCATGTCGCACTTCTTGATTGAAGAGGAGGTTCACTCCTTGCTTAACCGAGGCTGGACGGTTGTTGACTTCGGGCGTCAACGCATTGTCCTTGCGGATGTCCACGGAAGCAATTGTGACGGAATAAACCCGACGCCTTGCGTCACCGCCAGTGTTTGGGATGCGGACGCTAAGACGTGGCGCTCGTCTGCTGGCGATTGGGAATAAGTTGCATTTGCGAATTGCAGATAAGCCCTCGGTTTTAGGTAGTTCAGACTTTCTTTGAGGATCAGCTTGTCCAGTTCCAGTTCGGCCACGATCTTCTTCAGCCGGGCATTTTCTTTCTCCAGGCTGCGCAAATCCGACAGTTGCGACTTGCCCATGCCACCGAACCGACGCCGCCAATTGTAGTAGGTCGCATCGCTGACACCGACACCACGACAGGCTGTTCGAACATCGTCGCCATCTGCCAGCTTAAGTTTAATCTCACGCAGCAGCTTCAGAATGTCTTCGTCCGAGTATCGCTTCCGAGCCATCCCTTGTTCCCCCTTCTCGGCCAAAGTAGTGGCCCAATTTTAGGGGGCAAAGACAGTTTCTACTATCAGCGGATGTTCGACATAATCGGGGCGACGACTTAGTTGCGGGCAAAGTGGTCGTTAGACTCCGGCGATCCATGGCCTTTTCTTGCAAAGAGAATTCGCATCAATCCTCAATTTTTACGTTAGCAAATTGTGTGCTCAACCAGCGAGGCGAAGTGAGGTTGTCGCCATAGCGCTCCTCAATTCGGCTTTCAATCTCTTAGATATCTCGCGATCTTTGAAGTATTCAGTTTGAATAAATGTAGAAGGTCTAAAGTTCGGATCGTGAAGCAACAAATCGCGAACTGCTCGTTCAAGCTTATGGTCATTATTCAGGTGAGTTGCGGCCGCAGTCCGATAAGCTGCCGCCCGCCGGGTGAGCCTCGCAAATTCATCCACGGTGTTAAAACAGGCCTCAAAATCATGCATGACGTAGTAGGCAATTGCCTCTAGTTCGCGGCAATATTCGGGCAAAAAGGGATCAAGCATCTTTGCACGCTTTTGATACTCAAGAGCAGCCTTTCCATCTCCGAGAAAGTTATGGAGTTCACCGGTTCGTCCAACAATGAACGCGTGATTTGGGTTTAACTCCAGAGCGCGATTGAAGTGGAACTTAGCCCGTTCAAAGTCACGAACATAGAGCGCCAAAGAACCGGCAATTCGATGGCTTTCAGCGTCCGTTTCATCCAGCTCGACAGCTAGGTTCCCTGCTTCGACCAACTCATCCCATACATCTTCACCGGTCCATTCTGCTACTGTAGCGACAGCGCACGCCCTCCACGCATGAACTCGACCATATCCTGGATCTCGTTTCAGCGCTTCGTCAAACCAATGAACCGCTTCCTCTGCATTCTCCTTTGTGACTCCACCAATCCGGTGATAATACAAACCGCGGATTAAACATTCATAGGCTTCCAGGTCACCCGGACGTTTTCGCTGTGCCGTGGCTTCCAATTGCCGTTCGATCTGGCCAGCCACACTCGCGACGATTTTGGCAACAAGGTCATCCTGAAAATCGAAAAGATCCTCTAGATTGCAATCCGCCCGCTCTGTCCAAAGCTGTTCGCCTGACACTGCATCCGTCAGATACGCGTTGATCCGAATGCGATTTCCCAGCTTGCGAACCCCGCCTTCAAGACAGAAACGCACGCCGAGTTTTTGTCCAAGTTCACGAGCGTCCGCCGCAACCCCTTTTAACCCAAAACTAGTATTCCTGGAGATCGTGAGAATGTCAGGGAACCGGGACAGTTCTGTGATGATGTCTTCCGTCAGGCCATCGGAAAAATACTCCTGCTCGGGATCATTGCTCATGTTCTTGAAGGGAAGCACAACAATTGAGTTGGTGGACTTTTGCAGTTCCGCCACGTAGGGAAGGCTACTGTCCTCGATAAGCGCAGTTCCGCAGCTGTGCGTGCCAAGCTCGCCTGCAACAGCGTAGACCGTAACTGGTTCGGAAATGTTCTTGAGCTTTCGGGTGCCCTTGTTCTCAAACTTGAGCTGGGCCAACCGCTTGGCGTGATCAAACACAGCATTACTTACGAGGACCATACCCGGCTCAGCTTCAGACTCAATACGACTTGCTACATTCACCCCATCGCCAAGCAAATCGTCGCCATCTACTACGACATCGGCAAGATGGACCCCAATCCTGATTTCTAGTCCTATCTCTCGCTTGGTTACTGGAGCAGCGAGTTGAAGTTGTAAGTTATAAGCACAGCGAACTGCCGCCACCGGGCTAGAAAACTCCAAAAGAAAACCATCGCCCGCGCGGTTAAAGACCCGCCCATTGTGCGTGGACGCAACAGTTCCGATTAACTCGCTTAACAGACTAACACGATTTATCGTGTCGATTTCATCTTCACGCATCCGAGTGGAATAACCGACAACATCAGCGGCCAAGATCGTAGACAATCTCCTATTCATATTGGAGGTTCCTTTTGCGCATAAATTTTAAGCCCAAATGCACGATTGACCCATAGTAAGCCATTTGACTTCAAGAGTCTGCAAGTCGGACAAGCAAGCTTTGATTTAAAGATTTGAATATTGCCGACTCTACCCGGTTGTGGCGAAATTCAGATACCTACAACTTGGTCCTTGAGGCTATATAGAATGTACAAAACCTCTTCTTGTTCCCTTTGGTCGACGTCGTTGGCCTTTAGGGCATTCATGGCGTCGTCCAGAACTGCGACAAACTCATCTCCGCTGATGTTCATGTGCCGATGCGCAGCAACCATATCCTTGCCCGTATAGATCTCAGGCCCGCCAGAACCAGTTATGAAGAAGTCTCCTGCCATTTGTTTGAGGTGCTCCATCTCAGTTCCCGCAAATCGTGCAGCGACAACTGGGTTTTTAGAGTGATTGTCCACCAGAACGTCGACTATTCGCCGAATACCATCCGTTCCTCCCAGACGTTCATATAGCGTCTTTGACATGGTGCCCCCCGTGTCTGGCTCACCTCAAACCTAGATCTCTTGTGAATGCTAGCATGCCGCACTGATTGGCACCAAATCTATAGCATTCAGGCGATGTCTATGATCGTAAACCATCACAAAGTGTGATGTCTGCTTAGGGCTCGAGGCAGACGTTCGCAAAATCGCGATGCATGTCCGCTTTGCGGACAAAGCTGACTATGTCTTTATGGCCGCTCCGGCTTGGCCTACACTGACAGGACCTCAGAAATGGAGATCTCGGGAAAGGTTATGCCATGACACGCTTCAAAAGGAACGGGACGTGCGAAGGTCATATTTTTCGAAGCAGTTTTCTGGCCGTCGACGCGACGTTCTGACATGAGAGATACTATAAGCCCCTCACCAGAACTGGCCGCTATAGTGGCACGATGGATCAACGCCTACGGTCGGGGCGATGGTGAGACGGTGGCACATCTTTTTTCTGATGACACTGCCCTGTCATACTTTGGCTCAGCACAGGGCGAGGCTTGGAAAGGCGATGCGCTGCGTCGCGGTATGGAGCAATACATCGGGGAGGTTCCACGGTTCAAGTGGCACGTAGAGGAACTGAGAGGATTTGAATGCGGTTCGCTCGGTTGGGTCGAATGGGAAGCAACTATTGAGGGTATTGAGACAGGACAGTCCGCGCATCTGCGTTCCACAGTTATTCTGAAACTCGACAAAGGATCCTGGAAGATTGTGCATGTTCACAATTCCATACCGGTCAATAACGTAGAGGGATTTGGGTACGAGGCCAGAGGCTTTGAGGAACTGCTCGATGCCGCCCTCTCTACACCCCACGAACTCGGGCAAAGTGGTATAGCGACCATCATGTTCACCGATATCGCGGACAGCACAAAAATCGCTGAAGCTATAGGTGATACGCTTTGGAGCGACGCCCTCGGAAGACATCTGCGACTTGTCGAAACGCAGATCGTCGGGAGTGGTGGACGTACGGTGAAATCACTGGGAGACGGGGTGATGTCGTCTTTTGCTTCCGCAAGGGCAGCATTGCTGGCAGCCCAGAATATCCAGCAGGCGAACGCGGCGGAAACAAACGAGCCAAAGTTGCGGGTTCGCATCGGCTTGCATACCGGCGAAGTGATTACTTCTGATGCCGATCACTTCGGGACCGTTGTCAACAAGGCCGCACGAATAGCCGCTCTCGCTGCACCAAGTGATATCCGCGTCTCGGATGCCACACGGATCATGGTGGGCGGATCACAGGATTTTCAGTTCGCTGAGCAAATGACTGTTCCGCTTAAAGGTCTCGAAGGAGAGCATACAATTTTCAAACTCAACTGGCTTGAGACAACTTGAGACCGAAAGCGTCAAAACAGAAATCCCAATGCACGAATAATGTACTCGAGTGAAGTCCCAATCTGGACACCTAAAGATTTTGCTAACACGCCATTTGATAGCCTAATCGGGAAGCCGGGTTGTAAAGCGGAGCGGCGCCAAAATGACTTCTGAAAGCAAAATAACTTATCTTTCTGACGAAGACTTGGAAGGTTTAGGGATCCAACCTTCGGAAGTTGCCGACGCGATTGAATCTGCGCTGATAGCCAAGGCAAGTGAGCAGCTTCATACGTCCCCTAAGACAGCCATTTTGCCCGGGGATGGACGGTACGCAATGTCGACCTTGGCAGTGGGAGATGATGGGTTCATCGTGACCAAACAGGTAACGGTGTGTCCGAACAATCCGGCAAAGGGGCTCCCTGCGATTAACGGCGCTATCATGGTTATGGACGGGCAAACCGGGGTTCTCCGAGCAGTCTTAGGGGCAAATTGGGTAACGGCTGTTAGAACAGCGGCGCTGTCAGTCGTTGCCGCGCGTCGACTTGCTGATCCTACTGCTGAGACAATGGCTTTTGTTGGGGCCGGCGTGCAAGCTCACTCCCATTTGGTTGCGTTTTCCGAGGTTTTCCCCTTGAAAAGCATTCGTGTGTTCGGACGTGGCAAAGCGAATGTCGACAAGCTTTGTCGCCGGGCTCGAGACATGGGCTTCGAGGCCCAAACAGCCGCCAATGCCAAGGATGCCTTGCGTGATGCCGATCTGGTAGTGACATCAATAACTTTGGACTATTCCACCGAACCTTTTCTGGATGCCCGATGGCTAAAGCCGACTGCCTTCGCCGCCATTACAGATGCCTGCATTCCGTGGCTTCCAGAGGGTATGACCGCTTTCAAAACTGTTATTGTTGACGACCGAAAACAGGAATCTGAAAGCGACAAACCAATGCTGCCATATCAGCGAGTAACAGGGGACTTGACGGAAATTGTCTCGGGAGCAGTCGATACCACTTTAAGCGAGAAACCGGCTGCATTCGCTTTCAGAGGGATTTCTTTGGGAGATTACGCAACAGCGGTACTCGCAGTTCGTCGGGCCGCCGAGGTACGAGCTCGACAAAAGTAGGAATCTTTCGGCTTTCGGCTCAGCGCTGCCATTTTCTGCGATGAGCATGATTGACCGCTCGCAGCCCAAAGCGGACATCGAAATTGCTCAAACTAGGGTCAGGACTCGTTCTTGTTTCATAGCCAGAAGATGACCGTGGCGGCGAGAGCGATGGCGGAGAGGAATACCTTTGGGCACCTGTC
>NZ_JBQFLQ010000024.1:0-2500 GCF_056531325.1 Ruegeria sp. N8 | reverse complement strand
CACATCCGTTGAAAAGGATCGGGATGAGCTGTGCCTAGGGGTGAAAGGCCAATCAAACTCGGAGATAGCTGGTTCTCTGCGAAATCTATTTAGGTAGAGCGTCATCCGAATACCCCGGGGGGTAGAGCACTGGATGGGTAATGGGGCCCCACAGGCTTACTGATCCTAACCAAACTCCGAATACCCGGGAGTACTAGATGGCAGACACACTGCGGATGCTAACGTCCGTAGTGGAGAGGGAAACAACCCTGACCTACGACTAAGGCCCCCAATTCATGGCTAAGTGGGAAAGCAGGTGGGACGACCAAAACAACCAGGAGGTTGGCTTAGAAGCAGCCATCCTTTAAAGATAGCGTAACAGCTCACTGGTCTAAATAAGTTGTCCTGCGGCGAAGATGTAACGGGGCTCAAGCCATGAGCCGAAGTCTAGGGATGCGTAAGCATCGGTAGCAGAGCGTAGTGTGACATAGTCTCATTCCTCCTTCATGCCTTCGGGCAGATTGGAGGAGAGAGGCTTTCGATGAAGCGGGCGCGTGAGCGATCCCGTGGAGAGATCACTAGTGAGAATGATGACATGAGTAGCGACAAAGAGTGTGAGAGACACTCTCGCCGAAAGTCCAAGGGTTCCTGCTTAAAGCTAATCTGAGCAGGGTAAGCCGGCCCCTAAGCCGAGGCCGAAAGGCGTAGGCGATGGGAACTAGGTTAATATTCCTAGGCCAGGAGGATGTGACGGATCACAGGTGTAGTTCAATCTTATCGGATTGATTGGGCTGCTGAGTGGTTCCTGGAAATAGCCCTCCATCAGACCGTACCCTAAACCGACACAGGTGGACTGGTAGAGCATACCAAGGCGCTTGAGAGAACGATGTTGAAGGAACTCGGCAAAATACCTCCGTAAGTTCGCGAGAAGGAGGCCCGGTTCCTAGGCAACTAGGGGCTGGGGGCACAAACCAGGGGGTGGCGACTGTTTATTAAAAACACAGGGCTCTGCGAAGTCGCAAGACGACGTATAGGGTCTGACGCCTGCCCGGTGCCTGAAGGTTAAAAGGAGAGGTGAGAGCCTTGAATTGAAGCCCAGGTAAACGGCGGCCGTAACTATAACGGTCCTAAGGTAGCGAAATTCCTTGTCGGGTAAGTTCCGACCTGCACGAATGGCGTAACGACTTCCCCGCTGTCTCCAACATCGACTCAGCGAAATTGAATTGCCTGTCAAGATGCAGGCTTCCCGCGGTTAGACGGAAAGACCCCGTGCACCTTTACTACAGCTTCGCACTGGCATCAGGATTGTGATGTGCAGGATAGGTGGTAGGCTTTGAAGCAGGAACGCAAGTACCTGTGGAGCCTCCCTTGAGATACCACCCTTCGCACTCTTGATGTCTAACCGCGGTCCGTTATCCGGATCCGGGACCCTGCGTGGCGGGTAGTTTGACTGGGGCGGTCGCCTCCTAAAGCGTAACGGAGGCGCGCGAAGGTTGGCTCAGAGCGGTCGGAAATCGCTCGTTGAGTGCAATGGCAGAAGCCAGCCTGACTGCAAGACTGACAAGTCGAGCAGAGTCGAAAGACGGCCATAGTGATCCGGTGGTCCCGAGTGGAAGGGCCATCGCTCAACGGATAAAAGGTACGCCGGGGATAACAGGCTGATACTGCCCAAGAGTCCATATCGACGGCAGTGTTTGGCACCTCGATGTCGGCTCATCTCATCCTGGGGCTGGAGCAGGTCCCAAGGGTACGGCTGTTCGCCGTTTAAAGAGGTACGTGAGCTGGGTTTAGAACGTCGTGAGACAGTTCGGTCCCTATCTGCCGTGGGTGTAGGAGACTTGAGAGGAGTTGCCCCTAGTACGAGAGGACCGGGGTGAACGATCCACTGGTGGACCAGTTGTCGTGCCAACGGCAGTGCTGGGTAGCTATGATCGGACAGGATAACCGCTGAAGGCATCTAAGCGGGAAGCCCCCCTCAAAACAAGGTCTCCCTGAGGGCCGTGGAAGACCACCACGTCAATAGGCCGGAGATGTAAGCGCAGTAATGCGTTCAGTTGACCGGTACTAATCGCCCGATAGGCTTGATTTGATCCAGTAATGGAAAGACAAGACCAAAGCATACACCAACCTTGACAAAGGACAGCGTCGCAGCGCCAAGCCGCGATGTTGGTTGATTAAATAACCGTGCGGGAACGCGCCTTTTGTAAACAAAAGACGCTGCCTCCCGCATGGTCGCTTTCTTGCACAGCAAGAAAGTCGACCGAGGGCTTTTCCTCGGTTTGGTGGTCATAGCGCAAGTGAAACACCCGGTCCCATCCCGAACCCGGAAGTTAAGCACTGCCGCGCCAATGGTACTTGGGCTTAAGCCCCGGGAGAGTAGGTCACCGCCAAACCTAGAAAAAGCCCAATTCTCTCTAACACGATGAAAACAAATCTGACTCTGACGCGGGATGGAGCAGCCCGGTAGCTCGTCAGGCTCATAACCTGAAGGTCGCAGGTTCAAATCCTGCTCCCGCAACCA
>NZ_JBQFLQ010000023.1:0-7225 GCF_056531325.1 Ruegeria sp. N8 | reverse complement strand
TGACAGGTGCCCAAAGGTATTCCTCTCCGCCATCGCTCTCGCCGCCACGGTCATCTTCTGGCTATGAAACAAGAACGAGTCCTGACCCTAGGCAAGAAATAGCATTCTCTGAGTTTTAGAGACGTTTTCCAGTAGGCTTGGCTACATTCTCTGACAAATGAAATCATTTCGCTTGAAAATAAGCTAAGCGGGCAGCGCCATCACCACTTGTTGATACAGCATCCAAAATCTGCCAGCATACTTTGAAATGTCCTACTTCGAACATCATGTGAGTATTTTTGCGAGTTTGATGTGTACAAAAACTCAAAGCGACTATTGACGATATTGGCGGCAGATGTTGCTGGGTTTACGAAACTCGTTTCTGAGGATGAAGAGGCTACCCTACATCGTCTCGCAGAGCTTCGTTCGATTATGGATCCGATTATCAAGTCTTACGGAGGCAGGATCGCAAACACGGCAGGCGATAGCGTGCTGGCGTGTTTTGACAATCCCACCGGCGCGGTGGAAGCCGCTATTTCCATTCAAGAACAACACAATGCTAACAATGCTCAGCTTAGAACAAGCGACCGCATGAGGTACCGGATTGGTATCAATATTGGTGAGGTCGTTCAGCAACCCAACGGTGATTTGTTGGGTCACGGAGTGAATGTAGCATCCAGGCTTGAGACGATTTCGGAACCCGGTGGAATCTGTTTAGCCGAAAACGTTATTGAGCAAGTCAAAGGAAGCTTGGATTACCGCTTCACAAAAATCGGCGAGCATTTTGTCAAAAACCTTGATCAACCATTGAAGGTGTACAAAGTAGGTGAGGCCACCCTGCCAACCTACGAGAAAGCCGCGCGACGACTTCAGGCTTGGGTTCGTGGGCAGTACTTTTTGCCCCTCTTATTCGGGGTTGTCTTAATATCTGTTGGCTTCTCAGTCTTTGCCCTTCTGTCAAACAAATCCGACGAGGCAAAAAATTTTGACCCCGAATACCTAGAGGATTTTTTGACCTTAAACCCATCTCGCGAAGAACTGCTTGATTTTTTTGATTTGGTGACCGTCGGCGAATACGGGGGTTCGACGTACTACGTAATCAGAACGTGGGGCGCAGAATTTGAGATTCTTGAAAAGGTTTCCGAAGCCTTGGGCGGACACCTCGTTACCATCACTGACGAAGAAGAAAACGACTTTGTGTATCAACTGACGCTGCAAGATGATGGACACTGGGCGTTCGAAGGAAACCTCGCTCTGGGACCATTGATTGGTTTGGTGCAAGACCCTGAAGGCGCGGAGCCTGATGGTGGCTGGAGATGGGCAAATGGTGAGCCCATGAGTTTTTCCAATTGGAAGCGAGGTAGTCCTGATAACAGCAGCGGCAATCAGGATTTCGGAAATTTTCAAGGCCCGAATGTTCCCAAAACCAGCCCTCTTTGGAACGACACAACAGTTTGGAAGCGTTCGTTCATAGTTGAGGTTCCCAAACCCTAATTCCGAAATGTACCAGTTACAGTTTTGCGGAAGGTTCGTAATTCAAGACTGGTGCTTGACTGATTCTCGAACATCTCACTAGCATCAGTGATAAGTATTCTAGTGGGATATTGGTGATATGCGGTTATTTTTCGTTTTAATTTTAATATGTTGTATCGGGATTTTAGGGGCAAAACCCGTGGCGGCCGATTTCGCAAACGCCCAAAAAAGACTGGAATTCTTCTCTGCGAATAGTTCCTACCGAAATGCCTGGTGCCCGGAACGTAAGCCTTCCAAATTCACAACCGCACCAATCACTCAACCCTTCAAAACAGCATCCGGCAAAGACCGACCTCCCGCTGTTTTCATGAATGAGCTCGGCGCAGCAAATTCCCATCTACTTCGTACCGGATCCAAGGCGGACGCCAGCCAGATCGCCGATCAACTTGCAGCCGCCGCTCAGGCCAGATCATTCGAAAAACAAGGCTTGTTCGATGGCGTGAAGATAGACGCAGCCTGGTGGCAAGCGAACATCCTGCTCAACTTGTCGATGGTTTACAGCTCACTAAGCGCAATTCTGGGAAAAAATGACCCAAGAATTGTCGCAATTGCAGACTGGGGGGATCGACTTGCAGCAAGGGCAGGCTCAGTAGGCGGTTTCGAGCAGATGTACGGCAAAGAAGGCCATGCCGCCCGTGCGGCTGGGCTTTTGGCATGGGGTGCAGAAACAGGTAATCGAAAAGCGTTCAAAAAAGGTGAAAGAGATCTAGCATATCTAGCGCGGCAAATGCGCCCGAATGCCCCTTTGGCCGGTACATTTGACCAAGCTCGCAACAAACGTCCGGCCAAGCGGCAACTACACTACACGTTTATCACATACGGGTACCTCGTGCTTGCGATGGATGCATCGCGGCGTGGCGGTGGAAAAGGCTTTCGACATAAGAGCCGTCAGACAGATATCCATGGAGCATTGGTATGGCTTGTTCAGTCATCAGCTGCGCCGAATAACCCAGTTGGCTTAAGCGGTCCCCAAGATACATTTTTCTGGACTACGCGAAGCGATAGGTACCACAACCTTGCTTGGGCGGAGGCCTATCTTCGCAACTATCCCAACACCCAAGCTGGATTGCTTTTGAAAAGAAAACTCAAAGGCCAACGTTCGCGCGGCGTGTTTGCCGGGTGGTATGGTGGCAACCTGACCTGTTCTCTTGGCCCGGGCAGTTAAGGCCAACCAAATATCGTGAGTGCCGCTTGTTTACGCTTGAAAACGGGAGCGACAAAGCGGGGAACCTGTCATCACGTGCCATGTTAATTAAATTCATGGTGAAGCGTAGTGTGCAAGAAACACCGCCACCAGTGAGGCATTATTCGCTGACGCCTGGCAGGTTGTAGGTTGCAAAGTCTTAAAAGAACGTTTTCTTGCAGATAGTTACCGAACAGCTAAGTCATCTGTGGGTTTGCCCATTGAACCGAACTCAGATGCCGCGTGGATGTTTCGGTTGGTGTTGGGCGAAGGACGTAACCTGATTGCTCATCGTATCGAGATTGAGGGTCGCGCCGTTGAACTGCTCAAGACCAACGACGGCTATCAGCAGCTGACATCTATCCCAGGGATCGGGCCGATCAATGTGCTGACCATCCTGGTAGAGGCTGGCGATCTGCGCCGCTTTCAGCATCACCGCCAATTTCTGAAGTTCTGTGGCATGGACCTCGCAACCATCCAATCCGGCACATTCATCGGCCATAGCAAGCTGCCCAAATATGGCAATGCCCGGCTACGACGGACACTCTGGATGGCTGGTCAGGTGGCAATCATGCAAAAGACCAATAGCTTCCGCGACGAATTCGAGCGTTACACCGCTAAGGATCGGCAGAACACCCATTTGCGCCGCAAGGCGTATACCGCAATCGCTGCAAAAATAGCCCGGGCGGCACACGAGGCCATCAAACGCGGCGAACCCTAACGTCCCTTCTTTGAGGGATGATCGACAGCAGAAGGACCTTTCTCTGTAAGGGCCGTAGAGGCGAGCATTCGACTTCTCAGATAGTGTTCAGGCCTTCTGCTCAACGACCCGCAGATTTCGTCATAAGGACGGTGAGAGCCGCAAAAGCGTACTCTATGTATATTATAGGAGAGACATATTGTTAACCAAAACGCCGAACTGACACACAATTGACCGTGCTGGAACGCTTCAGCATGACTATGACCTGATGCTAAATCAGCCATTCATTCCGCAAATAGGACGTTGTCAGAGGCAATGGTGCTAGGTTGACTACGCTCCGAAATCAGCCGATCAAGCTCCCGCGTGGCACGCAAGCATGTATGGGGTGTGCCAGCCAGCAGAGCTGGGTTCTCGCGTGCATTGTCATCCATCACGGCCAGAATGCGGAACCGGCGACCATCGGTCAAAGCGTCGGAAACGAATTCTAGGCCCCACCACTGGTTCGGGCCATCCGGCAGAACCAGTGGCCTTCCGGTGCCCAGAACCCGCTTCCGGCCGCTCCTACGGCGCACATGAAGACTCTTTTACCTGTGTGAACCAGTTTATTTACGCTACACTTCGCAGTGCCAAGTATTCCAGTACCGTCCTAAGGGTTTTGAACTTTGTTGAGGAGGCGTGAATGCGTATTTCAACCATTTGTACTTTAGTTGTTTGTTCTGTTGCCGTTGCCGGATGTAGCACGCCGTGGTCGCAGTCAGAAGTCCCGGATGCGCCGGTTCCAGAGCAGCAGCCAGCTGCCGCGCAAGCTTCGGTTCCTGCGTCATCAACAACCACTTCTGTCAGCCGAAGCACGCCTGTCTCGGGCGAAGACAACGAAGGAGGGGGCGGCGATGGCGGAGGCAATAGCGGTGGCGCTGGCGGAGGCGGTGGCGCAGGCGGCGGCGCTGGCGGCGGCGGTGGCGGAAGCTGGGGCTGAGTTTGATCTGAAAGGATCGTTTAATGTTTCTGCGTGAGATAAAAGGTAAACTCGGTCAGGTTTTGGCCGGGGTGCCGGTCGTGCTCCTAACCACCCAGATGGCGCTGGCGCAAACGGACGCCGCAAATAGCCAAGAAGAAATATCCTCGGCCCGCGTGGCCATCGTGATTGGCAACCAAGACTACACAAATGTCGGAGACCTCACGAACGCTCGTAAGGACGCGCAGGATATTGCTGATATGCTGCGTGGCTTCGATTTTCGGGTGTATGACGGCTATGACCTGAGCAAACGCAAGTTTGAAGAACTTATTAGAACTGCGATTTTGAATATTCCTGATTCAGCTGACGTTTTGTTTTATTACGCGGGTCACGGCATTCAGATCGGCCGCCGGAACTATTTACTGCCCGTGGATGCAAAATTTGAAAGTATCTACGATGTGCCTTTAGCAACCATGACGCTGGACCGCGTGATTGACGCCCTGTCGGCACGAAGCTCTGCGCATGTGGCGATCCTCGATTCATGTCGTGACAATCCTTTCCAGGACCTGAGGCTGGCGGCTGATCTGGATGCCAACCTGTTCGAAACCCGCGAAGGGTTTGACGTTTTCAAAACCCCGTTGAACTCGTTGGTCGCCTATTCTACCTCCCCCGGTGCGGCGGCTAGTGATGGTGCCGAGGGTCAGAACAGCCCCTATACCGCGGCCGTTCTGCAAACCGCACAATCCTCGCCTTTCGAGAACATTCAACAACTGTTTCCCATCATTCGTGAAAAGGTTCACCAGTCAACAGCGGGCAAACAAATCCCGTGGGAAAGCTCGACACTTGTGCGTCCTTTCTATCTGGCGCAACAGCAGACGGAATCAGATGTAGAACCTGTGCTGGAAACTGAGCCCAAGTCTATGAACCTGAGCCAGCAATTCGACAAAAACGTCCAAATATCCGAAGCCTTGGAACAGAAACTCGGGGATGAAGTTCTCAGCCTGCGTCTTGTCGGCAATCCACGGCGCGGCGTCGTCACAACAAACGGTCAGTCATCGAGTGGCAGCCTTACATACTCACCGGAAATAACGGACGCGCGGGCCAACGAGTTGGCAGATACCGATTTCAGCGACACGTTTTCGGTTGAAGCAGTTACGGCGGATCAAAAGAAACATCTGGTGGAAGTTTCTTTAGAACTGGAATTGAATACCTGCGATCTAGAAGCCGGAGATGCACTGGATCTGAACGGGGTTGGCGTCTTTCGCCTTCCAAATGAACTGGACCTCGCCACCGCTCTGGCGGCCTGCACACAAGCGGTTGAGGATTACCCCGGCAACATGCGGTTTCTCTATCAACTCGGACGCGTACAGCAGGCTGCGGGTCAGGTGTCAGACGCGTTTGGCAACATTTCAGCGGCGGCCGACGGTGGCCATATCCGCGCAAAATATGCACTTGCAACTCTGCTGTATACTGATCGCATTGATCGTGCCGTAACCAAAACACCTTATGACCCCCAAAAAGCACGTGCGCTGCTAGAGGACGCGACCACCGCACAGGACCCCTACGCGATGCACAGCCTCGGCAAGCAACTGCTACGGAATGGGGAAACAGAAAACGAAAAAAAGCGCGGATTTGAACTTCTGGAACGCTCCGTCGAACTCGGTCATACGTTTTCGATGAACGAACTTGGGCTGTACTTTCTGCGCGACAACTCCGACCATTACATCCCTGAACGCGGAATGAGATACCTTCGCGCATCTGAGTTGCGCAAGGACATCTATGGTTATGATAACCTTGCCTATGTGTCGTTATTCGGGCTTGGCGGCAATCCAGTCGATTTCAACAAAGCCGAAGGTTATTTTCTGGCTGCGGCAGAGGGCGGCCACCCGACCGCACCAGCCAGCATCGCCCGAATGATCCTCAACGATCAGTTGCAGGGCAGATCTCGAACCGAAGCGCTGGAGTGGTATGACAAATCACTTGCGCGTGGTGATGCTTGGGGTGGCGCGAACGGTGCATATATCATCTTAGATGGGCAAGTGGCCAAACGCGGACCTGCTGACGCAGCACTACGCGCTGCCAAGGCCGCTCTATTGCCTAATGAAGAAGCCTCGGCTCAGGCCAGGGCACAGCTGGAACAGATTTCACGGGTGGATTTGGACCGTTCTTTGCAGATGGCTTTGAACGAGCTGGGCGAAAACATAGCAGTGGACGGCCTGATTGGGCCCGCAACCCAGCTTGCACTGGAGAATGTCAGTGCAAAGTTCGGCGTGCCCGTTTCATTTGCGGCAACAATTGATCCGAAGGAAAGATTGCTGTTGGCAGCCCGTGTCTATTGGGCGCAAAACCCGGTTCGCTTTGATTTGTTCTGACAATGATAAGCCTGGAAACATCGGCTCAAAAGACGGTTCTGTCGCAGGTTCCTTTGAAGGTTCAAGAGATTGCGCGGGCGGATCTATTAACTTGCCAGTTGAGCAAACTGCTGAAACGGAGAGATTCCGGGTGTGAATTGACCTTTGCGGATCATGTTGACTAATTCGATGCCGGCCAGAGCAGATTCAGCTAATGAGAAAGATAAAAAAAAACCTAACATGGGTCTGATGCGACGTTTGATGAAGCGATGATCTTGTTCAATTATGTAAGCAGCCTCATCTGAGCTCCACCATCCTTGTGGTAGTCGGCACTCTTCAGCCGACGTTGCTACGATGCTACAACTTGGTAGGTTTGGGCTCGAAGCGGCAGTTCGCTGCATTAGGATTGAACATCCGCTCCACCACCCACCAACACCAGCGACCAGTCTTCAGCACCCGGAACGACTCGTCAGCGGTCGTCTCAGCGCCGGTGGGCGGTTCTCTAGCGGTCTCGCAGCAGCCTC
>NZ_JBQFLQ010000022.1:0-11303 GCF_056531325.1 Ruegeria sp. N8 | reverse complement strand
CGGGGGCTTTGGTGGGGCTGCGGCGAAGGGTTGCTGAGAGCCCGGAGCGGACGGTTTCCACAGCCGCTCCGAACCTCTATTTCGAAGAAATTGAATGGAAATCTCTGATCAACTCCTTTATCCCGTCATCGCTGTTCCAAAGCCAACTTGAACAAGGACCGTATTCTTTGGTGTCTGTTCTGTCATCGAAAGCATGCGCAACGCTCCAGAAGATATAATCCGTCCCGTGGACCCAGTCCGCATCTTCGAAAGCCAACATGAAAGCAGCAGCTAGGAGGCGACCGTGTTCATCCGACGGCTTTTTTTCTTGAAGCGGCCCTTGAGTGAATTCCCAACCTGTGCGTCCTGCATTTTGATAATCGCAGCCACCACGGAAGATCCAATTGGCTGATCCTCTCCAAGTTGGAAAGTGTGACTCTGTTAGTAAGACAGGAACATCTAGCTCTGCGCGTAGCCTTTCCGCCTCGTCCATCATGTTCTGTCCGTTTTCCAGACGGGCTCGCTGCAAAGCGATGGCGACAGATTCAGCGGAGTAGTCCTTCCGCCCTTCCATGATCTGATTTGGAAAGAAGTTCAACCCAACTATGTCCACATGGCGCATCACATGGCTTGCAGGAAGTCTGCGGATGTCTGAATCATTGTTGTAATTGTGCGCATAGATGAGCTTTCCATCGTATACGGAGCGAATCTTTTTAAGGATCTCAGGCCAGCGCGCGTCAGCCTCGATCGCGCTGTTCAAATTATTTAATTCGACGCCAATTGTGAGGTATTCAGCCTGATTGTCCTGAGCGTAACGAGCTACAGCCATGATTATGGGCACATAGCCTGACCACGTTTGGCCATCCCCATCAAAAAAAACATCCAGCGGAACCGTGCCATAACCAGCTGCGTCTTTTGGTTCGAACCTGCGGGCCAGCTCAGCGAACGTTGGCCGCAGATTGACCGCCAGCCCCGCCGCTCTCGCTTCATCCATTGCGAGGCTCGTAGCATCGCGTCGCGTTGAGGCGAAACCTTCGTCTTCAAGTATTTGCTTGTTCGCGATTGCGCATCCCATTCGACGTCCCAGAGGATATTCAGTCGGCAGGTCGGCCTCCATTAAGCCAATGCAGCGAAAATCCAAAGTCACCGTGTTTAGCCCAAATGACGGCATATCTCTGATGGTTTTTATCATGTCGAAAACAGGTTGATCTGCGAATTCGTAGCCACCAAAAGAAATAAGTGCAGAACGGTATGACCATTCAACGCTGGGGTACTCTTTTATACCGCTTTCAGCAGCCGCAGACTCGAGAGTGTTGATCTCGTTCTCTCCAAAGCTGCCGTCAAAAATCTGCCCCTTACTTGCTAGGAATTCTTCCAGCGCGCTTCTAGTACTCTGTCCCCAGATTCCATCGATTGAACCAGCGGAATAGCCCAGCTTGGACAGCATTCGCTGGGCACGACCGACGTCGCTGAGCACGGCCCAATCTGCTTCCCTTGGTTCAATGGAAGCATTTGTCACGTCCTCTGAGGATGGCTGAGACAAGACCTCTTTAGATTGCGCCGCAAGCTTGTAACAATCACGGTTAATTAACGTGCCATTGGGTTCAAGGGTTTCACAGAAGACTGCTCCGTCGTCGAACCAGCCAGCGACCTCCGCTTTGGTAAGATTGGCCCTGATCATAGTTGCATTGCGAATGTCAGTTTGCCTGAACTTTGCCCACCTTAAATCGGCAGCAGTCAAGTTTGCGCCTTGCAAGTCAGCCTCTAGTAGACGTGATGCAGATAGATTGGCATTTGATAGGTCAGTACCCATCAAGTTGGCACGGTTTAGAATTGCGCCTTGCAAGTTTGCACCAGCGAGATTCGCGTCTGACAGGTTCGCGTCAGATAGCCGTGCCCCTGAAAGATCAGCTTTAGTCAGGACTGCGCCACTCAAGTTCGCGCCAGAGAGGTTTAAACCGTTCAAGTCAGAACCGCTAAGGTCACAACCCACACAGGCTTGGGTGTCAATCAAGCGTGCGACAAGCTCTCGCTTCGTAGGTGTATTGTCGGTCTGGCCAAGCGATGGAGTAAACAAGGCCACTCCGACGAAGCAGACACCAGCAAATTTATGAAAAATTGTGACTTTCATTCTTATACAGTCCTCAAAAATATGTGTAATAATCTGCATTTTGGGCACTAATCTGAAGTGAGATCTTAAGATTTTTTTCGATTTGTAGGATACTGCTCAGCCTACAGGCCAGAGCAGCCCGAGCAAGGCCAAACGGAACACGTTTGAACTCGAAACACTGCTGAGTGAGCGACCAGTAGTTGCCGCCTAGACCACTCTCGCACGATCGGCCAACGCCCTCTTTGGCAAAAAAGAAAGCAAAGCAGAAATCCCCCGGCAACCCGCTAAGGGCCGCCGAGGGTTAGGTGTCAGGGTGGTCTTCGGTTGACGACATAGCCGGCCAACCACAGCCAGTAGGCTTCAGCGTCAGGAAACCCCTGAGCACGAGCAGCCAGATCTTCCGCAGCTTTACGGGTGCACCCGCCATCGAACTCAGCGATAGCAGCTCGCTCCTCGAACGCATCAATGTCGGGGAAGGTCATGTCGGAAGTCTTATCTGGTCAACGATCGACCGCCGCTGCTCGTCACTGATGCCAGCCGAATAGATGCCGTAGGTGATCCCGTTCTCCGAACGTGCCGATTGGTGACCGACCAGAGAAGCAGTGAAGTGCTCAGGAACACCCGTTCGTTCGCACTGGGTGATGAACCACTTGCGGGTCGAGTGGAAGACCAGTCCCGGTCGCTCCAGACCCAACCGTCGTCTCAGTCTCGCGAACCCCTTGGTGACGTGCGCAACGGTCAGGTCAGGGAACAGAGGGCCATGGCAAGGTAACTGACGGAACGTCTCGTTTAGCACCGGGTGGACCGGAACCAGTCTCTCCGCCGCATCGGTCTTCAGCAGTCTCAGTTCGTTTGGTTGAACATGAACGAAGCAACCGAGGTTGCCCTTGGTCACGAGGTCTTCCCGGAGCAGCCCGACCGCTTCCCCCGCTCGCATTCCCGTCAACAGACAGGTCAGTAGAACCGGTTGCAAGTCCCGGTCCTTGGCTCCCAGCAGCCGCAGGACTTCATCGTCAGTCGGAACGGCATAGGGTTGAGGACGTACTTTGCGGTCGAAGAGAACAGTTCGGAATGGATTAACCTCCAGATGCCCCTCATAGACCACCCAGTCGAGGAAGTGGTTAACCTGAGACCAGATACGCCGCTGGGTTCTGGCTGTTATGGTCACCGATCCCCGAGACGAGAACGCGACCAACTGGTCCAGGGTCAGCCCACGGGTCCGTTCAGACTTGCCTATCATCGGGGACAGTTGGGCTATTGCCGTCAGGAACTCTCTTCCGTGTGCTCTGGATAAGCTGCAAACCGACTGGTCACCAAAGCGACTAGTGAACAACCCGACAGAGTATCGGACCGATTTGAACCCGCTGGGTCGTAGCTCGTTACTGCGCTTGTTCAGATAGACCCGGCTTAACTCACGAACCGGCACCTTTACCGGCGCTGATGGTCTGGCGAACTCAGACCGCTCCAGATTGCATCCAGAGTCCTCCAGAGTGGCCCGGAGACGGACGAGAGACGACTCTGGTTGGTCCACCCATTCAGGAAGGTCAGCGGCGTTCTTTGGGGCAGACAGTGACTCCTCTGCCTGCGACCGAACCTGTTCCACCAGCGTCTCAAACCGCGCATTAACTTCAGCGGCTCGGACACGGGCTGTACCGGGGTCACTGGTCTTGAGGCTCTGCTTCAGCGCCTGAGTGCCCAGCGCGAGAGCTACGTCAACGGGATAGTTCCGTCTGAACAACCACGTATGACCCTTCAGATAGGCATAGCGAATGTGAGCAGACATAGGTCTCCTCCTTTCAGATTTCGAATTTGGGATGGGTTCAGTTGGTTGAGACGAGTCTGACGATCATCTCGAGAGCCGGTTCGCCGTAGGACCCAGCCAGAGGGCCGGTTACAGCAAAGCCGGTCACGCAGTCTTCGAACACCTCTTCCACACGGAACAGATGCTCTGGGACGTCATCAAAGGCATGGATGACCACTACGTCACCGGGGTTCAGTTCCAGCTCAGTCATCGTCGGACTTCCACGTCCAGAGGACCGCCAGCAGAACCAGCGCCGAGACAGCGGGGTGGGATCGCGAAACCACCCAGAGCATCGTCGTCAGGACAGCCTTGGGCGGTGGGTGCAAAAGAAAACCCCCGACGAGAACGCCGAGGGCAGACAGGTACTTCATGGATCAAACTCCTACAGTTGCTTCTTTATTTAGATGCAGGAGGTTGCTCGTTTTCTGGGGGCAAGGTGTGAGTGATACTCGCTGGCTTGTTTGCGCGCGACACCTGCGTTAGCGTGAATGTCCCAAGGCGAATACTGGGTGAGGCCAGAGCAGGTCCATTGCACAGGGTTGAGTTGTCAACGATTTCGCGGGGTATGAAAATGGCCGATACTGAATGCAACTATCAACGGATAGTCTCGGTTGAGGAAGTCAGGTGTGCTCTTGAAGAGGCGCAGTGCCAGCAATGTGGCATCACCACCAAAGAGTTAATGTGGCGCGGGGAGTTGCTCGAGATCTGCGGTGAGGAACTTTGCTCCGACATCTCAACGGGCAAGAAAACTTTCATCGCGATTGCACTATGCCCAAGCTGTCATGCACGGGCTCATCAGGACGCCGAGAACAAGCATAACCCCTGCCAGATAAAGGCTCGGTGGAGTCGAGAGGGCCTGGCGTAAGGAGTTGTCGGGGGATCTGCGCTTTGCTTTCTTTTTGCCGTAGCGGACTTTGGTTGAGGGCTGGCTGAATGACCGCGATAGGGGACTTTACCGCCATTGGTCCGCTTGCGCCGGAGGGCCGCAGACAGCCCATAGCGGACGTTTGAGTCTGACGCTCGGGGCGGGAAGCGGACGTGTCGCTGCGACCGCGCCAAAGTCTCCAGTCACTTCAACAAAGCGGACGTTGGAGCGGTCTGCTGTTGCCGCAGTGTTCATGCCGCTATTGAAGAGGAGTTTTGACAGTTTCCCACGAAACTCGGCCAGTTTGTCAAATCAAGGAGCGTCTCATTTAGTTTTAAGTCCCGAAACAAGGCCTTGCTACTCAGCCGTTCAAGGTCTGGTTCAGGTCATCCCGTTTCCATCAAAATGAAAGCCCATTAAAGAATCGATTGCCCTGTAGACTTCCAATCAAAAAGAAACTGTTCAATGCCAGCGTCCGTCAGCGGATGCGTGACTAGTTTGCGGATGACGGACGGGGGTATCGTGGCAATGTCTGATCCGGCCAAAGCAGCCTCAGTTATGTGATTGGGGCTTCTGATGGATGCTGCAATGATTTCAGTTTCAATGTCATAATTGTTGAAGATGCTCCGGATATCTCTAATGAGGTCGACCCCATTCAGATTGATGTCGTCCAATCTGCCAATGAAAGGCGATATATAGGTCGCACCCGCTTTTGCCGCCAAGAGTGCCTGATTGGCTGAGAAACAGAGTGTGACGTTTGTGCTGATCCCTTCCTTTTTGAAATGAGCACAGGCCCTGAGGCCATCCAGTGTCAGCGGCAGTTTGACAACGACGTTGTCGGCGATTGCTGCAAGATTCTCTCCCTCTGCAATCATTCCCGCAGTATCCAGGGCTGCAACTTCTGCCGACACGGGCGTATCTGTCAGGGTGCAAATTTCGGCGATAACTTCTTTGAAATTGCGGTCGGACTTGGCAATCAGGCTTGGATTGGTGGTGATACCATCTACTAATCCAAAGCCTATAAGGTCTTTGATCTCGTCTACTTCTGCTGTGTCCACAAAGAACTTCATGAGGGTTCCTCATCGTGAATGGAGTGATTTTGGTTGCACTTGAACCCGCCTAGAGGTGCTGCTTTAACGGATGGGTGAATCCAATGCGCAAATTCAGAACGCGTAGCGCATCCCGAATTCAGTGTAATTCTGGTTCAGTGTGAGATCCGCTTTCCTGCTATCACGGATGACGTGTTCCGCGTTTGGCAGATCGTTCGTTTTCGCGCGTTGCAGCGCGGCTTGCGGGTCAAAGCCATGCTTGATCCAGCGATGCTGTAACCGGTTTTCGAGTTCCTCCAATGTGGGGCTGACAAAAACCGTTGCGGCGTAAACGTCTACCAACGTCCTCCACGGGTCGCTATTCATCAAAAGGTAGTTCCCTTCTACGACCACAGTCTGAGTTTCCGGGTGAACGGCAATCGCATTCGCAATGGCCAGGTCCATTTGGCGGTCGAATTTAGGATGAAAGGACTCATGCTGCGCGGATTGCAGCCCTCTGATTGCAGTGCAGAACCCAATTGCATCGAAGGTTTCCGGCGCGCCTTTTCGGGCCAGCAAGCCTCGCGTTTCCAGCACGCGATTGTCCAGATGATAACCGTCCATGGGCACCAGTGTGGCTAAAGGAATCGCAGAGCTTTGTTGAGCGTTCAGCGATTGCACGACGGTTTCTGCCAAAGTCGACTTTCCGGATGCAGGGGGGCCGGCGATTGCGACAATCGTCCGAACCCCAACCTGCCTCCGGGAGAAGATCAAGTCGCAAACGCGCTGTACATCCTGCTCGATCACGCGGCGTCCTCTTTCGGGGGTTCCTTGGCGCCGGTCATGAAGGCCACCGCGTCGGACATCGTGTAATCCTTGGGGTCGATCGTGCACAGGCGTTTGCCCAACCGATGGACATGGATGCGGTCAGCGACTTCGAATACATGCGGCATGTTGTGGCTGATCAGGATGATCGGAATACCACGCGCCCGCACGTCTTGGATAAGCTCAAGCACTTTGCGGCTTTCCTTGACCCCCAAAGCAGCCGTGGGTTCGTCCATGATGATGAACTTCGTCGCAAAGGCGGCAGCACGCGCAACGGCTACGCCTTGGCGCTGGCCGCCGGACAGCGTCTCAACTGCCTGATTGATCGATTGCACTGTCATCAGCCCAAGCTCGGTCAGTTTATCGCGGGCGAACTTTTCCATGGCAGGCCGATCCAACTGACGCATGTACTTGCCCATGAACCCCTGTTTGCGGATCTCGCGCCCCATGAACATGTTGTCCGCAATCGACAGGGCAGGAGACATGGCAAGCTGCTGATAGACAATCTCGATCCCCATGTTCCGAGCGTCGATCGGCGAGGTGAAATTGACCTTCTTCCCTTCGATCAGAATCTCGCCCTCGTCCGGGATTGTGGCGCCGCAGATCGCCTTGACGATGGACGACTTGCCCGCGCCGTTATCTCCGATCACTGCAAGGATTTCTCCTTGCCGCAGTTCAAAGTCGGAATGGTCGATGGCGGTGACGTGGCCATAGCGCTTCACGATCCCGCGGCCTTGGACGACTGGCGTTGTGTCTGACATTAGCCCGATACCTTTCTGATCCACTGGTCGACTGCGACCGCGGCGATGATGAGAAGCCCGATGAGTAGAAAGGTCCACTGCGCATCTGCGCCCAGCAGCCTCAGCCCTAGAGTAAATACGCCGACGATCAGTGCTCCGAACAACGATCCCAGAATGGAGCCCCGCCCGCCGAACAACGAGATACCCCCGATCACAACAGCGGTAATGCTCTCAATATTGGCCAATTGGCCGGAGGTCGGCGAGACCGATCCGATGCGCCCGATCAAAGCCCAGCCCGCAAAGGCACAGATCAAGCCGGACAGCATGTAGACGGACATCAAAGTTCTGTGGACGTTCACACCGGAAAGCTCGGCAGCCTCGGGATCGTCACCGACCGCATAGACATGCCGTCCCCAGGCCGTGTGTTTGAGCGCATATGCCAATACAAAAATCAGGGTGAGCATGAAAATGACGCCAACAGTTAAGGTCGCTCCACCGATGCTGAACTTGGTTCCGAAGAATTGAAGGAAAGAGGCGTTGGCTTCGATGTCCTGACTACGAATGGTTTCGTTTGCGGAATACAGGAAGTTCGTAGCCAGAACGATCTGCCACATTCCAAGCGTGACGATAAACGGCGGGAGCTTAACGCGGCTGACAAGCCATCCGTTGAGGGCCCCGATCAAAGTTCCGACTGCAAGGCCGCACATGACCGCAATTGGTACCGGAATACCGTACCGAAACGTAAACTGCCCCATGATGACAGAAGAAAAAACCATGATCGCACCGACGCTCAGGTCAATGCCGGCCGTCAGAATAACAAGGCTTTGAGCGGCAGCCACGATGCCGACGATCTGGACCTGTTGAAGGATCAAAGTCATTGCGAACGGAGAGAAGAACTTTGAGCCTAATAGAAGGCCAAATATCAACATCGCACCGACCAGAACGATAAGCGGCACAAAAGATGGATTGACGTGGAGAAGATGCTGCAACCTCCCCAGAACGCCACGCCGATGGTCCTCAAAAGCCGCAACAGTTTCTGTTCTGCTAGCAGCGGTTTCAAATTCCTGGGCGCTTTGGTTTGCTTCGGACATATCTCCCCCTTTTCGCGGGCGGCGTAATGCCCACGAGATGAGTGTACAGGAAGTTTCGGTTTGCTGGTGAAAGGAGTTATGAGGCGCTCCCATGCGCCTCATTCATTAGGTCTATTTTAGCCCCAGCAGAGCTCCAAGCCTTCGGCGACAGAAATCGATTCCACGCCATCAACAGGTTGGTCCGTGATGAGCGCGACTCCGGTATCGTAGAAGTCTTTTCCGGGCGTGTTTTCGGGCTTTACGCCTTCCTCAGCCCACTTTTTAACAGCCTCGACCCCAAGCGAAGCCATCAAAAGCGGATACTGCTGGCTTGTAGCTCCAATAACTCCGGCCTGCACATTCTGTACACCGGGGCAGCCACCGTCGACCGAAACGATCAGCACATCGTTTTCACGCCCAATGGATTTCAGAGCCTCATAGGCACCTGCCGCTGCCGGTTCATTGATCGTGTGAACAACGTTGATCGTCGAGTCCTTGGCCAGAAGGTTCTCCATGGCGCGGCGCCCACCTTCTTCGTTGCCGTCGGTCACGTCACTGCCGACCAATCGAGCATCAGATTCATCGCCGATGACGTTGGGGTCTGCCAGGTCCACACCGAAGCCGTCGAGGAAGCCCTGATTGCGAAGAACGTCCACGGTTGGCTGACTGACGTTCAGATCAAGCGTCGCAATTTTGGCGTCAGCCGCTGCGTCGCCCATCTTTGCCTTCGCCCATTGTCCGATCAACAGGCCAGCTTTGTAGTTGTCTGTCGCAAAGGTTGCGTCAGCGGAATCAATCGGGCTTAACGGCGTGTCCAGAGCAATAACCAGGAGGCCAGCGTCACGCGCCTGCTGAACAGCGGGGACAATCGAGCTTGTGTCCGAGGCCGTCAGGAGAATTCCCTTTGCGCCGTCGAGAATACAAGTTTCAATGGCCTGAACTTGAGTTTCATGGTCGCCGTCGATTTTACCGGCAAAGGCCTTCAAGGTCATGCCAAGCTCTTCGGCCTTGGCCGTTGCGCCTTCCTTCATCTTTACAAAGAATGGATTGGTATCTGTCTTGGTGATCAGACAAACGGTTTCTCCGGCTGCGTGAGCAGATGCAGCAGCCACCGTAAGCGCGGTAGCAGATGCGGCAATCTTGAATAGATTTTTCATGTAGTCCTCCCAGAAAATTGTTGATGCCCCGCATGGCAGGCCAACGAGACTCGCCCTCATCCTCCAATGAAGGTCTATTTCAAGAAACTGTGATTCTAGCCTTTCTGTCAATAAATAAATAAAGTTTATTTATTAATTTACCGGAGAACCTTTTCATAAGAAAACAAGGTGTTTATGTTCAGGCTTATGGAGAGAGAAGCGCTCAACACACTGACCGGTGGGGTAAGTCAAAGCGGGGTTCGCGATCACAACGAGCGTCTGATTTTGACAGTTTTACAACGGCATGGGCCCGCCGCAGGCGCCGACGTCGCGCGATTAACAGGCCTGTCTCCTCAGACTGTATCAATCATTCTGCGCAAGCTTGAAAAGGACGCGATTCTCAAGCGTGGTACTCCACTGCGCGGGAAGGTTGGAAAGCCCTCAACCCCTATGGAGTTAAACCCGGAAGGCATCTTGTCGGTTGGGATGAAGATCGGGCGGCGTAGCGCCGATCTGCTCTTGATCGACTTTACTGGCACGCCGCGCCGCCAACTTTCCACGACTTATGACTATCCGCTACCAGAGGTCATTTTCGGTTTTTTGGAGTCTGGTTTGGAAACGCTTTTGTCCCACGAGCCTCAGAGGCTTCGTGATCGTGTTTGTGGGATCGGGATCGGGACTCCATTTGAACTTTGGAAATGGCACGATCTGTCTGGGCTTGCTGCAAAAAAATTTCGGTCTTGGAGAAACGTGAATTTCTTTTCCGAGGTCGCCAAGTTCAGCGATTTGCCGGTTTTTGTGGTCAACGACGCGACAGCCGCCTGTCACGCAGAGCATCTCTATGGGCGTGGGGCAGAATACCGTGACTACTTCTACTTTTTTATTGGCTCAATGATCGGCGGCGGTGTTGCATTGAACGGCACCGTGTTCGAAGGCAACCAAGGCAATGCCGGTGCATTGGGCGCCATGCGCACGACCGGTCCTTTGGGTGAAAGCCAACAACTGATCGACACGGCGTCGCTGTTTTTGCTCGAGGACCGACTGATCGAAGCGGGTGTCGACCCGGGGATTCTGTGGGAGAAGCCGCAGGATTGGAGCAGCATTTCTCGCTATGTCGAGCCGTGGATTGGCACCACAGCGCAAGAATTAGCTAAGGCCGCTCTTTCAATCTGTGCTGTCATCGACTTTGAGGCCATTTTCATCGATGGCGCGTTCCCGCCTGAGGTTCGGGAAGAACTGGTGTCTAGGGTTCGCCGTTACTTAGTCAACCAAGACAAACGCGGCTTGATTCCTCCGGTCGTTGAGGCCGCTGCGGTTGGGGAAAACGCTCGCGGCATTGGGGCGGCTAGCAGCCCAATTTTCCGCCAGTTTCTATTGAATACCAATGCTGGGCTTTCTGGAATGTAGCCGAAGTTCATCGCAGTCAGATTTTCAAAGCAGGAAGTAACCGCTGGTCATGCTTTAGGTGGCGGCCTTTGAACGCCGCTTTGGCACGCGCGAGCTCAGCTTGGATCGGACCGCATGCCAGCCGCGAACGACCGCTTTGAAATACTGTGTCGCAAGCTTATCACCTGCCGTCGAAAGTGGGTAATAGGCCGATTGCACATATTACACCGCCGTGGCCAACGTGAGTTTGCAACGTCCGCTTCCTGCGCATTGCTGCAATTGGGGCATCGCGCAGCATCGGTCCAAGTGGGCTCTAACCAGTCCTTCGCTGCACTCGCCTTGAACGTCCGCTCCGACCTAACC
>NZ_JBQFLQ010000021.1:0-12643 GCF_056531325.1 Ruegeria sp. N8 | reverse complement strand
ATCAGAACGCGGCGTAGATTGAAACTACGGCGAGCCTGATCCTCCTAAGCCAATCAAACGCTCGTGTTCCAAATCATTCGATGACGGACAGCAAAACCAAGAATTCCAGGTAAACAAGAAGTTTATCTCTGAAGCCTATTGAGGGGATGGCTATGAAAAACGATGCTAACTATTGGTCCATTCCCTAGGAGAGCTGACATGACCAAACTTCGCCTTTTTGGTATCGTCATCCTTTTCCTTGCAGCACTAAGTGGGCTTTCAGAGCACCTGTTTTTTGGCGTTGTCGACCCAAACGGCGTTCTGCAAGAAAGCTTCTTTTTGCCGCTGACTTTCATTCTCGCAGCAATTGGCGTCGTTGTGCTCGTAGTTTCTTTGTTCCAATCGCAGCGTGACTGAGACGTGTCCGTCAGTTAGAACGCTGTTCCAAAACGCAAATCGGGTAATCTCCAGGATGGCGACCTCCGCCCAAGTCTAGGCAGGCCTCCTCATATTGGTAACGTTCGACCGCACGTCCCGCTAGGAACATGCATAACCCGACCGTCAATACGGTGAGCGCCAACAGTATCTTCGTACTCCGTGTCATTGCTCAGTTTATTGTTTCATTCTCTTGGTGTCAGTCAACCAGCTTTCAGATCTTGTCGAAAATTGGCAAACTCTGAAACTCAAACTTCAAATTGGTTTCGTCGAGTTTCTGAATAAGGGACGCGCCCTCGATCAGATCAATCTCGGTCCAGAAGTTTTGGCCTACTAGCTTGAGAAGGTGCGTATCGGCGGAGCGGTGAGCATCTGCATTGATCTTAGCCATCGACTCCTAAATCCAATGATCCATGCCTATACTCAATGGCGCTGTTCAGCGCCCATCAAGCTAGGGAAAATCGTTTCAAGGCTTGACCTTTTGCGATTGCTTTTACGCAAAGGTGGGTATGGTCGGAATGTAAAACCCGGCTTGTCTTGCCTCGCAGTAAATGCACGAGCAGGTCTGCATTGCGCAGACCTTCCCGTGTTGTGAGCTTGCTCATATGCCACAACAAAAAATCCAAAATGATAAACTTTGTTTTTCAAGTCCTAAGTTGAGGTAGCTTCGCTTGTACCGCGAGAGGAGAAAGTTGGTGACAAACAATAGGCCGTTCCCACAAAGTCGAATTGCTCAGCGCATCACTCTGGCGAATATCGCATTCTTAATCTTGGCTTATTTGATGTCGCCAACCAAAGTACAAGCCCAAAGCTCACAGGCCTGCGTAGAATTAGGTTCTCCTCGAATTGAGTACTCTTCTGGATCTGAAAGCACTCGCATCAATCAAACAATCTCAACCACGGAACGCACGTGTCTCCCGATCCCAAACGGACCCATTACAGGACTTACAATTGGAAACTCCTCAATCACGTCCTCAGGTGAAATTGAGTTGTATGTTCCCGGCCAAAACACTGTTCCAAGTAATGCTTCAGTTTTGACGCTTCTGAATGTTGATGTCGCGGCAGGTAGCGGAGACTTTGTTTCGCGAGAAGCCTTGGCAAACAATATCAATGGGAAGCTTCGAGTGAACCTCATCGGAACGTCGATTGGTTCCGGCCGATCCATGACGTTTGCGCCATTCAACGGCGCGAATATCGACCCCACTGAAGTTTACTTCCAGTCCGACCGCCCGCTAACCTATGACAACCTGACCGTTATGGGAGCCACCGAAGTAGTCTTCGGGGCATATAACATTCAGACCCGGGTTGCTGAGGCTTCTGATTTCACGCTGACGAATAGTTCGATTTCTTCGACCAGCGATATGGCGATAGCCGCAGGCACGACTGTTCGACTTGATGCGGCAAGCAGTTTGAACACCGTGAACTTTGAGAATTTTGGCACGCTGGCCGGAACGGGTACTGTGAACGCGTTCAACTTCACAGTTAAGAACGGAGGAGTGCTTTCGCCGGGCTTTTCAATTGGCACACTCAACAATAGTGGCGGCATTGCCTTTGAAACGGGATCAAGGCTCTTGACTGAAGTCGATCCGACGGCCGGGCAAAAAGCTGACTTGGTGTCATCCAGCGGGCCAGTGACGGGAATTGACCGCGCAACTATACAAGTCGAAGCTGCTCGGCCCGGCCTGACAGCGCAGGACTATGCAGCCGGCAACAACTACACGGTATTTCAAGCCTCAAGTTTTGATGGGAACTCACCCACGCTCGTTGCAGGAGGATCTCTTCCAGCGTTGTCCAATCTGACGATAGCCAACACGCCGACCACTGATGGTCAGATTGATATCGCATTCACTGCTCAACCGGTCACAAGCTTGCCCCAGAACCCAGCAGTTACCAATTCGCCAAATGCCAGCAATCTCGCTGGCGCGGTGGCCAACACCACAAACATGTCACCTGGAACCGGTCTGACCAATGGCTCAACCTTGGGCAATGCCGTAAACACGCTTACCAATTCAGGCCTGGCTGGGTTTAACCGTGTGCACGCCGAACCCTATTCCTCGAACCTGACCGTTGGGCTGGAGCAATTAGACCTGATAACCAACACTGTGCTGAGCCACGCTGACTGCCGCAAGTATCAAGCGGTTGGCTTCAGCAATGCGGATCAACCCGTTGCAGCAGGCGAAATCGACACGGCCCTGAGCCCGAGTGGCGCAATTGACTGCTCTGATCGGCGCTGGTGGATCGACACGGCCTATGTGAGCGGGGACGTTGATGGAAGCAATGGCCTTGGGACATTCGACTATTCGCTGGGCACGATTTTGGTCGGAGCGGATGTCGCAAGCACCGATAGAGGTGTGGTCGGCGTGTACGCAGGTTTTGGGACATCCTCCATGGATGAACACGATCAAGTCGATCAGGACTTTTCGACCGACAGCTATCATGTGGGCGTGTATGGGCGTACAACAACCGGAACTTGGGAGTTCTCCGGACTGATCGGTTACATGTTCGGTGAAACTGATGCCAAGCGGAACAACCCTTCTGTTGATGGCTTTACGGGGGGCGAGGCTAAATCGGATTTGGACCAAGAGGGAATCCACGCCGGTATCCAGGCACGGAAGTTGTTTAACCTGGAGAGCGGTGCAAGGGTTTCTACGGTTTTCGGATTGAACTACGGGCGTATCCAACAAGGTTCAGGCACAGAGACTGGCGGTGGTGATTTCAATTACTCGATTGAAAAAGCGAACGCAGAATCGCTGGTCGCTTCTATTGGAATTGACTACCAGCGGGATTTCTTGACAGAGAATGGTTTGCTAACCCCAATCGCCTTTGCCCGGTATGAATATGACTTCTTTGCCAACAAGGACAATGAGCACGAAATCACTGTAACAAGCCCGATATTTGGCACGTTCACGCAAGTCGGTCAAAACCGAGGAGCAAACGGCTTCGTTCTTGGTCTGGGGCTAGGGTATCAGATCTCTGATCTGGCCAGACTAACGGCAGGATATGGCTATTCAGTTCGCTCCAACGGCCAAGAACATGGCCTCGGTGCAAACTTAAGCGTTCGGTTCTGATTAGGGCGGGCCAACGAAGAGGAGTGGTAAGCTAGCTGCAACAACTTGCGGAAGCTATCGTGGCGGTGTGAACTTCATTCTCTAGCGATCAAAATTTGGGGATATTAAAAACATAAAGCCGCGATTTCTTGGCATCGTCTGTCAGGATATAGAGAAGCCCTCTGGTCTCATCGAGGGCGATCCCTTCGGGATGTTTAACTTCTTTTTGTTTTCCATCTTCTGTGAACGTCAAACTGATAGACTTTATGGACTTGGACTCTGGATTGTAGACGAAGATTTGACGGCCTTTGTCACTTACAATCCAAAGAGAACGTAAAGACGGGGACCATGCCAGGCCGCTCAAATCCAGTTCATCATCATCTACACGCTCGGAGATAAAACCTGCATCGCGGGCTAAAGGAATCATCTCAACAATTTCATCTAGCTCTGGTGATACGACCATTAACAACCTTGGTTGTCCCTCAATGCCAATGAAGACCCGCCCGGATTCCGGGTCGACGGCGATGCCCTCAGGTCCCTTGTTCAAAGGGTTACCGACGAGCAATTCAGCGGCATCCGAGTAGCCTTTGAGAGATGTGAGAGGGATTGTAGTTAGTTGAATGGGGTCAGTCGGGTGAACGACTAGAATTGATCGATCAGTTTCCTGAAGTACCAAAACAGACCCATCTTTTCGTGATGCGACGCCCTCCAGATCTGATCCCGCCAATGAAGGCAGCTTGAAAGAGTTTCCTAATGCCCCATCGATTCCAAGTAGGAGCAGTTTAGGTTCAGCGTCGCTTACTGACCACAAGAAGCCTTCGGCGTTGGACAGAGACAATCCGGAAGGCTCTGAGAAGCCTTCCGATTTATCCGCAACCTTGAAGGAGTCGATAAGTGTCAAACCGGGGTTGTCGGCATGGGCGAGCTCGATCCATGCCAGAAATGCAACAGTAGCGCTTGCAAAAGAAGCCAATATCCCAAGCTTGGGGAAGCGCCGTGAAAACCCAATCTTCGACCGAAGCAGCTTGTGTTCTGACATTGGATATTCTCGCGCTTGGACCACATCCCTGTATCAGCGTTCGTATCACAGTCAGAATGCGATGTCCGAAGAATGCACGGTAATCTCTTTACCTGATCGCGCCTGTTGCGATTGAATTGGACAAGATGGCGGAACGCAATCTGCCAGAGCAAGCAGGAAGGAAGTTACGTTGAACAAGGCTTTCCCACTCATGGCCGTGCTATTGATGGTGCTGTTGCCAGGCGCTGCGGTAACTCAAGTCGACCCCGCGACCATGTTGGCCGGTACTACGGAGTCGGAGATACTTATCGAAAGACGTTGGATACAGTTTCGGGGCAAACAGGAACTGTATTTCTTCACTCTCGACGTCATCGTAACTGTCATACTGACTGGACTGATCGTCTATCACCCTGTGAGGCGAAGAGCACGCAGAAGTGTCAGCGATATCGTCATGCCGCGACTGTTCTTCCTATACGCGCTTGTCGGCATGGCGGTCGGATTTCTGGTCATACAGCACGGATCGATGATCGGGTTCGTGATTTTTGGAATAGGAGCTCTGTTAAGGTTCCGATCAAATATGGATGACCCGGTCGACACGGTGGAAATGATTATAGTCACCGTGCTTGGGCTGGCGGTAGGGCTGGGCTTACCCTTGATGGCCACACTGGTGGCGGTTGTATGTTGGTGTTTCATTTGGTTGGGTGGCCGAAACAAAGGTGTGGAAATCTTACTAAAGGGTTCTGACGAAGAGCACTCATTGAAAGTCAGCGGGGACATTGAAGCTATGGCCGCAGACGCTGGCTGGAAGTTGGTCAGAAAACACCACGTACCCGGAAAATCTCGCGTTTCTTTGCTTTTCATTACCTCGGGTGGATTGTCGGAAGCTCGGATCGAAGAGATGATAAACGATCTGGTCCCTGAAAAAGTTGAGCTGAAACTCAACCTCTAATCATTTCACAAGGTCTAAGCGTTTCAACACCGCATTCGGGGATCTGATCTCTTTCGGGAGCGACTTGAAGTTTGCTGACCTTTCGAAATCAGGCCCTCGATATACTGCTATCCCAAACTCTCCGTTTGGTTGGAACGTAACATGAGTGAAGCTGTGAGGTGATTTGGCATTGTCACCAATAAGCCGTCGCGGGCCACCTCCCAAACAAGCTTGGGAAACATAAGCCACACCGTCTTTCCAGCCTGGGTAGAAGGCATGATGGTGGCCTGACAGATGCAGAACGACACCGCTTTCTAGGTAAATTTTTTCAAGTGTTGGGTCACCGATGATTTCGCGTTCGCGCTGGATCGCGAAGGGCCAAAGTGGGAGGTGACTGAAAGTGACAATCGGGTCTCCATCTGAACCCAGTTCCTTTAGCCGGTCCTGCTGGTCGCCGGATAGCGGCCCTAGGGTTGTTGCATCCAAAGACGCAAATGTTACACCCTGCATCTCAAATGCGTAGAAGAACGGGTAGTCATCCGAAATCAGGAAATCGACGTCTGGCTTTCTCGGTGTCCATTGCTCTGCATATATTTTTCTTTCACGCTCGAACCCTCGGTAAGCAGAGGCATCGTGGTTCCCAGGCGTGACCGCAAATGGAATTCCGGCGGCCTCTAAAGGATCTGATACCGCCTCGTGAAAGGCATTCCACATCTCCCTGACTTGTTTGTCTGACAAGTTGGGAATGCGCTGTCCCGCGACCATATCGCCCGTCGAAATCACCAAATCGGGATCAATCTCGATTATCCGTTCAATCGCCGTATCGACCCGAGGCGCATACTTTACCGAACCGTAACTGCCGTTCAGGTCCGATATGACGATGACGTCCAATGCCGCCGCTTTGCAGGCGATTAGAGCGGTCCAAATGAACGCCGCAAAAAGCGTAGAAAGCCTACGGGTCATTACAATCCACTGTCTCTACCTCGGTGTTGTTTCTCAAAAAGAATGCGACAGGATCCAAGTCGAACATCAAATCGCCATTTGAACAATTGCTCTGGAGGATGGACGTTGCCAGCGCAGTATTTTTGACAACTTGTGCAATCTGACTGTCTGACAAACCAAAGCTTTGCGATAGCCAGTCATGAATCGGGCCTTGGGTTTGAAGGTCACTATTCAATGCAACCAGGCGTCGATATGTGCTTGGAGAGAAGTGGCGAATTTTCTCCAGCATTTGAGTAGATTTCGCGAAGTTGGCATACTCGACACGCCCACCAGCATCGTTGTCGTTTAGATTGCTGCGACGGATCAATAACGCGTCGGCGGGAACGTCTCCATCGTTTGGTTCATGGTGCTTGGCTTTCTTATGCTTCAGTTTTCCGTCTTCGACCCAATACCAATAGGGTGTGAAGTCTATGTTTCCCACGCGGTCCTGCTGGCTAAAGATAAAATCAAGGAGAACAATCTCGGTAAGCTCTTGCATCCAAAAGGTCATCTGTTGGTCACTGACATCGGGACCGAGATCCTTGTTGATCATCCGGTCTTTACGGCCTTCTTTAACGCCCTCTGCAATGGCCTCTGGCATGGGTTTCGAAGAACGCAAAGCTAAGAAAGCGGGGGTTTCCTGAAAATCGCGGTTCTGACCTTTCCCCCATCCAGATTTGCGTGTGCCGTTGATTTCCGAGCCGTATCTATGCCCAGGACTATCGAGCAGTACACCGTATATTTGCGTTCGATCCGAAGTGAATAAATCGTCGGTTGGCTGGTATGAGGCTGGGTCAGCATCCGCAGCTGCGAAGACCCGCCAGCCTTCATGGTTCATGCGTCCGCCATGAGAGCCACCAGAAATCGCAAGGCCAGGCTCGGCGACCTCGGAAAAATGCGCCTGGGTGTCCATGCTACGCCAAACGGCGACTGGAATTTTTACAGTCGTGTCGAAATATCTGGAGAAATGATAGTAAAGCAGCGACGAGGTGGAAAAGGTTCCACTGGTGCCCTTTTGGTTCATGGTGGATTTGAATTTGGCCACCCTGTCCTTGGCCAGATCTTTCGCCGCCTTCCCCTCTTTGCAAGCGTTTCTCTCGAACTCAGAACGGTTCCCCGTGTAGGGTCCTTCCGAAATATCGTAGACGGCCATTCCTGGGCTGGTGCTCCAGGTTTTCGGGCAAATAGCAATTTCGGAGGCATAGAAATCGATCTCGCAATAGGCTGTCTCTTCCTCAAGATCGCTTTTTTGATACGCGCCCGTTGGAACTTTTTCGATCCGAATGCAGCGTTCCGTAACGCCGTTGGGACTCTCAAATGTCGTGGCTTCACCGAGGACATCGTCGCTCGCCCACAAGGCAGTGGGTGCAATGAAAGCCAGTGACCCCAGAAGATTGAACCTCATTTGGATACTCCTCCCGATATCATTTGGGGCAAATCGCTGCCTGTTGTTCGGTAGAGATCGTCAAATTGGGGTCGACACTGAATTTGGAGAACTTTGAGTCAATCCACTGGTCACACCCGCCTGAACATGGGGCACCGTTACGGGCCTCATTCCAATAATCCTTGGCCCTTTCTTCCGTCCAACCGCAAAACTGAACGAGCGCCATTGCCGACAATGCTCCCGAGGAATGAACGCCCCACATGCAGTGCACCAGAACAGGACCCTTTCTAGGGTTTTCAATCACCTCATGTATGGACGCCATGACGGCACTGGGACGGGAGGATCTGGCGCTCTGATAGTCAAAGGATCCGTTTCCACAACTGGTGCGACCGTATTCAGTGTTTTTGCCAAAGTCGGCATAAAACCCGGTTGAAAACCCTTCACCGCACAGAGTTTCGCGTTGACCTTCAGTCAGGCCCGTTCGATCCTTATCGCCACCTTTGAAACCAGAGCGATACAATACTCCGCTTAAGACTGGGCGAAAGAAAGCAACGCCGTCAACGCCTCCGTCGCTACCTTTTGAGAGCATTTGACTGTTGCTTGGACCGCCATTTCGACTGGTTACGTCAGAATTCGCAGCGGTTGCGAGAACACCAATGAATATGAGGGACGTCAAAAACCGCATGCCAGCTCCTTTCTATTTTTCAGCCTGTTATGCTCACACTCTTCCCACTTGGAAATCTATTGGAGCGGCTCAATCTCAGCAGCCTTATCAAGTGCGCGATAGACTTTCCGACGTGAAGCTTTAAATCGGCCACACCAGATTGATGATAAAGACGACCACGAAGTAGGCCAGAAAAACTTTCCAGTTCAATTGGTGTTTGTTTTCTTCGTTTATCACGCCGGCCGATTTCAATGCCAGGTTTGTTACAATTAGAGCGACGATGGTAACCGCCGCATGTGCCAAGTCGAAATGCAAACTAAAGCTCCCTATTGCAGATATTTGATTGATGAAAGATGTGTCAGCAGTCACCTGATGGCAGCATAGTTACATCTGAGTACCTTCCCTCAGACGTCGTGATCCGAGCACAAGCAACAGTATCCTTGTTAAACCAGTACGAGGTCAGCCCTTCGCTGCGGACGAGTTCAAATCCGAGACTCTGGATGCCCATTTCAGCTTGGCCCGCTTTTGCCCCTTCAAATGACGAAAGATCGCTAGAGCTGCCCACAGTTGGTGCACTTGCATCCACTGATCCACCACTGTCGTCGCATGCTGCAAGCGCAGTAATACACGCTGTGCCGATCACCAATAGGACCTTGGGTTTCATCTGTTTTTCCTTCGCTTTTTGGACTTGCGTTCCAGGGTCTCTGATTGATCACCTATTCAATTCCGAAAATTACGTTGTAGCCGACGGAAGAGTTGCTGCGATTGATAACCTCCACAACATGATCACCAGATTGCCAAAGCTGCCCTCGATACTCCTTGTCCGCCGACATTAATCCCAACAGTTCAGAACCATCGGGGTTACGAATAACGTAGTCTAAGGAGCCATTTCGCGGAGCAACGCGGACGTAAAGAAACTGTTCGTTCTTTGCCCCGAGAACATATTGCTGTGACGCTCCGGGCGCGAGTTCACCAACGAGTTCGGCGCCGGTGGAACCAGCATCGAATTTGACACGTTGGCTACCAGTAGACCCGGCGGCGCCTGCCATGGCTCCACCGCCATCATCCATCGCTTCGACAACCGACATCTCGCCGATGCTACCATCCTTGTACGCGACGCAGCGCCAAAGTGTTCCGCCTGCGTCTCGTAGCATGACGAGCGTGCCCGCTTCTGAGAACTCTGAGCTTTCAATCGTACCTGATTGACCGTCTGGTCCTCCAACCTGTCGCAAATGATCGATACACGCATCGTCTGCTTCAGACATTGCAAAAGAAGCCGTGCCTGCGATTGCGAACATCGGTGCGAGGAATTTGAGTACAGCGAATTTCATCAGATGGTCCCTTGCTGGCTGATCCTTAGAGTTTTGTTCCGTACGAAGCGGAACCTCACTTCGCGTCTCGTAACTTTGACAGAAATTCATCGCATGCCTGCGCGCTGCCGACGATTTCGTCCGTCGTTTCAATTCCTTGCAGTGACGCCATTTCGGAATTTACGCGGTTGAGGATCTGATCCGCTTGCTCGGCGGTGATAAGGTTCTCAGCTTGTGCTCCTTTCAATGTGGTGCAGACACCGGCGGACAAGCCTGTCGCAACGCCGACACCCACCGCGGCCCCGCCACCCAAGGTCATCGCCCCAACCACGCCGAGGACGAGCCCGATCACAATTCCCAAGATTACTTTTCCCATGTTTTCCTCCCTTTTGGTGAGAAAGAGTTCAGCCACCACTACTGGCGCAATCTGCGTGCCCATCTGCAAATCAAAACCAGCGCTAACAGGTTGAGCGCCGGAGCAATCGCCGCGAACCACGGCTTGGCGGAATCCGAAAATAAGTCCGCCACAAGTATCCAAGGTAGTCCCAACGGCAGCAGGAACACTCCGGACAAAGGGTCTCGTTCCTGTCCCAACCAGCCAAATGTGCCCGTCAAGAATGCAACCAACGCCAACAGGTACAGGACCGCGAATACGATGGTGGTTATTCTACAAACCAAGTCGAGCCTCAGCAGATCAAGCCAGTGCTGCGCAGCCGTTTTCAGCTACGCAGCAGACAGGTCACAATGCGCCTTCGTCGCCAAGGAACTCGATACCAGCTGTCGTGCCATCACTGTAAGCAATGCAATTCCAAGGAGCACGATCCTCGCCAACGCCTACAGTGACCTGTGTTCCTGCCTCGCTAAACGCGGATGAGAGCACCACGACTTGCGAATTGTTCGTTGTGCTGGCTACATCTCGCAAACACGCCTGCTGAGCCGGCGTGAGCTCGGCGGACGCGCTTGATGTACTCGTATCGTCGCAGGCCGCAAGCAGTGCGAAACATGTCGTGCCTGCAATCATCACCATCTTGTTAGACATTTTCTTCTCCCTCTGGTTCCCTTGAAATTAGTGAAATTGGATGGGCTTGTTTGAAGTTCTCGCGTCAGAGCAGGCTATGGAACATACTTCGACCCTATGATTTCCCTTTCCAACAACTTGTCGCGGGGAGCTTGGCGGGCAGAGCGATTTTACTTTGACTACCGAGACCGCCGACAACGTGTGAAAGCTGAATGACGACACTGGCAAAAGCTCGAGCGAATTCTGGAAATAGGGCGAGTACGTTTAGTCTGAGTATCGCGTCCTCCCAAGACTCAATCATTGTAAAGTGCCTTCCGACCGCCAGCACTCACTCCAGCAGTCGGAAGGGCCCGACAAATCGGGCGACAGCGACAACAACGGAGGTAAAATGAAAGTTGTGTCGAATTCGCATGTTTGAATCTATTTTTTAATAAATCAACATTTTTTCCGCACGTAAACTTCTTTACGCTCTCGTACGATAGGCCTCTGCCTTCAAACAAAAAGGTTCGTGGGCGCATCCTTAGGGTCGCGTGAGTTCTTCTGAGCGGCGAAGCGTTTTTCGGCGCACAGAAAGTCAATAAAGGAGTGAAAAATGGGTTTTGTTGAAGCCGTCAAAACGTGTTTCTCGAAATACTTCCAGTTCTCCGGTCGGGCTATGCGCTCAGAATACTGGTGGTTCTTCTTGTTTGTGGTTCTCGTGAGTGCTGCTTTAGCTGTGGTGGATACGATCATATTCGGGACCAACCCAGAAACAGGGCAAGGATCTCGGGTTCTGTCCTCTGTTTTCCAACTGGCTGTTATCATCCCTATGCTAGCCGCCGGTTGGCGGAGGTTGCATGATACAGGGCGACCTGGCTGGTACTTGCTGCTGCCGATGGCGCTCAGCATTACAACGCTTTTTGTTATGCTGGGTGGCGTGGCGTTCTTCTCGGCATTGGAGCAAGGGACCGAAAACCCCGATGCATTGCGAGGACCCGCGGCAGTTCTGGGCGTGACCGGTATTGTCGTTGTCTCAATTCTTCAATTGGTTCTGTCCATCCTGATGATCTGGTGGCTGACACGACCTTCGCAAGAAGGCGCAAACGAATACGGCGAATCTGTTTCCTGACCTTGTTTTCCGGGAAACAAGCCGGGAACCCTGCTGGGTGAAAGTCCGAACCGCAACACCATGGAGAGTGAAAATGAGTTTCAAAACGATTTCCATTGGAGCGTTGATGATGGCAATGGCGACCGCTGCATCGGCGGAGTGGTCGTTCAGTTCCGGGCCTAATCCCAATGCATTTATTCAAACCGGAAACATGACGCTGGAACTTCAGTGTGACCGTATCCGCTTTGCTCCGGCTGGATACGAGGACAGCCAGGACATTGTGCAGAAGCAAGGGCTTTCCATTCGGTTTTTTAAGAGCGGCACCACCGAAGTTGGGGCTTTTCAGGTTGGCGCAGAAAACGCTGCTTTGCAGATCGTCGACAACTATCCCGTCGAGGCCAGTTTCAACAGTCAGCAGGATTATGATTTTGTACTGGACCAGCTTGCAGCAAATGCATCGGTTAATCTGTCCATGATTGATCAAGACGTCAGCTATGGAATCTTTGACTTGAAGGGTTCCAGCGCGGCAATTCGATCCCTTCGTTCTGCGTGCAACTCGAATGTTAGCCAGGAGGCCTCCTACGAAGCACCCGAAGGCATTGTCTATTGTGGTGGCGGAGCGATAAAACGCGTGATCGAACCCGTAATTTTGGAGAACCCGGACGGAGAGTGGGACGCGCGAGTAACGGTTAACGGCGAGACGATCAGAGCCATGACAGCCTACAGCTACTTCGGAAACTCTGAGCCACCGGCCGGATTTGTCGTCGCCCTTCTTGGTGAAGACAGGTCCGA
>NZ_JBQFLQ010000020.1:0-12799 GCF_056531325.1 Ruegeria sp. N8 | reverse complement strand
CTGCGAGACCGCTAGAGAACCGCCCACCGGCGCTGAGACGACCGCTGACGAGTCGTTCCGGGTGCTGAAGACTGGTCGCTGGTGCTGGCGGGTTGGGTGGAGCTGGGGTGATTGGACCAGTGCAGCGAATGGCTGGTTGAAGTCCCGATTCTTCACTGGCTCGCACTGCCATAGTCTTCGCTAAAGGAAGGTCATCGAACCCTACCGTATTCAGCAGCACGGGTCTGCATCCAAGGAGAACTGAACCACAGTCACTTGGTCACGGACGACGTAAAAGATCTTTTAATTTCAAGCGTTATGACAAACCATCCTTTAGCCTATTGAAACTGATCATTCGGAACAATCTGGAGAACCAGCCGACGCTCGAGTTTTTGTCAGAACGCATAAGTCTTGATAGGTTCCTGATGCTAAGTAGATGAAATTTTTCCGGTTTGATGGATTTTCGAAAGTATATTCGTCAGTGTATTGAACCATAGTCAGTCTCGGAAGAGTTAAGCGAGGTTAGAATGGAACTTGAGCGCAAACATTTCGCCGGCATTGATATGGTTTACATCAAGGGGCGGATGGTCAGCACAACATCTTGGCAAGTTGGTGAGCTTTTGAATGACCTCATTGAAAACGGTTCGACCAAAATGCTGCTAAACTTGCAGGACGTTGAATATGTCAGCAGTGCCGGATTGCGATCCATTCTAGTGGCCGCAAAACTCATTCAATCGAATGATGGCGAGCTCCGGATATGCTCAGCCCGCGAGGATGTTGCCAAGATCATTGAAATGTCGGGGTTTGACAGTCTCATTAATCTACACGCCGACGAGTACGAGGCAGTTGCTGCTTTTGATTAGAGCTGACAAAGAAAACGCGCTATTCGCGTCAGATAAGTCTGATACCAAAGTATTCCGACACTGCTAAGAAATGTGTCAGCAACTCAGATTGGATAGTAGCGATATCACCTGCGCCGGTTTTCTTAGAGAAGGCCACAACTTCAACCGGATATCCGTCAACCGTAGGTGGCAACGCCTTTATACCAATTGGATGCCTGCGTTGGTGAACATTCTTTTGGGTTTGTATGAAGCGTTTCATATACACTTGAAACAGTTCGAAGTTCGTGATCCCTGATTTGCTGAAATCAGTCCAAGGGGTGTGTATAGAAGGGTTGTCCAGGTCGGCCAAAAGCGCGGATATGTCATCACTTATAAGAGGGATATCTCGCAGTTTTTCCAGTTCCTCTAAGGAACAGAAATGCACAGAGTCCGCTTTGACCACAAATGTGAACAACACAAGTCTCGCCCGCATTGTGTCAGTCATGTGCCTGTAGTTCATGTTCGCGCTGTCGAAGAATTTGTGCGTCGGAATTAGTGTGGTGCTGTAATCTCCGTTCTCAACAGTGATGTCATAGAGCCCTATACGCTTGACCGTTCCGTCCGCCTTGAATCCAGGCACCTTAACCTTGTCACCTTCGCGTAGAAGATCCCACGAGGCAATTCTCAGGCTCGCCTGAATAGCCATCAGGGTGTCCCGGAAAATGAACATTAATACTGCTGTTAACGCACCGAGACCACTCAGCAGAGTAACGATGTCGGTTTCAACTGTTATCGAGATCGCAAAGGCGACCCCTAAGAGGAAAACGACGACCTTTGCCAAATCGACATATCCGGTCGAGCTGGCCCCCTTGTCTCCGGCATTATGACGAATGATACCACCGATCCCAGCCAGTATCTTGATGATCGTTTCAATGGCTATTGCGATCAGTAGCAAGCCACTTATCAGGCGAATTTCATATGCGTAAGGTTCGCCAAGATTGGCAAGGAAGAAAGCTACCCCAACTGGGAAGGCATAGACAAAGTGGAACGGACGCAGCGCGTCGACGATAAGATCGACTTGGATGGATCCCACACGCATTGCGAAGCGCATTGCGATGCTTCCAATCAACGTTTTCAGAAATGGAGAGGTTATCAGCGCTATTATGACGAGGACGACAAGAGTTGGTCCCGGATAGGACTGCACGAGAGTAGTTAGTTGCTCCATTTAATACCCCAGCCCAGTGAAAATTAGTCGACTATAGCGCTGACCTGGCTTCGTCTTCGGTGTCAAAGACCGGAAAGATCCTGGAGAATCCGGACATGTTAAACACGGACTTAGTGGTCTCGTTCATTGCACAAACGCCTAGTTTCTTTCCCTGCCCATTTAGCCGTTTGCCGAGAGCGAGAATAACACGCAATCCAGTAGATGCGATGAAATCGACCTTTTCGACGTTGATCACCACATTCTTGTTTGGCTCGTCTTCGAGAATCCGGTTGATATCGGTTTCAGCGTCAGGACTTGACGTCGTGGTTAGATCGCCGTCGATATAGACAAAGACGGTTTTGTCGTCGGACTTCGATGTGATTTCCAGATACATTTGTCGCCTCTTGTTCCACTTCCGCCTACAGGGTTCAGTCACCCATTCGCTTCATCATGACCGTGATATTGCGGCCGTTTTTCCTCCGATACGAGTAGTCATCCATCAAGTTTTTCATCAAGTGGATTCCCAATCCGCCAATTTTGCGGTCCTCTAAAGAGCTTTCTGTATCTGGGTCATCCTGCATGAATGGGTCGAATTCGATGCCGTCGTCTTCGACCGATACAATAAGTCTTTGCTTGTCAGTTTCGAGGCTCACATCAATGATGTGTTCCTCTTCGTCCTGGAAGGCGTAGCTAATTATGTTGTTCAGGAAATCATCGAGTACTATCGACAAGGCATTCTGAACTTCGGCCTCCAACCCAAATTTTTCCCCAAATTCCTCAAGCGCTCTTTGACACCTGTCAATTTCTGAAAGCTCATTTTTCAAATGCAGCTCGATCACCGCACGTTCCTCTCGACTTTCCCAATCCACGTAACGCAAACCAAAGACCGTAATATCGTCCGATTGTTCGGCCCCTCCTGCAAATTCATCAACTGAGTCCACAATCTCATGCATCAAATACTTCACACCGTGTTTGTTTGACACGGACAACAAATGTTCTAGCCGCTTCTCACCGTAAGCTTCACCTTCGCTATTGAAGGCTTCGGTGATGCCATCAGTGAATACGATGATCTTGTCATCCATTCCCAACTTGATTGTGGCTTCCTCATATTGAATGTTCTCCATGACACCTATCATGGGTCCATGGATTTCATCCAAAGTTTTAAGCTCGCCAGTCGGGGAAAGAATGTATGGCGGGTTATGTCCAGCATTGGTGTAGGTCATCTCGCCAGTCTCGGTATCAATGATGCCGAAAAAGACTGTGATAAACATGCAGTCCTTGTTGTTCTCGCTCAGTTCGTTGTTCGTTTTCTGAATGATGCGCGCCGTCGACATGGTCGACTGGGAATGCGATTTCAGCAAAGTTTTCGTAACCGCCATGAGCAGCGCTGCCGGGACGCCCTTACCCGACACATCTGCAACGACAAAGGCAAACTTGCGCTCGTTGATGAAAAAGAAGTCGTAGAAGTCTCCTCCCACCTCTCGCGCAGGCCGCAACGTGGCCCACACATCTATATCCCTATGCTCAGGGAAACGCGGGAACGTCAGTGGGATCATGCTCATCTGGATTTCACGTCCGATATTGAGCTCGTCACCCATGCGTTTGTTTGCGATGGAAAGTTGCTTTTCGAGTTCCTTTTGGTGGGTGATGTCCACCACCACTCCGAGCATTCCACCGCGGCTTCCGTCAGACAAATCAAAAGCTTTGGCCCAGTAGAGCATCTGGCGCTCGCTGCCATCCAAAAGGGTAACGGAAATCTCGCTGTGTTTCGTTCCGCCATCCTTGATAAGTTCGACGTCCTCCTCGTGGTGAAAACGCCTTTTTTCTTCGGATGGGTGCTCCATATCCAGAAGGGTCTTGCCAATGTATTTTTCGTTGGCAGTGCTTCCGAACACATTATTGTATGCTTCGTTGAAAGTGAGAAATCGGGCTTCTGGATCTTTCACGAAAAGCGGATTGGGAATGGCGTCGACCAAGGCAGAAATGAAAGCTAGGTTGTCAGCTATTTTTTTTGCATTTTGCTTCCGTTCCGTAATGTCGATATCCAAACCAGCAACTGCTACGTGATTGCCTTCGGCATCCTTGATTGGGAATGTGCTGACTTGTAGGTGATAGTCCTGCCCTGTGTGGTCCTTGACCAGGGTTTCGGCGTCTCGACGTCGCCCGGTTGCCAGGATATCCCGGTTATATCCCTCGTATGCCTTTCCTTGTTCAGGAAAGATGTCCCTGACTTTCGCGCCAAGGATGTTTTCCCGTTTGACGCCGTGGAACTTTTCAAACGCCCGGTTCACATACTTGAAGCGCATATCCTCGGACTGAACGAACACATTCATCGGCATCTGTTCGATGATCTGATAAACCTCGCTCATCTCCTGTTCAGCCGCTCTTCGGGCGGTGATGTCGCGCACGATGCCTACAAAAATACGCTCTCCACCGACAAACGCCTCGCCAACGGTCAGACCCATTGGAAACTCTGATCCATTTTTGCGAAGACCGACAACCTCACGAGTTCTTCCTATCACTCGTGGGTCTCCGGATTTTACGTAACGTTGCAGATAAGAGTCATGTTCAGATTGCATCGGTTCTGGCATCAGAACATCTACTTTTCCTCCGACAACCTCGCCTCGGTCGTAACCAAATATCTTCTCTGCGCTGTGACTGAATTCTTGGATAACACCATCAGTCCCTATCACGATGATGCCATCAGCTGCATTTTCAAAAATTGTGCGAATTCGGGTTTCACTGGCCTCAAGGCTTTCAGTTCTCTCCGCGACCTTTTGCTCAAGACCACCTATAAGGTCGGCTAGGGCGTCTCGCATGACGTCAAAACTGCGCGCCAACTTGGCAATTTCGTCACCGCCGCTGGTGTCAATCTCAACACCCAAATCACCTTCTGCCATTATCGCGGCTTTTTGTGTGAGCTCCTTGATCGGAGAAGTGATCCTTTTGGATAGAACAGCGGAAATCGCACCGACAAGCAGAGCAAATAATATCAGTAACAAAAGCATCCGATCCCTAAGGTCGGTAACTGGCGCGAAGGCTTCAGCCTCGTCGATTTCACTCATGATGACCCAATTAATCCCTTCAGAATTGATTGGCCGATATGAAGAAAGAACGGGAACACCGCGATAGTCAGGAAAGATTTCGGTATCGGTTTCGCCGGCTAGAGCTCTTCGAGTACCTTGCGTTTCAACTATCTGAAGCCCGATGGAACTTTCAAACGCCCTGATCTGCTGGATGGTTTCCGGTGCCGTCCCGATGTTTTTAATCATGGCGAAGTAGTTTTCCGCATCTTCAATCAAAAACCGGGACTGATTTCGCATTAAGAAATCCGAGCCAACAAGATAAGTCTCACCGCTTTCGCCCAATCCGACATCGGACCAAGCCTGATTGCTGGTCATGATTTCGTTGATGCGCCCAATCGGCATCTGGAATACCAAAACGCCGGTCAGTTTGCCTTGGTTCATGATCGGTGCAGCTATGAACGAAGCAGGCGCATTGTAGGAAGGTTCGTAGGGTTCAAAGTCAGCCAGTTTGACAAAAACCTGCCCTGCTGCGAGTTCAGGATTTCCCTCTGCTTCCAACCCCCATTGGCGCGCGGCTCTAAAAACCTCTGCAAAATTTGACCTCTGATATGGGCCAGTCAGCAAGGAGGTTCCGAAATCCACTTCTTTGAACACTGAATACACTATCTGTCCGTCTTCAGGTTCCACCAAAAAAATATCGTAGAACCCAAACCGGTCCAGATAGTCGCGGAACCAGGGGTGGTACTTCGAGTGCATCGAACTGTAATAAGTCCCGTCCCCGGCGTCCGTGAGGACATGCTTTTCGCCGGTCGGGTGCGGATTCTGAACGATATATTGCTCCTGAAGATAACGCCCCACTTCCGTGTTCGGAAAATAACTTTCAGCGGAGACGCCTTTTAAGTCTTCGAGAGTATGGGCTTGGAGGCGTTCAAAAAACTCGTCTTCATAGTACCTTCGCATGCCCTCAGACACGGCCATTGCCTCTGGCAAGCGAGCCTCATTCGAGGATTTGAGTGCAGCTATTGCTAGTTTAAACCCATTTATGGCGTTGTGCGCCTCTTCATTGGTCGAAACGGAGCGGATCTGATTGGAAATCAGCTCAAAATAGTCCTCGATCTGTTGAGCCTTCATTTCCCGAACGGCGGTCAACTGCGCAAAGGTGAGGTCGTTGATTGCCGATTTTGCGTTGCGGTATTCGATGCTGCCAAAAATGATCAAGCTGGTCGTCGCCAAAACTGCGCCAAACAGAAACAGCTTCAGCCTGATTGAAATATTCCAACCTTCTTTCACTTCGCTCACCGCGCCCTCCCCGAAGCTAAATGCAAAAAGAAAATGGAGCTTTGAAATGGCTCAGGCTACGGCAAGCGAACAATTGCGCCCTAGATAAGCAGCGCTGAAAATCACTTCCTAGGCTCAAGTTTAGCGGGAGAACGAAATTTCGCAACGTTGACGTCAATCGGTACAAGTTGCTTTCTGTTCGCAGACAAGGACGAGATCGCATCAGCTTTTTATGCCATTAGAGAGCCCGTCTGTGGTTCAAAGCATTGAATGGCTTCACAAATCGTTAACGACCAAATCAGATTGAACACACCAGCCAATCGCTAATTTCTTAGCGGTAAACTTGTCCGCGCTTCGACCAATTATCTTGAACGAACCAACACCATGTTCAACAAAAAGAAAACTAAGAGATCCCCGGCAACCCGCTAAGGGCCGCCGAGGGTTAGTTTTCAGGGTGGTTTTCGGTTCGCGACATAGTCGGCCAGCCACTGCCAGTACGCTTCAGCATCACGGAATCCCTGAGCACGAGCGGCCAGATCTTCCGCAACCTTACGGGTGCAACCACCGTCGTATTCAGCGATCGCAGCCCGTTCCTCGAACGCGTCGATGTCAGGGAAGGTCATACCGGAAGCTGTATCTGATCGACGATCGACCGCCGTTGCTCGTCACTGATGCCTGCCGAATAAATCCCGTAGGTGATCCCGTTCTCTGATCGTGCCGATTGATGACCGACCAGAGATGCCGTGAAGTGTTCAGGAACACCTGTTCGTTCGCACTGGGTCACAAACCACTTGCGGGTCGAATGGAACACCAGTCCCGGTCGCTCCAGCCCCAACCGCCGTCTCAGTCTCGCGAACCCCTTGGTGACATGCGCTACGGTCAGATCAAGAAACAGTGGACCGGTCGATGGCAAAGCACGGAACGTCTCGGCCAGCATCGGGTGAACCGGAACCAGTCGCTCCGCCGCGTCGGTCTTCAGGAGTCTCAACTCATTGGGTTTAACATGAACGAAGCAGCCGAGGTTGCCTTTGGCCACGAGGTCTTCCCGGAGCAACCCTACCGCTTCCCCCGCTCGCATTCCTGACAGCAGACAGGTCAGCAGAACCGGATGTAACTCCCGGTCTTTGGCTCCCAGCAGTCGGACCACTTCATCGTCAGTCGGCACCGCATAGGGTTGAGGACGCACCTTGCGATCGAAGAGAACCGTTCGGAAGGGATTAACCTCAAGATGCCCCTCGTAGACCACCCAGTCGAGGAAGTGGTTAACCTGAGACCAGATACGCCGCTGGGTTCTGGCTGTAATGGTCACCGACCCGCGAGACGAGAACTCGACCAACTGGTCCAGGGTTAGCCCTCGGGTTCTTTCAGACTTTCCGATCATCGGAGACAGTTGGGCTATTGCGGACAGAAACTCTCGTCCATCCGCTCTGGTCAGGCTGCAAACCGGCTGGTCCCTGTATCGACTATTGAACAACCCGATTGAGTATCGGACCGATTTGAACCCGCTAGGCCGCAGTTCGTTACTGCGCTTGTTCAGATAAGCCCGGCTCAGGTCACGAACCGGCACTTTAACCGGCGCTGATGGCCTGATGAACTTAGACCGCTCCAGATTACATCCAGAGTCCTCCAGAGTGGCCCGGAGACGGACGAGAGACGACTCTGGTTGGTCAACCCATTCAGGAACGTCAGCGGTGCTCTCTGGAGCAGACAGGGCGTCTTCAGCTTGCGACCGAACCTGTTCCACCAGCGTTTCGAACCGCGCATTGACTTCAGCGGCTCGGACGCGGGCGGTGTTGCGGTCACTGGTCTTGAGGCTCTGCTTCAGCGCCTGAGCGCCCAGCGCGAGAGCTACGTCAACGGGATAGTTACGTCTGAACAGCCACGTATGACCCTTCAGATAGGCATAGCGAATGTGAGCAGACATCAATCTCCTCCTTTTCTGTTTCGAATTTGGGATGGGATCAGTTGGTTGAGATAACCCTGACGATCATCTCGAATGCCGGTTCGCCGTAGGACCCAGCCAGAGGGCCGGTGACGGCAAAGCCGGTCACGCAGTCTTCAAACACCTCTTCCACGCGGAACAGATGTTCAGGAACGTCATCGAAGGCCCGAACGACCACGACGTCACCGGGGTTCAGTTCCAGTTCAGTCATCGTCGGACCTCCACGTCCAGAGAACCGCCAGCAGAACCAGCGCTGAGACAGCGGGGTGAGACCGAGAGACCACCCAGAGCATCGTCGTCAGGACGGCCTTGGGCGGTGGGTGCAAAAGAAAACCCCCGACGAGAACGCCGAGGGCAGACAGGTACTTCATGGATCAAACTCCTGCAGTTGCTTCTTTATTTAGATGCAGGAGGTTGCTCGGTTTTTCTGGGGGGGGTGGACATTCAGGTATTCGGCGCGGATGGCGGGTTTGCGGACAAAGCCGCCTGATGTGGTTGCCGCGAGCTTAGCGGTCGCTCACTAACAAGATCGCGAAAATACATCGCGTTGATGTGGCGCGATATCGCGCCACTTATCATGACTCGCTTTTGAACAAGGGCAGTTTCATTGTTGCTCGAACCATGCAACACTAAATACGCCCCAGATTGCCTTCGTCGACCGAGACCAATTGGCGCTTCGCGCTAAACTACCTTCAGTGTTATTGAAGCTGGAACTCCCATTCGGAACATTCGAGCTGTTTCCAACTTGATTTTGCCCCATTCGCTTCTTCGGATCTAAGTACTTGAGGCAGCTCTGTAGCAAAGTCATTTAGTGTAGACTGAAATGCTGAGGCTAGGGGGCGACCGTTGTTCTCCGCCAATTTGAATAGGTTGCCGGCTAAGCTTCTGTATTCAAGAAGAATACACTGCGGTTGCAAAACACCTGCGGGTTCGGCGATCATTTTCGCCCGCCCAAGAAAATCCAAGTTTCCCGAACCAGCCCCGGTGTCGGCCGGCACAAGATGAAAAGTTGTTCGGATACGGAGATTTGAGGCCCTTGCACCTTGCGGACAGTCTCCTCTGCTAGAACGTGATGAGAAACAGGGTGACACTCCATCAAAAAGCGTAGTTTGCAGTGAATTCGACAACATCGCTTCGAAAGCACTCTCAAACCTCTCAGGTCGATATGCCTGGTTTATTGTGTAGGCCGCCCTCAAGATTTCTTCGCGTGATCGAGATGTGCCTGTTGATGCGCCATAGATCCCGCCCGCGGTGGCGAAAACTGGAACCAGAACGACACCAAGAACAACTCCAAACGGGTCGCCTGAAGAAAGCCCTCCTTCTAATGCGCCAGCAACTCCTGCGCCTATTCCGGAAGCAGCCCCTTCGCCGCGCGTGTAGGTTGCAGTGTCGACACCACGGTCGCCGTCAATCTGCACAAAAAGGTTAACCGTTGAACGATTGGCCATGTTGGAAAGTAAAATTTCCGGAGTCGGCGCTCCGCATGCCAACAACAATGAGAACGAAACGATGCAAAAGGCTTTTCGGAGTGTGCCTATTTTTCGTTTCATTTTGGGTCTCGTAGTATTTTGTTGGTTCGCGCATCCAGAACCGAAACCCCCCTATTGCCCGAAACCAATCGAATGTAATCACCGGGCTCTACATTCAACGAAACGTATTGGATTACGCTTATTGGGTCGGACAAGAGAGAGTTTTTCCATGCGTACGCGATCCTGAAGGTATGATATCCGGACTTAATATTGAATGTTTTTTCGCCTTTTTTTGTTTTCTCTGGACGCGCTTCAACTAGATCGGACCCTTGAAATATCCCAGCGAAAGTCGCGCCTTTTATCAAGCCGACATCACTCGGCTGATGGCCCAAATGAGACCAGACGAGAAGAGCGGAGCCATTTGTGTTGGTCGTCGTCAGCCCGTTGTGCAATACTGGACGCCCGGCAGTTTCGTCCTGTACCACATAGTAATTGTCTTTGAGTCGAAAGCTGTACTCATGCGATTTAATCGCATCAAAACAGAAATCGTACTTTATTATTGTTCCGGCCACATAAGACTGACCGAGTGTGACGCAGTTATAACCCGGTTTGAGAAAAATTCTGTATGCGGTCTGGCCATCCTTAGACCTGATTGAACCACTGATACTTACTTGGCGACCATTGACACCCGCTGGTTTCAGCTGTTCATTCATCGCAGTAAAAGAAGCGTAACCTTGTGGTGTTTCGGGCAACCCAAGTGCCACTAACGATGCGTTATCGTACTGAGGAGAGTCGGTAGGCGATAAACAGCCAGCCAAAGACCAAGCTACGACAAAAGGAATGATTCCGAAGCGCAATCTCCTAACACGCTTTACTAAAGCAACCTTTGCAAAATGGCATGCGACCGCCATAAGCTCGCCCTCCCATTTATTGAATCTCCTCAGATTGTGTCCTAATCAGCGCCGCATCGCTTTGATCTATAGCAAAATTGAAAATGCCTGAGCCCGCCGGCTGCTCTGGGCTCTCAACGGCCCCACCAAGCCCCCCAACCGCCAGCACCAGCGACCAGTCTTCAGCACCCGGAACCAGTCGTCAGCGGTCCAGCCAGCGCCAGTGGACGGTCCTCTGGCGGTCTCGTCAGCGGTCGATCCAGCGATAAAATGCCCCCGAAACTGCCCCAGTTTCTTCTGCTTCGCAAAAAAGCCGAGTCTAAGCATCGGACGGCAAGGATTCCTACCACCCCAGCCAGTTCATCAGAACATGGATAGACAGCAGGCACTTGGGGCTAAACCCTCTGAGAAATGCCCCCGTTTATGCCCCAGTGGTTTCGGGTGTTACGGGTGCGCAGGGTGAGCCCTCTGAGGTCTTTGAAGGCCCATGCCACAGGTCATAGCAGGTCGCGATCGACCCCGTTCGCCCAGAAGTCCCAGTCGTCGCGCTTGTTATCGGCCGCCGACCCCTCAATCAGACGAATCCGCAAATCCTCGGATGCACGTAAGTTTCCAATTGCGCTCTGAACGCTCGAGACGATGTCAATCCAAACATATCATTCGGCGCACCTCAGTCTTGTCCAACTTGATTCACCCCAATCAGCTTCCGCAGATCTAAGAAATAGAGGCAATTCCACGGCAAAATCATACAGCGTTGACTGAAGAGACGTTGTCATGGGCTGACCGTTGTTTTCTGCTAACTCAAATAAGTTACCGGCGAAATTCGTATATCTGAGCGAAATACACTCCGGCTGCAGGACACCCTTAGGTTCGGCGGTCAAAAGCGTCTGAACAACAAAGTCCAAATTTCCAGAACCTGCACCAGAGTCGGCCGGAACTAGGTTAAACGAGGTGCGAATAACAAGATTGGAAGTTTGTGCACCTTGTGGGCAGCTTGATCTGCTTGAACTGGTTGTGAAACACGGCGGCACGCCATCGAAAAGTCCAGTACTCAAAGAGTTGGAAAGTGTCGCTTCGAATGCTCGTTCAAACTTTGATGGTTGGTATGCCCGGTTCAGTGTATCTAATGCACGTACAATTTCCTCACGCGATCGCGACGTTCCACTCGCGGCACCATAGATTCCTCCTGCAGTGGCAAACACAGGAACTAATGCGACACCGAGAGCCAGTCCGAATGGGTCTGCTGAGGAAAGCCCCGCCTCCAAAGCACCTCCGGCGCCTGCGCCAATACCCGAAACAGCACCTTCGCCTCGCGTATAAGCGGTGCTACGGACATCTCCGTCTACGATCCGCACGGACAAGTTTATCGTTGAACGCGATGCTAAATTGGCAGTGTTTATGTCTGGAAGGGAGGGCGCGCACGCAGAGAGAAGCGAGCAAATAGCTACGCATAGCGCTTTAAGTCTTTTTCTGTCGCTTCTCTTCATCTCAACTGGTGTATCGATTTGCAAGTTTCCGTGGGCCTCATAGGCAGCAGACAACGGTCCAATTTCACCAATGCGGAGCATTGAAACTTCAGCCATCCCTTCCTTTTTGCAGAACTCCGAAAGTGCTTAAATATATCTTAAAATCAGAATGTAACTTTTGATTTGCATCAAGAGGAAGTGCATAATTGATCTCATTCGGAGTAAAATCTCCAGCGCTCGCGGGATGGAGTACACCGTATGCGCCCGGATAGTCTGATTGAGGGGTCGGCGGCGGATAACAAGCGCGACGACTGGGACTTCTGGGCGAACGGGGTCGATCGCGACCTGCTATGACCTGTGGCATGGGCTTTCAACGACTTCAGAGGGCTCACCCTGCGCACCCGTAACACCCGAAACCACTGGGGCATAAACGGGGGCATTTCTCGGAGGGTTTAGCCCCAAGCGCCTACAGTCGTTCCATGTTCTGATGAGCTGGCTGGGGTGGTAGGAATCCTTGCCGCCCGATGATTGTTATCGGCTTTTTAGAGAAGCCCGACCAACTGGGGCGGTTTCGGGGCATTCGCTAAGCTCTGCGACGGGCATTTCTGACCGCTAGAGAGCTCGTTAACGGGTGCTGACTAGACCGCTGGATCGACCGTCCACTGGCGCTGACGACCCGCTGTCGAGTCGTTCCGGGTGCTGAAGACTGGTCGCTGGTGCTGGC
>NZ_JBQFLQ010000019.1:0-26336 GCF_056531325.1 Ruegeria sp. N8 | reverse complement strand
CGCTCAGCCAGAAAAGGTCAGACATGTCACCGCTCATTTTCGAACGGTGAATCATGCCGAAGAACGGAAATCAATGGGTCCTGACCCTAGGGCTTACTTACCGCTGATCTTGGGCTTTCTTTTTCCATTTACCCTCTTACAGTTTCCAAACATCGACACATCAAAAGAGGCCTTGGACCGTGGCACGTATCGAAAACCTCTCGGCGCGATTGTTCAATGTTCCGTTGACCGAGGTGCTGGTGGACGCAAAGCACGGCGATCACACGTTTTTCCAGCTGATCACTGTCACGATTCGAACTGATGATGGGGGCGAAGGAGTCGGTTACACCTATACCGGAGGCAAGGGCGGCCATGCCATTCTGGCAATGATTCAAAATGACTTGGCTCCTTTTCTGGTCGGACAGGACGCCGATCGGATAGAAGACCTGTATGACGCCATGCAGTGGCATGTGCACTACGTGGCGCGGGGCGGCATCGCCTCATTTGCGATTTCGGCCGTCGATATTGCGCTGTGGGATCTGCGCGGCAAACGCACCGGCGCACCGCTTTGGCAAATGGCCGGGGGTACAGCGGACCGCTGCAAGGCTTATGCGGGTGGGATCGACCTGAACTTCTCGCTCGACAAGTTGTTGCGCCAGACCGAGGGCTATCTGTCACGCGGGTTCAACGGAGTGAAGATCAAGGTCGGCCAGCCTGATCTGGCCGATGATCTGGCTCGCGCAAAAGCTGTGCGCGAGATGTTGGGGCCAGATCGCTTCTTTATGGTCGACGCCAATTATTCGATGACAGTGGATCAGGCGATCACCGCCGCCAAGGGCTTTGCCGAGCACGATATCCTGTGGTTCGAAGAACCCACGATTCCCGATGACTACAAAGGCTATGGCCGTATCGCTGACGCCACGGGCGTTCCGTTGGCCATGGGGGAAAACCTGCACACCATCCATGAGTTCGAATACGCCTTTGACGACGCCAAACTAAGCTTCATCCAACCCGACGCGTCGAATTGCGGAGGCATCACCGGCTGGCTGCGGGTCGCGGCGCTGAGCGCCAAGCACAATATCCCGGTTTGCAGTCACGGAATGCAGGAGCTGCACGTAAGTCTTGTGTCCGCGCAACCCAACGCGGGTTGGCTTGAGGTTCATTCTTTTCCCATCGACCAGTACACGACCCGCCCTCTGGTCGTTGAAAACTGTCTGGCGGTGGCCCCGAATACGCCGGGCATCGGGGTCGAGTTTGATTGGGACAAGCTGAACGCCGAACATATGGAAGTGCCCGCGTAAGTCACGCGGGCACAGGTGCGCGCGTTACGCAAACACTTCTTTGAACCGGTCCACGCACAAACGGAACCCGTCCTCGAAATTGCCATTGCCGGGGTGATAGACACTTTCGAAGGACACCACGCCGTCATAGCCATCCGAGCGGAGAGCAGCGGCAATCGGGGCGAACAGATCGGCCAGCTGACCCTCGCCCATCCGGCGCACTTCGAGTGTTGCGCGTGGCGTGTCCACCTTGACGTCCTTGATGTGGATATGGCCCAGATAGCCACCGCGCAGCTCGTCATACCCGTCGGGATAGGCCAGTTCATGACACCAGCAGTTGTTGCCGGGGTCCCACAGGACCTTCAGCACATCTTTGGCGTCAAGATCGTCAATCAGCTTGCGCGCGGTGTAGTTCGAGTTCACCAGCGTACCGTTCCCGGTCTCGACAACCAGCGTCACGCCCTCGGCTTTAGCCAGTTCTACGGCAGGCGCGATCAGGGGCGGCATCGTATCCCAGACACCATGGGCAACGTTCCATTTCTCGGCCCCGTTTTTGCCCCACAGAATCTGTTCTTTCCTTTGGGTCATGATCCGTACCAGCGGAGAGCCGACGATATGCGCCATGTCGATCACCCGCTTCAGCGCGTCCATATGTTTGACATGCAGCTCGTCTCCGGGCTGGTTGGCGGCTGTCATACCCGCGAAAATATGGCGCGACAGGCATGAGACGGGTTTGCCCCGATCCCGCAACAGCGCATCAATCTCGGCAATCTCCTGCGGGCTGTGATCGCCCACTTCGGTATCGCCGACGAATTGAAGTTCAGCATAGTCCAGACCGAATTCATCCATGACATCGACCGCATGTTTCAGATCGCGGGAAATCCCGTCGCAAATAACTCCTAATTTCATGACGGGCCTCCTTTAGCGATGCAGTTCGGCGCCGATGATCTCTTCGATCACCTTTGTGCAGATCCAGTTGTCGCCATCTGGGTATTTCGTTTTCCCGGCGTGAAAGATCTGCATCGCGGACGCGGCGGTCTGCATCGGAACCCCAAGCTCTCCGGCCACGGCCAGCGATATGGTCAGGTCCTTGTGCATGGTGGCGATATGGCTGCCGGTGGCGACGAACTTGCGATCAATGATGTTTCCAAGCGCCGTGTTCACCACGCCGCAGCCTGCGCTGGAGGACGCGAACACGTCCAGCAGGGCCTGACCGCTGACACCAGCCTTGGCAGCAAGGGCCGCAGCCTCGAACGTGGCCGAAAAGATCGAGCCGATCAGCGATTGCAGACAGGCTTTGACGGTCTGTCCGTCGCCAGCATGTTCCCCCACCCGGTGAATGGTGCCGGAAACGGCCTGCATCACCTCGGCGTTCTGGTCCAGGACCTCGGGCGCGGCGGCCGCCATCATCGTCAACGTGCCATTCTGCGCGCCGGGAAACCCGCCCGAAACGGGTGTGTCGATCAGGTGAATGCCTGACCCTTCCATGTCCTGCGCAATGCCGCGCGCCTCGGCGGGTGTGATCGTCGCCGACAGGATCACGGTTCCGCCCTTGGTCATGTTGGCCACCAGCCCATCCTCGCCCAGAATGACCGCGCGGGCCTGATCGCCGTTCATGACCATGACAAACACGCTGGCGGCGTGACGACCCACCTGACCCACGCTGTCCTTTGCCAACCCACCCATATCGGCAAATGCGGCCATGCGTGTTTCGCTCAGGTCAAAGCCCGAGGTTTCAAAGCCATTCTTGATCAGGTTCTTGGCCAGCCCGCTGCCCATATCCCCAAGACCGATTACGCCTGCGGTTTTCATTCGGAAACCTCCCGTTTTTCAGCCCTATCGGAGCGGGCTGATGCTGTGAAAAAGATGCGGTCCTGCATCGGTTTTCGCGGGGGTTTCACGCGTCTTGCAAAAGACGTCGGGCGCGTCCCAAAGACACCCCGCTGCCCGGTTAGGTGCGATCAGTAAACGGGGATTACTGCCGTCAGGCAAGCACTTAAATGCAGTGTCAATCAGGTAAAGGCTGCCATCAGACCGCGCAGTTCGGCCAAGCCGCGCATCCGGCCGATCAAAGGGTAACCCGGCGTGCTGTGGCCGCCCCGGTCAGACAGCAACTCCTGCCCATGATCCGGGCGCATCGGAATTTGCCAATCGCTGCGGCCTGCCTGTTTTCGTCGTTTCTGCTCGGCCATCAATTCCCGCACGGTGCCCGCCATGTCAGTGTCGCCTTCCAGATGCGCGGCCTCGTAGAAATCGGGTTTTTCTGCGTCCGATCCTGCAATTCGTTTCGTGTTGCGCAGATGCGCGAAGTGGATTTTGCTGCCATGCCTGCGGACAAATTCCGGCCCGTCGAAACTGGCCGCCACGCCCAGCGATCCGGTGCACAGCGTCGCGCCGTTCGAAGGCAGGTCAACCGCGTCCAGAACGGCACCGTAGTCATCCACGCTGGACATCACGCGCGGTAGCCCGAGCAGAGAAAACGGCGGATCGTCCGGGTGACAGCACAGGCGCAGACCATGCTCCTGCGCGACCGGGGCAACCTCGGCCAAAAAGTCGACAAGGTGTGCGCGCAAGCGGGTGCGGTCAATGTCGCGGTAGGTTTCGAGCAAGGCGCGGACATCCTCGACGCTCCACTGGTCATTGGCACCCGGTAGCCCGGCGGTGACATTGTGTTGCAGCCGGGATTTGGCCGTGTCGGACATTTCGGCGAACCGTTTGGAGGCCGCGTGCTGGACAAGTTCGGAATAATCCTCGGACGCGCCGGGACGTTTCAGGATGTGGATGTCGAACGTGGCAAAATCAGTCAGATCGAACAGCATGGCAGAGCCGCCATGGGGTTGCGGCGCGCGCAGGGCGGTGCGGGTCCAATCGAGGATCGGCATGAAGTTGTAGCACACCACCTCAATCCCGCGAGACGCCAGCGCGCGCAGGCTGAATTTATAGGCCTCAAGATGCGCTGCCATGTCCGTCGTCTGTGTTTTGATCGTCTCGGAAACGGGCAGGCTTTCGACGACGTCCCATTCAAAGCCAGCCTCGGCCAGCATGGCTTGCCGGTCGGCAATAGCCGGGACGTCCCAAGGCTGACCGGGCGGGATGTGGTGCAAGGCGGTGACGATGCCCTGAACGCCCACCTGATGCAGATCGGACAGGGCAATCGGGTCTTCTGGGCCAAACCAGCGCCAGCATTGTTTCATGGCAGCCATCCTTCATAAAGCGGGTGATCGGGTGTGATGGGCAGTGCCACTCGCTGCCCACTGCGTGCCGCATGGTAGATCGCGGCGACAAGACTGACCGAGGCCGCACCTTCGGCAAGCGTCACCGCCGTGTTCGGCTGCCCGCGCAGGGCTTTGCTGATTTCTGCGAAAAACCCCTCAAATCCGGCGGGTTCCGTGGGTGCGCGGCTAAGCACGGTGTCGATGTCTTTCTGCCGGGCGGGGTCGCGGGCCGTGAAGGTCCATTTCGCCTGACCCGGCGCGTAAGGTTCGGTGCCCGAGGTTGCGGTCAGGTGTTCAAACACGATCCGCAGGCGTGTTTCGTCCGTTGCCGCGCCCAGAGTGATGTTGCTGGTGCACAACGCGCCCGATGTCATGGCAAAGCAGATGGCCGCGCAGTCTTCGGTTTCGATCGGGTTGACCCGCGTTGTCACCATCGCCGAAACCGACGCAATGTCACCCGCGATATGCGTCAGCAGGTCGTGGTTGTGGATCGCATGGCCCAGCACAGCCCCACCGCGCTCGCCCTCCCACGTTCCGCGCCAGCGGACAGCGTAGTAATCGGCCCCGCGCGACCAGTGCGTTTCAAGCGCGGCGGTCTGGACGGCGCCGGTCAGACCTTCATTCTGTAAGTGGCGGAGTTGCGACAGGGCCGGGCCCCAGCGGTATTGAAAGACCGGAAACACCTGCTTGCCCGTGTTTCGCGCTGTTTCGATGATCTGGTCCACATCCCGCATCGAGGTGGCCAGAGGTTTCTCGCACACCACGTGCTTTCCGGCCTTCAGCGCGGCCAGCGTGATCGGCACATGCAGATGCGGCGGCAGGCAGATATCAATAAGGTCGATGGAGGGATCATCCAGTGCATCCTGAATCTCGGTCAGCGCCGCGAAATCAGCATCGCCCCTGATCTGTTCAATCCGGGCTGCATCCTTATCGACAACGGCGGCCGCGCGGAACCTATCGCCAAGCTGAGACAGCGCCGCCAGATGTTGCGCTCCGATACCCGCGCCGAGGATTGCGACATTGATCATGACGCCTCTGCCATTTCCTGCGCCCGCAGCGCCAGTTCCATGACCGTGAAGCAATGCGCCTGCGTCATCGCGGTTTCGGTGCGGTGTTGGATATCATGGGCCAGACGCGCGAAATACGGCAGGCCAGCGCCTGAGGCGTCGATCTTTTCACACCGCTCACCATTGACCAGAATCAGGTGATCTGTACCGGGTGCGCCGCCTACGTCCACATATTTACGCAGTTCGATATACCCCTCGGTTCCCAAGATCGTCAGCCGCCCATCACCCCAATTGGGCAGCGCATCGGGCGTGCACCAATCCACCCGGATATAGCCAGTGGCATGGGCGCTGCGCAGGCTCAGCTCTCCGAAATCCTGCAATTCGGGGTCGTCGGGATTGGCATAGTTGGCGACGAATGCGTTGGTGATCTGGGCCGTATCCGACCCAGTATAGTGCAGAAACTGATCAATCTGGTGCGAGGCGATATCAGCCAAAATCCCCCCGTACCGGTCGCGTTTGAAGAACCAGTCCGGTCGGGTGGGTTTGTTCAGGCGGTGCGGGCCCAACCCGATGGTCTGCACGACCCGCCCGATAGCCCCTGCCGAAACCAACTCGCTGGCGCGGGTGCTAACGGCGGTTTCGAACCGTTCCGAGAAATTAACCGACCATATGCGCCCGGTTTCGGCCACGGCCCGTTTGATCTGATCCAACTGTTCGAAGGATGTGCAGCCGGGCTTGTCGCTCATGACGTCCATGCCGTTTTGCATGGCCTTGACCGTCAGCGCCGCGCGGTCTGCCGGAATGGCCGAGACCAGGGCCAGATCGGCACCGCAGCCAAGCGCGTCCTCCAGGCGGTCAAACCGGGGGATGTCGGGGAACCGTTTGACATAGCCAGGCAGAGTGACGGGGTCTCCCTCCGTCCAATAGCCGACACAGACAACCCCCGCTTTGCGCATGTTTTCAGTCATGCCATATATATGGCGGTGATCCAGCCCAAGGGCGACGCAGGTCAGGCTCATGCGGATACTCTCGTTTTCAGGCCGGTTTCGCTGGCGATTTGCATCGCATCAATGACCGCATGGGTCAAAAGCGCGCTGCGGCCCGTGGCCATGGGCGGACGGCCCGTGCGGATCGCTTCGGCAAAATCTTCAATCACCGATTGGTGCCATTCATGGGTAAAGGCCATCGGATCGGCGCCACCCCCGGTCGTTGCCGTCTCGCCAAAGGTTGTCTGAGTTCCATCCATCGCGGTGATCGTCAATACGCCTGCGCCCAGATGCGCCTTGGCGCGGGTGCCTTGGATCGTGATGGTCTCGGCCATGCCCGGAAATGCGGCGGTGGTGGCCATCAAATTGCCGATAGCGCCGCTTTCAGTTTCGAATAAAGCACCGGCCCAATCCTCGGCCTCCAGATCATGCAGAGGCGTCTGCCGCATCATGGCCTGAACCGAGGTGATCGGCCCCAGCAGCCACATGGCCAGATCCAGCGTATGGATCGCCTGCGAGATCATCACACCACCGCCATCGCGCGCATAGGTGCCGCGCCCCGGCGCGTCATAGTAGCTTTGGTCACGCCACCACGGCACACAGATATCGACCGTCGCGATTGAGCCCAGCTCGCCTGCCTCCAAGGCCGCCTTCAGCGCAGCCGAGGCCGCTCGTGCGCGGTGTTGAAACACGATGCCCAGCGGCACCCCGGCAGTTTCGCACAGTTCGACGATCCGGGTGGCGGCTTGTAAATCCCGCTCAACCGGCTTTTCCATGAGAATAGGTTTACCTGCCGCTACAAGGGTTTGCACAAGTGACAAGCGCTGGTCCGGTGGGGTGGCGATGATTGCGAAATCGACGGATGGATCATTGGCGATCTCCTGAACCGATGCATAGGCCCGCGTGCCATGCCGGTTCGCAATTTGCGCGGTTTTTCCAGGGTCACGCCCCAGAACACCAGCCAGCGTCAAGCCGGGGTCCGATGCGGAGATCGCAGCAACATGGGTGCCCGCAACCATCCCCAAACCAATCAGCGCAATGTTCATTCTTCCCCCCGGTTCCTGGGATCAGTCTGAGGCTTTGTACCCGAAAGATGCAAGCCGTAAAAAATGTGTTAACTGTTCCTTGGGCAAAGCACGGAGGGGAAATTGACAGGCAATTTAAAGGGCATGGCAGAAGACCTGTATCTGGGCATCAAAGACCTGCCCATCGTGTCCCCGCACGGTCATTGCGACCCAAGCTGGTTCGCGCAGGATGCAGCCTTTCCCAACCCGGCCGAGCTGCTGGTGGTGCCCGATCACTATGTGTTCCGCATGCTCTATTCCCAAGGCGTTCCGCTAGAGCAACTGGGGGTGGGCCCTGCGGGACGCGATGCGGACCCGCGTCAGGTGTTTCGCGCTTTTGCCACTCATTGGGACCTGTTTCTGGGCACCCCGTCGCGGATCTGGATCAGCTATGTTCTGCGGGAAACTCTGGGGGTTTCTCAAGATCTGTCGCCGGACACCGCCGATGCGATCTATGATCAGATTGCCGCCCGTCTGGCGCAGCCCGCGTTCCGGCCAAGGGCGCTCTTCCAACGGTTCGGGATCGAGGTTCTGGCCACCACGGACTCGGTTCTGGATGATCTGGCCCCTCACAAAGCGATCCGCGACAGCGGTTGGAGCGGGCGCGTTGTTCCAACTTTCCGCCCCGACGGGGTTCTGGATGGAGCGGACCCGGATTTCGTCCAGAACCTGACTGCACTGGGTGCGATGACCGGTTGTGATGTCGGTAGCTTCAGCGGCTATCTTGAAGCCCTGCGCCAGCGGCGTGCCGCGTTCATCGAACTGGGTTGCACGGCCACCGATCACGGGATCGAGAAAGTGCAGACCGAATGGCTGGACGATCCCGACCCGATCTATCAACGGTTGCGGCAGGGCGCAGGCAGCGCCGAGGATGCCCGGCGGTTCTATGGTCACATGCTGATCGAAATGGCGCAGATGTCGGTCGAGGACGGGCTGACCATGCAAATCCACGCGGGCAGCAGACGCAACACCAACCGCGCTGTGATGCAGGGCTTCGGGCGTGACAAAGGGGCAGACATTCCCATCGCGATGGATTGGGTGCACGGACTGGACGCGCTGCTGAACCGTGTTGGCAATTCGCCAAAGCTACGTATCATCCTGTTCACACTGGACGAGGGCACCTATGCCCGAGAGCTGGCCCCGATGGCGGGTCACTGGCCCTGTCTGCGCATTGGCCCGCCCTGGTGGTTCCATGACAGCCCTGCGGGGATCGCGCGCTATTTCGATCAAGTGGTGGAAACGGCAGGTTACTTCAATCTGGCCGGGTTCAACGACGACACCCGTGCCTTTCTGTCGATCCCGGCGCGCCACGACATGTGGCGGCGCGGCGTGGCGCTGCATCTGTCCCAGCAAATCGATCGTGGGTATTTCGGGATGGCCGACGCTGAACGGCTGGCGCAACTTTTGACCACTGATCTGGCGCGGCAGGTCTACGGGCTGGAGCTATAGTATGGGGCTGATACTGCATTTCGGTCTCGGCAACTTCGCTCGTGCGCATTTGCTGGACTACACCGATCAGGCGCAGGGCTGGGATTTGGTCGGAGTCAGCTTGCGGTCTACAGCGATCCGGGACGGGTTGGCGCAGCAAGGGTTTGACTATGACCTGTGCGTGCAGGGTCAAGGTGTCCGGCGCATCCGGGTTCTGCGCGATGTTCTGACCCTGCCCGATGACCGAGACGCGATTTTCCAGGCCATGGCTGAGGCAGATATCATCTCGGCCACAGTGACCGAGAAGGGCTATCATCTGGACAGCGCAGGTCGGTTGCAGTTGGACGATCCGGCCATCGCCTCTGATCTTGCAGGGCAAGGCCCGTCGACCCTGATCGGATTTCTGGCCTTCGGGCTTGCGGTGCGCGATAGCCCGGTATCGGTGCTGAGTTGTGACAATCGGGTGGGCAACGGCGACGCCCTGAAAACGGCCGTTGCCGATTTCGCCGCGGTCGCAGGGCTGGACCTGAACTGGGACAGACTGAGCTTTCCAAACGCGATGGTTGACCGGATCACTCCGGCGACCACGGATGCGGTGCGCGCCATCAGCGGCGATCCCATGGCCGTCCCGACCGAAGCGTTCTCGGAATGGGTGATCGAAGACAACTTCGCAGGCCCACGCCCCGACTGGCCGGGCGTGCAATTCGTCAAGGACGTCGCTCCGCACGAATTGCGCAAATTGCGAATGCTGAACGGTGCGCATTCGCTGCTGGCCTACGCGGGGTTGGGACGTGGGCTAACCTATGTGCATGAGGCGATCCGCGACCCTGTTCTGCGTCCGCTTGTACAGGATTTGATGGCCGATGCCGGAAGAACGCTGCCAGACGAGGTACAGGATCAGGTCCCAAACTATGCCGCCGCCTTGATTGCCCGGTTCGAGAACCCCGAACTCGCCCACCGACTGGATCAGATCGCGATGGATGGCAGCCAGAAACTGCCCTACAGGTTCATCCCCACCCTGCGCGAGACCGGATCAAAAGCGGTTGCCGAAGGGTTACGGGCATGGATTGCCTATTGTGTGTCAGAAACCGTCCAAGGACGCGCGCTGAACGATCCCTTGGCGGCAGACATCGCGCAGGCGACCCAGCAGGATGAGCCGGACAAAGCGCTGTTGCAGATCATAGGGGCGCAAGATGTGTTGGCTGCGGTGAGGGGATAAGGGCCGCTATCGCTTCTCCCGTTTCCAGATGATCAGCCCGGCGCCCATGATCAGCGCAGCCCCCGTCAGCGTGCTGGCGTCCGGCACGGTATCGAAGAACAGATAACCCCAGATCGCCATGTAGATTAGGAAGGAATAGGTAAAGGGCATTAACTGGTTGGCGGTGCCAAAGCGATGCGCGTTTGTCAGCAATTGGTGGCCGCCCCATCCGAAGACGCCCAGTCCGATCAGCACGATCATGCTCCACAGGTTTTCGGGCTGCATCCAGAACCACACCGCAAAGGGCAACAGGACAACTGTTCCAGTGAGGCCCAGATAGAACTGCATCGTATCAACCGACACGACCCCGGACAGCCGTCGGGTCATGATCGAATACAGCGCCAGTGCCGTCGCGTTGTAGACGATCAGTAACATGGTGGGGTGGAACACCGCGCCAAAGGGGCGGACGATCACCAGGACGCCAACAAAGCCCAGAAGGATGGCAAACCACCGCCACGGCCCCACGGTTTCCTTCAGGACAAAGACCGACAGGAAACACACGATCACCGGGCTTGAGAACATGATCGCAGACACCGCTGTCAGCGGCAAGAACCGAAGGGCGTAGAAGTTGAACACCGTGGCCGAAATCAGCAGCAGAGCCCGGCTGATCAGTTGCCACGGATGATCGGTATGAAACCGGCTGGGCTGGAAGCCCCCCTTTGCGATGACACCCAGCGAGATCACAAAATGGCCCGCATAGCGCATGAACGCCAGTTGAAAGGCCGGAAATCCGGCGACGGCCAGCCATTTCGCCCCCAAATCGACAAAGGAAAACAGCAGCCACGCCAGAAGCATCAACACGATGCCCAGACGCGGCAAATCTGCGGTCGATCGGGCGGCGACGGCCATCGCCTAGGGTTTGAACCGGTTGACGTAATAGTCGACCATCTGGCTGACCATATCGTCCGCCTGACCAGTGTCGCGCGCATCGTTCAACGCGGCCAAGGTGCCCTGTGACATCACACTACTGACACCCGCATCGCGCGCCATTTGGTCGTAATACCCGATATCCTTGGCTGCGTTCTTAATCGCAAAGGCCAGTTGGTTCGGGTCCTGATTAACGCCGTAGGCGGTGACGAAATCCATCATCCCCGAATGCAGTGGCCCCGCAGCCATCACATCGTACAACTGCTTGCGATCCACCCCAGCCACATCGGCCATGGCGAAAGCCTCGGCCATGGCATTGGCCACGGTCATGCCGAAGAAGTTGTTGATCAGCTTGATCGTGTGCCCCGAGCCGACGGCTCCAAGGTGGAACACGTTCTCACCCAGATCTTCGAGCACAGGTTTTGCGGTGTCGAAAGCGGCCTGATCCCCCGAGGCCATGATGTTCAGCTTGCCCTCCAGCGCGTGTGAGGGCGTGCGCCCCAGCGGTGCGTCCAGATAGCTGCCCCCGGCGGCAGAAACCTCATCCGCGAGGGTCCGCGTGCTGCCGGGCAGCGAGGTGCCAAAGTCCACCACAATGCCGCCGGGCTTCAAACCCGCAATCACGCCGTTTTCCCCGCGCATCCGCGCCTCGACCTGATCCGAAGTGCCCATGCATAGCATCACGATGTCACTGGCAGCAGCCAGATCTTTTGCGTTTTGTGCCTCAACCGCGCCGCGGGCGATCGCAGCATCCAGATGGGTGCGATCGCGGTTGCCCAGAACCGTGACCGCATAGCCCATGTCCAGCAACCGGTTGACCATGGCCCCGCCCATCAGCCCGAGGCCAATAAATCCAACAGAAGGTTTGCTCATGCGAATTCCTTTCCATCAATTCGTCTTAAGTGTCTCTGCGCCCATCCTTTGCGAGCGCGTGTTCAGGCCCGCACCGGCAAGCCCGCACTCTGTTTCGCCAACGCCTCTTCAATCCGGGTGGCGACCGCAAGGGTACGCGCGGCGTCGGCCACATCAATCAGCGGAGCGACCCCGTCCATCACGTCGAGAAAATGATCCAACTGCGCGTCCAGCGGCACGCAGCTTTGGGCCGGTTTGTCGAACTCCACGCGCTCTGACGGGGTGCCCCAATCCTTGCCCTGCCACAGAGTCAGCGACGGGAAACTGATGGCCCCTCTTGTGCCGGTGATCCACATCATGTCCTGATGGGTGGTGCCGATATTGGGATTCTCGCCGATCCCGGCCTCAAACCCCCAGGGGCTGGGCGCGGTATCGGCGAAGCTGATGGTTCCCGTCGCCCCGTTTTCAAATGCAAGCGCCACCGCGCCGCTTTCAATCCTGTCCGTCTCGCGCAGTGAAGCGCCTCGCAAGGCGGCAATCTCGCTAATCTCGCCGATGACAAAGCGTAAAACGTCGATGTCGTGGACAAGATTGATCATCACCGGGCTGCCGCCCGAGGTGCGCCAGTTCTGTTCGAAATAAGCGTCCGGCTTTCGCATCGCCCATAAAAGCGAGACATTGATGACCCGCCCGATGACGCCCTCGGCGATCTTGGCCTTAAGATGTTGAAGGACTTGGTGATAGCGGCGATGGTGGCCGACCAGACTGCGGACCTGAGCCTGTTCAAGGGCACGGGCCAGCGCCTGCGCCTCGGCCACGGTGCCGGCAACGGGTTTTTCGATTAGCATATGCCATCCGCGTGCTGCCGCCGCCATGCCATGCGCGGCGTGCAGATGCGTAGGGGTGGCGATGATGACGCCGTCCACATCGTCCTGAACGTCATCCATACTGGCGAACCGGGTTGCGTCCACACGGATCGACATGTCCGGGTCAGCAAGCCCCACAAGATGACAGCCCGGATGTTGCTTAACGGCTTGGATATGGCGAATGCCGATCAGCCCGCCGCCAACGACGAGGATACGTTTCACTGCGCTGCTCCTGTTGCGCACGGCGTGGAGCCGTTATCTGCCAGAACAGATGTCATGTCCGGTTTCCCTCATGCGCAGAACGGAGAGGTCGAGTCCCACCGATGAATGTCGATATGCGGCTGGGTGGCCAGACGCGCGCGGGCGGCCTCCCAGTTCGAGCGACAGACACGCCAGTCGTGCAATTCGCGGTCAGGGTTGACGCGGGACCGGGCCACGAAATCCGGGAAATGCTCGCGCCCTGTGGGTTGCCCCGTCGCGCTGTAGCGTATGTCGAAGGACCAGCGGAATTGATCCGTGGTGTTGACCAGCGAGGCATGCGGGGTCAGAGGGTGAAACAGGACGATGCCTCCGGCTGTGACCGGCAGGGGGACAGCAGTCGTCTCATCCACAAACCCGTCCGCGATCCCGGTCTGGGTGCGCGCGCAATGGGGCAGGATGTCCTGATCCGGGGCTTTGGCCTGCACTTGCAAACAGCCGTTTTCGACCGTCGCATCGTTCACCGCGATCCAAACAGTGACCATGTCGGTCTGGTCCGCATCCTCCAGCGCAACAGCCCGGTCCTGATGCCAGTCCGTTGCAGTAATATGCGCGCGGATTTCATCATTTGCCAGCTTCCGCGCCGGAGGTTTCAGGCGCACGTGCTGAATGGGGTTGCTGGTCAGTTCCGAGCCGATCAGTTGCTCGACCACGTCCAAAAGCGGCTTGGCGGTCATCATCTCGAACACGGCGGGTCCGATGTGAAAAGGCGTATCGGCCATGATCCGGTCGCCGGGCAGAGAAATATCCATGGGCTGGAAATAGTCGCACCGGGCCTCGTAAGCGGCCAGCAGCTTGCCCCAGAAATCCAGACCCTCGGGGCTGGGCACCAGACCTTGCGCGAACCAGTCCGCATAAAGCCCATCCAGCAGGGTCGAGTATTCGTCGATCACCCGGTTCAGAATGTCAGGCGGAATAACGTCTGGCACGACCAGATAGCCATCGGTTTCAAAACGTGAGATTTGCTCTTGCGTCAGCATGGGTCGATCCTCACAACAGGATTGCGATGATATTGGGCCAGATCAGCAGCACCGAAAGCGCCAGAATCTGGATGCCGATAAAGGGCAGGAAGCCGCGGAAGATATCAGTCAGGCTGATATGCGGCGGGGCCACCGATTTCAGATAGAACGCGGCCGGTCCAAAGGGCGGCGACAGGAAGCTGACCTGCATGTTCATACAGAACACCACGCCGAACCAGATCGCTACGTGATTTGGCTGCAGCTGGCCGATCAGGCCGATCTCTTCGATGGGCAGGCGCAGCACGATGGGCAGGAAGACCGGGATGATCAGCAAGACGATCCCGACCCAATCCATGAACGCGCCCATGAACAGCAGGATCAGCATCATCACCAGAATGACCAGCATCGGTGGCAATTCCTGACCCACGATCAGATCAGCCACATATTGCGGTCCGCCCGCGATGGTATAGGCCCCCGCCAGCGATGCGGCACCAATCGTGACCCAGATGATCGTACCGGTGGATTTCAGAGTGCGCATAAGACTGTCCCAGACCAGCTCGAACGAGCCTTCTCCGCGCAGGATGGCGATGATCAGAACAGCGAACGCGCCCATTCCGGCAGCCTCGGTGATACCGGTGATGCCGCCGTAGATCGAACCCAGAACCACGCCGATCACAACCATCGGTGCGACCAGCCCTTTGCCCATATGCCAGCCAACGCGCGCGCGCTCTTTGCCGAAGACGAAGAAGATCAGCAGCAGCGCAACAATGGTTATGCCTGCGAACCAGGGCAGGTAATCCGCCGTCCCGAACCGCGCGGGCTCACCCTGACTGGCGGCATTCGATCCTGACAGTTCGAAGAACGCGGCCCGGATGAACAGAACGGTGGAAAATCCGGCAACGACGATACACATGAACGCGGCGAACAGCTTGCGCTTTTCGGTCGGCTCGGGGTCGTTCGGGTCGGGTTCAGGCAAGGGGGCATCATCGGGTTTCAGCCGGGTGCGGATGATGATGTAGAGGATGATCATCGACGCCAGCATGAAGCCGGGGATGAAGGACGCGGTGAACAGCGACTTGATCGAGGTTTCGGTGATCAGACCATAGATGATCAACACGATTGACGGCGGGATCATCGTCCCCAACGAGCCCGACGCACAGATCACACCGATGGCGAGGTTCTGGTTATACCCCAGCCGCAACATCTGCGGCAGGGCGATCAGGCCCAGCAGAACGACCTCACCCCCGATAATCCCCGACATCGCCGCCATGATCACCGCCATGATCGAGGTGACGATGGCAATCCCGCCCCGCGTCCGCGACAACCAGATATTGAGCGAGGAATACATGTCCTTGGCGATCCCCGAGCGTTCCAGCAGAGAGGCCATGAAGATGAACAAGGGCACGGATATGAGCACGTAATCCGTTAAGAGCCCGTATATTTTCTGTGCCAGAATATAGAGCGGCCCCGTCCCAGGCCTGCCGGTCAGCAGCCCGTCGCCAAAGGAAAATGGGTTGAGCAGCAGGTTGGGCTCGAATTTCAGCACCAATACAAGAACCGCCAGCGAGGCCGAGGCCAGACCCAGCGGCATCCCGATGGCCAGCAAGACGATAAGTGCGACCATCAGGATCAGTGAGATTGTTCCAATATCCATCAGTCTTGCCCCACTGCTTTTTTCAGCATTTCAATCTCTTCTTCATCAGGTTCGTCAGTGTGAATCTCGGGTTCCTTGTTCCAATCCGAGATCAGGTTCACGACCGCCTGAAACGCCACCAGCGTAATGACGATCAGCACCATCGGTTGCAGGGTCGCCGGGATCGGCGGGTTAAAGGCCGAGCCGAACAGCTCCCATTTATACAATTTGTTGACGAAGACCTGTTTGTAGCTGCCATAGACAAGGAAGAAGGCGAAAAGCACGATCAGAACGGTCGAGATCGTGTCGAACACCCGTTGCAGCCATCGTGGCACGGCGTCGTATAGCAGGAAAATGCGGATGTGGCTGCGCTGCTGCATCCCGTAGTAGCCAGACATCAGGAAGACGAAGCTGGCGAACCACAGGGTCATCTCGTTGGCCCATTCGGTGGGTTTTTCCAGAATGTAACGCAGGAAGACCTCGTAAAGCATCACAATGGTCATGATGGCGATCATCATCATGGTGACGCGCCCAATGAACAGGGCAAATCGGTCGATGGCGCTGAGCCCGCCATACTCCATTGCAGCCGGGCGCACGGTTTGGGCACCGATCACCGCAAGTATCGGAGTCAGGATCAGCGCGAGCATGTCAAAAATGTCGATATGTCCGCCGAAGATGCCAGCGGCATTTGGCGTGATGTCGGCGCGCAGGTAAATCTCCTGCACCTGAGACTTCAATGATTCCGAAGTGTAGGGCAGCCAATCCAGCAGAAAGGCAGGCAGGTGCCAGACCAGCCAACTGGCCGTTCCGACAAAGGCCAAGGGTATCAGCCATTCAATAATTCCACCCGTGGATTTCTGCATTTCCTGCCCCCTGTCGTTATGTCCTGGCCCGGAAGTGATCTATGAAGTCGCGGTCGGGCTCGACGCCGATGCCCGGCCCGGTCGGAACCGCGACACGGCCTGCGTTAGCTTTGACCTGACCCTGAATGTCCAAAGGAACGGTCAGCAGATCGTCCCGGAATTTGTTGTCCGTGGTGTCAAACTCCAGCATCGGCTCCCACGGGTGCAGGCCGCCCGGCATCGGAGGCATTGCCGCCAGCAGATGCAGGTTTGTGGACACGGCAATTGCGCTGCCCCAGACGTGATTGACGACCGGAGTGAAATGGGCGTGGCACAAGGCCAGAATCCGCAGATACTCGGATACGCCACCCAAGGCGCAAACCTCGGGCTGGGCGATATCCAAACCACGGCTTTCCAGCAGAGTGCGCCACGACCACCGATTGAACACCGCCTCGCCCCCAGCGATGTTGGTTTTCAGCCCTTTGCGCAACTCGCGGTATCCGTCGGTATCCTCGGGCGCGACAGGCTCTTCAAACCAATAGGCTCCAAGCTCGTCCAGAGCGCGTCCCACATAGAACGCATCCGACGTGGTATAGGCGTGGTTGGCATCGACCATGAACCGGAAATCGTCGCCGACACCGCGCCGCACGGCCTGACATAGCTTGACGTCTGGTTCGGGGCCAAAGCCGGTTTTCATCTTTGTGGCGACAAAGCCCATCTCTTTGATCGCGGCGGCCTCGTCCGTAAAGCGGCGCGCCAGATCATCGACGGGTTCATCGCGCAGCATCATACCGTAGCCATAACAGGGGACCGAACTGCGATGCGCACCACCAATCAGCTTGTGCAGCGGCAGGCCCGCCACTTTGCCAGCGATATCCCAAAGAGCGATATCCACACCCGAAAGGGCCTGAAGGGGCATGCCACCCTGCCCATGATCTCGCAGAAGGTTGTAGACCTTGTGCCAGATCACGTCGCGGTCCATCGGATCCGATCCCAGCACCATGGGCTGGATCACCTGTTCGACAATGGTTTTGTTGGCAAGAGCGACCGTACCGGGGCCGAAACACTCACCCCATCCGGTAACGCCTTCGTCGGTCTGAACTTCGACCAGATGCGCGCTGCGCTTGTCGTAATATTGCTGCGAATAGCCCAAAACCTCGGGCATGTCGTAGCGCAGGACGTGACTAATGATCTTGGTGATTTTCATTCGACATACGTCCCTGAGAAAGGTCCGGAAAGGCCACGGATCGCAGCCTTTCCGAAGGATCGTCTCAGCATGACGCCGATTATTTCATCGCACCCATGTCTTTCAGGAACGCAATGTGGCTTTCCAACAGCGCCTTGGCTTCGGGCGTGGTGGCAAACTCGGTCCAGCCAACCTGAACGGCATCGCGGTAAGCGGCCAGATCTTCCGGGGTCCATTCATACAGCTGGATACCCTGGGCGCGCAGGTCTTTGGCGGTTTGCGCGTTCTGCACCTCGTTGATCGTGGCGTTGTGCAGGGCCAGGCTGTCCATCGCGACCTCGATGATCTTGCGATGATGCGCGGGCATGGATTCCCAGACATCCTTGCGGCAGGCCAGGTGATCCGCTGGCATCGAGTGGAAGCCCGGGAAGTTGGTGTGACCCGCGATCTCATACAGACCCAGACCCACGTTGTTGGTCAGGTTCGCCGCGTCGGCACCGTCGATGATGCCGGTTTCCAGCGCCGTGAAGATCTCGTTAAAGTCCATCACGATCGGCGAGGCACCCAGCTCGGCGAACACTTTCGTGGCCAGACCCGGAGGCGAACGGAATTTCCAATCCTTGAAGTCTTCGACCGTTGCGATCGGTTTGGTCGAGGACAGCGATTCCGGTCCCGGAATCCACCAGCCGACGAATTCCATGTCATAGCCGTTATACAGCTCGTTCAGCGCATCGCGGCCACCGCCATGCAGCAGCCATGCCATCTGCTGATAGGGGTTCTGATAGCCACCCAGCAGATCGCCTGCGAATTGGAATGCGGGGTTCTTACCGGTCTGATAGCCGCCACCCGTCATATCGCAATCCAGAATGCCCGTTGCGGCGGCGTCGAATGTCTCGACCGATTTGACGACGGACGAGGAATAGAACATCTCGACCTCGATCTCACCGTTGGACATTTCGGTGATGTCCTCGATGAACTTGGCCGCCATCTTGCCCGACAGCTGTTCCGGCGAGAAATGGGTTTGAATGCGCAGTTTTGTGGTTTCGGCAGCGGCGAATGTCGCGGCCATGGTCGTGGCTACGGCCACAGCGGCCGCGGTCGTCAATAATTTCATATTGTCCTCCCAGACGTTGAGCGTGGCGTGCTGAAGGTTTCTAAGCCCTCTCTTGAACGACGCTGCCTGACGTTAGGACGCCGAATCGCATGCGACAAGTAAAATGTGAAATTGAGCGTAATTTCGAGATTATTGCCCAAAAACGAAATTAGGGATAGGAAGAGCGAAGGGTAACGTTCAGGACAACTCTTTCGATGACCGCTGAAGTCGATATTTATCAAGATCTTAAGGTGCGGCTGATCTCGAACGGATTCGAACACGGGGCCAAGCTTCGGGCGGAAGACTTGCGGAAAGAATACAAGTGCTCAGCCAGTTCGGTCCGTGAAGCCCTGTTCCGGCTTGCTGCTGTGGGCCTTGCAGATTTTCAGGAACAACGCGGGTTCCGCGTGCCGCAACGCGCGCCCCAGAAGTTGATCGAACTGACCCATGTCCGCATTCTGCTGGAAGCAGAGGGAACCGCATTGTCGATCCAAAACGGCGGCGTCGATTGGGAGGCACGCCTAACCGCAGCTCATCACAAACTAAGTCACATCGAAAGGCGCATCCGCGACAAAGACGATCCGAGTGACCTGATCGATATCTGGTTCGCCGCCGAGAAAGAGTTTCATGAAACTCTGATTTCAGCCTGCGGATCAGAGACGCTGAAACAAATGCATGGACGCGTCTATGCGCAATTCCGGCAACAATTGATGGTCGCGGATCGCCGGTTCGAATTCATTTCGATGAATATCGAACATCACGCCAATATTCTTGAGGCTGCGCTTTCAGGCGACCCGAAGCTGACCCAACAGAAAATACACGACCACCTGAAACGGCACCTGACCGGCGAAACGCTGGACGCTTAGAAATTCAGGTCATCTTCCAGATAAATTCGGATGATCTCTTCAAAACTGGATTCGGCCCTGAAACCAAGATTCAGCGCGCGGTCGGTTTGAAAGTCGCGTGGCCAGTTCTTGACAATGGCTTCGATGGCCGGTTCCGGCACGTGTTTGATCCTGTCCACGGCCTCCTGCCCTGCCACATTGCGCAGCGCCTCGATCTGTTCGGCGACCGTGCAACTGATGCCGGGCATATTCAGCGCATGGCGGCCCTCCAAAAGTCGGGTATCCAGATCGGCAGCATGAGTCAGGAACTGGGCCGCTGACCGAGGGCTGGCGTGCCAGTGGCGCACGGTATCGGCCACCGGCAGGATCGCCTCGGCACCGTTCAGCGGCTCTCGGATAATGCCCGAGAAGAACGATGAGGCCGCAGCATTGGCCTTGCCGGGGCGCACGCACAGGGTCGGCAGGCGCAGCGACAGGCCGTCGATATACCCTTTGCGGCTGAAATCTGTAATCAACAACTCGGACGCCGCTTTCTGCGCGCCATAGCTGGTCAAAGGTGCCGACAGGAATTCGTCGTCGATCTTGTCCGGGAAGGGCGCCCCAAATACGGCGATGGAAGAGGCAAATACAAACCTGGGCCGGTATTCCCCTTCAGATGCGTCATGTTCAACTTTCAGAGCGTTCAGTAGCGCCCATGTGGCCATCAGATTGACATCCCAACCCAAGGCGAAATCCGTTTCCGCCTGACCTGACACAATAGCTGCGAGGTGAAACACCAAATCAGGCCGACGGGCCGCCAAATCCTGTGCTGTGCCCATCGCAGCAATATCGCCTGCTATCTGCGTGCCAACGACCCCGCTGGGCGGAAAGGATTGATCGAACAGCGTAAGTTCGACGTCAGAGCCAAAAACCTGCTCGGTCCGGATGCGCTGCGCCAGTTTCTGGCCCAACATTCCGCCGCCACCTATGATCAGTATCTTTTTCACGTGATACCCCCGTTCCGTTGCTTTAGTTTCTTAGACAAATCCACGTGATCCAATGCGGCCTCATCCTTTTCTTCAATCAAGTTGCCAAAACAGCCGCACGGTGATCAGAGCACGTGGCGATTTTTGCACTTTTCCCGGTGACGGTCTGGGCCGCCGAATCTACCAGAAACAATTAGTTTTCCTCCAAGGGCCGTACCATTCCGGTCAGCTGTTCCAGATTGCCTGACGAATAGAGCCCAGCACCCTGACCCCAAGCTGGGACGCGATTGATCCTTGCTTCATTCGCCAGTTCCTTTTGGAGCGCCTGCCCGGCGCTCTATTGTCACATTTCCCGGCGCGGCAAATGATAGCGCTAATAATTCTTACTTTGAGGTCTTTTTGGCACTATTAAGATTGAAAATCCATTTTCGATTCGTCTTCATAATCTCGAAATCATGGAAAGTTTCGAAAAGGGTTCAAATCAAACCAACCCGATAGTGCCTAGCTGCGAAAGCGCTGGCACCGGGCACGCAATTCGGTTTGCGGTATTTTGCGCGGAGAAAACGCGATGACCACAAACCAAACCGATCAAAAGGACAGGGAATTCGGCCGATGACAAAAAAGATAAACAAAGAAGACCTGCGATCGCGCAAATGGTTTATGAACTCCGAAAACCTCGAGATGACAGCGCTGTATCTTGAGCGGTACCTGAATTACGGCCTAACGCGGGAAGAGCTTCAATCCGGCAAGCCTATCATCGGGATCGCCCAGACCGGTAGCGACCTGAGCCCTTGCAACCGGCACCATATCGAGCTGTCCAAACGTGTCCGCGACGGCATCATTGCGGCCGGCGGCACCTGTATCGAAATCCCTGTTCACCCGATTCAAGAGACGGGCAAGCGGCCCACAGCCTCGCTGGATCGTAACCTGGCCTATCTGTCGCTGGTGGAGAGCCTCTATGGGTATCCGTTGGATGGTGTGGTTCTGAATATCGGCTGTGACAAGACCACTCCGGCGCTGCTGATGGCGGCGGCGACGGTAAACATCCCCGCGATTGCACTGTCGGTCGGCCCAATGCTGAACGGTTGGTGGAAGGGCAAGCGCGCCGGATCCGGCACCGTGATCTGGTCCGCGCGCGAAGACTTGGCGGCGGGCAATATCGACACCGATGAGTTCATGGATATCGCCGCCGCTGCCGCCCCGTCCGTTGGCTATTGCAACACCATGGGCACTGCGACAACGATGAATTCTCTGGCCGAGGCGCTGGGGATGCAATTGCCAGGATCAGCAGCCATCCCGGCCCCTTATCGTGAACGTGGCCAGATCAGCTATGAAACCGGGCGTCGGATCGTCGAAATGGTATGGGAGGATCTGCGCCCCAGCGATGTCATGACCCGCGAAGCCTTTGAAAACGCCATCGTCGTGAACTCGGCCATTGGCGGCTCGACCAACGCTCCGATCCACCTGAACGCGGTTGCCCGCCATCTGGGTGTGCCGCTGGACAATGACGACTGGCAAAATTTGGGCCATGACGTGCCGCTGCTGGTCAACCTTCAGCCAGCAGGTGAGTATCTGGGCGAAGATTACCAACATGCGGGCGGTGTTCCCGCCGTCATTGGTGAATTGATCGCCGCCGACGTGCTGCCGCATCCCAATGCGGTGACGGCCAATGGCAAGACGATGGGCGAAAACTGCGCGGCGCGCCGGTCGTTGAACGATGACGTCATCAAGCCGGTCAGCGCTCCGATCAAGGAACAGGCCGGGTTCATCAATCTGTCGGGCAATTTGTTCGAGAGTGCGATCATGAAGACCTCGGTCATTTCGCCCGCCTTTCACAAAGCCTATCTGTCAAACCCCGAGGACCCCAACGCATTCGAAGGGCGCGCGGTCGTCTTTGATGGCCCAGAGGATTTCCACCACCGCATTGACGACCCATCCGAGAATATCGACGCCAATTGCATCCTGATCATGCGCGGTGCAGGTCCCAAGGGATATCCGGGCGCGGCCGAGGTGGTGAATATGCGACCGCCGTCCTACCTGTTGAAACAGGGTATCGAAGCGCTTCCCTGCATCGGCGACGGGCGGCAATCGGGCACTTCGGGCAGCCCCTCGATCCTGAATGCGGCGCCCGAGGCGGCGGCTGGTGGCGGCTTGGCTCTGGTCCAGAACGGTGATCGTCTGCGCATTGACTTGGGCAAGGGCACGGCCGACATGCTGGTGCCGCTGGACGAATTGAACGAGCGCGCCCGCGCATTGGAAACCAATGGCGGCTATGAAATGCCACCTCACCAGTCACCGTGGCAGGAAATCTTCCGCGAAAAGGTGGATCAGCTGGATCGCGGGATGATCCTGAAAGGGGCTGAAAACTACCGCGACATCGCCCGCAAATTCACCCCGCGCGACAATCACTGACACCTCTCGGCGGGGCACAAACCCCGCCCATTTACAGATAAAAAGGTGCGCCACGATGCCCGACCTCCTGCAAATCGGAAATATCACCGAGCGGATGCAATCCCGCCTGTCTCCGGCCTTCAACATTCATCAGTTGGATCAATACGAAGCCTCAGACATCACACATGTCATCACAAACGGGCATGCCGGCATCCCGACCGATCTGATGACGTCTTTGCCAAACCTCAAGGCGATCAGCGTCTATGGCGTCGGCTATGACGCGGTTGATGCCAAGGCCGCCGCGCAGCTGGGTATTGTCGTAACCCACACCCCCAATGTGCTGAATGACGAGGTCGCCACAACCGCCGTTCTGCTGATGTTGTCCTGCTACCGCGAGCTGGTGCGCGACGATGCCTATGTCCGGTCTGGCCGGTGGGAGGCTGAAGGCAACGCGCCCCTGACCCGTTCGGCTGATCGTCAAAAGATCGGCATTCTGGGTCTGGGCCGCATCGGTCAGGCGATTGCGGACAAGCTGGCCCCTTGGTCACCCGAAATCTCTTACCATTCACGCAGCCAAAAGGATGTACCTTATCAGTATTTCGGCTCCTTGGTGGATATGGCCGCGCATGTGGACGTTTTGATCTGCATCACGCCGGGTGGGCCCGCGACGAACAAGTTGGTCAATGCCGAGGTGCTGAAAGCCTTGGGCCCGGCAGGCACGCTGATTAACGTCAGCCGAGGCTCGGTTGTGGACGAAACGGCCCTGATCGAGGCGCTGCAACAGGGCGATCTGGGCTGGGCCGGATTGGACGTGTTCGAAAAAGAGCCACACGTGCCGCAAGCGCTACGCGATCTGCCGAATGTCGTATTGCTGCCACACGCCGGAAGCGCGACGGTTGAAACCCGCGCCGCCATGGGCGACCTGACCGTCGATAACCTGCTGCAACATCTGCAAGACGGATCGGTTTTGACCCCGGTGCCGGAATGCCAGAACTTCTAGCAGGCCACGCCGGCGCATGATCGAGTTCATCGTTGCGGTCTTTTTCCTGCTGATCACACCTGGTCCCGGCGTGCTGACAACGGCGGGGATCGGTTCGGCCTTTGGGTTTCGCGCTGGCTTTGCGTTTGTCGCCGGGTTGATGCTGGGCGGGTTCATCAACATGCTGCTGGTGATCTCGGGCGTTGCCGCTGTGGCCTTGGCTGTGCCCTTCCTGAGGACAGTGTTGCTGATCGCGTCGGTGAGCTATCTGGTGTTTCTGGCATGGCGCATCGCAAGTGCCGGGTCGCGTGTGGGATTTGCGCCTGCTGCGACGCCGCTTGGGTTTCTGAACGGGCTGACGCTGCAATTCATCAACCCTAAAGCCTATGTCGTCAGCACTGCGCTGTTTTCCGGGTTCGCCTTTTTGCCCGACGCCCCGATCTGGGAGGCAGTGATCAAGATCATCCTATTCAACCTGATCTGGGTGCCCGTGCACCTGATCTGGCTCAGCGCCGGGGCGAAACTTGGCAGTTTGGATATCAGCGAGACGTGGCACCGTCGGATAAACCTGGCAATGGCGGCCTCGTTGCTGGCGGTGGTTGGGATCGCCCTGGTTTCGGCCGTCTGAATGCGACCGGTGTCTTGGGATACGCTATGCAAATGCGGCCTGCGGGAACCCGCTTTGGACAAATTTACTTGGTTGAAGGAATGATATTTGGTCAAGTGATCCGAGACAGAACAGGATGACAATGCGAAACGAAACTCTCGACATACGCGGTGACTATGAAAAGAACGGATATGTTTCGCCGCTGGATATTCTGACCCCAAGCGAAGCGCAAAGGTTGCGCGACGACTTCGAAAGGGCCGAAGACGCAGTTTCGGGCGACAGCCAGCGACTGAAACTGCTGTATTCCTATCCCGATCGGCTGATACCCTCTTTTGATGCGTTATTGCGCCATCCTAATGTGATTGCTGCAGTCTCGCCTGTTCTGGGCCCCGATCTCATGGTCTGGAGCGGCGCCCTATTCGTTAAAGAAGCGCGGTCGCCCAAAATTGTCTCGTGGCATCAGGACCTGACATATTGGGGTTTGGACGATGCGCAGGAAGTCACATGTTGGGTGGCCCTCTCAGAGGCGTCCGAGCAAAGCGGCTGTATGCGGTTTGTTCCCGGCAGCCACCAGAACCGTATCGTCCCACATGTGGACACTTTCGATGAGAACAACCTGCTGTCGCGCGGACAGGAGATAGCGGTGAATGTCGACGAGGCTGACACGGTTACCGCCGCGTTGCACGCTGGTCAGGCCTCGATCCACCACGGCCATCTGTTTCACGCTTCGGGCCCCAACCAAACCAATGATCGCCGGATCGGCGCCGCCCTTCGGTTCATCAAACCGTCGATGAAACAAAAGAATGGCGCGCGTACTCTGGTCGCGCTGGTTTCAGGCCAGGATGAATTCGGACATTTCGAAATTGCGCCCGCTCCACGGGGCTTTCTGCATGAAGACGATTTTGCCTTATGCCAGCAGGATGCCGACAGAAAGAAGGAAATCCTGTTTGAAAGCGCCTAAAACCGGGCAGGAAGGCCACCGTTTTCGCTGGGGTGAATCGGACAAGGCGCAAAATGTGAGGGGGAAAATAAAATGACAAAACCAAATGTTGGCAAACAGGTTACTCCGACCAGTTTTGCGCATGTGGATGGCGGTACACGGGCGATTGGCACAGCAACCGATCGTTGGACAATGTTGTTTGTCTATCGCGGTCGGCATTGTCCTCGCTGCAAACGCTATTTGAACAAGTTAAATGCACGGCTGGCCGATTGGACCGATCGGATGAATGTCATTGTGGTCTCGGCCGATTCTCTGGACAAGGCTTTGGCAGACCGCGATGAGTTCGGATGGAATTTCGATCTATGTTATGGGCTTACAGTCCCGCAAATGCGCGATCTGGGACTGTATGTCTCTGAACCCCTGTCCGAGGCGGAAACCTCGGATATGTTTGCCGAGCCTGGGACATTCGCAATCCGACCAGATGGCAGTTTGATGCTTGTAGACATCTCAAACGGTCCGGCAGCACGCCCCGATCTGGAGGAACTATTGGACGGAATGATCTTCAACATCGATAATGACCGTCCCGTCAGAGGCACCGCGTAACCGCGATCTCAAGTGACCCATCAGGGTGGTCAAATTCTCTTTTTTGTCCTCGCGACCACTGGCCCAGTCCGTCAAGTCTGTCCATGGCTTTTCCCGCGGGGGTGATGTGAACGCGCCGCTCTCCGAGCCTGCGTTTTCACCGGTGCGACTACACCCGAACCTGTCCGAGCTCTATCGCTCCAATGTTGCTAGTCTTGCACATGCGTTATCGGACCCGTCGATCCTCACAGGAG
>NZ_JBQFLQ010000018.1:0-32771 GCF_056531325.1 Ruegeria sp. N8 | reverse complement strand
CGTCTCAACCGTCTTTCCAGTCCGTCAGCACCGTCTCCAGCGCCCCAGCACCGCCTCAGCAGCGCCGGTGAAGGGGGTTCTAAGGTTTACCCCGGAAAGCCGCAAGCAGAAAATCTGGAAAAATCGGAAAAAACTCTGTTTGAAAAATTTTCAACATATTTACAGTTACTTACCGAAAATTCCCTTCCCAAAACGAACACCCCAGGCCACCGTTTCGACGTGCATCCCAGGTTTTGCACAGGCTTAACTACAGACTCAGGCGGAATCGACCTGTCGGAATCGGTTGAGTGGGTTCGACAGCGGCAGACGCAGGGCCAGAAGGCCCAGAATCAAGCTCAGATAGATCAGTGGCTCGATCTGGAACCCTTTCGCCAGCATCACGTAATGCAGCCCGCCCAAAATCGCAGCTGGATAGACCAGACGTTGTAGAACGCGCCAGCGTGGACCCAAACGGCGCACCGACAGATTATTTGAAGTCACAGCCAGGGGCAGCAGCAGAAGAAATCCGGCCATGCCCACCGTGATATAGGGACGTTTGAGGATGTCGGCCCAGATCTGGCTCGGCAGTTGCACATCCAAAACCAACCATACCAACAGATGCAGACTAACATAGACGAAGGTCAGCACCCCCAAAGCGCGACGGAACTTCGTCAGGTTCAGTCCCGAAAACCGCCGCAACGGGGACACCGCAAGCACGACAATCAACAACTGTAACGCCAACTCGCCATAGCGATGTTCCAGCGCCTCAATCGGATCAATACCCAGCCCTCCGGTCAAACCCTGATAGAACAGCCACGGTGCCGGGATCAGGCCCAGCAGGTAGACAGCCCAAACAGGCACTCGGCGGAGTATCTGGTTCACGGTCTGCATGCGCCTAATAGTATTCCGACAGATCCATGCCTTCGTAAAGACCGGCGACTTCGGCCTCGTAGCCGTTGAACATCAGTGTCGGAATACGTTTCGAGAACAGCCCGCCCCCGATGGTACGTTCCGACGCCTGAGACCAGCGCGGGTGATCCACATTCGGGTTCACATTACTATAGAAGCCATATTCGCGCGGATTGGCCATGTTCCAGCTTGTCGGAGGCTCAACGTCCGTCAGGGTAATCCGAACAATCGACTTGATCGACTTGAAGCCATATTTCCACGGCACGACGAGTCGAAGAGGTGCGCCGTTTTGGTTCGGAATTGGACGATCATAGATGCCTGTCGCCATGATCGTAAGCGGGTGCATCGCCTCATCCAACCGCAATCCTTCGCGATAGGGCCAATCGAGCACCGGGTATTGCACGCCGGGCATCTCATCAGGACGGTATGCGGTTTCGAAGGCAACAAACTTGGCTCCTTCCTGCACTCCGGCCATGTTCAGCAGATCGGCCAGCTCAAACCCGTTCCAGGGCACCACCATTGACCAGGCCTCGACGCAGCGAAAACGATAGATGCGTTCTTCGACCGTCATCTCAGACATGATGTCCTTGAAATCATATTCGCCGGGACGGTCGACCAATCCATCGATCTGCACGCTCCAGGGTTCCGTTACCAGCGTGTGGGCGTATTTCGCAGGATCATCCTTGCGCGTACCGAACTCATAATAGTTGTTGTAAGACGTGATCTCTTCCCAGGTGTTGGGCACCAGATCCTCGGCCGCCTCTTCGGCCGCACCTTTCTGCGCCATCCCTGCCAAGCCGACACCTGCAAGCCCGGCCATCACCTGCCGCCGGTTCATAAACGCCGCCCGAGGGGTAACGTCTGCACGTGTCAAATTATTGGTCCAGCGATGCGCCATCTGCGTCTCCGTGATCGTTCTGTATTAGAGTCCAATTAGTGCGCACATAGCACAGGACCAAGGCAACATGCGTCACGATTGGGAGAAGAGGCTGTAATGTATCCGCCACTCGGGAAACTCATATTGAGAGATAACGGTACAGATTCGCGCGATTTCGAGCGTTTTGACCAATAAGACCTAGCGTCAAGGTTGATATTCCCGCTAGCCAATGCCCAATCCGGAAGCGTAAGTTTTCTAAGGGCGCGAAGGGACAGAGTAGGCTGCCGTATATGGCTGGCATCGCAGTTGGCGCCAAGGGAAACGACGAGAATACGATCGGAAAGGACGAGACATGAAAACGAAAATGCTTGCGGGCTTGTCGCTGGTGCTGTTCATCGCTGCCTGCGCTGAGAATGAAACATATCCCATCAGCGGCTGCGATTCGAATGAAACATTCCCCGTAACCTGCGAGGAAATCGGCGACGACACTGGCCTGGACGAAAGCAACGCTCAGGATCTGAACGCCCTTCCGTCGGGCACCTGATCACGCATGATCTAAAAACCGAACACGTCGATGTTCGCACAATAACCCGCCATTCATCGGCGGGTTATTCGTTTTCAGCCCACCAGGTTCTCCCAAAATATCATTTTAATTCAATAATATGAATTTTAAATTTAACAGATTAAGCCTTTACAGGCCATTTCCCAGCCTTGCACTCTGATTGCCGGGTACGCTGAAAATTCGAATGATCAGCCCCCGGATCGAACGCTGGACAGGGAGAAGACGAATATGTGTGACATCTGTGTAATGAATGCGGTCAAGGACCGAATGCTTTCACGGCGCAGTTTCTTCAAGGCCGCCGCTGCGTCGGGTGTGGCCGTTGCCGCCGGAGGGGTCACCGCACCCGCCGCTATGGCCTCAGGGCATGGCAAGGTCGAGGATATGACCCACACAATCAGCCCGGATTTCCCGACCTATTTCGGAGAGCCGGGCTATTCCGCCGAACAAATCTACAGCTTCGGCGAACACGGCTTCAATCTTCAGCGGATCACAGTAAACGAACATACCGGTACCCATGTCGATGCACCACTGCATTTCTCGGCGGATGGGGCGTCGGTGGATGAAATTCCGGTCTCTGACCTGATCGCCCCACTATGTGTGGTCGATATTGCCGCCCGCGCGGCTGAGGACGCAGATACGCTGCTGACACCCGATGACCTAAAGGCATGGATGGCCAGTCACGGCGATATTCCGGACGGGGCCTGTGTGGCCCTGTATTCTGGCTGGGCCGCCAAGGTCGATAGCGACGCCTATCGCGGGTTTGACGGGCAGGCACAGCACTATCCCGGTTTCCACGTCGAGGCGGCACAGATGTTGATCGAGGAAACTGGTGCACGCTCAATCGCCTCGGACACGCTGTCACTGGACCACGGCCCTTCGGCAACCTTTGATACGCACTATGCGTGGTTATCCACCGGTCGTTTCGGGATCGAAAATATCGCCGGGCTGGACCGCATTCCGGCCTCTGGCGCAACGCTCGTCGTCGGCGCGCCGACACATGCGGGCGGAACCGGCGGACCCGCGCGCATTTTTGCGATGGTTTGACAAGTTCTGTCAAACGATCGCCAGTGGAAAGAGCTCTACGAAACAGAAAAACCCGCCGTGAAGGCGGGTTCTTCCTTTTGCCTCAGTGCACGACCGCGTCATTTGGCCTTGGGCGGTCCGAGGTGCCCAGGCGGTCGCCGATGATCAGGCCATCCGAACCTGCCGAGACCGGGACGGTTTCACCGTCCTTGATTTCACCGGCCAGCAACGCCTCGGCCAGCGGGTTCTGAAGCGCGCGTTGGATCACGCGTTTCAGCGGACGCGCGCCAAAGACCGGGTCATAGCCTTCATCGGCCAACCATTGCTTGGCACCATCATCCAGCGCCAGCTCGATCTTGCGGGCGGCCAGTCGTTTCTGCAGACGTGCCATCTGGATATCGACGATGCCATCCATGTCGGCCCGCTTGAGCCGGTCAAAGATGATGGTCTCATCCAGACGGTTGAGGAATTCGGGCCGGAAATGGGCTCGGACCGCATCCATCACATCCCGCCGCGCCTGCGCACTGTCGGCTCCTTCGGGCAACTGGCTAAGCGCCTGCGACCCAAGGTTCGACGTCAGGATGATCAGCGTCTGTTTAAAGTCCACGGTGCGGCCCTGACCATCGGTCAGCACACCATCATCGAGAACCTGCAACAGCACGTTGAATACATCCGGGTGCGCCTTTTCGACCTCGTCAAACAGCACGACCTGATAGGGCCTGCGCCGCACGGCCTCGGTCAGCACGCCACCTTCGTCATACCCTACATAGCCCGGAGGGGCACCGATCAGACGGGCGACCGCATGCTTCTCCATGAACTCGGACATGTCGATGCGCACCATCGCGTTGTCGTCGTCGAACAGAAAGTTCGCCACGGCCTTGGTCAGCTCGGTCTTACCCACACCAGTCGGGCCGAGGAACAGGAACGAACCCAAGGGGCGGTTCTCGTCATTCAGGCCGGCCCGCGCACGGCGCACGGCGTTTGCGACGGCAGTGACGGCGGCATCCTGACCGATCACGCGGGAATGCAGGTCCTCTTCCATCCGCAGCAGTTTCTCGCGCTCGCCTTCCAGCATCTTGGCTGTCGGGATACCGGTCCAGCGTTCAACGACCGAAGCGATTTGCTCGGGGCGCACTGTTTCTTCCGCCGTCATCGCGTTGCTTTCGCTGTTCTCAGCGTCGGCCAACTGATTTTCAAGCTGGGGAATAACGCCATAGGACAACTCACCCGCCTTGGCGAGGTTGCCTTCGCGCTTGGCAATCTCAAGATCAGCCCGGGCCTTGTCGAGCTGTTCTTTCAGATCACGCGCACCCGCGAGCTTATCACGCTCGGCCTGCCACTGGGCGGTCATCTCGGCGGATTTCTCCTGCAAATCGGCCAGATCCTTTTGCAAGGTTTCCAGACGATCCTTCGAGGCCGCGTCATCTTCCAGCTTCAGCGCCTCTTCCTCGATCTGCATTTGCAGAATCTGGCGGTCCAACTGGTCCAGTTCTTCGGGCTTCGAATCCACCTCCATCCGCAGACGCGACGCTGCCTCATCAACAAGGTCGATGGCTTTGTCGGGCAAGAAACGGTCGGTGATATAGCGATGCGACAGCGTCGCCGCCGACACCAACGCCGAGTCTGAGATGCGCACGCCGTGGTGAAGCTCGTACTTTTCCTTGATGCCGCGCAGGATGCTGATCGTGTCCTCGACCGTCGGCTCCTGCACCATCACGGGCTGGAACCGGCGCGCAAGGGCCGCGTCTTTTTCGACGTATTTGCGGTACTCATCCAGCGTGGTCGCGCCGATGCAATGCAGTTCACCCCGCGCAAGCGCTGGTTTGATCAGGTTCGCCGCATCCATCGCGCCGTCGGATTTACCAGCGCCGACCAGCGTGTGCATCTCATCAATGAACAAGATGATTTCACCCGCCGCTTCGGTCACTTCGGTCAGCACGGCCTTGAGGCGTTCTTCGAACTCACCACGGTACTTCGCACCGGCAATCAGCGCTCCCATGTCGAGCGCAAGCAGCTTCTTGTCCTTCAGCGATTCTGGCACGTCACCGTTAATGATGCGCAGGGCCATGCCCTCGGCGATCGCGGTTTTACCCACGCCGGGCTCACCGATCAGAACCGGGTTGTTCTTGGTTCGACGCGACAGAACCTGCATCGAGCGGCGGATTTCCTCATCCCGCCCGATGATCGGGTCGATCTTGCCTTCCGCCGCAGCCTTGGTCAGATCGCGCGCATATTTCTTGAGCGCGTCATAGCCTTCTTCCGCCGACGCGGTATCGGCTGTGCGCCCCTTGCGGATATCGTTGATCGCCTCATTCAGTTTCTGCGCGGTCACGGCACCATCTTCCAAAGCCTCCTTAGCCTTGGATTTCACCATGCACAGCGCCATCAGAATGCGTTCGACAGGGACAAAACTGTCGCCCGCCTTGGTTGCAATCTTTTCGGCCTCGGCAAGAACCTTAGCGGTCTGGCCGTCCAGATAGACCTGACCTGTGTCGCCTTTGACCTTTGGAATGCGCGCCATCGAGGCGTCCAGCGCATTCACAACACGGCTGGGCGCACCACCGGCCCGCGTGATCAGGTTGCTGGCCAGCCCCTGATCGTCATCCATCAATGCTTTCAGCAAATGTTCGGGCGTCAGACGCTGATGCTCTTCCCGCATCGCAATAGTCTGCGCCGCTTGCACGAAACCCCGTGCCCGCTCGGTGAACTTGTTCAAGTCCATTTTATTCTCCTTTTCCAAGCGCCCTGTTTTGATGCGCCCGCCTGGCGGCACGCGTCGGTTTTGGGCCTCACATTCAATCTGGGAAATATCTGTCCCGGTTCAAGAGGCGGAGGCGTATATTCGACCCCTATCTGCGCGGCACGGAATAGACCGCATAGCCCCCCGTTTCCGCCACCTGCCGCGCGCCGTACATGTCGACCAGAGACTGAGCCGCACTGCCGCCTTCGGGGCAAGACACAAGGTCCGCCGCATCGTCCAGAAAGTCGACGGTAAAGGCCGTTTCACCCGTGATCTGACAATCGTCATCGGTCGAACGATACCCCCGCACCAGACGTAGGTTTTCGTTGGTGGGCGTTTTGACCACTGTATCGGCTGCTTCGGTTTCCAGCGGCATGTCCTGGCATCCTGCCAGCACCAGAGCAAACGCGGTGGGCGCAAGTTGTTTCATTTGCAAATCCGTTCCTTCAATGTGCGAATAGTATAGCACAGCCTGAATGCGCTGCCGTGATCTGAATCACCTACCCATCCCACATGGACACAGACCCCCAAACCCGCTAGGACGCAGACGTTTGCCAAAAAACGGAGCACCCCCATGTCTGACGACCGCCTGATCGTAGCCCTAGATGTCCCGAACGCCCTGCAAGGTCTGGCCATGGCCGAGCGGTTGGGAGACAGCGTTTCCTTCTATAAGATCGGGCTTGGCATGCTAACGGGCGGCGGGTTGGCGCTGGCCAATGAGCTGAAACAGGATCACGGCAAGCGCATCTTTTTGGACATGAAGCTGTTCGACATCGGCAACACGGTCGAAAACGCGGTGCGTGGGTTGGCGCAGTTCGATCTGGATTTCCTCACAGTTCATGGCGATCCCCACGTGGTGCGCGCCGCGAAAGAGGGCGCCTCGGGCAAGGATCTGAAAATCCTGGCTGTAACCATCCTGACGTCGCTGAATCGCGACGATCTGGACGCCAGTTTGTTGAAGGCGGGCGATGTGCAGGAGCTGGTGGTGGAACGCGCAGCCAAGGCGCTTGAGGCCGGGGCAGATGGCGTCATCGCCAGCCCGCAAGAGGCTGCGCTGATCCGCGCCCTGCCTCAGGCCGAAGGTCGATTGATCGTCACCCCCGGCGTTCGTCCGGCAGGGGCTGCGCTTGGCGATCAGAAACGCGTTGCCACCCCAGCCAGTGCTATTGCAGATGGCGCAGACCACATCGTTGTGGGCCGCCCGATCTATCAGGCAGAGGACCCGAAAGCCGCCGCCCAAGCGGTTCTTGCCGAGTTAAATTCCTTGACACGGCACTAAACGAGGACGTTAGAAACCGCCAAAAACACCGGTTTCTGGCTGCCAAGCGGTTGACCTAACGTCACTTTTAATGAAAACCGCGCCAAATCGTCCCTGTGCCCGAAAACACACATGAAAACTGCCTGTTTTCCTTGTGTGAACTCGATCCTATCGAAACCTCTGTTTTTCAGCGAATCTGGTCTCGTGATACTCCCCGCGGACCGTCTCTTCCTGAGGTCCGTCACCTCCCCCCGCAACGCGCGGGGGGTCTTCTTTTCCACCAGATCGCACCTGGAATCCGGCCTTGGGCTTTTGCGTGGCGGTGGGGTTGGTATAGTCGCGCTCATGAACCGATCGCTTTGAAGGCGGGAAGACATCCATGCCCGGTCTTTGCCGAGATTGCCTGACCACAGTCACCGATGACAGGCGCTGCCCCGCGTGTGGCAGCCCGCGGATCAAGTCGCATCCAGAGCTGTTCGACCTGACAATTGCGCATATGGATTGCGACGCCTTCTATGCCTCGGTCGAAAAACGGGACAACCCAGAACTGGCCGATAAGCCGGTCATCATCGGTGGCGGTAAGCGCGGGGTTGTGTCCACGGCGTGCTATGTGGCCCGTATTCGCGGCGTGCGCTCGGCCATGCCCATGTTCAAGGCGCTGCAACTCTGCCCCGATGCGGTGGTGATCAAACCACGCATGTCCGTCTACGCTGAGGTTTCGCGCGATATCCGCAAGATGATGGATGAACTGACCCCGGTAGTTGAACCCCTGTCGCTAGACGAGGCCTTCATGGACCTCTCTGGCACCGAACGCCTGCACGGAGCGCCACCGGCGGTGATGCTGGCGCGTTTGGTCAAGCGCATGAAAGACGAGCTGGGCGTGACCGGGTCAATCGGGCTTTCGCACAACAAGTTTCTGGCCAAGGTAGCCTCGGATCTGGACAAGCCACGCGGGTTTTCAGTGATTGGCCGGGCTGAGACGGCAGAGTTTCTGCATGACAAACCAGTGCGCCTGATCTGGGGTATCGGCCCCGCCGCGCAGGAATCGCTGGACCGTGCCGGTATTCGCAGTTTCTCGGACCTGTTGCGCTGGGATCAGGAGGCGTTGACGGCCAGATTTGGCGCGATGGGCTATCGGCTGTGGCATCTGGCCCGCGGTCAGGACAAACGCCGCGTTTCGGCCCATGAACCGATGAAATCCATCAGCAATGAGACGACCTTTTTCGAAGACACCGCCAGCCTCGACATTCTGGACGGACATCTTTGGCGCATGTCGGAAAAGGTCGCCGACAGGGCCAAGGCCAAAGGGCTAGCGGGGCGGGTCGTGACCCTTAAACTGAAACGAGCCAACCACAAGATCATCACGCGACGGGTATCCCTGCGGGACCCAACCCAGATTGCTGATCGTATATATCGCACGGCGCGCGCGCTGTTCGATCAGGTTGGGGAACAGGGGCCATACCGGTTGCTGGGCTGTGGTCTGTCGGATTTGTGCCCGGAACATCAGGCCGATATCTCGGGCGATCTGCTGGATCCTGGCGCCGCCCAAAGATCACAGGCCGAGCGTGCCACGGACGAAATTCGCCGCCGCTTCGGGACCGACGCTATCGTGAAAGGACGGGCGCTGCGCTGATCTTATTCGGCCGCCAGACGCAGGGGCTCTTCGCCGATCTGGACGACATCGCGGATGACCTGCCGCAACAGTGTGCGGAACTCGGCGAAATTGCCGTTAGGTTCGATCCGGTCCTCATCCATATATAGCGCGCGGTCGATCTCGATCTGAACCGCATGTTGGTTGCGCGCGGGGCGTCCATAGGTTTGGGTCACATAGGCCCCCGCAAACGGAGCGTTGCGCACGACCGTCAGGCCGGCGGCGACAAAGGCCGCTTCGATCCGGTCAACCACCTCGGTTGAGGCTGACGCACCAAACCGGTCGCCAAGCACAACTTGCGGCCGTTTGGCTTTGGGGCCACTGGCCATGGCAACCGCCTCGTGCGGCATCGAGTGGCAATCAATCAAAACCGCCTGCCCGAACTTGGCATGCGATTCGGCCAAAAGTGATTTCAGGCGGGCGTGATAGGGACGCCAGCACGTGTCGATCCGCAGCCGCGCCTCGTCCATCGTCAGCTTGCCACGGTAAATCGCGCGCCCATTTGCCACTACGCGGGGAATCACGCCCAGGCCCGAGGCAACACGCGGATTGTGCCCTTGCCGCCGCGCACCTTGGATCAGCGCAGGATCCAGTTCCTCTGAACTGCGGTTGAGGTCCAGATACGCCCTTGGTTTCGTGGCCGATATCAGCGGTGCCCCGAAATCTGCCACCGGCGAGAACAGCTGATCGACAAACGCATCTTCCGAGGACCGAATCGCATTGCGGTTCAAAACCGTGCGTTTCAGCAGGCTTTCGGGATAGTTCCGCCCGCTATGTGGAGACGAAAACACCACACAAGTCGTGCGCTTGGCGGGCATATCCAGTACATAGGCGGCGTTCTGCATGGTGACTCCTTGTTCGGACTGAACATAGACCGGAAAATAGTTCAACCAAACCCCTTGAACCCCTTTGCGACTCCTTTTATAGACCCCGCTACCGGCGCGGGGATCCGCGCCCCATTTCGTTATGGGGCAGGGCACGCAAAGGGAAAGTGGGCGGTTAGCTCAGCGGTAGAGCACTTCGTTGACATCGAAGGGGTCACAAGTTCGATCCTTGTACCGCCCACCATGATTTCACTGTTCCGGTTTTCCGGGACACCCGCTAACCCAGGCGCTGGCCACGTCCTTGATGAAGGCGCCGCAGATTGGAGACAGACCCATGAAGGTCAAGAACTCGCTCCGCTCGCTCAAGAACCGGCACCGCGATTGCCGGGTTGTGCGTCGCAAAGGCCGCGTCTACGTGATCAACAAGACGCAGCGCAAGTTCAAAGCTCGCCAGGGCTAAGAACGGCACGAACCGATTTGAAAAAACCGCGCCTCTGGGTGCGGTTTTTTTGTTGGCGCGTGAAAACTCGGAAATTGGTAATTTTGCTCAATTCCCGTCCGCGCGTGCCGAAACACCAAACGCCGCGACACCGCATCTCTGCGATCCCTTTGATACAGCTTTATTTTTCGCGGGTTCTCTCACACCCCGCGGGCCGCTCTATTGATGTATTGGGGTGTTTTTGTTTCAGATGCTCACATTCCCTCGACGCGATGTGAATTGGCAGCGCCCACTTAGTCTGCGCAGCATCTTGCAGTCGTTGAACGAGATAGGAAATTCGCCATGACAATCAAACGCCGCCAATTCGTGAAACTGGGGCTGGCTTCGGCTACCGCAGTCGCACTGGGAACGCCGTCTGCATTCGCCGGGGATAAGGAACGCACCGGCAGCCTCTCCGGTCGCAGCGGCTATAAGGTGAAAGGAACAGTTTCCGTATCCGGCGACACCGTCACCCTCAAGAGCGATTATGTGTTCGACCCCAACAAGAACCCGCCGGATATCAAGATCGGCTTCGGCAATGGTGAGAAATACGCAAAGGGTTCGAAGATCCACGACAAACTGACCGTGAAAAAGGGCGAAGCATCGTTCAAGATCCCGGCTGGAATCGACGTTTCGAAATACAACGAGCTTTACATCTACTGCGAAAAGTTCACTGTGATTCTGGCAGTTGCACCGCTCAGCTAAGCCACGTACACGCTTTTTTTCGAGATCCGCCTGCACATGTTGGCGGATTTCTTTTTGCCCAAGCCACCGAGGGTAGACGTGTATAGTCAGGATTCCTTCTTTGATTTATCGACAAGGGGACAGGTAGGGCTTGCGTTGCTCAGCCTCATTCTGTTTGTCCTGATGGTGTATCTGACCCGGCGTGGTTTGTATCGATTTCCTTTTTGGGCAAGGATGTCCGGGGCTACGATCCTCTTTTGGCTGTTCGTGTGGGTTTCGCCGCAAATCTACTACATGTATTACCGCATGATCATTCCGGACTTGCCCCTTCAATGGGTCATCTGGCCACTACGAGACCCGGTTAAACCGCTGCAGATGCTGCTCTTCTCGTATCAGAGCACCCTCAGCTCGCATGGCCAGGGAATCCTCGGTTGGGCAATCATTCTGGCAGCTACCCTTCCGCGCTCGCGATCCATCTAAAGGGTTGTGGAAATAGAAACCGGCCCCCGCCCTAAACACTACACTCAATAATCAGAATCAGGCCGCACTTTGCCAGCGACCATTTGACCAACTAATTTTGTCGGAATTCCTTGCATCCCAGTCAGAATCGTTTAATTGACCAAATCAGTCGGGTTATCACCCGCCACGACATTTAAAGTTGGGACATATGATGCTGAAATCCTCTACCTGTATCGCCGTCGCGCTGACGGCCCTGATTGCCACCTCTGCTGCTGCCGAGGGAGAGCTGAACCTTTATTCTTCGCGCCACTACGACACGGACGAACGCCTCTATTCCGATTTTGAAGAGGCCACAGGCATCACAATCAACCGCATCGAAGGCAAGGCCGACGAATTGATTGCACGTATGGAAGCAGAAGGCGCGAACTCTCCCGCCGATATCCTGCTGACCGTTGACACTTCGCGTCTAGCGCGCGCCAAGAATGCAGGCATCCTGCAAGCCATCGACAGCGCGGTTCTGGAAGATCGCATCCCGGCCAACCTGCAAGACGAAGACAATCAGTGGTACGGTTTCTCGCAGCGCGCGCGGATCATTTTCTTTGATAAGGCCGACGTGGCAACCCCGCCCGCCAGCTATCTGGATCTGGCCAAACCCGAATACAAAGGTCTGATCTGCATCCGGTCGTCCAGCAACACCTATAACCAGACTCTGCTGGCCTCGATCATCACCAACCACGGTGCCGAGGCCGCCAAAACTTGGGCCGAAGGCGTTGTCGCCAACATGGCGCGTGACCCGCAGGGCGGAGACACTGACCAGCTGCGCGGGATCGTCTCGGGCGAGTGCGAAATTGCCGTTTCGAACTCGTACTACTTTGCTCGCGCGCTGCGTAAGGACGTGAAGGGCCTGAGCGCAGATATCGACATGATCGGTATTCTGTTCCCCGCGCAAGACGCGGAAGGTGCCCACATGAACCTGTCGGGTGCAGGTGTTGCTGCCCATGCCCCAAACAAAGAGAACGCGGTGAAATTCCTGGAATACCTCGCCAGTGAACAGGCGCAGGTCTATTTCTCGAACGGCAATGATGAATTCCCCGCCGTCGAAGGCGTGGCGCTGGCCGACAACGTCGCTTCGCTGGGCGAGTTCAAAGCGGACGAAGTGAACCTGTCCGAGGTCGCCAAGAACATCCCGGAGGCACAGAAGATCTTCAACGAAGTCGGCTGGAAATAATCCTTCAATCCGGCGAGTGAGGGAAGAGCGCGGTTTTCTGCGCTCTTTTCTATTTACATAGCCGCATTTTGAACCGAATATCTCATAATCGGAAATGATTCTCATATTTGAAAAATGCTGGATGACCTGTCAAACCGACTAGCCAACCGTCTGAACGAACTGCGCCGCACGCGGGGCTGGTCACTGGATCAGTTGGCAGATCACAGCGGTATCAGCCGCGCCACCCTGTCCCGGATGGAGAAAGGGGACGTCAGCCCGACGGCGGAAACGCTTGGTCGGCTATGCGCTGCTTACAGCTTGCCGATGTCCCGACTGTTGATGATGGTCGAAGACAGTTTTGCCCCGCGTGTACCTTTTGAAAGGCAACCGGAATGGCACGACCCCGAGACCGGATTTACCCGCCGTTCGGTCTCACCCCCCGCCAACGGGTTGAGCGGTGAGGTCCTTGAGGGCCACCTGCCACCCGCAACGGTGATCAGCTATGACGCACCGCCGAAACCAGGGCAGGAGCACCACCTGATCATGTTAGACGGCGCCTTGACCCTGACCGTCGATGACGTCGCACACGACCTGACGGGCGGGGACTGCCTGCGCTATCACTTGTCCGGCCCCACCCGGTTTGAAACGCCAAGCGCGCGCGGTGCACGATACCTACTGGTGCTGATATGATCGCCCGACTGACAGAACCGGAACTGGAAGGCGCGCTCGGCGATCTGACGGGCATTCTGCACGCCTGCGTGCAAGACGGGGCCAGCGTCGGCTTTGTCCTGCCCTTCCCGCCCGAACAGGCCCGAGCCTATTGGCACGACCACGTCTGGCCCAGCGTTGTGGCGCATACGCTGGACCTGTTCGTCGCACGGCAGGATGGGCGGATTCTGGGAACGGTACAACTGGCCCCTGCTTTGATGCCAAACCAGCCTCATCGCGCGGACGTGGCCAAATTGCTGGTACATCCTGAAGCCCGCCGGCGTGGGCTGGGTCGAGCGTTGATGCGCGCACTGGAACAGCGTGCCGCGCAGATCGGGCGGACGATGCTGGTTCTGGACACGCGCAGCTCAGATCCCTCGCGCGTGCTGTATCAAAGCCTCGGCTTTCAGATCGCGGGCGAAATTCCGAACTATTGCCGCAACCCGTTCGAGGATCGGCTGGAGCCCACGACCTACATGTTCAAGGATCTGTCCTAAGCGTTGGTCTTGCGGACATTCGCCGCAAAGCAGTAGCCGATCCCGTGCACGGTCTTGATATAGGTCGGCGCAGCGGGATCGGGTTCGATCTTTTTGCGCAGACGCATAACGTGGACGTCGATGGTCCGGTCGCCGACAACGGTTTCACGTCCGCGCGCCTTGTCCAGCAACTGGTCGCGGGAAAACACCATATGCGGGTTCGAAACAAAAGCGTGCAGCACGTCGAACTCGGTCGTGGTCAGGTCCGCCGCAGCGCCGTCGTCGCCTGCGGTCAGCGTCCGTTCGTTCACGTTCAGCACCCAATCCCCGAACGTGATCAAGGGCGCATCCGCGCCATTGGCGGGTTTTTCGTCGGGCTTTGCCCGGCGCAGAACGGTGCGAATACGGGCCAGAACCTCGCGTGCCTCGAAGGGTTTGGTGATATAGTCGTCGGCCCCGAATTCCAGCCCGACCACGCGGTCGAAAATCTCATCCCGGCCCGAGAGGACAATGATGGGGATGTTGGAATTCACCCGCAACTCGCGCGTGATGTCAAAACCGTTGCGTCCGGGCAGGCCGATATCCAGCAGGATCAGATCGACGCTGGACTTGGTCAGAACCGCATCCATCGCATCGCCATCCGCGGCGCACGTGACCTGACATCCCTGCTTCTCAAGGTAGCGTTGCAGGAAAGACCTGATCTGCGGGTCGTCGTCGACCACAAGGATATGTTCTTGAACCATATTTCCAGTCCGGTGCGGGCGAGTTGAGCTTGCGCGCCAATGTTTTAGTCACAGCGTTCCGCCACATGCAAGCCAGCAGGGGCGGAACGCTGGCGTATGGCGATGGGAACTAGAACCTCAGGAAGGTAAGTCCATGACCTTCCGACAATTCCTCTGTCTCAGCAGGGATCACGGCCAGACCGTCTGCCTGCGCCAACAGCGCCACCCGGCCGCTGTAGGACGGCGCCATCAGCCGCAGGCGTGGCGTGCCGTCGGGCGTCCGGCCCTCGATGGTGACAGGGCGGTATTCCTGACGTCCGGCACGCCGGCGCAGCGGTTCGGCCAGAACGGCCTGCTGGGGTGTTTGCGAGGCATGGTGCAGTCCGGCACGGCGGGCCATCATTTGCGATCCGATGATCTGCCATGTCACATAAGCCGAAACCGGATTACCCGGCAGACCCACATAAAGCGCGTTCCCGCGCCGCCCGAACATGATCGGTTTACCCGGCTTCATCGCCACTTTCATCACATCGACCTGACCGCCGATTTCCCCGAACACACGGGGCATGTGATCTTCGTCACCGACCGAGATGCCACCCGTGGTGATGATCAGATCGGCACTGTCGCAGGCCTCGCGCAGCACTTGTTCAAGCTTGGCAGGATTGTCCTCGACCGGGCCCTTGTCAGTCAATGCGATCCAAGGTTTGTCCAACAGCGCCCGCAGCATATAGCGGTTCGAATTGTAAATCTGCCCCGGTCCCAACGTCTCGCCGGGTTGTTTCAATTCGCTACCGGTGGAAAAGATTGCGACTTTCAGCTTGCGATAAACCGTAACCTCTCCGTATCCGGCCGAGGCCAGCGCGGCGACCTCGCGCGCGGTGATCTCACAGCCGCGGCGAAGGATAGGCGCGTCCGCTTTCAGGTCTTCACCCGCGCGGCGGATATGCTGGCCCGGCTTGGGTCGGCGGGAAAAGCGGATACCGTCGATCAGAGCGTCGCAATCTTCCTGCATCACCACGGCGTCGAAATCCGGCGGAACCGGCGCACCAGTGAATATCCGCAGGGCGCTGCCCGCAGGCGCGTCGTGCGCGCCGCTGTCTCCTGCCGCGATTCGCCCAGCAAGCGGCAGCTCGAACAACGGGCCGTTGCCCAGATCACATGTCCGCACTGCGTAGCCATCCATGGCCGAATTGTCGAAGGCGGGCATATCCACCTTGCTGGTACAATCTTGCGCCAGAACGCGCCCAATGGCGTCGATCAGCGGCAGGGTTTCGGTATCCGTCAGTGGATCGGCCACCGACAGACCACGCCGCAGCGCATCCTCAACAGTCAGGTACATATGGGCGTGGCGGTCGCAGGCGCATCCATCAGCCATTATGAGCCTCCATTTCAGCAAAAAGTTCTTCGAAACCTGCCCGCTCGGCCTCGCCCAGCTCGGACAGATGGGCCTTGGCCTCCTCAAGGTTCGCGTCGGGGTCGCCGACCACCAGCAGCATGACCATTCCGTGACGGCCATGCAGGCGGCAGCGGATGCCGTAGACGCCTTCTTTGTCGAAGGTCAGGTCCAATTCGGGTTTTCCCCGGATCTCGAACGCGCGGGCACCCACAGGGATCATGCGAAGGATTGACGTGACCGTGTGACGCCCTGTCGATCCTTTGAACCGCACCGTCGCGCCCGCTTGGACATGCAGCAGCTTGGGTTCAAACCTAAACGCATGGGCCGGGGTATCGGCATTCGGGTCGATGATCTGGAGGACCACAGCGATTTCGGGGATATCCTCGGCCCAAGCAGGCGCAACAGCCAGTGCGCCTGCCAATATCGCTGCACCTAGTTTCAGCGATGATGTCATCTGTCCCTCCGGGCCTTTCAGGCCGCCTGTGAGGGTTCTCCCAGCAGGTCAGCCAGCGCGCTGATCATCACCGGCCATTGCGCGCGGCGGTCTTCGTCGCGCAGCTCGGCCAGCAGTTCGCGGCCAATGGATACGATCGCAGGGGTGCTGTCCTTGACATAGGTCACAATCCGCTGCTCGGGGTTGGCCAACAGGAAGGGCACGATGGCCGCCCCCGCCTGATCGGGCGCGGTTTCCGACAAGAGCCGCATGGCCGCCTGCCGCACGGGGGCCGAGATATCATCCAGCAGGCTGCGCGCCACGTCTGGGGTGCCATCCCATCGGGTCAGGATATGCATCGCGTCGATGCGGAAAGCAGTATCGCCGGTTTTCACCATCGCACGCAGTTTGCCGCGCAAGCTATCCTGCGGTGGCAGATCAGCCTGTTGCAGCAGCTTCAGCGCCTGCTGGGACAGGGCGGAATCTGTGTGCGACAACCCCTTGGTGATCAAATCGACCAGCTGGTCTTGATCCAATTCCGCACCATGGCGAGCGACGGCCACGCCCAGCGCGGCAAACGCCTGCTGCGCGATCTCGGTTTCCGGGTCTTGGGCGATCTGGGCCAGCATGACCTGCATCCCTTTGACCTCGCCCAGCAGGCGGATGGCGGACATGCGGGTTTCGCGCTGCAACGCAACCGCATCGTCGTCCAGCGCCACGCGGCGGCGTTTGGGGTGGCGGGTCGCCTTGGCCAGCAGCGCCTGTTCGCGGGGGGTGAGGGGTTGGACCTCATCCTCTTGCGCTTCCTGAGTCATCTCGGCGGCAATCGCGTCATGCCCCAGAATCGCTCCAAGGCTTGAGGTCGGGCCGTTCTCACCGCCTTCGGAGACGTCCAGACCGGCCTCTTCCAGCGCGGCGATGTCGGTTTGCGGGGTCTCTGCGGGTTCCTCGTCTGCGGCCACAGGCAGCGGGGCCAGAGCAAAGGACAGCAGCAACTCGCGCCCTTGCTGCTGGTTCACATGTGGACGATCGGCATCCGTGGCGATCATCGCCAGCGATGCCACCGCCTTGAGCCGCACCGACCGGAACGGAGACCGGCACGCACGTTGCAGCCATTCCGCCGCCTCACGCAGAGGCGAGGTCGCCAGCGCATCGACAATGGCCCATTGCAGGCGCTCGGCCTTGAGGTCATCAGCCTCGACCAAGAACAGCGCGTTCAGCCGATCCGCCACCAGTTCCGGGGCCAGCGCCGCCAGCAGGCCCAGTGCCTGTGCGGACACTTCGGGCTGTTGACCGGTGGCAAGGAAATCCAGCACCTGCCAGCGCAGATCGTCCTGATCGGGAATCGGCGAGGTGCGATCCAGCCGGTCGAGCAGCGCCAGCTGCACCTTGGCACCAGGATCACGCATCATGCGATCCAGCAGTTCGGGTTCCGAAAAGCCAGACTGGTTCAGCGCTGCTATGCGGATATCTTCGACCGCATCCGTCAAGGCCTGTTCGACCAGCTCCGGGTCGTTTGGCATCAGCGCCTCATAGGCGATCAGACGCACGGCCCCGTCCTTGTCGTTGGTGGCTTTGCGTAGGATCGCTTCGGCTTCGGCCCTGCCGATGGTGGCCAGAGTGCGCAGGGCACGGTGGCGCAGGCGGCGGTTCGAGGATTGGGTGAACACACCCAGCGTCGGCACGGAAGCCTCACCAATCCGGCCCAGCGCCTCGCAGGCCACATCGCCCAGTTCCTGCCCGTCTTCGTCCATCAGGGCCATGACGATGGGTTCGATCGCCGCCACATCACCCATCCGGCCCAGCGCTTTGATCGAGGCGATCTGAGTGTCCAACCAATCGTCCCATTCGTCCTGATGCAGCTCATCCTCATCCCACGTGATGTCCTCGCCGCGTCCAGTCACAAGCGTGCGCAGATAGGGAGATGCGTCTTCGGATTTCAACTCGGCCAGAGCGGTGACGCAGGCCAGTTTCACCTCACCGCAGGGATCGTGGATCAGGTTTTCCAGCAGTTGCGGTGCGGCGTCCTGCACGCCCAGCGCGCCCAGTGCGTGGGCGGCGTCCTGGCGGACGTCTTCATCGTCATCCAGCAAAGCCTCGACCAAAGCCGGGCTATTGGCGGCGCCAATGGCACTCAGGGCCTGAATGGCGCGCAGGCGGATCACGTCATAGTCGGATTTTGCGTAATCAGAGAACAGGCTGGTGGCCTCGTCACGCAGGGCGGTATCGGAATGCATGTTCATATCGGGTCTGCCATGTTTGCTGTTGGGAGGGGTTGGGTGAAAATGGAAGGCAGGTTTCCCAACCGAAGCCTGCCTTCCAGTGAACCGGGGAACCGGCCCAGAGGTCCCTTCTGCAGTGGGACCAGACCCGAGGGGCGGCATGGCGACCGCCCCCCGGAAACACGTCAGGCGATGTCGCGCGGTGCGAAGGACATCGTACGGAACGAGGTCTTGTAGGGGCTCGGCCCCAGTTTGCGCAGCTTGGCAACGCCCATCTTGTAGTTGTAGTTGCCGCTGATCCAGTCGACGATCCGGCCCTCAAGCGCGTTCGCGGGCTGCTGCATGTGCAGGAAGTCCATGTAAACCACGCTTTTCTTGATGGCGGGCGTGACCATGGCCACGGCGGTGATCGCCGCTTTGGTCAGTTCGATATGCCCGTTCTCCATCAGTTTCGAGAACTGGAAGTCGTCGCCTTCCACACCCAGCAGCGTGGTCTTGTTGCCCGGAACACGTTCCGAATAGACCATCACGTAGTCGCCGCTTTCGATGCCACGCTCGGCTGCATCATCGGGGTGGATTTCAACCCAGTTTTCCGGCCAGCGCTGCACGATATACGGGCGGCGACGGTCGTCAAAGCCAGACTGCCAGCGTTCGTTGATCCGACCGGAGGTCGCCCACAACTCGCCTTCTTCCTTGTTGGGTTTCAGCCATTCCCAATAGTCCGAGAACAGGCCCCAGGGCGATTTCTGGATGTTGCACTTGCCGGTCTGACTGTTGAAATGCGTCAGCTTCTTGTTGAACACATCCGCACCGGCTGCACCGGTATCGGGCAATGTGCGGGTTGTGTCATGCAGACGCTTGGTTTCAATCAGCGTGACCCCATCGGTATCCAGCATGACCGGGCATTGAACCCCATCGGTGCCAAACTCACGGACCTTCTGGTGCAGGCCTTTGCCCTCTTTCTTGGCCAAACGATAGACGGCGTGGAAGTCCTTGCGCGACCCGCGGGTAAAGCGCACGGCCTCTTCGGCAACCTCGTTCGAGTTCTGCCAGTCGAACCCGTCAAAGCCCATCCGCTGTGCCAGTTGCGCAATGATCCACCAGTCGGGTTTCGCCGCACCGGGCGCATCATAGAACTTCTGGTACAGGCGCAGACGGCGTTCGCCGTTGGCGCGCAAGAAGTCCTCTTCGCCCCAGGTCGCTGCGGGGAACACGATGTCGGCGTAACGGTTGCCGATCGGGTCCTGCAGATAGATGTCCTGGTTGATCACCACCATACCGCCGCTGTCGGCGCGTGCCTTCAGCGTATCGATCATCTCTTGCTTGTCGAAAGAGGCAATCTGGTGCGGGTTGCGGACGGTCAGTTCCTCGAACTTGTCGGCCAGTTGCTGGCTGCCGCACATGGACTGGATCCAGGTGGTGCCGATCACATGGGCCATACGGGTATGACCTGCGATCAGATACCGGTCGGTATCCATGGCGCGGCGACGGCGACCGGGCAGCTTCTCGGGCGATTTGTTGCGCGGGTATTTCCCGCCCTTCACGCCGCCCCGCTGGTGACCACCGGCCCGGCCAATGACCTGACCCGGACGACCGCCACAGCCACAGATGATGCCCAGCGCGGAAATCGCCTGTGTGTTGCCGGTGTTGTTGGACCAGTAGAACCCTTTCTCGATCATGACCGAGGTTTTGGGCCGTGTGCCATCTGCCTTGGGTTTGGCCAGCCATTCGGCGGCAGTATAGATTTTCTGCACGTCGATTTCGGCCATGGCGGCAGCATTTTCAGGCGAGAACTCGTCCTGCGACAGCAGCCACTCTTTCCAGTCTTCAAAGCCTTTGGTCTGGAACTTGCCCCAGGTCGTACGCCACTGCCATGGCGTGTTCCGGGTGCCCTGACCGAAGCCGGACGAGCTTTCCCACTTGTTGTTGACCCATTTCTTGATCCAGTCGCTGTCTTCCCAGCCATTTTCCACGATGACGCGGGCAATGGCGTTGACGACCAGCAGGTCAGTGCCAGGCAGAACGTCGATGTGCAGACCGCCCATCTTGACCGCATGGGCCACACCGGCCGAGCTGCGCGGGATCAGATAGATCTCTTTCTGACCGTTCTGCATCCCCTTCATCATCCACTGAGTATAGAGGATTGTCTTGGTCTCATACGGATCAGTACCGCAGACCAGAAGGGTTTCCGCATCGCGCCAGTCTTCATACGACGGGCCGAAGTTGTCAAACCCCGCATCCCGGAAACCGGGGGTCGAGGTCACGTCGGACGGCGTGTCGTGGAAGGTGAAGTTCGCGGTGTTGATATGGCGCAGCGCGTATTTCGAGATCGCGTAGGTGTTCTCGATATACTGATAGCTGAAGGTTTTCACGCCATAGGCATTGGTGCCGTGCTTGGCGATGACGTGGTTGCCCACCTCGGCCGCCACATCCAGCGCCAGATCCCACGGAACCGGCATCAGCGTGCCGTAGATCCGCATCAGCGGTGTCTTCAGACGGTCACGTGTCGGTGTCTGCGGGTTATAGCATTTCTGCGCAATACACCCGCCCCGCAAGGAGCTGTCGCCGTCGGTGTTGACGTATTGCGTGTCCTTGTCAGGGATGATCACCACGTGGTGCGGCTGACCTTTGTGCAGAACGATATTGTGCTGGTTCGGCGCGACCCATGCACCCAAGGGTGCAACAGGGAAATCCTCGCCAAAGGCGTTTTCGTCCGCTGTAGGTCCACCCGGCTTGGCCGTCACAGGCCAGCGGTAGACTTTGTAGCCACAGGCCACGATGCAGTAGTCGCAGGCGGTCGAGATGACCTCGGCGCCTTTGGGCGGCAGTGGGACGTTGGTTTCGGGTACGTAATACGGGGTTGCCATGTGAGTATCCCCTTCCCTTATGCAATCAGGTTGTCGTAGCGGCCGTAGATCAGGCCGAACATGCCGACGGCGTAGATGTCATCACCGTCCAGTTCCAAAAGGACCTGCGGCAGCGACTGATAGGCTTGCCCCGAAACGAGGATGCCGTGCCGTGTCACGTCATAGGTGGACAGGTGCAGCGGGCACGGGCCCAGCACCTTATGTTCAGGCTTGTAGCTGTCATACATCGACCCGCCCTGGTGGGTGCAGGTGAGGTTGAAGGCCACAACGTCCTTTTGCGGACCGATGCCACCGCCACTTTCCACGCCGGTCTTGACCAGAATCGAGTCCGAGTAGTCGCCCTCGTCGGGGTAATAGAACTCGACCGGGACATCCTGTTCCAGCTCGGACAGTTTGCCGATCAACTTGCGCGGATAGGTGGATACCAATGCGGGCACCTGTTCTGCCTGACCGTGGCGAGTGGGCATGGCCACCATCACGGCAAAGGTTGTTGCGCCCGAGGCGAACAGGAACTGGCGGCGGTTCACGGTGCAGGCCTTCTTGGCCTCACCCGAACAGCTGCATCCGGTTGCGTTATGATCTTTCATGACGCTTACTCCTCTGCTGCCGCGGGAAGCGGCTGGTAATCCGGCAGATCGGGTTCTTCGACCAGAATCTCGTCACCGGACAGGGATTTCAGGAAGGCGACCAGATCCGCTTTCTCCTGATCGTTCAGGCCAAGCGGCTGGATCAGATCGGATTTGGTTGCTGCGAATTCATTCTCGCCGCCGCCCTGGTTGTAGAACTCGACTACGTCCTCAAGCGTCTCCAACATGCCGTTATGCATGTAGGGTTCGGTGTAGAGGGTGTAGCGCAGGCTCGGTGTGCGGAACTTGCCCAGATCGGCCTTTTCCTTGGTGCGGAAATAAAAGCCGGGGTCGTCCTTGGTGTGGCGATAGAAATCCTCGGTCGAGCCTTTGGAGTAAAGCTCATACCGGAAGGTCACTTGCGCCAGACCGTCATCTTCCCAGCCGCTATAAGGTGGAACACCGGTGTTGTAGTATTTCTCATCCGACAGCAGCGCGCCGTTGTGGCATTCGGAACATTGCGCCTTGCCGGTGAACAGCTCCAACCCGCGTTTCTGTTCGTCACTCAGCGCCGCATCATCCCCGCGCAGATAGTTGTCGAAGGATGTGTCGGTCTGAACGATGGTGCGTTCAAACGCAGCGATTGCGCGCCATGCGTTGCTGATACGCGGCCACTGATCGCCGAAGACGTCATTAAAGCGTTCAACGTATTCGGGCACAAAAGCCAGACGGGCCTCCATCATGTCGGCCTCGCCGTTGCCGGCGACTGCACCGCCTGCAGCGGATTTGGCCTGGCTTTCAAGGCTCTTACTTGATCCCGCCCAGAACAGCTTGCCGTAGTAAGCCGAGTTCACGATGGTCTGGCTGTTGCGCCAGTGAGTCGTGCCGGGATAACCGAACGAGATCGGCGCTTCGACGTCCCAGCCCACATCCGGCAGGTGACAGGCCGAACATGGCGTTGTCTCGTTCCCGCCCAGCCGCGGATCGAAGAACAGCATCTTGCCCAGTTCGATCTTGGCCTCGGTCTGCGGGTTGTCCAGCGGGATGGGCGGCTCGCCCAGCGCCACCAGCGGCGCATCGGGGTCGGGGTCTGCGCCGCCGATACCGGCCTCGATCGCGATACTGTCCGCAGCAAACGCTTGCGAACCGATGGCAGCAAACAAGGCAGCGGTGGCGATTGTGCCTGAAAGGTAAGACTTAAGGTCTTTCATGGGTCCACTCCTCAGTTTGTTGTTTCACGCCAGTTTTCGATCGGCGCATAATCCGTATCGATCTCTTCGGCGACGAATTCGGGCCCGGTCAGCGGCTCGCCGGACAGTGCCTTCAGGAAGGCCACCAGCTGCGCTTGTTCGGTCTCGGAAAGGTTCAACGGCTTGATGCGCGGATCCTTGTTTTCATCGTCACCGCCACCGGCGTTGTAGAAGGCCACCACATCTTCGAGCGTTTCCATCGTGCCGTTGTGCATATACGGCGCGGTATAGGTCAGCTCGCGCAGCGTGGGGGTCATGAAGGTGCCGAACGTGTCAGCGGTGTGTGTGCGGATATATGCTCCGGGGTCAGCACGCAGGTTCATGTAGTTCTCGACGCCGAGGAACTTCATCATGGTCACAAAGGTGATGTGCCGTGTCGGGTCCGCCCAGATGTCAGGGTTGTCGCCAACGCCGATATTGTGCGGCAGATCGTCAGTGAATCGCTCGCCCGAGTGGCACGAGCTACAGCCGCTGGCGTTGAACAGCTCATAGCCTGCCTTGGCCTCGTCCGACATCTCGCCGGTGTCGAAGGGCGCACCGCGCGAGATCAGCGTTTTCAGATATTCCGGGATCGCGTTACGCACGCCACCGTTCGAAGGCTCACCAAATCCGGCAGCTTCGAACATCTCGACATAGACCGGGTCCTGCTTGATGCGTTCCTGCATCAGACGCATGTCCATGTTCATGGAATAGGTCTCGGTGATGCTTTCGCGGGTCACGTCATTCAGGTTGGTGCCTATCCGCCCGTCATGGAACCATGCCTCGCGCTTGGCGCTGTTGATCAGCGTCGGCACGTTGCGGAAATGCAGGTTGCCCGCATAGGCGTCCGACAGGGCCTGCCCGTCGGTAAAACCGTTTTCCGGCTGGTGGCAACTGGAACAGGACAGCGCAGCGTCGCCGGACAGGCGCGGATCAAAGAAAAGTCGTTTGCCAAGGGCCGCCTTGGCTGGATCGAACTCTATGGCTTCTACCGGGCCCGGCTGGTCCGCCAGGGCCTGGTGAACCGGGAACGCAGCACTCATCGTCAGCAGCGAAACTGTCGACAGCGCCGAGAACCATGTTCTGGCTTTGGTTGTCATCTAAAAGCCCCTTTATCGCTATTCCGATCACTCGGTTTGGCCGAGGACCGGCACGGCGAACCTTAGGGGGCAGTTGTGTCGTACTGATTTGGACGCGATGAAAAGACGTGAAAAGATGTTAAGAAATGTAACAAGCGTCAGGGAACAAGAGATCGTATGATCCGTGCAAGACTCTGAACATCAAAGGGTTTCTGCACTCGTACCGTCGTATCGCCTTCAGCCGGGCTTTCTGCGTCATCAAAATAACTGCTGACCAGAATCGTCGGAACATCCGGTCGGACAGCCCGTGCAGACGCGATAAGATCGGTCCCCATCAGCCCCGGCATCATCAAATCCGACACAATTGCGTCATAGCTGTCCGGGGCCGCCCTAAAGGCATCCAGCGCGCGCATCGGCTCGGAATAGGCCTCGACCCGGTAGCCATAGCGCGTCAGCAACCGGCGCGTGACATACAGGATGTTTTCGTCGTCATCGACCAGCAGGATGTGCTCATCCCCCGTGACGGCGCGCGCCTCTTCCTGTTGTTGCGCGCTTAGAACCGGCATCATCGGGTAGAACAGGCTGAACCGGGTTCCCTTGTCGGGTTCCGAATGCAATTCGACCCGACCGCGGCATTCCTCGACGCTGTTGCGAACGATGGCCATGCCCAGACCAGTGCCCTTGCCCACCGGTTTGGTCGAGAAAAAGGGCTCGAATAGCTTGTCCTGCACTTCGGGCGTCATTCCCGGCCCGTCATCGGCTACGTCCAACCGGATCACCCCGATCGCGTCGTCCGGCAGGTCGTCCAACGCAGTGTCTTCGGCTTGGCTGATGCGCAACACAACTGTGCCGGGGTGATCGCCGATCGCCTCGAACGCGTTGTGGCACAGGTTCAGCAATGTCTGGAAAAACAGCGTGCCGTCAAACTCGGCAAAGGCCTGATCTATGTCGATGTCAAAGCGGGTCTCGACACTGGGCGGCGCGGCGACCTTGATCAGGTCCAGCGCCTCTTGCGTGGCTTTGACCATATCGCCGCGCTGAGGGTTGCGGGGCCGTTGGCGGGCAAAGGTCAGCATCTTGCGTACCAGCGCCTGCGCCCGACGTGCCGCGATACGAATATGATCGACCGAGGTCTGGATGTCCTCGTTTTCTTCGGCGTCCAGTTCGATCAGCTCGGCATTGCCGATGACGCTCATCAACACGTTGTTGAAATCATGCGCCACTGACCCTGCCAGAATGCCCACGGCCTCCATCTTCTGCACCTGCGCGAATTGCTCGCGGGTGCGGCGGGATTCGGTCATGTCCTCGCCGATACCGATATAGTGGGTGATGCTGCCATTCTGATCGACCAGCGGAAAAATCGCGGTCGAGACCCAGTAGTGCGTCCCGTCCTTGCGCAGGTTGCGAAACACGCCGTACCAGCTTTGCCCGTTTTTCAATCTGGCCTTGAGGTCACTGTAGACACCCTGTCCCGAATGCCCCGATTGCAGCATCTTGGGCGAATGACCATAGACCTCGTCCGGGCCATAGCCACTAAGGTCAAAGAACTTGCGGTTGGCATATTCGATCTTCAGATCAGTATCCGTGATGATGATCGAGGCCGGGCTTTGTTCGACCGCACGCGCCAACTTGCGCTCGGCCAGCTCAACCTGTTCACGCAGCGCCAGTTCGGCCTTCAGGCGACGGTTGGCGCGCAGGATGTTGGTGATCAGAAACGTCGTGAGGATGGCGATGACCCCAACCAGAACGATCAGCCCAATCAACAGGACCGAGAAGTTGCGCACCAGACGTTCGCCATCCGAAAAGGCTCGCACCATACCGGACAAGCTTCTGTCACGCTCCTGCACCCACAGGGTTTCAAGCGTTGCCAGCGCTGCCAAAGCATCACTGTCATCGACACGCACCAAAGCGTCGATTTGTTCCGCGCTGAGACCCGCAGCGATGCCCTCTTCGATCAATGGGATGTTGCCGGTATATTCCAGTGCCACGGCCTCGATCTGTTGCAGGGCCTCCTGCTCGGTTGGGGACGGGTTAGAAGCACGATAGGCGGCGATGGCGTTCAACAGACTTTCCGATTGCCGCCGCAGACGCGGCCCCAAGTCCGGGTCATGTCGCAAGACGTAGTTCTTGAAATTGTGAATCAGGCCGCCATAGCCGAAATCCTCGCGGATATCTGAAATCCAATAACCACGCGGCGTGGTCTCGGCTGAGTATTCCTGCCACGCCACCCGCATTTCACCAATGCGCGCACCGGTCTCGCGTGACATGTAAAGAAACACAGACAGGATGATCACGAGCGCAAGGCCAATCGCAAAGGCCACCGCCAAGGGTCGCTTCAGAGACCCGCTTATCACGTCGGGACTGTCGCTCATGCCTGCACCCTTCCCAATTGGATCAACAGGAAAAGGTGTGTCACGTTTTATACGCGCAGGCTATGGTTGCGGGCGCGGCATATCTACGCTTTGGGGACGTCGTCGCCCAAACCGTTTGTTTCCGCAATGAAATCGGCCATCATGGGAACGTAGTCCTCACCCCGGCCCGCAGCCTCCATGGCCGCGAAGGCATTGCGCAGAGTCGCCTGAACCGGCGTGACCGCACCGATGCTGTTGGCCAGGTTCGAAAGGTAGCGCATGTCCTTATGCGCGTTAGTGATGGCAAAACGATGGGCGTTTTCGTCTCGCTCCAGCGTCCATTTCATAAAGGTCTCGTAGAACCCGTTCGACAAACGACCGGGGCGCAGAACGGAATCCACCTGTTCCGCGCTCAGACCCGACTTTCGGGCCACGGCCAGCGCCTCGGAATACAGGACCGCATAGCCCATGGCGACGAAGTTGTTGATCAGCTTCATTTTGTGGCCCAATCCGACCTCACCCATGTGGACAACCAGCCCGGCCCAGCAGTCAATCACCGGCTTGATGCGCGCAAAAGTCTCGGGCGACGCGCCAACCATGGCATCCAGCGTTCCGGCCTCGGCCTCTTTCGGGGTGCGCCCCAGCGGAGCGTCGGCCAGGTCCATGCCTGCGCCACGGAGTTCCTCGGCCAGCTGCAGGGTCGAAACCGGGTCCGAGGTGGAACAATCCACAACGATCAAACCCTTTTTTCCTGCGGCGATGATCCCGTCGGGGGCCCGCACCAGCTGTTCCACTTGTGGACTGCCTGAGACACAGAGGTGGATGATGTCGCAGGCCTCGGCCATCTCACGAGCCGAATGAACCTCGGTCGCGCCGCGCTGCAACAGGTCTTCGACCGGTTGGCGATTACGATGCGCCATCACCATCAGCGGATAGCCGTTTTCCACGATGTTCTTGGCCATGCCATGGCCCATCAGGCCAACGCCGATAAAACCGATTACGGGTTTGTTCATGGGATTTCCTTTGTTGCTGTCGCGGCTCAGGCGTCCGAGGACTGGGTCCACAGATTGACCTCGCCATTGGAGGAATAGAGGTCGATCTCGGCCAGTTCTTCGGACGTGAATTCAATGTTCTTCAGCGCGCCGACACAGTCAACGATCTGTTCCGTCCGCGATGCCCCAATCAAAGCAGTTGTGATCCCGCCCTCGCGCAGCACCCAGGCAATTGCCATCTGCGCCAGCGTCTGACCGCGCCGATTGGCGATGGCATCAAGGTTGCGCAAATTCTGCATGGTGGCTTCGGTCAGCAGGTCGGGGTTGAGGGACTTGTCCTCGGTGGCGCGACTGCCTTCCGGCAGGCCATTCAGGTATTTTCCGGTCAGCATTCCTTGCGCCAGCGGCGTGAAGGCGATGGACCCGATCCCCAGCTCTTGCAGCGTGGCTTTCAACCCATCCGTTTCCACCCAACGGTTGATCATATTGTAGCTGGGCTGATGGATGATACAGGGCGTGCCCAGATCCTTCAGAATAGCCGCAGCCTCGCGCGTGCGTTGCGAGTTATAGGACGAAATGCCGACATAAAGCGCCTTGCCGGACCGCACGATCTGATCCAACGCACCCATCGTTTCCTCGAGCGGTGTGTTCGGGTCGAACCGGTGGGAATAGAAGATATCGACATAGTCGAGCCCCATCCGTTTCAGGCTTTGGTCACACGAGGCGATCAGGTATTTGCGGCTGCCCCATTCGCCGTAGGGACCGGGCCACATCCCATACCCGGCCTTGGATGAGATGACCAATTCATCACGGTATGCGGCGAAATCGGTTTTCAAAATCTCGCCAAACGCCTCTTCGGCGCTGCCTGGCGGCGGGCCATAATTGTTTGCCAGATCGAAATGCGTGATCCCCAGATCAAAGGCCGTGCGGCACAGCTCCTGCTTCAACTGATGGGGGCGATCATGCCCGAAATTATGCCACAACCCCAACGAGATAGCAGGCAGTTTCAGCCCGCTGCTTCCGCAAGAGTTATAAATCATTTTATCGTAGCGGGTGGCACTGGGGACATATGGCATTGGGGAAAATCCTGACGATATAGCAGATCGGAGTTGGCGCTATGATATGGGTCCGGCCCCTTGCCCTCAAATGTCTTTAACCCCATTTAATACAGCGTAATGAACATCAAGGACCACAAGTTTGCCGCGCCCGGACCGAGTTTTCAAAAGCGCCTGCAACGCCCTGCTGGACAGGCTGATGGCCGGGGCAGAGGTCACCAATATCTCGCAATTGGCGCGTCATTTGGGGGTCAGCCGCACTACAGTGCGGGCCGTTCTATCCTATCTGGAAAAAAGGGGTTTGCTTGCCCGACAAGGACGGGGCTATGACGTGCAGCGCCTGCCGGAACAGGCCGACTACTTTTCAGCCGCCCAAACGATGGACACACGCGACGCGCTTGAAGCCGCGTTCATGCAGATGATCCGCAATCAAGATCTGGGCCCCGGAACGCGGCTGAACGAAGGGCAACTGGCGCGGCAGTTGGATGTCTCGGTTCAAACTATCCGCGAGTTTCTGATCGGCCTCAGCCGGTTTGGATTTGTGCGCAAGGATCACCACAGGCGCTGGGTGCTGGAGGGCGTCACCCGCCAATATGCGTTGGAGCTGCACGAGGTTCGCGTCATGTTCGAAAGCCGCGCGGTGGAAAACCTGTGCTGCCTGCCGGAACAGCATCCGTTCTGGGGTGGTCTGGCACGGTTGCGGCAAGAGCATCAGACTGTGACCGCAGCCGCCGATCTTTCCACGTTGGATTTCCCGGCATTGGACACGAAGTTTCACCGCTTCCTGAATGATCATGCCGGAAACCGGCTGATCGTTGGTTTTCAGGACGCGATTGCGATGATCTTCAACCACCACTACCTGTGGCCGCTAGAAAACCAGCTCGACCATCACCTGACAGCCACCGCCGATCATCTTGCGATCATCGACAGCATCGAAAGACGGGACAAGCGCAAGGCCCGGGCCGCGATGGCCGCGCATCTGGACACCACCCGCCGCCGCTTTGCCCAAGCGACTGCTAAACCGCCTGATGAACCTCGATGATGTTGCCCTCTGGGTCTTGAAAGAACACCTGGTGCCATTCCTTGGCGAAAGCTGTCCCATAGTCGGAATAGGGGATGCCGTTGTCGTCCAACAATTTCTTGAAAGCCGCAATATCATCGGTTCTGAAGGCAATATGCCCACGTTCAACCGGATTGATGGACTCACTGTGTTTGAATGCCACACCAAGATCTTTCTCGGCCAGATGCATCTGCATATGACCATCTGTGGCAAAACGGATCTTGCCGCTATAGCCGCTGTCTTCGGTCTCATCAGATCGGGGGAAGTTCTCGATCGGGATGTCGTCCAGCCCGAGGACGTGCGTGTAGAAATGATGCAGGCGCTCCACGTCCTGCGAGACATAGTTGATGTGGTGGAATTCCAGTTTCATGATCTGTGCGTATCCTGACGTTGATCCGATGGGCTGCAATCATTCGGTTTGCCCCGAAGATTACGCATTCCGCATCGCCGCGAAACCGCAAATTCAAGGATATGTCTTTGCTATTGCGACAAGACCGCCACTTTCCCGTATACTGACCCCTAAGCGCCAGACAGGTGCAGCAGACGGAGGGGGGAATGGAACAGCGGCTCTCGGCTATTCTGGCGGCTGACATGGTCGGGTATTCCCGGCTGATGGAACTGGACGAACTGGGCGTTTTGTCCCGGCAAAAGAAATACCGACGCGAATTGATCGACCCCGAAATCGAGCGCAGCCGCGGCAGCATTGTGAAAACCACTGGCGATGGCATGTTGGCCACCTTCGAATCCGTTCAGGACGCAGTGCGCTGCGCCGTGAACATCCAAAAAGCGATGAACCTGAATGAAACAGATCTTGAAGATGATCAGAGGATCCGCTTCCGCGTCGGCATCAATCTGGGTGATGTCATTTTCGATGAGGGCGACATCTTTGGCGACGGTGTCAACGTCGCCGCAAGGCTGGAGGGGCTGGCAGAGCCCGGTGGAGTTTGCGTCTCGGACATTGTGCATCAGGCCGTGCAGGATCGTGTCGATGCGCCGTTCCGGGACATGGGCGGGCAGAGGGTCAAGAATATCAGCCGACCGATCCGGGTTTGGCACTGGTCGCCGCAGGCCGCCCCCCGGCGCGCGGCACCCGATATCTCGCTGCAACAGCGGGTAAGGTTCTGCAAATCGGCGGATGGAGTCAATCTGGCCTGGGCCTCAACCGGACAAGGGACGCCCGTGCTCAAAGCGCCGAACTGGCTGAACCATATCGAGTATGAATGGACCAGCCCCGTCTGGGGCGATTTCCTGTCCGAGATGTCCAAGCTTTGCCATCTGGTGCGGTTCGATCAGCGTGGCAATGGGCTGTCGGACTGGGATGTGGATGATATTTCAGAGGATCGGATGATCGACGACATGATCGCCGTCGCCGATGCAGCGGGGCTGGATCAATTCGGCCTGTTCGGGATCAGTCAGGGCTCGGCCTTTTCGATCCGGTTTGCGGCCAAATACCCCGATCGCGTCAAGTTTCTGGTCCTTCTGGGCGGCTACGTCCGGGGTCGTATGATGCGGGGCGATGCCGAAGCCGAACAATTCTATCAGGCCTCCCGCGCGATGGTATCCGCCGGGTGGGGCTCACCCAATCCGGTCTATCGCCATTTCTTCACCTCATCCTACATGCCAGACGCCACCCCGGAAGAAGGCGCAAGCTTTGATGAGATGCAGCGTATCTCGGCCAGCCCCGAAACGGCGCTGCGGATCATGGAGATGAACGCTTATGTGGATGCCCGCGCGGATGCACAACGGCTAAACGTGCCGACATTGGTGTTGCATGTCAGAGATGACATGGCTGCCCCGATCAGCGAAGGCCGCGAAACCGCGCGCGAAGTTCCAACCGCCGAATTCGTCGAACTTCCGGGCGCCAATCACTGCATGATCCGAGGGCACGCGGGCTTTGACGAGTTTTTTCAGGAGATTGGCCCTTTCCTGCGGCAGCATGGCGGCTAACCTGCCCCGCAAAACAGAGATGAAAGAGCGACTATGCGGAAATACACGACGCTGGATGAAATCGGCCCCTTGGAGGTCTGGCCTTTCGACAACCCCAGCAGCGACTACAAGATATTGGAAGGTCAGCCCAAAGCCTCTGGCCGGATGGACGACGGCGGCCCCGGACATGCAACACGCACCGGCATCTGGCGCTGCACCAAAGGCGCGTTTGAATGCACCGAACAGGGGGATGAGCTGATGACTATCCTGTCTGGCCGTTGCCAAATAATCGACCACAGTACAGGACACACCACCGATCTGGATGTAGGAGATAGCTATTTCGTCCGGGACGGCAGCCGCGTGACGTGGAACATCATCGAGGATGTCACCAAGGTCTTCTTCGGGCATAAACCGGGCGGGTTCGACTGACGGAAGCGGGAATGCCGATGGCGAAAATGCCTCCGGCGATTTCCTGTAGGTCTGCGCATAACGCTGCATTGCCGACGTTGGTTTGACTAAAGAAAATCTTGGAACTTTGCGTAAACCTTTACGCGGTATTTGCGCATAGCTTTGTACGATTTGCCCATAAGTTTGCATGCTGCAGAGAACTCATCGAACAAACAGGCTCTCAGGCTTATCTGCAGTGCCTAATTGCAGTTTACTGCCAATCACCAGCAGACGAGCGCCACGTCTTAGCGTCCGCATCCCAAACACTGGCGGTGACGCAAGGCGTTGGGTTTATTCCGTCGCAATTGGATCCATGAATATCCGCAACAACAACGCGTTGACGCCCAAAATCAACAACCGTCCAGCCCTGGTTGAGCAAGGATTGAACCTCCTCTTCAATCAAGAAGTGTGACATGCATCCGCCAGTTCCGCAAAAAAGAGATGCGGCGCTCGAACACGCAAAACCAGACTCATTCAAAACCCAGTCGCGTTGTAGATCTCCGTCGAGATCGACTCTTTCAACCGCGCCCCAATCTAAGTCAAACTGACCGTTGTTGAACTCCGCGCATGCCTGCGCCGCCAGATCAACCT
>NZ_JBQFLQ010000017.1:0-34894 GCF_056531325.1 Ruegeria sp. N8 | reverse complement strand
CGGCGGGCAGCTCCATGCCGCTTTCGGCGGCGTGGTCGGCATAGTTCAGGCCGATGCAGATGAACTTGCCCACCTGGCCCACACAGGCCCCGATGCGGGTATTGGCATCGACGGCGGGCAGGCTGGCAAGATCCAGCGCCTTTAGGCGCGCCAGGCTTTCATCGTCAAGCGTTGCACCTGCGAAATCATCAACCACCCCAGATAGGTCGCGGATCGTACCGTCCTGATCCAGAATACCGGGCTTTTCCTGTCCGGCAGGGCCGTGGCGTAGCAACTTCATCGTAAAATCCTCACTATCTTCAGATCGTCCAGCCGCCATCGATGGCGAATGGCTGGCCGGTGGTGTATTTGCTGGCGTCGCTTGCGAGATAAAGCGCGAGCTCTGCGATTTCGTCCGCCGAGCCGATGCGCCCCATCGGTTGGCGGGCTATAAAGCCGGACATTGCCGTTTCATAGTCACCGGTCGCCCGCAAACGGTCGTGCAGGCTGGGGCTGTCCACGGTACCGGGGCAGATTGCGTTGCACCGGATGCCTTGTTGGACAAAATCCGCGGCAACGGCCTTAGTCAATCCGATCACCGCAGCCTTCGAGGCGCAATATGCAAATCGGTTTGGCACGCCTTTTATTGACGATGCAACCGAAGACATGTTGATGATCGATCCGCCGTCCTTGCCTAGCATTCCGGGCAAGGTCACACGAATAAGTCGATACATGGCTTTGACATTCAGATCGAAACTGAAGTCCCAGTTACTCTCATTGCAATCAAGGATGGTTCCGCCGGCAACATATCCGGCACAGTTGAACAACACATCCAATGCAGGCAGGTCTGCTACGGCCGCCTTGACCGCAGCGGCATCCGTGACATCCAGCTTCAGGGTCGTGATCCCTGCAACTTCGGCCAGTTCAGCCAGCGACACATCATTGATGTCGCTGGCAATGACTTGCGCGCCCTCTGCCGCGAACAGCTCGGCCATAGCGCGGCCGATGCCCTGACCCGCCGCTGTGATCAGGGCCGTTTTACCTGCCAATCGGTCCGAGGGGTTATGCATCCCAGTCTTTACTCTCACACGTCTTCGGGCAAAAGGCCGGTTGGGATGTCCTGGTAACAGACCGGGCGCAGAAAGCGACGGATCGACAGGGTGCCAACCGACGTGGCACCGAAATTGGTCGAGGCGGGGTAGGGGCCGCCATGGACCATGCTGTCGCAGACCTCAACCCCGGTGGGGAAGCTGTTGGCCAGCAATCGGCCCGCTTTGCGTTCCAGCAGCGGCAGCAGGGCCTTTGCGTCAGCAGTGTCGCTGTCGTCAAGATGCAAGGTACAGGTCAACTGACCCTCTATTGCGCGGGCGACCTGCAGCATCTGAGCGGTGTCGCGAACGCGAACCACTATACCGAGCGGGCCAAACACCTCTTCTTGCAGTTTGTGATCAGATAGCCAGTCGTCGCCTGACACAGCGAACAGATATGGGGCCGCGTCGCGGGCGGCGCAGCTTGTGCCCATGACCTGCGTCACACCGGTGCCAGCGGCCACCCGTGCCACGCCATCGCGATACGCGTCGGCGATGCCATCGGTCAGCATGGTCTGGTTGGCGGTTGCGTTCAGCCCTGCCTCGGCAGCGGCTTGGAAGGCGTCGGCCTCGGGCCCGTCGACTACAACGGCGATGCCGGGATTGGTGCAGAACTGCCCCGCGCCCATGGTCAGCGATCCGGCCCAGCCGGTCCCGATCCCAGCCCCGCGTGCGGCAGCGGCCTGAGGCAGGATGAACATCGGATTGACCGAGCCCAGCTCTCCAAAGAACGGGATGGGTTCATCGCGTTGAGCGCATAGATCGAACAGGGCGCGACCGCCACCCAGACTGCCGGTAAAGCCCACGGCCCGGATCAGCGGATGCTGCACCAGACGAGTGCCCACGTCACGCTTGCCCCCCTGCACCAGCGAAAAGACACCGGGGTGCACCCCAGTAGCCTTGATCGCGGCGTCGATGGCCTGAGCCACAATCTCACCAGTGCCGGGATGGGCCGAGTGGCCTTTAACCACAACCGGGCACCCTGCGGCCAAGGCCGCGGCTGTATCGCCGCCCGCGACCGAGAAAGCCAGTGGGAAGTTTGACGCGCCGAACACGGCCACGGGGCCAAGCGGGCGTTGGATCATCCGCAGGTCGGGGCGGGGCAGGGGCGCGCGGTCCGGCATGGCCTGGTCGTGGCGCATGTCCAGATAGTCACCCTTTTCGATATGATCAGCGAACAGGCGCAGCTGTCCCACGGTGCGGCCACGCTCGCCCTGCAGACGGGCTTCGGGCAGGCCGGTTTCCTGTGTGCCGATTTCGGTGATGGCGTCGCCGCGCGCGTCGATCTCATCGGCAATTTTGCGCAGCAGGGCGGCACGTTCGGCGCGGGTGGACCAGCCGAAACTGGCGAAGGCCTCCTCCGCGGCTTCAACCGCAGCGTCCACCAGAGCGGGCGTTCCAACCGGGAAATCATGGCTTGGGCCGTGAGCAGGCTCCGAGCTAAAGGTGGCGTCTGATCCAAGCCATTCGCCGGCAATCAGGTGTTTTCCGATCAACATGTTTCTAAATTCCTACAACAGGCCGCGTTCGGCCAGGTTTCGCATCAGATGAGACGCCCCGAACCGCCATTCGGAACATTCGGTCGACAGGCGCACCGTATTGGTTAATGCGCCGAGTTGGTCATTGGCAATTGTGACGACATCACCCAGCTTGTGGGTGAAACCACCGCCGGGTGTATCCCGGTCCTGTGTGGGTGCAAAGAGCGTTCCCAGAAACAGCATAAACCCGTCGGGATACTGGTGGTGCCGCCCGATAGTCTGTTTCACCAGATCCGCCGGGTCGCGGCTGATCTGAGACATCGAAGACGCGCCGTTCAGGACAAACCCATCCGGCCCGTTTACGGTCAGGGTCAGTTCGGCCTGCCGCACATCGTCCAGTGTATAGCTGTCATCAAACAGGCGGATCATTGGTCCGATCGAACAGGATGCGTTGTTGTCCTTGGCCTTGCTGAGCAGCAGGGCCGAGCGGCCTTCGACATCGCGCAAGTTGACGTCATTGCCCAGTGTCGCGCCCTTGATCTGACCTTGCGAATTCACCGCCAGGACCACCTCGGGTTCAGGGTTGTTCCAGGTTGAGATCGGGTGCAGGCCTATCTCGGCACCGAAGCCCACGGATGACAACACCTGCGCTTTCGAGAACACCTCAGCATCCGGTCCAATACCGACCTCAAGATACGGGCTCCAGAGGCCTTCGTCGATTAGCGCCTGCTTGACTTGTGCGGCTTCGTCGGAGCCGGGGGTGATGTTGGAAAGGCTGTCGCCGATACGCGCGCCGATGCGGGCGCGGATGGCTTCGGCCTTGGCCGGATCGCCAGCGGCCTGTTCTTCGATCACGCGTTCGACCATGGAACCGGCAAAGGTGACACCGCAGGCCTTGACCGATTGCAGATCGCAGGGGGCCAGCCATTCACGCTCGCTTTCGACCGGGCCGATCGCCTCGCCGGGGGCCGATCGTACGTAATCCGCGGCGTCGTCGCGTTCCAGAATGTCGCGAACGGTAGGAGCTTTCTTGGCGGTGATATCCACCACCTGACCCTCACGCAATGTTACCACGCACGGGCCGATACCCGGCCGTTCCACACGGCCAAGCCAAAGCCCGGCAGAATCCAGATTGAGTGTTGTCATGTCAGGTCCTGAGATTGTAAGCGCGCGCGGCGTTCCCACCGAGGATCGCATCGCGTTCGGATTGAGTCAGCGCGCAGAGAAGCGCGTCGGTGGTTTCCAGCCAGCGTTCATAAGAGCTGGCCAACGTGCAGACTGGCCAGTCGCTGCCCCAAATCAGGCGCGATGGGCCAAACGTATCCAGAAGGTGCTGAACATAAGGGCGCAAATCGTCGATCTGCCAATCCGATGCTGCTTCGGTCACCAGTCCGGATAGCTTGCAGAACGCATCGGTGTCGCGGGACAGCGCTGCCATATCCTCGGCCCAACCCTCGATCACACCGTCGCGGATTAAGGGTTTGGAGCCGTGGTCGATTACCACACGCATGTTCTTATGCCGAGCCAGCAACTGCCGCAAAGGTCCAAGATGCTGCGGCAAGGTCAGCGCATCGAATGTCAGATCATGGGATTGCAGTGCTGCGAAGGCAGGTGTCAGTGCGTCGCCCAGCATCCAGTCAGGATCTTCAATGTCTTGGATCATCGGGCGCAAACCGACCAAAGCGGGGTGTTGTGCCAGAGCAGCGATCTGTGCTGGTGAAGCCGACGCTTCGAAGTCAACCCAACCTACGACGCCCTTGATAAAGGCAGCCTGATCAGCCAGCGACAACATATATTCTGTCTCAGCTACAGTCGGAGCTGCTTGTACCAGCACCGTGCCACCGATGCCTGCCTGCTCCAACATGGGGGACAGATCATGCGGCAGAAAATCTCTATAGATCGCTGCCAGATCGGGGGTCAGCCAGCCATAGTCGTTGCGCGCGACTGACCAGAAATGCTGATGCGCGTCGATTTTCAACCGATCACCCCTTTTTTAAGGATGATATTGCCATAGAGCCTGCGCTCACCCGTTTGTACGATGGCATAGGCCGTTGCTGCGCGGTCATAGAATGCAAATCGCTCTAGCCCCTGTACATCAGCCGGGTTGTCAGCGGTTTCGTTGATGATGCGCTGAAAATCCGCCACAGCGTCAGGCACCGCATCCGGATCACCGACCACCTGCATGGTCAAAGCGGGGTCGGAGACGAAATTGTCCAGCGGCATAACCGACAGGACAGCGCGCAGGACATCGCTGGCGGATGACCCGTCGGCGCGGATACAGTCTGGTCCGGTGCTTGTGCCTGGGAAATTTGCGTCGGCGATAACGATCTCGTCGCCGTGGCCCATTGCCCGCAAAGTGTGCAGCAAGTCCGGGGACAGGATTGGATCAATATTACGTAGCATCGGCAAGCTCCGCTGGCAGGGGTGCATCGGGCCGGATCAAGCCTTCACTGCGCAGATCCGACCAGAGACCGGCTGGAATCTCGCGATCCAGCAACGCGACATTTGCCTGAACTTCCCTGGCGCTGACCGCGCCGGGGACGACAGTCTTGACGCAGGGATGGCCCAGAACGAATTGAAGTGCTGCAGCGATCAGCGGTGTGTTATGCGCGGCGCAGACTGCCTCGATCTTGCGCACGCGGTCCAGAATGTCTTCGGACGCGTCGGCGTAGTTGTATTTAGCACCCGGAACCGCGCCCGTGGCCAGAATGCCCGAATTGTAGGGGCCGCCCAGAATGATCCCGACATCGCGTTTTTCGCAAAGCGGCAGGAAATTGTCCAAAGCCTCTTGCTCCAGCAAAGTGTAGCGACCGGCCAGCAGGAACCCGTCGAAATCGCCAAGTCCTAACAGTTTTTCACAAACCTGCCATTCGTTCACGCCTGCGCCGATTGCCGCGATTTCACCCGCTTCACGCAATTCAACCAGCGCCTTGTACCCGCCACCGTCAAACAGCTCGCGCACTTTGGCGTCGGACATCTCTTGGCTGCCCTGACTGAAAACGCAGACGTCATGGACCAGAAGGATATCGGCGTTAGCCACACCAATCCGTTCACGGCTGGCCTCGTATGACCGCATTACACCGTCATAGGTGTAGTCGAACACGATCCGTTTCTGTGGTACGTCGACAAAGGCTTCGGGTGTCACTTCGTGGGGTTCGCAATCCAGCAGAAGCCGCCCGATCTTGGTCGACAGCTGGATGTTCTCGCGCCCAAATCGGGCGATTGCTTCGCCAAAACGTTGCTCGGATCGACCAAGGCCATATTGCGGTGCGGTATCAAAAAAGCGGATGCCTGAATCATAAGCCGCCTGCAGAGCCGCTTGCGCGTCAGCATCCGAAACCTTGCGGTATAGATTCCCCAGCGGCGCACCACCAAAGCCCATGCGGGTTAAAGGGACAGGGCGTGCTGTGCGGTTGTTCAGTAGTTCTGTCTGGGAAACGGTCATTCGGTCTCGCAATTCGACTTTTGTGTGAGGTTGAACAAATGGGGCTTTTGCCGTTCGAGTTCTTCTAGGCGTGGCATCAACTGCCCCAAATGGATATGCATCGCGTTTTGTGCGGCGCGTTCGTCCCGATTGGCGATTGCATCGAAGATGGCCCGGTGTTCGGCCAAAGTTTCGACCACCCGGCCAGGTGTCGGCAACAGAAGCATACGGGCTCGGCTGACCTGAAGCGACACCGTCTGCGCCACATCCGCAAGGCGATGAAACCCGGTGAAATCCATCAGCATGCTGTGGAACTCTTCATCTGCCTGATAGAATCCGGGGATGTCCTCGTCCTCGATCAAAAGCTCTTGCAAGCGCATGTTGCGGCTCAGCCGTTTACGCTGATCCTCGGTCAGATCCCGCGCGACCTTGGCGACAGTGGCCAGCTCCAGCGCTTCGCGCAGAAAAACTCCTTCGCGGATTTCGTCCATCGAGAAATAGGACACACGGGTGCCCGATTGCGGGACCACATCCACCAGTCCCTCGGACGCTAGCCGCGCGATTGCGTCAGCGACGGGTGCGCGTGACACACCCAGACGCTCGCACACCGGAGCTTTTCGCAGGTTTGCGCCGGGTGGAAAATCCAGCGCCAGAATCGCTTGCTTCAAAGATTGATGAACCCGTTGGGTCAGCGACCCTTCCGTTGACGAGATCACGGGCAGCAAAGCGGCGTCAATGTCCTGAGGTTTGTTCATGGTTTGTGATTTAGCATTCTAACATGTTAGTTGACAAGTACAGATTTTCCACTTAGCAACATGACCAAGCAAGCGGGGAAGTGATGCAAGCAAACGGCGGCATAGATGTTCTGGAGAAGGCGGCGCGAGACGTCGTGAAGTTGAACCCGGATGACAATATTGTGATCGCTCTGCGCGACTTGCAGGCGGGGGAGCAGTTGGCGGATGTTTCGGCTCTGCTGACGTCACAGATTGCGCGGGGCCACAAAATCGCAGTGGAACCGATTCGGGCTGGTGAAAATGTCATCCGCTACGGTCAGATCATCGGGCAGGCAAAATCCGACATCGCGCCAGGTGAGCATATTCATGTACACAATCTGGGCATGGGGGCGCATCAGCAGGACTATGCATATGCGTCGGCCAATGACCCGTTGCCGAAGATCGCAGAAGAACGAACTTTTCAGGGCTATCACCGTGCAGACGGCAAGGTGGGGACGCGGAATTATATCGGCATTCTGACCACAGTGAACTGTTCGGGTTCAGTCGCGCGATTCATTGCGGAAGCAACCGAGAAATCAGGGCTGTTGGAAGCTTATCCGAACGTGGACGGCGTGGTGCCGATTGTGCATGGCACCGGCTGCGGCATGTCCGGCAAGGATGAGGGCTATGCCACTTTGTTCCGCACCCTTGCGGGCTATGCGCAGCATCCCAATTTTGCCGGTATTCTGTTGATCGGACTGGGTTGTGAGGTGATGCAGGTAGCCGACCTGGTGGGGGGTCGTCCGATCCGCCCCGATGGTGCGCTGCGCTACATGACCATTCAGAACGAGGGCGGCACGCGGCGTACGATTGAACGAGGTTTGGCCGAGATCAAGGGAATCGCCGAACTTGCCAACCAAGTGACGCGCGAACCCGCGCCGATCAGCGAGATTACGGTTGGAATGCAATGCGGCGGCTCGGACGGGTATTCGGGCATCACTGCAAACCCTGCACTGGGATATGCATCCGACCTTCTGGTGCGCCACGGTGGTACGACAATCCTGTCGGAAACCTCGGAAGTATACGGGGCCGAGCACCTACTGACCCGCCGCGCTGAAACGCCTGAAGTGGGCGCCAAGTTGATTGAGCGCATTCATTGGTGGGAGGACTATACCGAACGCAATGGCGGCGAGATGGACAACAACCCAAGCCCGGGTAACAAGCGTGGCGGGTTGACGACCATTCTGGAAAAATCGCTCGGCGCTGTTGCCAAGGGCGGCACAGCGCCGATGCGGGATGTCTACAAGTTCGGCGAGATTGTCGACAAAAAGGGCTTTGTTTTCATGGACAGCCCCGGTTTCGATCCATGCTCGGTCACGGGGCAGGTAGCCTCAGGGGCGAACCTGATCGTTTTCACTACCGGGCGGGGCTCGGTCTCGGGCTATCAGCCGACCCCTTGCGTCAAGCTGGCAACGAACTCTGAAATGTACGCGCGGATGGCCGACGATATGGACCTGAATTGCGGTGACATCGTCACCGATGGGGTCAGCATCGAAGCGAAAGGAGAGGAATTGTTCGAAATTCTAATCCGCGTTGCCTCGGGCGAGAAAACCAAAAGCGAAGAGCTGGGATTTGGGGGGGTCGAATTCGTCCCCTGGCAGATCGGCGCCGTAATGTAATCACACACCCTAGGGGATGAGGGTACAATGGGAGGGAACATGACAAAACTGGTCGACATGACGGGGATCGAAAAGTATTTCCCCGGCGTGCACGCGCTGAAAACAGTGCAGTTCGATCTGTTTTCGGGCGAGGTTCACGCACTTATGGGCGAGAACGGCGCCGGGAAAAGCACGCTGATGAAGATCCTGTCGGGGATTTATCAGCGCGACGGTGGTGATCTGGTGATCGAAGGAAAGTCGGTCAGCCCGACCACGCCCGGCGAGGCGCAGGATCTGGGCATTGGCATCATCCATCAGGAGCTGAGCCTGATGAACGACCTGACCGTTGCGCAGAACATCTTTATCGGTCGCGAACCGCGCAAAAGCTTCGGTCGTCTGGATGAGGCCGCGCTGAACGCACAAACGGCCGAGATTTTCGCCTCGATGAACCTGTCGCTGGACCCCAAGACATTGGTGGGCAGCCTGACCATCGCGAAACAGCAGATGGTCGAGATTGCCAAAGCACTGTCGTACCGGTCCAAGGTTCTGATCATGGATGAACCCACAGCGGCTCTGAACGATGCCGAGATCGCCGAACTGTTCGTGATCATACGCCGTCTCAAGGCCGAGGGCGTGGGCATCGTCTATATCAGCCACAAAATGGACGAGCTGAAGCAAATCGCCGACCGCGTCACCGTGATGCGCGATGGCGAATATGTGGGCACCGTGGGCGCTGCCGAGACACCAATCAGCCAAATCATCGCCATGATGGTTGGGCGTGAGGTGAACGAGAAACCTCTGGACGTGCCGGATCTTGGCGATGCCGAAGTTTCGCTTGAGGTTTCTGGTCTGAATAGCGGCAAAGAGATTAAGGATGTCAGCTTCTCGGTCCAGAAGGGCGAGATTCTGGGGTTCGCGGGCCTGATGGGAGCCGGAAGAACCGAGGTTGCGCGTGCGATTTTCGGAGCCGATGTGAAGGACAGCGGAACGATCCGCGTGCACGGGCACGAGGTCTCGATCAAGTCGCCCAAGGATGCGGTGCGGGCGGGCATCGGTTATTTGTCCGAAGACCGCAAGCATTTCGGATTGGCCACCGGCATGAACGTGCGCGACAACATTGCGCTGGCTTCGATGGATCTGTTCACCGGCACCGGAGGGGTGTTGAATGACGGTGAAATCAGCACCACGGCCAAGGGATATATCGCGCAGTTGGGCATTCGCACGCCCTCGGACGTGCAAGAGGTCCGACTGCTGTCAGGGGGCAATCAGCAAAAGGTCGTCATTGCAAAATGGCTGCTGCGTGATTGCGATATCCTGATCTTTGACGAACCCACGCGTGGCATCGACGTTGGCGCGAAGTCCGAGATTTACAAATTGCTCGAAGAACTCGCCGAGCAGGGCAAGACCATCATCGTGATCTCGTCGGAACTGCCCGAAATCATGCGCCTGAGCCATCGTATCGCGGTGATGTGCGAGGGCCGGCTGACCGGCATTCTGCCCGGCGGAAAAGACACCACTCAGGAAGACATCATGCATCTGGCCACCCAACGCGTGGCGGCTATGCAGGTAACGGGGGCACCACAATGACCACGGCAACAGACGTTGAAAAGAAAAAACCACTCGCGGGACTGTCCGACAGCGGCGCGTATCAAAAGCTGCTGGCTTTTGCCAGTTTGATCGCGCTGCTGATCGGCTTCTCGATTGCGTCGCCGAACTTTATGCAGACCTCGAACATGATCGCCATTTTGCAGGCGACCTCGGTGAACGGGGTGCTGGCGGTGGCGGCAACGCTGGTGATCATCACAGGTGGGATCGACCTTTCGGTGGGCACTTTGATGACCTTCTGCGCCGTGATCGCGGGCGTGGTGCTAACTTATCTGGGGATGCCCCTGCTGCTGGGCGTGGCGGCGGCCATCGCGGCAGGCGCGTTCTGTGGGCTTTGCTCAGGCACTTTCGTTGCCAAGATGAAGATCCCGCCTTTCATCGCCACGCTTGGCATGATGCTGATCCTGAAAGGCCTGTCGCTGGTCATCTCTGGTACGCGGCCGATCTATTTCAACGACACGCCGGGGTTTGACCAGATCTCGCGCGGGTCGCTGATCGGAGAGATTTTCCCGGCGCTGCCCATCCCGAACGGCGTGCTGATCCTGTTCCTGGTGGCGATTGCAGCGTCGTACATCCTGAGTCGTACGGTTCTGGGCCGCTACACTTTCGCCTTGGGTTCGAACGAAGAGGCCGTGCGCCTGTCGGGTGTGAACACCGACGCCTGGAAGATGCGCATCTACGCTCTGGCGGGTGCAATCTGCGGCATCGGCGGCATCCTGATCGCTTCGCGCCTGAACTCGGCGCAACCTGCGCTGGGTCTGGGATACGAGCTTGAGGCGATCGCAGCCGTGGTAATCGGTGGCACGTCGCTTTCGGGCGGACGCGGTACCATTCTGGGCACGCTGATCGGCGCGCTGATCATGGCGGTCCTGACCAACGGGCTGCGCGTGCTGTCCGTGGCGCAGGAATGGCAAACCGTTGTCACCGGCGCAATCATCATTCTGGCGGTCTATGCCGACATGGCACGGCGCAAGAAGTCCGGCTGAAGAAACCAACTATAAAACGACCAACTGTGGAGGAGAAAAACATGTTTTCACGTCGTTTCATTCTGGGTGCGCTGAGCGCAGCCACGATTGCAGGTCCGGCCTCGATGGCCGCAGCGGAAGAAATCTATATTCCGCTGGTATCGAAGGGCTTCCAACACCAGTTCTGGCAGGCGGTGAAATCCGGCGCCGAGCAGGCAGCTGACGAGTACAACGTAACCATCACCTTTGAAGGCCCCGACAACGAAACAATGGTCGACCGCCAAATCGACATGCTGGCCGCTGCACTTGCCAACAACCCCAAAGCCATCGGCTTTGCTGCGCTGGACAGCCAGGCGGCTATCCCGCTGCTGCGTCAGGCGAATGACAAGGGTATCCCGATCATCGCGTTCGACAGTGGTGTCGACAGCGACATCCCTGTTTCGACCGCAACCACCGACAACCTGGCCGCTGCGGGTTTGGCTGCCGACAAGATGGCCGAGAAGCTGGGCGGTAAAGGTAAGGTTGCTGTTGTGGCCCACGACCAGACCAGCCGCACCGGCATCGACCGCCGCGATGGCTTTGTGAACCGTATCGAAGAAAAATATCCTGACATCGAAGTTGTCACGGTTCAGTACGGCCAGGGCGACCACTTGAAATCGACCGAAGTTACCAAGGCGATCCTGACGGCTAACCCTGATCTGGACGGCATCTTCGGCACCAACGAAGGCTCGGCCATCGGTGTTGTGAACGGTGTTCAGGAACTGGGCACCGAAGGTCTGGTGATCATCGGCTATGACAGCGGCAAAGCGCAGAAGGACGCAATCAAAAGCGGACTGATGGCTGGTGCGATCACTCAGAACCCAGTTGGGATCGGTTACGAGACCGTCAAGGCCGCTGTTTCCGCACTGAAAGGTGAAGAGGTTCCGGCACTGATCGACACCGGTTTCTACTACTATGACGCCTCGAACATGGACGATCCAAAAATCGCGGCGGTTCTGTACGATTAAGATCAAGCCCACTCACGGTTTACCGGCCCGTCGTTCTGCGGCGGGCCGGTTTTGTTTGCGCTACTCGATCAGGAAGTATTAAGGTGAAACTTTAAGGCGAGGGCAACTATGCGCCGAATTGAGGTTTCTGAATTCGTATTTCCACATCTAGTGTGCTAGTGTCTTTCGGTGGATCGTTAAGATTTTGTTTAAAGGTTGATTTAAGTGTCAGACAACTTGAGTAATAAGTTTAGATTGCGCCCGATGGAGAAAGCGGATCTTGAGGTCATCTCCCATTGGTTCCAAGACCCTGAAGACGTTGCGCTTTTTGATCGGACATCGCGGGTTCCGTTGAACCAGTTTCAGACAGAAGAAAGTTGGAAGGCCGTGTTTACCGCCGAAGGAGCGGGTTGCAAATGTTGGTTCGTGGTGGAAAACAGCTCTGGTGAAGCGGTTGGCCTGGCCGGGATCGAAAGCGTGTCGCTGGTAAACCGGGATGCGGTGGTCGCAATGTTTGTCGACAAATCCGCGCGACGCACCGGCGTTGGTATCCGAGCGACGGCTTTGGTGGTAGATTTTGCCTTTCGGCAACTGGGGTTGAACCGTTTGACCTCTTATTATCGGGCGGACAACACCAGCAGCCGCGATCTGGTCGCAAGGATAGGATGTCAGGTCGAAGGCACCATGCGTGAGGCCTGGTTTGCAGACGGGCAGTTTCATGACATGGTTGTTGTGGGTGTTCTCAAAGGCGATTGGGCGAAACGGCGCGACGCTTTGGCGGCGGAACTGTCTGACGATACACAGGTCTCGTTGGGACCGAATGCGTCTGCGGCCTGGACATGGCCGCCGAAATGCAAGAGTGGTTGAGTGAAAGTCGTTAATACCGCAAGTAGTCGTTAAATTTCAAAATTTGCTTTATGCTGATCCACGGACCTGCTCGGTGCCAAATAAACGAGAATAAACAGTGAATACGACCAATCCGAATTTTACGATGACTCAAAAGCTTGGCGCTGTTCTGTTCGCCGATGTCGTCGGGTATTCGCGATTGATGAGTCAAAATGAGTTAGATACTTATAACGCGCTGAAATCATTGATTTCTGATCTCGAATCTTCCTGCGCAAAACATCAGGGCAGGGTGGTCGAGGTGCGCGGCGACGGCATCTTGGCATTGTTTGAAACAGCAACAAGCGCGGTCGAGTTTGGTGTCGAATTGCATCGTATCGCCAGCGCGCATAACAGTGCCGGTCCCGAAGACCAGCGAATCAAATTCCGTGCGGGCGTTCATCTTGGGGAAATCCTGATCGACGATCGCGGCATTCATGGCGATAACGTCAACATCGCCGCACGGCTGCAAGAGATCGCCGAGCCCGAGCGTGTCTATGTTAGTTCGGCTGTCTATGATCAGGTCTGCAACCGCCTGCGCTATGGCTATGAGTTTTTGGGGCCCAAGCAGCTCAAGAATATCATGAACCCGGTGTCGACCTATTGCGTCCGCAGCGAGGTTGCAGGCGCAACCATGGCGGGAACGATGCGACCCGAAGTGTTGGGGGATATTCTCGAACGTCCTGATACACCATCGGTTGCCGTGCTGCCTTTTGCCAGCCACGGGGACGAGTCCGATAATTGGGTGGCCGAAGGTCTGACAGACGACATCATCATGAACCTGTCCAAGTTCAGGAACCTGTTCATCATAGCGCGCAACTCGTCCTTTTTCTTCAAAGCGCAATCCATGCCGCCGAAAGACGCCGCACAGCGGTTAAACGTGCGCTATATCGCGCGGGGCAGCGTACGCCGATCAGCTAGTCGGATCCGGATCTCGGCCGAGTTGGTGGATGCCAGTAGTGAACGCACGATCTGGGCGGAACGGTTCGACCGCAATATCGACGATATTTTCGACATTCTGGACGAAGTCACCGAATGTATCGTCGCTGCGACTGCCGTCATGATCGAGTCACATGAAAAGCAGCGGATGATCCAGGCGATCCCCTCTGATCTTGAGGCTTATGGGTCGGTTCTTCAGGGCCAACACCATATCTTCAAATACACGCGCAACGACAATCGTAAAGCGCAGAACTTTTACCAATCCGCGCTGGAACGCGACGGCGGCTATGCACGCGCAGCGGCGGCGTTGTCACGGACGCTGAACATCGACTGGCGCTATTCCTGGAGTGATGACCCGTCCAAGGCGTTTGAACAGGCGCTGACCTTTGCCCAACAGGCGATTGAACTGGACCCGACGGATGCGCGCGGCTTTGGTGAATTGGGGTATGTGCATCTGTATCGCAAGGAACATGACGCCGCTATTCAGTCCTATCAACGTGCATTGGCCCTGAACCCCAATGACGCCGATATGCATTCGGATTACGCGGACGCTCTGGCCCATTCGGGTGATAACGAAACGGCGATCACGCATCTGCAACAGGCCATGCGGCTGAACCCTTATTTCCCCGATCAGTACCTGTGGCATCTGGGCGGCGCCTATTACAATCTCAGACGCTATGAGGACGTGATAGAGACGGTCAACAAGATGAACAACCCAACCGAGGGGCAACGGATGCTGGCCGCGAGCCATGCGCAATTGGGGAACACGGATATGGCGCGTCTGATCGCGGACAAGCACCGCGAAGCGCATCCCAACTTCTCTCTGTCACGGTGGGCCAAGGTTCTGCCCGACCGGCTGGAGGATGACACCCAACACTTTGTAGAAGGTCTGAAAAAGGCCGGGTTCTGAGCATAAAAAAGGGCGCGACCCTGCGCGCCCTGTTTGAACCGGGAAAGGGAAGGGGGCTTAGTCGCCGCCCCGCACTTTCGCACCGCTGACTTTCGCGCCACTGACTTTGGCACCGGAAACCTTGGCGCCCGAGACTTTCGCACCGCTAACCTTGGCACCCGACACCTTTGCCCCACTGATCGCCGGGCTGTCGAAGCCGAAATAAATGTCCAGTAGAACCTGTTCGAACTGACCGGTTGTGACATCCATACGCATGGTCTGATCGGCCTTTTCGTAGCGCCAAACCATGATGTCGTTTGCTACTTGGTAATCAGCCGCCGCGACGCCGCCGATCGAAGGATCCCTTGGAGCGCGTGATGCATTGTTTGGAGGTTCATTCGGGTTACCATTCACGGGGTCTCCGTCGCCATGAACCAGAAAAATTGCCGGTTCTGGCAGGTCGTAATAAGTGCCTTCATAGGCAAAACCATAAATCTTGGCGAACTGCGCTTTTAAGTCGTTTCCGCCCTGAACTTTCTCATCTTCAAGCTGGTCGGAAAGATGCTTGTTGTTGCCTTTGCCGCCCTTTTTCTTGTTTTCCAGCTTAATGTCAGTCAGGACTCTTCCGTAAATTAGCACTTCCGAAAAACTGAGCAATGTTTCACCCATAAACTCATCTCCCAATTGTGGGGTCGCGGGTTTGACCGTTCACCCTTTTCACCACGGCCCGAGATGCCCCGTGCCAGAAAATCCAAAAAAATCACCCCTCTATTCCATGCCATAAATCGGCTTCAAAAAAAAGAATTTTGCGATTGGTCAATCCGGGACCATCGTACGGACTGAATTTGAATGGCTGTCTTCTTCCGGGTCAGGCAGGCGGGGACCGGCCGTTGTCAGCCCGATATCGCGCATTCTGAAGTTGCCCTCGATGATCTGGTGGAACGCGCCGCCGGTGATCTCCTGATCCACGGCAAGCAGTGCTTTTTCCACGCCGAAATAGCTGAGCATGTCCGCATCCAGGCGCGACCAGGTATCGGCCAGATAGGTACCCAGATAGTCTCGCGCTTCAAGCAAGGCGATACGGAACCCATCGGGATTTTCGGCGTAGCGTTTGTCGAAAATCTCCTGCATGACAGTGCTGTAGTCTGGAGAGCCTTCCAGTTGGTCCGACAGGTCTTCTTCCTCGGGCGAGATCAGCCCGTGCAGCAGCAGCCGTTCGTGATAGATATCGACAAAGATATCGAACATCGCGCCGGTCAGCGGTTCAGACAGTGCATGTTCACTGGACCAACCATGGGAAAACTCGGACAGCGTTTTGTTGTTGGCGGCAATTCGGATCTGAGCGTTCTCGGACAGTTCGGCAAACCGGTTCAGGCGGTTGTAGGTATAAAGATTTCCACGCGTGTTTTGCAGCAGGCTCTCGACCACTGATCCGAAATGGAGCGAGGCCAATAGCGCCACCATATCCGCGGCAGACTCGTGAAAGCCGTAGTATTCGCCGGAGGCGTCCCCGTTCGAGGGCATCCCGATCACGCTGTAAATGATTGCGTGGCCGATCTCATGGGCGACGACATCAAAGTTCAGACTGTAGGGGCGGTATTCGTCGCCATGGTCATGGGTGCCGCCGGTTTCCAGAAACCCCCACCCGATGTGCGCATTGTCTAGGCTAGGCAGCAGCGACAGTTCCAGCCGGTCGAAATCACGGGCAAAGTGCCAAGGGATTGGGTGATCAAAATAGCCTTGCCACACATCCATGGTGAAATGTGCAGACCCAAACAGATGTGCGGCTTCAAAAGAAGGGTCTGTGGGGTCGATATGAATGAAATTGCCGAACTCGTCCGGCATGGCCGGAGGCTGGATATAGCCGTTCCAAGGTGGCAGATACATGCCCGGACCGTCGGGGCCGGGAACTATCGCCCCATAGGGCGTGGTTTTGCCAACCGGGTTGACAGTATACATGCGCGGCCCCGAGGGGCCCGGCCCAATGCTGCCCTGCGGGGCCGAGATTTCGACCAGCTCCAGTTCCGCGTCAGGTTCCAGGAAAGGCGATTGCGGGAACAACAGGAACCGGGTTCCGGGTTCCTCATCAGGTGTCTGTTCGGGTAAAGTCATCCGGTGCCCTCCCGTGCCCGTCCGGTGCCCCTATTCGTGATTGGAGTCGTCCGTTGTGACGGCTTTTTGGCAATACAAATACTCTGTTTCTATAAGCTCATAAAACGCATCCCGCCCGGACAAACCAAGCGACCTTGCATAGGATTCAAGATCATCGGGCACCTCTTGGTCAAGATGTGTTTCAAAATACCACAGCACCATGCGCAAACGGTCCGATCCAGTCGTGAGGGGCGCGGTCGCTTGCAACTCTGCTTTCGCAGTAGCTCGGTCCCGAAGTTGGGAATAGATCCCCGCACGGCGCAACTCGTTCAAGAGCGGGGCTTCAATATCCGCGCCTCGGTCTTGCGATACGGCTGACAGACGGGCCGCGTCGGCCAGCATGTCTTCATAGGTGTTTGGGCTCAGGTCGTTCGCGTCCAGCCAGCGCATCAGGTCTGCGTGGCGGGTTAGGTTGGCACGATCCCGGTGCGCTGTCATTTGTTGAACCAGCGCGTCGCGGTCTGGCGTTTGGCCGCGTCTGTGCGCCTCATCCCGTGCCAACACATGCAGCAGGGCGCGATCTCTCACTTCGGCAAAAAGCGCGGGTTGCAGACGCAATTCGTTTATTACGGCGGGGTCGGAGGGTGTTTCGGCCTCAACGCGGCGGCGCAGAGAATTCCACATCAAGGTCCGTTCTGTTCTGTGTGAATGACTTGTGTCATCCCCAATACCTTGGGCCATTTGGACGAGCATGGCGAGGGCATCCTCTGCTTTGGCATCTACATAACCGTTGGGCAACCAAGCCATGAAGCTGGTGATCTCAGAGCCGCCCGTTAACGCCTTTACGATACCCTCCCACTGGCGTTTCTTGTACTGGGTCTCCTTGGACACGCGCAAAAGAGTTTGGGCACCTTCGTCTGACAAAACACCCTCAGCCCGCGCGCGTTCCACAGTGGTCCGGATCGAAACCATTGGCACGCTGAGAGACGGATAGCCCAGTTCGGCAGGTCCATGCAGAACCGCCACTTCATCATCATCCTGCAATACGCCTGAATGGTAGTCGTCAAAGATGCGCCCGACGCCAATCATTCCGAAATCGGCCAGTTCGGCGGCGCGTAGCGCGCCCATGCTGGCGCTGCCATAGACGGGAATACCCTGTTCCATCGCCCACAGGATTTCTTTGTGCCAAACCGAGGGCACCCCTTCGAAATACCCGTCAATTATCCCGATCGCACTGGGTTTATCGCGGGTGACACGATAGACGTCACCCTGCCGGACGGGCGGCAGAACCGTGGCGTCCAAATGCGCTGCGACGGCCTTGGCCGACAGGGTCGGACCTGCAAAGACCACGGCAGTCATGTGTGCTGCTCCTGCACTCGGGCGAGCCGTACGCCTGGGATGAAATCCGGGTCGTCATGCGGTGCCTCCAAACCGGGTATGACCGCGCGCACCACGCCGATGTCTATGTGCGGTTGTGACAGGTCAACGATTACCACTTGTGACATGCCTTGCCGGTTCAAACGCTCCAAAAGCAGATCGCGGTCCTGTTCGAAAGATGCGCTGGCGTGGGTGGGGCAATCGGTGAAACTCTGGATCGGTTGGGCCGCGTCAATCAGGTCGCGGACGTACTGGCATCGTTCGGATTGCGCTTGATCGGTGAATTCGGCAGGATCAAGATCGTCACGCGCGCCCGAGATATAGGTCAGACGGGTCTGAGCGGCCTCGGTCAAAGCGCGCAACAAGGCGATGGAGCGGTCCACATGGCAGCCATCCCCGATCCCGATATGGCCGGGCTGACCCCCGGCCTCGGCAATCACGCAACGAAAACAGGCGATGCCGATATCCGAGGTGGTCTGCCATATCCCGCAATCCAGACCGGCGGCGTCAATCATGGCCATCGCGCTGCGGCATCTGGGATCATCGACCGTGTCCGGATCAACCCGAACCTGCGGTGTTTGATGATGCCACAGGGTTGTGGCATCCCGCTCGATCAACTCACAAATCGCGTGGCAACTGGCCTCGGTGACATTGTTGCCGGAGGCCAGCCCGTTGGTTGTTCGGGGGAAGGCCCCCTGGCTGGCGCTTGGGGCGGCGGTGTAGTCTGTGTCCACCATCTCAAGCGGGACCCAGCAGGCTTGGTTGGCATTCAGATCACATCCCTGAACCCACAGCATCGCCGCATGAGGATCAAATTGCCCGCCGGTCACACGGGGCAGGCGGGTCACATCGATAACTGCGTCATCGGCCACAAGATCGGAATACCGCGCCAGCCGCTGGGGCAGGTGGACACGTTCGGCGTGCCAGGACTCGATCGCCTCCATCACGCCCGAGGCTTGTGCCGCGCTCAGCGACAGCCCCTTGCCCAAAGACACCGCCACCGAACGAGAGTTCGGGCGCGCCACCATCACGGTTGGCAATCCGATCCGGTCCAGCCCGGTCAGGTTTGCAACGCGCGTGATGCCCATGTCCTTGAGATGGGGTTTGACGATCTCCAGCGTTTGTTCGGGGTCTCGCAACCGGTGCGTATCAAGAACGTATTGTTTTTGTGAAACACCGGGCATCAGGGGACCTTAACCAATTCAATTCGAAACAGACAACGAAGCGGAAACCAATTTCGGATCAGGATGATAGAGGATCGTCGTTGGGTCAACTGTGACGGTCGGACAGGCGGCTAAACATATACTGAGATTGGTGGTGATATTCTTGCCCGTCCATGAAGACGACGCTGGGGAAGGAAGGGTTGTTGATCGCGTCCGGCCAGCCTTGCGGCTCTAGTGCTAGGCCGCTGCGTGTAGAATAGGGCGCGCCGAAAACGGTTGGCAGATCCGCGCTGTCTAGAAAGTCACCGGAATAGATCTGAAGCCCCGGTTCGGTTGAATGCAGGTCCAAAGCGACACCAGACCGAAGCCCGTGCAGTTGGGCGATATGTTTTAGTCTAATACGTTCGCGCGCTATGCAAAAATTATGGTCTAAGGGAGCGTCTCCGACGGGCCGGAGTGTTTGAAAGTCGTAAGGCGTGTTGCGGACAGGTTCGACCGAACCCAAGGGGATCAGTTCGTCATCGACCGGCAAATAGTCTTGTGCCCGGACACGCAACAGATGGTCCCCGATATCCCCGTCGCCATTCAGGTTGAAATACCAATGCGGCGTGAAATTGCAGATCGTGTCGCCCGTTGCTATGGCCCGGATGTCCAAGTTCAACGTCGCGGGTGACGTAATGGAATAGTGAGCTTTGACGGACAAAGCGCCCCCAAAACCCATGTCTCCCTCAGGTATTTCCAGTTCGAAAGACACCGCATTCTCTGTCTGGTTGTTCCGCCGCCAGTTCTGTCGGGCAGCGCCTTTACTTCCGCCATGAAGGCAATGTTTGCCCAGGAAATTGCGTTCCACTGAATAGGTTTTTCCATTCAGAGCGTATTGCCCGTTGGATATCCGGTTTGCGCAGCGCCCAACAATGCAACCAAGATATGGGTCATTACGCAGATATTCGCTCGGCGCTTTCCAACCTAAAACCAAGGGGTGGTCGACGCCGTCCAGACGTAAATCAATCAGCGAGGCACCAATCGAACCGAGGGTCGCTGTAAGTGTCCCGTTGGAGATTTGAACAACGGCTTGCTTGTTGCCTTTATGGGGGATCATAAATTTAACATAAGATGTCTTACAGGTAGTCTATTCTGGTTCTATTTTCTTCAACAAGGTCTCTAATACAGATTTCAACCGTTGGACGTCGATCGGTTTATGCAACAAGGGGACGCCTGCGCGTTTGCAATATCCGGTCAGTTCAGAAGATCTGTTGGCCGAAATGATACAGGCTGGCAGGTTACCGAATTCGTGCCGTAAAGCCACGACCGCATCCGTTCCCTTTTTACCGTGGTCCAGTTGATAGTCGGCAATGACGATGTCGGGCACAATTTCAATCTCGCGCAGCAGGCCAACTGCTTGTTCCTCGCTGCTGCACTCCAGAACTTGGATGCCCCAGGTTTCCATCGTCATGGTCAGTGCAGAGCGCAGGTTCTCGTCGTTTTCGATCAACAAAGCCACAGTGCTGGTTAGTGTCACCGAGTCATCGACCTGTTGCAGTACATGGCCATGCGGTTTTAGAGGTGCGGTATCCGCCAAAGGAACCTCAACCGAGAACATCGTTCCCAGCCCCAGCTCGGATCGTAACTGAATGGGGTGATTCAACAGTCCGCAGGCGCGCTCGACTATGGCGAGCCCCAGGCCCATCCCCTCGGCTGCGCTGGCATCGGAATGGAGCCGTTGGAACTCCTGAAAGACGATCTCTTGCTGGTCGGATGCGATTCCGACGCCTGTGTCCCAGACCTCGATCCGAACCGAGCCCTGCTGTTTACGCAATCCAACTAGAACCTTGCCTGCATCTGTGTAGCGGATCGCGTTGGACAGCAGGTTTTGCAGGATGCGCCGCAGGTAGCTTGCGTCACTGCGTATCAAAGCGTTGCTATGTACGAACCGCAATTCAAGCCCTTTGGCTTGGGCGACAGGACGAAACGAGTCTTCGAGCTGAGACAGCAGATTGCTAATTGAGAAGGTGGTCTGGTGCACCGTGGCACGACCGGAATCCAGTTTCGAGATATCCAGAAGCGCCTCGAGGATATGCTCGACACTGTTGAGCGCGCTTTCGGCTTTTCCGGCCACGTTACGTGCGTCGTTTTCGTTTAACCCGCTGCCCAATGTGGCGACATAGAGTTTGGCAGCTGAAAGCGGTTGCAGCAGATCGTGGCTCGCTGCAGCAACGAAACGTGATTTCGAAGAATTGGCGCGTTCAGCCGCTTTTAAGGCGTGAGCCAATTCCTCGGTTCGCGCGGCGACGCGGTGCTCTAGCAGGGTCTTGGCTTCGTGCAGGGCTTGCGCCGACTGGTGCTCGGCCGTGACATCGGTAAAAGAAATCACGAACCCCCGGTCCGGCATCTCTTGCGCGAACACCGAAAGGATCTTGAATCGCCCACTGCGCATCTGAAATTTCAGCGGTGCCCGTTCCGCAGTTCGATTGACCCAATCCAGCAGATCGGCATCGCTGACGCCGCCTTCAAACCGGATGGTCGCGCTAAGGCGGTCGAATACGGTTTTGAACTGGACGCCCATCTGAAACTGCGCATTTGGGATGGCCAGCAGTTCACTGGCGCGATTGTTCCATCCGATCAGGCGCAATTTGCTGTCGAAGATGCAAACGCCTTGGTCGATATGCTCCAGCGTGGCGCGGATCAGGCGGGCCTTGTCGTCAAGGATACGGTCTCTCTCTTGCCGTTCGATGCGCATGATATCGGTGACGTCAGTTTGCAGGATGACCGTGCCGCCATCGGGGGTCCGATGTTCCGAAACCTGCGTCCACCGATTGCCGTTAAGCCGGACGTTAAACACCACATGATCGTCCGTATGACGGGACATACGCCGTTTGGCCCAATCTTGTGGCGTAAGCGTTTCGGGCAGGGACAGGAACCTGGATTGACTGACAAGCTCGACATATTCGGTAAAGCTGAGACCCGGCACCAATTGCGCCTGAATATCGGGCATGTGCATCCCGAAGCGGCTGTTGCATAGCACTAGCTCTTCTTCGAGGTTGAACAGTGCAAACCCTTCTTGAACCGTCTCAATTGCGTTGGCGAGGTCGGCGCGCGCGGCCTCGGTTTCCTGATTGGCCTGTGCAAGCTGCGCGTTCGACTCGTTGAGCAATTGCAGCGCGCGTTCCAGATCCAGCGTGCGGGCGCGAACTTCTTGTTCCAGCACGGCGGCGCGCTGGAATTGCGCATAGGCCGCCCCGCTGGCATCAGTCGATTCCTCGACCCGGCGCATCAGGGCTTCGGCGATCTTCAGCAGTTTCTGGTTTTGGCGTTCCAGAGGGTCAAGCGGGTCGATCAGCGATTCAATCATGGCCGTCATCCTCGGGCGGATAGATCGCAACCCCGGTCAGGGTCTGGTTGACATGGATCGAGTTGAATTGTTCGCCATAGGTTGAAAAGCCGACCACGTTGTTGTCTGATAGGATTTCCGACAACGCGCCGGTCATCTGTTTCTGCTGTGCTTCCAGCCTGCGCAAGATGCAGTCGCAGCCCAAAATCGCATCGGGCTGGGCGGATTGGGTCAGGGCGCCAATTTCCTGTCCAAGATGGCTGATCATGTCCATCGGTTCTGCAAGGGTCAGAACCAGTCCTTCGTCGATGGCCGAGAAAAAGACCAGATCGCCATTTTCGTCCACACGTTGGATGGCGCGCACGTGATGTTGGCCGCCGATTTGAACAACGACCGGATGGGCTGCAAAGGTAAAGGTATCAAGCTGTTCAGGGTCCTTCCCCAGCACTCTGGCATACTCGCGGGCGGCAGGTTCGGCGTTGATTTCTCGTACAATCCTCTTGGAAGGGTCGGCATCAGTCACAACCATGCGTTGGGATGTGGGTACAAGATGGTCGGTCTTGAACACTTTGATCGGACAGCGCGTGCGTACCTGAGTCAGAATCGCGGCATTTTCATGAGCCCTGCCCTGATGCAGAACGTACGTATGACCGAACCGAGTTCCATCCCCTGCGGATCCGCCAAACAGGGGGACAGGCCCCAAACCAAGGGCCAGTTCCGAAGTCAGCGCGTCCTCTTTGGTTGATAGCCCGTCGATCAGAAGGAAAGTGAACTCGTGCGGCCACTCTGGCCGGGCCTCGCCCATTTCTGTACGGTTTCGGATCATCTCGTGAATGATATCGGGGGCCGAAAAATCATTCAGATCGGGCACTAGAATAGTGCGCGTCTCGAAATGCGTTGAGGGCAGGCCGATGGCAACGATCTGATCTTCGGTATAGCCGTCCCCTGCCAATTCGCCCGCGGTTGTGCAACCTACGACCGGTGTCGGTGCAAATCTGTCCGCTGCCCGCGCAATGATCTGCGTCGCATTCGCGTTGCCGCTGACAAACAGGACAACAAGCGACAGGGTGTCCGGCCCTAACGCAGCCGCAAGCTGCGCAACAGCGTCTTGCGTGTCACGGTGTACAAATGCGGTTTTGACGATGCCTGGCGCACGGGTTCGGGCCGGTGCCCACCCGACTGCTTGGTCCATCGGGCCTCCTCCCTAAAGCGCGACGAGAGTCGAACGTAATACGGTTAGCCTTGTTCTTGCAAGACGCTGGCGAACGAGGCTTTCTTGGCGATCAGAACGGCCTGTGTCCGGCTTTGAACCCCCAGTTTCCGCATGATTGCAGTCACATGGGCTTTTACGGTCGTCTCTGCGATGGACAGGTCATAGGCAATCTGCTTGTTCAGTTTGCCCTCGCAGATCAATTGCAGGATACGGGATTGCTGATTGGTCAAGGTGGCCAGCCGCCCAACTGCATCGCTTTGTTCGTCATCTTGTTCTTCGTCGATCAGCACGCATCCTTCGGGCAGGAATACACCACCGGAATGGACCGTTTCAAAGGCCGTGCGGAACACATCGCGCTGGCTGTGCTTTGGGACGTAGCCTGAGGCTCCCCCGTGGATAACTTGGCTGATGACCCGATTGTCCGTCATAGAGGACACAACGATCACAGGTGCTTTGGCTGCCGCTTTCAAGCGCACCAGACCGTCCAACCCATCCACGTCAGGCAGGTTCAGGTCAAGCATAACCGCGTCCGGTTTCAGACCTTCGGCAATCATGGTCAGAGCGTCTTCCAGCCGGTCGGCGGTGTGGATTTCGCCAATATGTGCAACGCTTTGCAGCGTCATCGAAAGCGCATCACAAAACAGTGGGTGATCATCGACGATCAGGACGTTTTCGAAATCATTTTGCCCTTGAGGGTTTGCAAGCATGGGTCTTGGCCTTTGCAATGGGTTGCCCAATTTAACCAAGCGTAGCAAGGGAATGGAATGCCGCAAACTGGCGAAAAGTCGTATAAGAAAACGCGCGCCCGTTTGGGGCGCGCGCTTGGATCGAAAGACCCTTGTATCAGTTTGCCGAGGCCAGCTCTTTCGGCAGACGAAAGGTCCACAAAGTGCCACCCTGGTTCAGGTAGTTGACCTTTTTGGCCACTTCACCACCCCAAAGCGGAACCGCGCCGCCCCAACCCGAGATGACCGAGACATATTGCTCGCCATCCTGTTCCCAAGTTACAGGCTGACCGACGATGCCCGAACCGGTCTGGAACGACCATAGCTTTTCGCCGGTTTCATCATCCAAAGCAATGAACTCGCCCTCGGGTGTGCCGAAGAACACCAGACCACCAGCAGTGGTCATCACGCCCGACCAAAGCGGCGCGTCGTTCTTGTATTCCCACTTCCATTCGCCGGTATCCGGGTCAATGGCCTTGAGCGAGCCGATATGGTCTTCGTAGTTCGGCTTGATGGTAAAGCCCGCGCCCAGATAGGCGGCACCTTTCTTGTAGGTGATCGGCTCGTTCCAGATATCCATGCCCCATTCGTTGGAAGGCACATAGAAATTGCCGGTTTTCTGCGAAAACGCCATCGGCATCCAGTTCTTGCCACCCAGGAACGAGGGCGAAGCAAAGATCACTTCACCTTTCTTACCATCGGCTGCCGCTGCAGGATCACCGGGGCGGTTATCTTCGACAAAGATCGGACGACCGGTTTCATCCACCCCGGAGGACCATGTGATATCCTTGACGAAGGGCGTGGCAGATACGAACCCGCCATCTTCACGGTTCAGCACATAGAAGTACCCGTTGCGGTCGGCGGTTGCATAGCGCTGATTGCCCTCGCGGTCGGTATAGGCGACGACTTCGTTTACGCCGTCATAATCCCAGCCTTCGCGCGGCGTGGTCTGGAAGTGCCACTTGATGTCGCCAGTTTTGGGGTCGATCCCGATGCGGCTGGCGGCATAGAGGTTGTCGCCCTTGTTGCCTTCGGTCGGGGTCCCTGCATTGCGCAACCAGCTGTTCCAGGGGGCCGGGTTGCCCGCGCCGAAGACCAACGTGTCGGTGTCGGCATCGTACGAGCCGCCCAGCCACGTCGCGCCGCCGCCGGTTTTCCACATGTCGCCAGGCCAGGTTGCGTTCAGCTCACCTGTCATGGTGCTTTCTTCGCCGTTCAGCGTGCCCATATGGCCTTCGATCACCGGCCGTTCCCAGACTAGGTCGCCGGTATTGACGTCCCGCGCCTGAACCGCGCCAACGATGCCGAACTCACCACCCGAATTGCCGGTGATCACCAGCCCGTCGACGATCAGTGGAGCCGCTGTATAGGAATAGCCCGCTTTGTAGTCGGCGATCTTGTCGCGCCAGACAACATCGCCTGTGTCCTTGTTCAGCGCCACGATCCGTGCGTCCAGCGTGCCAAAGATGACCATGTCGCCATAGATGGCCGCACCACGGTTGACCACGTCACAGCAGGGCAGAATGCCTTCGGGCAGACGCGCGTCGTATTGCCAGACTTCTTTACCGGTCTTCAGATCAATCGCATAGAGGCGCGAGTAGGATCCGGTGATATACATCATGCCATCATAGATCAGCGGCTGGGTTTCCTGACCGCGCTGCTTTTCGCCGCCAAGGCTGAAAGCCCAGGCTGGCAGCAGGTTATCGACGTTGTCCTTGTTCAGCATGTCCAGCGGGCTGTAGCGCTGCAAGTGCCGCCCCATGCCATTGGTCACGATCTGCGTGGTGATCGTTTGGTCGTTCGCCAGATCGTCTTCGGTAACTTCTGCATAGGCCGCGCCCGTTGCAATCACACTTGCAACTGCCGCCATGATAAACCGGCTCATCGGTGTCCTCCCTAGACTTATGTCTTTCCTCCGTGCCGAATCTCCGACACGTCGGGATTGTTGGCGAGAGTATTATTCGCGGGAGAGTCCTTCGGTGAAATTGCACAATGGTCGTAGGGCTTGAGCGGACGATTTCAACTAGTGTGACCCAACTTTTTCTGAAGGGAGGATACATTGCGACGGCTTTTTTCAAGCATTTTGCTGCTTGGCCTTGCTTCGGCCCTACCTTCGGTGGCCAAACCGTTAACCGGGCAGAAAGAGATTTTTCTCGTTGATGATGCTGGGCATAGAATACTGATAGGGTACGTAAAATTCTCGCAAAATGGCGAGACAACGATCTACGATCTCGAATTCAATGACGAGGTGTTTTCCGAACATTTCTTGTCAATGCGCCCGTTTAAGTGCTTGGAAGGCCCGGACAAACACTGGTGCCATGTCCCCTACCCCTACGAGTTGCAGCGGTATGTTTCCGCAGAGGATCTGACCGATCTGGAATATGATCTTTTGTTCATCCATAAGGGGGCGACCGAATACGGTATCAACATGTGGAACGGCATTTACTACCGCTTGAACGCGGACGGCGACCATCTTGTTGGGCAATTGCACGAAATGGACATGGACGTGTTGTCGGCACCGCCCGAGGCCGGGAACCTCAGACCGATAAAGCATGATGACATCCACGAATCCGACCCTGACAGCCACTGGTTGCCAGTTATCGTGATTGAATAGGGTTATTGCGCGGAAAGGCTGCTCAGGTAAGCCAGAATAAAATCCTGAATCGTTCGGTCTTCGATACCCACATGGCGCATCTTGGTGCCGGGCATGAAACCGTCATTGTCCTCCATCCATGCGCGCAGTGCTGCGGGCGTCCAGACGATACCGGAACCTGCAAGCGCGTCTGAATAGTCATAGCCGTCAATGGTTCCTGCCTTGCGCCCTACGATCCCGTCCAACTGAGGCCCATAGCTTGGATCCGTGGCATCCGGCGCGTGACAACGTCGACATTCCGAGAAAAACAGATCTTCACCGGCGTCAACCTTGATGCGGTCGAAGGTGGATTGAGCCAGCGCGGGTGGGGCCGAGATGGCGTAAGCGACGAGGCCAAGTGACAAGGCGAGGTGTTTCATAGGGTCCTCCAAACGTTTTTCGAATGATACGAATTCCGCTGGGGGCAAGGGCTTGACGTACATCAAGAAACTGAAGGCGCACCCTCATCCTTTGGTCGTAGAAATGTGGGGATATTGCGCTTTTCAGAACAGGGGCGCGTATTTCCATTCATCCGCGTCGGGTGTGACCTCGTTCGGATCATAGCCCGATTCTTGCAGCCGTTTGGCGATTTTAAGCCCTTCCCGCGCGGCTTCATCGACATAGGCGCGTCCCAGTTCCTGATTCTGCGCCACACCGTGCCCGCGCAGCAGGTTGAGGCCATAGTTGAACTTTCCAACCGGATCGCCCAGATCGGCGGCGCGTTTGTCCCATGCGGCGGCTGCGTCCGGGTCATAGGGACCCGCTAGACCGTTATTGTCCAACTGACCCATCCATGTCATGGCTCCGGTATAGCCCGCCTCGGCGCAGGTTCTGAACAAAGTACGCGCCAGATCATGCCGCCCTGACTTGGTCATGTAGTAGCCCGACGCGCAGGTGGTCATGTCGGTGATACCGTTGTCGATATTGCTCATGACCTTGCCCCATCCTGTGTCCTGCGGGTTGAGCGTGCCGAACTCATCCTCGACCGTTTGGGCCGAGGCGGCGGACGCTATGAACAGGGACAGTGCAGCGATACGGATCATGGTCGAGCCCTCTGGTTTGGGGGTAGTCTACCTCAACACTCGCGCGATTTCACGTCTGCCATGGTCGTAGAGGCTCTACCCGCGGGGTTTCTTCACTCCCCGCGCCGGATCATATCCCCAAAGCGCAAGTCCCAGGAAAATAAACCCGGCCAGAATCGTCCATCCGAGGGCTGCGGCGTTGAATTGCCCGTAGAGCGCAAAACGGATCAACTCGACCGCGTGGGTGAAAGGGTTGAACGCGCAGATATCGCGCAACAGGGCCGAGCTTTCGGCCATCTTCCACAGCGGGTAAAGCGCCGAGGACAGGAAGAACATCGGGAAGATGACAAAGTTCATAACCCCCGCGAAATTTTCAAGCTGCTTGATGGCCGAGGACAGCGCCAACCCCAACGCCCCGAGCATCAGCCCCGCCACGATCAGTGCCGGGAACACCAGCAGATAACCAATGATTGGCATATCGATGCCGTAAACCGCGGCGACCGCAAGAAAGGTATAGACCTGCAGGATCGAGATCGTCGTGCTGGCCAGCAAGCGGCAAAACAAAAGCCACCAGCGGGGCAAAGGGCTGGTCAGCAGCAAGCGCATGGAGCCCATCTCGCGGTCATAGACAAGACTGAGAGAGCTTTGCATCCCGTTGAACAGCATGATCATACCGCACAAGCCGGGCACGATGTAAATCTCATATGTGATATAGGTCTGATAGGGCGGCGTGATCGACAGGCCCAATGCAGCGCGAAATCCGGCGGCAAAGACAATCAGCCAGACCAGAGGGCGCACCAGCGCGGCGACAAATCGGCTGCGCTGACGAACAAAGCGTAGTGCCTCGCGTATCAGAATGGCGCGCAGGGCAATCTGCGCGCCGGTCATGCCGTGGCCCCTGTCATGGACAGAAAGACGTGTTGCAAAGGTTGTCCGCTGGTCAGGTCGCTGCACAGTTCCTGTTTCAGCAGCTTGCCACGGTGAAGGATGGCGACGTGGTCATCCGGCTCGATCTCGTCGGTCAAATGCGTCGCCCAGAGCACGGTCAGCCCGTCCTGCTGCGACAGCGCATGGACATGCTGCGTGATGGCTTTTCGGGCGGCCGCATCCAGTCCAACTGTTGGCTCGTCCAGCAGAAGAACCGAGGGGGAATGGATCAGGCTGCGTGCGATCTCCAGCCTTCGACGGTGCCCGCCATTCAGGTCGCGGGTGCGTTCGGCCGCGCGTTCGGCCATGTCCAGCCGGTCAAGCGCGGCTGAGATCCGCGTTTCGGCATCGCGCCCCGCCAACCCGTGCAAAGCGGCGAAATAACTGAGGTTGCGGTGCACCGTCAGATCCAGGTCCAACGTAGGTTGTTGAAACACCACGCCAATCTGAGCCAGCGCCTGACGGGGCTGTTTCGAGATGTCGAACCCTGCAACCTCGATCACGCCCTGCGCCGTGGTAAACAACCGTGTCAGAAGAGAAAACAGGGTCGACTTCCCTGCTCCGTTCGGTCCCAGCAACGCACAAAACGCGCCTTGGGGGACATGAAAGCTCACATCATCAAGGGCGCGTTTTTCGCCATAGGCGTAGCTGACATTTCGGACTGAAAGTCCTGTCACTGAATGGTAATCTCCAGCCGCTGCGTTTCGCCGGTGCTGCCCGGCACTTTCAGATAGTAGCTGCCCGGCTTGATCGCGACAAAGCCTATTTCCATCTCACCAGCTTCATCGAATTCGACCGAGTCCAACCCCAGAGGGCGGATTTCTAGTCCTTCGACGACGATTTCATCAACCCAGATCGCGCGGAAGAATTCAGGACCCACCAAAGCCAGTTCCTGACTGCCATCGCCTTGAATTTCGAACTCATAATAAGTGCCGGATTTCAGCATCCACGGGGCCTCGGCCAGAGGCACACCGGCGGACAGAGTAATCGGCGGCAGGTCTTCTTTGTTCTTCGCCGACAAAATTCCGGCCAGACCAAATCCGTCATCGTCATCATCGGCCAAAGCCGCAGCTGGCAAAACCATAGCCATCATCGCGGCCACGCATATCAATTGCTTCATCTCTTAAGTCTCCTCGAAATTCTTTCAGTTGGTCGGACGGAAGGCCGCGCCCCAGGGGAAGCGTCCGACCTTGATTGTCTTGATGGGTTCACGTTTCGCTACGTCGATCACGGTCACATCGCCGGATACGCCGTTTGTGGTGAACAGCAGCGATTTGTCGGCGTTGAAATCCATGTGCCAGACGCGACGCCCCACTAGGATGTAGTCTTCAACCTCATAGGTTTCGGCATTCACGGCCGCCACATGGTTCGACGGTCCCAGCGCGACAAAGGCGGTCTCATCCCCGTTGGACAGTTCAAACCCCACGGGTTGCACCCGATCGGGGTGGACACCTTCGACTTCGAACTCGATCTTGGCCTTTTCGGTCTGTGTTTCCACGTCGAACACCGTGATGGTCCCGCCGATTTCCGAACTGACCCACAGCTCGGTCCCGTCCTTCAGGAATTCCGCATGGCGCGGGCGGGAATCGACCAGAGTGTTGGCGAACAGCTCTTGCGTTTCGGTGTCGATCCAATGGGCCATGTTGGTAGTCTCGGACGTGGTGATGGCGATCTTGCCATCGGGGGACACAGCCATCCCTTCGGGCTCAATCCCAACGTCGATCTGAGCAATTACGGTGCGCGATTCCGTATCGACTACGGTGGTGATCGCGTCGTCTTCGTTAGCGATATAAAGATGGCGATCATTGGGGTGCAGCACAAATTGCTCGGGGTCCTCGCCCGAGGGCAGATCGTGTAGGATCTCGCCCGTTTCCGGGTCCATCACCTGCACCGCGTCGCTGTCCGAGGCGCAGATATACAGCACCGAGAAATCCTTGGAAAAGGTGATCCCGCGCGGGCGTTCGCCGGTTTCTATCGTGCGGATCACCTCGAGCGTCTCGATGTCGATCACGCTTAGCGTGTCGTCCTTTTCATTGCTGATCCACATCTCGTCCGCGGCCGCCGGAGCGCAGAGGGCGGTCGCCGCCAGAAGTGTTGTCAATCTCATCCCAGTTACTCCCTGAATGCCTGACACTGGCTTTCACCCTCGTCTAGTCCCAACGTGTCGAGTTCCGTGCGCTGGTGCAAGAACCCCTCCAGCGGCGCCATCGCAACGACGGCGCGGTCGGTGACCAATGGGATCGGTTGCCGCAACTGCCCGTTCCAGGACCGGAAATTCATCGCCCTGCCCTTGAACCCAGCCAGTTCGAAATCGTCCGACAGGATGTAGTCGAGCAAAACGGTCGGGTCACTGGATTGCGTGCGTGTCACTGCCTCGCCCAAAGTCCGGTAGGCGGCCCATGCGGCATAATCCTTTGGCATCATGCTGCGGCCGGTCTGTTCGGTGAACCGGTTTTGCATCTGGACCGCGCCCCATTGTTCCACCACACGCGACCACGTTACAGGTTGCAGTCCGTCGGACCCTGCCACGGGGCGGGCCTGCCATGTGTTGAATTCGATATACCGGCCGAAATCGTCCAATTCATCGGCGACCAGCAGGATGTCGTAGTCACCGAATTCCTGTGTAAACAGCGGCACCTCTTGGGCGGCGTTGCGGCGCAGGTCGGCGTCGAATTCCCATGTCTTTTCGGCGCTCAGCTCCAGACGGAATTTTTCCAGCGAACGTTTGAGAGACTGTGCAAAGGCCTGATCACCGGGATGGACGCCGGTGATCATCACCAACTCGTCCCAGCGGCGTTTGACCAGAAATTGAACCAGCGCATCGGTGCGCATCATGTTCGACGGCAAAGTATGCAGCAGATTGGCGCGGCAATTCTGGTCTCGCACATCCAGATCAGACGCGGATGCGTTGAACAGAATAGCGTTCGCCGTCTCAGGCAGGTCAGCAACGTCCAGCTGCGCTTGTGCAGGCGCATCGAGGATCAGAAACGGGCTGTCCGCCAAAGCCTGACGGGCTGCGGTCAGCCAATCGCCACCTTCGGGAACGGATGTGACGGACAGATTGTATTTGTGCCCCAGGAATTTCGCGGTTGTCAGATTATCGGTCAAGGCCAGCTCGGCCCCTGCCACGCCCAGATCGTCCGGAATCGGATCAAGGTTGGATAAAACCGGAGGCCGCGGTACCTGCATCTGCAAATATGTGACCGAAACCTCAACCTCTGCAAAAGCTGCGACCGGCAGCAGAACCGAAGCGATCAAGGCGCGCAAATAGGTTTTCATGTCGACGCCTCCTCCCTAGCAATTTGATAAAATCTGCTCATCCCTTTCGGGACCATTAGACCTTAGTCGCAGCTACCCCCCAATGTGCAACCAAGGTCTAATTCCATGCTGAATTCTGCTAAGCTATGACCGGGGAAAGCGTCGTAGAGGAGGATAAGATGCGTCCAGGTTTTCATAGCGTAATGCTAAGCGCCGTCATGGCTGGCGGCATGGCGCTGGCCCATGGCGATGTCGCCCCGCAGCCCGTGAATACTGACGCTCTGCCCGATGTGGGCGATGAGTGGCTGATCGAGAACCCTTACCGCGATAAAGGAGAAGAGGTCTGGCAGGCGGCGATTGAAATCGGTGATTCCGGCTATAACCAGAACTGCGCGCGATGCCATGGTTTGGGTGTTGTCTCGGGCGGGTTGGCCCCTGATCTGAGGTATCTTGAGGCCGAAGAATATGGCGATGAATGGTATGCCGAGCGGTTCCGCGAAGGTTACACTCAGAACGGGATCACCAAGATGCCCGCCTTTGGCGAGCTTTTGGGCCAGAAGGCCGCGTGGGCCATCCGCACATATATAGAAACCCGTCCCGATGACGGGGCTTTGGACGATCATTCCGACCGGCTGAAGGAGATCCGTGATCTGCTGGCCGCGATGGCCAACGGCGGCGACGGAGACGCAGCCGCGCTACAATCTGAACTCAGCGAGATTGCGGAAACTATTGAGACCGGCTCGGGCGCGCCCGTGGCCGATAGCGTCGCCCTACGCGCCGCTGTATTAATTTCGGGGGACAGCCCGAACTTTGCCGAGGCAGCGGAACAGCTGACCATCGGCTTGTCTGCCGCGCAATAGATCGGCAGAGTGGGGCACATGATCGGACGCTTTTTTGTTTTCTCCCTGTTGGCTGCGGCCCTGACCACTGGGCAAGCAATGGCCAGGTGTGAAGATCATGTGCCCCAACCCAAACCGCAAAACGCCAGCCGTGACATCGTGGGAGCCGACCTCGATACCATTATCGAGCGCGGTTATATTGAGTTCGCAGCCTATGAGGATTTCGCCCCGTGGTCGTTCGAGGAAGACGGCAGGATTCAGGGCGTCGATATAGAAATCGGCAAGTTGATTGCCGAAGATCTGGGTGTCGAAGCGCGGTTCAATCTGGTCGCCGCAGGAGAAAATCTTGAAGCCGACCTGCGCAACTGGGTCTGGAAAGGCCCTTTGATCAACGGGCGTGTCGCCAATGTGATGCTACACGTCCCCTATGACAGTGAATTCGCCTGTCGGGTAGAACAAGTGGTTTTCACCGGGCAGTATCACGATGAAGAAATCGCGATTGCCTATCGCAAGGATGAATACCCCGAAGACCCGCCCGTTCCGGCCTATTTCCGCTTTGATACGGTCGCGGTGGAAAATGACTCGATTGCTGATTTCTACCTGTCGGCCTTTCCGGGCGGCCAGCTTGCGCAGAATGTGCACCGCTTTCCCACAGCGGGTCTTGCGATGGAGGCCTTGGCGGCAGGTGACACCATGGCGGCAATGGGCCCACGCGCTCAGCTCGAAGCCGGTTTGACGCCCGAATTGGATCTGCACACGCCGCCCTTGCCCGGTTTTGCCGTCAGCAGCTGGACCAGTGGCGTTGCGGTTCATTTCGCCTATCGCGGCCTCAGCTATGCGGTGGACGATGCGATTTATGCAGCGCTTCAGGATGGCCGGATCGAACAGATATTCGCGGCGCACGGCCTGACGCATGCACCGCCGAAACTGCGGTGACTACACCCAAGGTCTTATAGGCACCGGGTAGATCACCGCGTAGCTTAACCGAAAATACTGGAGGGAGTGACATGGAACTACATGACAGCCGCGTCATTGCGGCCCCACGTTCCAAAGTCTGGGAGGCACTGCTATCGGCCGACATTCTGAAAGAATGTGTCCCCGGCTGCAAAGAAATGTCGGGAACAGCAGAAAATGGGTTTGCCGCGACAGTGGTGCAGAAGGTCGGACCCGTAAAGGCCACGTTCAAAGGTGAAGTGACCCTGTCGGACATGGTGGATCAGGAAAGCGTCAAGCTATCTGGGGAAGGCAAAGGCGGGGCCGCCGGATTTGCCAAGGGTGCAGCAGATGTCACCTTGTCGGATGCGCCCGAGGGGACGATGCTGGCCTACAATGTTGATGCGCGTGTGGGTGGCAAGCTGGCTCAGCTAGGGGGTCGGGTCATTGATGGCGTGGCCAAGAAAATGGCTGACCAGTTCTTTGAGAATTTCCAGAATGCGGTCGAGGAAGAACCTCAGCCCGCGCCTGCCGAGGCTGCGCCCGAACCGGCCGCGGCCCCTGCTGTGTCCGAAGTGTCGGTCGAGCCAGCTCAGGCAGCGCCGCCGCCGGAAGAGAAAAAAGGATGGTTCAAGCGCCTGTTCGGCGGTTGATCCGAAAATTTAAGGGAGGAAAATCTGATGAAGATTTCGATGACTGTGAACGGCGTAGCTGTGAGCGGTGAAGTTGAGGGACGGACGTTATTGTCTGGCTTTTTGCGTGATCATTTAGGGATGACGG
>NZ_JBQFLQ010000016.1:0-37986 GCF_056531325.1 Ruegeria sp. N8 | reverse complement strand
CTGGCTGGGGTGGTAGGAATCCTTGCCCTCCGATGATTGTTATCGGCTTTTTAGCGAAGCCTTAGAAACTGGGGCGGTTGCGGGGGCATTTCGAGGGTGAGCACGGGGCATTTCTGACCGCTAGAGAGCCCAAAAAGATGCTTGAACTCGAGTGAGCTCAATCACGACTCAGACGACAGAAACTCTTTCCGCGTGAACTTATTTAGTTTGTGAGCCATTTCCGACAGCTACGTTCTGTGATCACAGTTCCAAAACTTAAGCTTAAACGAAGATGAAATCGTCTTCAGTGAGTAGGGTTGAATCTCCGAAACCTTGTAACACCACTCCTTCGATCGTTCCTTCTGTTTCAAAAAGGACCGTTGTCGAAGTGCCATTGTCGTAGATTATCAAGTCCTCGATGTCGTCGATGCCGTAGGCACTAACATCAATAAGATCACCATCCGACTGCCGAAAGTCGCCAATTCTGTCGTTTGCAGTGACTCCTGATGGACTGAAAACAAAGACGTCTGCTCCGCCTACCGCATCTACACCCAAAATTACCGCATCGCCGAACATTGTATCGCTACTGCTGCTCGAGATAAGTGTGTCATTTCCGCCGACGGTAAAGTCAGACATTGTACGGGCGTCTCCAATTAGAGTGTTGGAGAACGCCGTCGCTGCAATCAGGATGTCGTCTCCTCCTGTTGCATTCCCTGACATCAGGTAGCCGTCGCCTGAAAGTGTGTTAATCCAGACATTGTCACCTCCGTACAAGACATCGTTTCCGCCCGAAGACGTTCCCGTAAGAGTGTCGGCGTCCCCATAGAGATTATTAAATTCGCTGGCATCGCCACCATATAAAATATCATCTCCGCCCGTAGAATCTCCTGACATCTGAGGGCCATCTCCATACAACCAGTTGAAATCTGCCCTCTCTCCACCGAAGATTGTATCGTCCCCGCCCGAAGAAGAGTCGTTGAGATAATGTGCATCACCAATTAAAGAATTAGTAACGCCGTCAAAGTTCGCCGTTCCATCGAATTCAGGACCTTCGCCCTGATTTGAACCGCCAATAAGAGTATCGTTTCCGCCAACTAAATCGCCGCCGAACTCCCAAGCGTCACCACTTACAACGTTTAGCTGCCTCGTATTCGTTGTAGGACTAATACCGCCAACCGAGATCATGTCATTTCCAAACTCGACGTTGCCGTAGGCGTACTTGGTATCCCCGAACGCTCGGATATTAGTGGCGTCGAACCCGCCGATAATCTGATCGTCACCTCCACTGGAATGGTCAGACATGATAAGAGCGTCACCGTAGGCTTCGGTTACACTCGAGGCCCCGACATGAATTACATCATCCCCACCGCGTGCTCGGTCCCGCATTTGGTCAAAGTCACCGATCAGCACATCCTTGGTCGCGGTGTCAGCGCCAAAGATCGTATCATTGCCGCCAACGGCCCGATCGTAGGCACCATACCACCCAACATCGTTTTCAAAATTCCAATTGCTACCTGCGTCGCCATACACGATGTTAATCGTGGCATATTCTCCCGCATAAATAGTATCGTCACCACCAACGGCGAAATCACCTATTGCCCCAGCATCACCAGAAAGTTCATTAAACGCGACATCAGAGCCACCATAAATGATGTCATCACCGCCAGATGTTTTGTCAATCAAGGCGTGTGCATCGCCCCTGATGGTGTTTTTAACTGCTCCGTCGGCTCCGGTAAGAATATCATTCCCACCTACGCCAAAATCTGAAATCCACTCAGCATCACCCAGTGCCGTTCCACCTTCACCGTCAGGTAATTTGTAGACGTCATTCCCGCCTAGTCGCTTCCCTGTCAATCCTCCTAGAATCTCGCTCCAATAAGCCATATCCCCCCCCCTGAGCAAACATGTATATCAATGTTTGAATGTAATACATGATCCGACTCCGCACTTTGACTTAGGTCAAAGGAGAGTGCTTCAGCGCTACTTAGTCGGGCAAACCACAGCCAATTGCGTTTCACGAAGGCGGAAATCGACTGCCGCTTTGTTTTATGTTTGAGTGGGCGACATTGCCCAATGGAGTAGTCTGCTTCGGCCCGCAAACCCGCTATTCGCGCAGCAACCCTGAACGTCCGTTCCCCAGAAAACCGAGGAACCTCCTGCATCTAAATAAAGAAGCAACTGCAGGAGTTTGATCCATGAAGTACCTGTCTGCCCTCGGCGTTCTCGTCGGGGGTTTTCTTTTGCACCCACCGCCCAAGGCCGTCCTGACGACGATGATCTGGGTGGTCTCTCGGTCCCACCCCGCTGTCTCAGCTCTGGTTCTGCTGGCGGTCCTCTGGACGTGGAAGTCCGACGATGACTGAGCTGGAGCTGAACCCCGGTGACGTCGTGGTCATCCATGCCTTCGATGACGTCCCTGAACATCTGTTCCGTGTGGAAGAGGTGTTCGAAGACTGCGTGACCGGCTTTGCTGTGACTGGCCCTCTGGCTGGAACCTACGGCGAACCGGCCCTCGAGATGATCGTCAGACTCGTCTCAACCAACTGAACCCATCCCACATTCCAAACTTGAAAGGAGGAGACCTATGTCTGCTCACATTCGCTATGCCTATCTGAAGGGCCATACGTGGTTGTTCAGGCGCAACTATCCCGTTGACGTGGCTCTTGCGCTGGGCGCTCAGGCGCTGAAGCAGAGCCTCAAGACCGGGGATCGTAACACTGCCCGCGTCCGCGCCGCTGAAGTCAATGCACGGTTCGAAACGCTGGTCGAACAGGTGCGGTCGCAGGCAGAGGAGTCACTGTCTGCCCCAGAGAGCACCGCTGACGTTCCTGATTGGGTGGACCAACCAGAGTCGTCTCTCGTCCGTCTCCGGGCCACTCTGGAGGACTCTGGATGCAGTCTGGAGCGGTCCAGCTTTGCCGGACCATCCGTGCTGGTGAAAGTGCCGGTTCGTGACTTGAGCCGGGCCTATCTGAACAAGCGCAGTAACGAGCTTCGCCCCAGCGGGTTCAAATCGGTCCGATACTCTGTCGGGTTATTCACTAGTCGCTTTGCTGATCGTTCAGTTTGCAGTTTGACCAGAGCAGACGGGCGGGAGTTCCTGTCAGCAATAGCCCAACTGTCCCCAATGATCGGCAAGTCAGAGCGGACCCGTGGGTTAACCCTGGACCAACTGGTCGCGTTCTCGTCTCGGGGGTCGGTGACCATAACAGCCAGAACCCAGCGACGTATCTGGTCACAGGTCAATCACTTCCTCGACTGGGTGGTCTATGAGGGGCATCTGGAACAGAACCCGTTTCGGACTGTTCTCTTCGATCGCAAGGTGCGCCCAGAGCCTTATGCCGTCCCGACTGACAATGAAGTCGTGCGATTGCTCCAAGCCAAGGACCGGGAGTTACATCCGGTTCTACTGACCTGCCTGCTGTCAGGAATGCGAGCGGGGGAAGCGGTCGGGCTGCTCCGGGACGACCTCGTGACTAAGGGCAATCTCGGTTGCTTCGTTCATGTTCAACCGAATGAACTGAGATTACTGAAGACGGACGCGGCGGAAAGACTGGTTCCGGTTCACCCGGTGCTGGATGAGACCTTCCGGCAGCTGCCTAGCCATGGCCCTCTGTTCCCTAACCTGACCGTGGCGCACGTCACCAAGGGGTTTGCGAGACTGAGGCAGCGGTTGGGTCTGGAGCGACAGGGACTGGTGTTTCATTCGACCCGCAAGTGGTTTGTGACCCAGTGCGAGCGAACGGGTGTTCCTGAGCACTTCACTGCTTCTCTGGTTGGTCACCAATCAGCACGGTCGGAGAACGGGATCACCTACGGGATTTACTCGGCGCGCATTAGTGATGAGCAGCGTCGGTCCATCGTTGACCAGATAAGACTTCCGGCATGAGCTTCCCGGACATTGACGCGTTCGAGGAACGAGCTGCTATCGCTGAATACGATGGCGGTTGCACCCGTAAAGCGGCGGAAGATCTGGCTGCTCAGGCTCAGGGGTTCCGTGACGCGGAAGCCTACTGGCAATGGTTGGCTGACTATGTCGTCGACCGAAGACCACCTTCATAGAAAGAACCCTCGGCGGCCCTTAGCGGGTTGCCGGGGGATCTTCGCTTTGCTTTCTCTTTGCTTAAATGGGCATTTTTCGGAGCTGTCGGAACAACCACGTTAGGTGACGGAATAAAATGCCGAAAAAAATATCAGTTCAGTAGGCACTTAAAGGGCTAAATTAGGTGATCGGCATGGTCTCTGCTTACAGAGCTTCTTATGAAACACAATATTATTGATTTAGTTCAGTAAATCTCCCTAACTAGAATTCGTTGGTCAGCCCTACTTCAATCGTAGTTTCATCATAACTGAATGCGTCAATTCCACTTTTCACCCGATTGTAACTGCCCTCAACGTACGGGATCAGCCCGTTCCCTAATATTGTGTCACGCTTTTCAATTCTGAGACGCAGGCCATACTGATCTTCGTCAGGATTGCCGAAGAAAAGTGGGTTGGTCTCAGAGAACGATTTGACCGCAAAATAGACCTGAGGTTCAATGACAAATCCAGCACCGGCGTCAAACGAGCCAAAAGCCTCCAGACCTGCGATGTCATAAGTATCAATGTCGCGATCGGTTGATTTGGTTTCAGCAAAGATTGCAATTCCAACAGTGTTTCGCCCCAAAAATGAACGCCGTACCCCAAATCTCGCATTCACTGTGTGCCCACTGAAGGTATCATCGAATTTATTGTTCAATTTAAACCCTGAAATCGAACCAAACACCGAAACGGCTTGCGAGTTTCTGGTCTCGAACGCAGTCTCTAAACCCAACCTGTCCTCAAAGTGTTCATCGGCAATGAAGCGTGTCGAGACTACTGGGCTAAAAACAACTGTTGTACGTGGAAAAACCAAGCGGGCTCCGCCTCGCGCACCCAAAGTCACGTCGCGAAACGATTTCTCATCTGAAATATCTCCAAATGAGAACACCTCTGCGAAGCCAATTACCCGACGATCCTTTGTTGAAAGCCTGTTCAGACTTTTGCGCCACAACGCTGATACAGAATATCCGACACCATATGTAGTCTTGCTGGAGCGATCTAAAGTTGCTGGTATAGGTATCCCGAAGAAGTCTAATTCAATCTGGTCTGTGTCGTAGTTTCGCGTAGAACCCAATTTTTTTAACCCAAACTCAAAATCCAACTCAAACCCTCGCCGCGCATCAATTTCTGCAATAAAAGTTAGAACTTTTTGTCGAACAGGCTCCGGAATATTACCCGACAGCACCTTAAAAAACTCGGACCGCGAACGGTTCCATTGTTCGCTTAGGAAATAAGCCAGCGCCAACTCCAAGCGCACACGTGTAAGGTTAGGATCTTCCGCAAGAATGCTAAGGTATATTGCAATTGCTGTACTGTAGTCACCGCGGCTAGTGGCGGCGAGCCCCGATTTGAACCTGGCATCGGTGGCGGCCGGATCGGTGGTTGATGCATTCGCTCCACTGGGAACCACGCAAAAGGTTAGAAAAAAGACTACGATCAACCGCAAAAAAGTCATCGCGACCCCACTGGATTATTGTTTTCTTCTGCGATCTGAATGACCCTGTGCACGCCTTTTGGGGACGGTGCGTGAAGTGTCACATATGCCTAATGACTATTCGCAACGGAGTAGTATTGCGTTGGCCGCAATTCAGCTCTTTGCTCAATTTCCGCCGAACGCTCCCATATGCCAGACTCCACCCGGACCGGAAGTTGAATACGTGCCTCCAACTTCGTTGGCAGACGGACCATAAAACTGCCCTTGTGCAGAGCCAGATGTACCCGTTCCCGTCACAGTTGCCGTGAACCCTGAGCCGCTAACCGTGCCTGAACCGCTAAAATCCAGTTCCGGTGCACTGCTCGTTGCGGCTGTGTTGAGATTTACAGCTGCCGTGTTCGCACTATCGATGCTTGCAGTGTTGAAATCCGTGGATACTGTGACCGTGGATACTGTTTGGTATGGCTGGCCATCTGCACGACGAGCCACTCCCAATCCGACGCCCTGATATGTTGCGCTGACTCCAACAGGAACGTCAGTAGCTTCTGTTTTAAGCCCATAACTTCCTGCACCAACGGTTCCTGCGCCTGTGCCGGCCCCTGTCACCCATGCACCATAGGTCTGGTATTCATAACCAGCTTGTCCGGAATTGATAAACGTCGCGGAATCTTGACCATCAGCTGTTACATAGCCTGTAACAAATGGAGCATCGATCCTGGTGTCGCCGTTTCTCGTATCAAATGAAACGGACGATCCAGGTGCGCTAGCTGTCAATGCAACTGGCGTTCCGTTTCTGGTGACTACGCGGGTGGTGCTTTGTGACGGTCCAGATGGGTTAGTTATTACCACTTCCCCAGTAGTGGGGTCGGCAACGTAGTTCGCCGTAACAGCCTGACCGTCTATGTCAGTCGTTCCATTATCGGGAATGTTTGAAAAACCGTTAAACGGCTTAACGGTTGCCCCTGAGTCAATGCTTTCGCTGCCCAAACAAGCCGTCAAGGCCGTACAAGCCAATGCTCCAGAAATAGTGCGAAATATGAATAGATCAGCCATCTCTTCCTCCCAAAAGAAACTCCGAAAGTACCTCAATATATATTTTTATTCGAATGTATCGTTGACATAGATCAAGGGGGGTAGCTGCATCTCACGGTACGATGAGAAAAGAACTTGGTGGGGGGAAAGCAAATGAAGACAATTACTTTGAAGTTGATTGCAGCGTTAAGTTTAGCTGCGTTGCTTGGCGCTTGCTCAAGCACGTGGGAAGAAGATGGGATCAACAACTCTGGAATCACGGCGGCAGCGGGTGCGACTAGAACAGCGGACCAGATAGAGTTGTTTAGCGGCAAAACGGCCTCTCAGGAATATACCGTGATCCAAGAAATAAAAGTGGCAGTAAATAAAACTACAGTGTTCAATGAAGATCCGACCGTCACGCAAGTTGAGGCTCGGCTGCGACAGAGCGCGGCTGAGTTGGGCGGGGATGCAGTTGTCAATGTAGTCATATCTCAAGTCAAAGTACGTGCAATGAGTTGGGGAGGTCGCATCGGCGAAGGTACAGTTGTTAAGTACAAATAACTTTGTGTTGTGTCGGTTCACCTATCATGGGGTTGTGCTTATACCGCAGTCAGAAACGCCCTGTACTCACCCTCGAAATGCCCCCGAAACCGCCCCAGTTCTGGTCATCGCTTGGAAAAGCTTGTCCGCCATATGGATTATCGCACCCAGCTTTGGACCCGCTATCTTTTACACTATCCCCCCCGAAGCCGAAGCGAAATTTCAATTGGTCAACAATTCACTTTTTAAATCAGAAGTTTGGCATCTAGTCACCGATGGTGCCGGCACCGTGCCGCCGACACCGAAACTCGGTCTTATTGCGTTCCCATCTTACCATACAGTGATGCTTCTTTTGGTCTTGGTTTATGCATGGGACACCCCAGTACGCTGGCCCGTCGTAGTGGTCAACATTCCGATGTTGCCCGCAATTCTTGGGCAAGGCGCGCACTATGTCGCAGAAGTTATCGCGGGAGTTTTGGTGTTCATCGCCGCTGCATGGATGTCCAGACAGAAAATAGTTGGCCCAGAGACATGGCCTGTGTCATTTGGTACCGAGAACGAGCAGAAATTTCCCATTTTTCTCTTAGGTCGTCCACCGAAGTGAGCCTAGGTTGTCAGTCGAATTCTAACACCAGTTTATAGCAATCCAGCTGACCCGCCCCGACAACGATCAGCGCGCGGGGCGCGCCGGTGACCGCTCCAGATTACGTCCAGAATCCTCCAGATTGGTCAGGAGACTGATTAGAGACGACTCCGGTTGATCGACCCAATCAGGAACGTCAGCGGTGCTCACCGGGGCAGACAGGGCTACTTCTGCCTGCGACCGAACTCGTTCCATCAGCGTCTCGAACCGCGCATTAACCTCAGCGACTCGGACGCGGGCAATGTTGCGGTCACTGGTCTTGAGGCTCTACTTCAGCGCCTGAGCGCCTAGCGCGAGGGCCACATCAACGGGATAGTTGCGTCTGAACAGCCACGTATGGCCCTTCAGATATACGGCACGATTTCCCCTCGTGAATTCTAATAGTCGCAGCAAGGCTATTTTCACTCAAGAAGACTTACAATGAGCAACGCATAGAACACCTGATGTTCCTATCAAGGACACCCACACCAGCCGCCCAAACCGCCAACACCAGCGACCAGCCTTCAGCCCCCGAAACCAGTCGTCAGCGGTCCAGAACGGTTCTTTAGCGGTCTCGTCAGCACTCGTCGGCACTCGTGAACTGCCTTTCTAGCAGACAAAATGCCCCCGCAATCGCCCCAGTTTCAGCCACCGGTTGGAAAAGCTCTTAGGTTTCATCGGACGGCAAGGATTCCTAACACCCCAGCCAGTTCATCAGGACATGGAACGAGACTAGGCACTTAGGACTAATCCCTCCAAGAAATGCCCCAGTGGTTTCGGGTATTCGGACGCACTCCGATCTCTCCTCTAGCGGAGGTTCTATGGAGGTAGGAAATTGACTTACGACGTGTCTTATCGTGATCGGGAAGAAGTCACGAACAAATTTGCAACTGGATTTTTCCGTTCGCCGCACCGGCGCTGACGCCGCAATGGTCAATGGCCTAAGGCTTGTAACAGAGCCAAAGTGGCGCCTCCACCTAGCGAGCGTAACTCTGTGTCCATGCCAACCTACAGCAGATCAAACAACCGGCCCGGCTCGTTGCCTCGACGCGGCAGTTTCAACGCACGCATCACCGAAAATATCATCGCCTGATTTGAGGTGACTACTGGTTTATCCAGCGCAACCTCGATGCGTTCAACAGCTTCGACTGATCGCATGTCGGTGCAGCTGAGAACGATTGCACGCGCATCGGGGTGATCGGCCTGACAGGCCAGATCGAACACTTCGTCCGGGGTCAGCTCGCCTTGCCCATAGTTGCCCAGCTCGCGACCTACATCGGCACATTTGACGGTTGCGATCTGGTTTTGCGCTAGAAACTCCACTGCCTGCAAGTTGATCTCGCCCAGATAGGGCGAAGAGAAACCGATCTTGGTCACACCAAGCGCCTGAATCGCGGCCACAAGCGCCCCTGCCGCCGTGAAGGACAAGGCACCCGATACCTCTTTGATTTCGCGTGCCAAGTCGGCGTCAAAGGATGGTCCATGGGTCAAAGTGGCCGAGGTGCAGCCATAAAGCACAACATCGGGGCGCACGCCTGAGATCATTCGCAGATCATGGCTGATATCCGAAGCACCCAGCCCAGCCATTTGTTCCGTGCCGGGGATCTGATCCACGTCATAGCCGCCTATGCGTTGAAAATGGATGGTAGTATCCGGCGACCGCATCAACTCCATATCCGGTTCCAGATTGGTGTTGGTGAAAGGCACCAGGACGCCGATTTTGGCCCGCCGGCGGGTTTCGTAGCTCATAATAACACCCCTTTCAGCACCTTCAGGCAGCGATCCATGACCGATACCTCACAGATCGTGGCGCGTAGGCAGTCGTTGAGGCCATAGCCACCCATGCCGCGCATCATCAGATTTTCGGCCCGCAGGGCCGCATCCGCACGTTGCGCCTCTTCATCCGAGGCAAAGCGCAGCAGAACAAAGTTGGTGTTACTTTCCGGGACGTTCAGGCCCATTGCGCGGCAGTCTTCAGTAAACTTGTCGCGGATTTCGGCGGTCCGTTTGACCACATTTTGCATATGCGCCTGATCCCGCATGGCGGCGGCGGCGGCGGTCTGTGAGGCAATCGAGATGTTGTTGGGATTTAGAAGCTTGCGCATCACACCCGAGATTTCGGTTGGGAAGTAGCCCCATCCAACGCGCGCGCCTGCCATTCCGTAGGCCTTGGAGAATGTACGCATGACCACGGTATCGCCGCGGTTTGTCAGGGCGAATATTTCGGTGGGGTCATGGGCATCATCGGAAAACTCGGCATAGGCCTGATCCACGACCAGCAGAATATCTTTAGGCAATCCGTCCCGCAGTCGCAGAACCTCGGAATTGGGGATCAAAGTGCCGGTCGGGTTGCCGGGGTTGCAAATAAAGACGATCCGGGTCTCGGGCATCACCGTAGCCAGGATGCCGTCGACGGAGACGGTCAAGTCGAGCTCGCGGGCCTTGACGTAATCAGCCTGCACCTGCGCCGCTGCCGTGGACACAAACGCGTATACGAAATCTGTGCCCAGTACCTGGTCACCGAGGCCTGCATAGGCCCGGATCAGGCAACCGATTAACTCCATCGAGCCTGCGCCGCACAGTATCCGTGCCGGGTCCAGCCCGTGCACATTTGCAATTGCAGCACGCAGATCGGGCCATTCCGGGTCGGGATATAGCGGCAGATCGGTCATTGCCGCTTGCCCAGCTGCGATTGCGTTAGGGCTTGCGGCAAAGGCGCTTTCGTTCTGGGCCAGTGAGATGACGCCCGCGCCACCCAGATCAGCCAGCGCATAGGCCGCCATCGCATCCACATGGGGAACCGGGCGGATCATGCGTCGCCTCCATAGGCTTTGGCACCCTCAGCGGTGACCAGACCGCGTTTGAGGTCCAGCGCCAGCGCGTCGGGGTCACGGTTAGTAGGGGCGCCGAACCCGCCACCGCCGGGGGTGTCGAAGATCAGGTAATCGCCGCCTTCGACGCGTAGCTCTCCCTTGCCCGGGAGGTCGTTGTCGCCGTCGCGGAAACGGATGCGTCCTGGCGCGCCGGGCTGCCCGCCCATGCGGCCAAGGGCGGGAAACTTCAGCCGTTCAACCGATAGGAATACGATGAACGGCGCGTCATTGGACGAGGTCATCTCGATCCGCTGCCCGAGGCCGCCGCGATACTTGCCCGCGCCGCCAGAATCGGGGCGCAGTTCACGTCGCCAGATGGTCACCGGTGCCACACTCTCGGTAATCTCGACTTGACTGCCAAACACCCCCGAGGGGTAGGCGGTGGCTGACAGCCCATCCGCATGAGGCCGCGCGCCGGTGCCGCCATTATGAACCGGCTCAATCGCAAACTCGCGGCCACCGTCGCGGGCAACTTCGGGAGCGTGACGCATGGGCAGGTCAAACATGCAGCTTGCACCCTCAGCCGGGACCGCGTCGGGTAAGGCCTGATGCAGACAACCCAGCACAAGATCGGGGGTGACCTGACCCAGCGTGTGCCGCATCGCCACTGGAACCGGACGTTGGGCGTTTAGAATGCAACCCTTAGGGCCGTCCACGGTAAACGGTTCCAGCGACCCGGCATTATTGGGGATATCCGGACCAACGATGCAGCGCAGCGCGAATACGGTATAGGCGGTGGCATAGTTGAGCGGCACGTTTATGCCTTTGCGCGAACAGCCTGAAGTGCCGGTGAAATCCACATGCATGCCCGACTTGCTGACGGTGAGTGTCGCTTGCATCACCAGCTCATTTTCGTAGCCGTCCATCTTCAGGACGTTCTTGTATACGCCTTCCGGCACCTCGGCGATTGCCTCAAGCGTGCCATGGCGCGACGTGTCGATGATATAGCTGCCCAAGCGGTCCAGATCGTCGATGCCAAACTCGTCCATCATCTCGACTAGCCGGGTCACGCCGGTCTCGCAACAAGCGATCAGCGCATAGATGTCGCCTTCGTTTGCAATCGGCTCGCGGCTGTTGGCGCGAATGATATTCAGCAGTAGGGCGTTTGGGGTGCCTTCTTCGACCAGTTTGCAAGGGGGGATCAGAAGCCCCTCGTCATAGATATCCGACCCTTCGGGCCCCATGCCAAGACCGCCCAGATCGACCAGATGCGAGGTGCACGAGGTATAGCCCACGACCTTGCCGTTCTTGAACGCCGGCATCATCAGCAGAAAGTCGTTCAGATGCCCCGAGGCAAGCCAGGGATCATTGGTCATGTAGATGTCGCCGGGTCTCATGGTCTGCTCCGGGAAATGCTCACGCAGATGCATAACCGCCGCAGCCATGGTGTTGATATGTCCCGGTGTGCCGGTGACGGCCTGCGCCAGCATCCGGCCCTGCTCGTCGAAAATCCCGGCAGAAATGTCGCCGCACTCGCGTACGATTGGCGAAAACGCCGCTCGGATCAGGGTCTGCCCCTGTTCTTCGACCACCGCCAGCAGTCGGTTCCACATCACTTGCAGGTGGGCCGGAGAAAGATCAGCAGTCATAAAGCGCCTCCTGTCTGGTCATGGATCAGGACAAGATTCCCAATTGCGTCTACATGCGCCGAGAAATCAGCCGAGACCAGCGTGGTGGTTTGCGGTTCATAGATCAGTGCGGGGCCGGGAACGAAATCACCAGGTTTCAGATCCGCGCGCGCAACAAAGGCTGCGTCTTTCAAAACACCGTCAACATCGCAGGTAATGAGTCGCCATTCGGCCACGTTAAAGGCACGGCGATCAGGTGTTTCCGGCATCGGAGGCACATCGCTGTTTGGGGTTGCGACCCGAACGGCCCAGTTGAGAATCTCGATCGCCATTCCCGGCACAGGGCGCGAGAATTGTTTGCGATATTCATCCTCGAACGCGGCGGTTAGGCGGATGATGTCATCCGCCCCCAATGCACGGTCTGGGAGCGTGATTTCTATCTCGTGCCCCTGACCACTATAGCGCATGAAGGCGGTCCGCCGGGTTTCGGTCGCCGTACCGCTGGCACCCTGGGCCACGACCTCCTTTGCCTCGGCAATCATTGTTTCGAAAAGGTCGTTTACGCCATCTATATCCATGCTGTTGAGCAGGGAGTAGCGTGAGCGGACGATCTCAAACGACACAGGTGCGAACAGGAAACCAACTGCGGACCCAACGCCCGGGTTAGGCGGGATCACGATGCGCGACACACCGGCAGAGCGTGCAACGCGACTGGCATGCAGCGGACCGTTGCCACCGAATGCGATCATAGTACGCGTGCCCAGATCCTTGCCCGATTCCACCGCATGCATGCGCCCGGCGCTAGCCATGCTTTCGTCTACGATGCGACTGACCCCATCTGCCGAGCCTACGGCATCCAACTCCAACCTTTCACCGATCACTCGGGTCAGGGCAGCCTTGGAGGCATCCGGATCAAGCTGGATTTGCCCTTCGGCGAATGTATCTGGCGCGATATAGCCTAACGCAATGTCGCTGTCAGTCACGGTCGGCTCAGTGCCGCCCCGGCTAAAGGCGACCGGGCCGGGTTCCGATCCGGCGGATTTCGGACCGACAGTCAGACGGCCCAGACGGTCGACACCGGCGATGGATCCGCCGCCCGCGCCGATCTCGATCATCTCGACCACCGGGATGCGCACCGGCATGCCCGATCCCTTGATGAAACGTTCCGCCCGCGCGATCTCGAACTGGCGCGAGGTCTGGGGCCGGGCATTGTCGATCAGGCACAGCTTGGCGGTCGTGCCGCCCATGTCAAAGGACAGCACATCGCCAATCCCGGCCCGCGCCGCGATGCGCGCGGCAAGGATAGCACCCCCTGCAGGACCGCTTTCCACCAGCCGGATCGGGAATCGGGTGGCAGTCCGCTCGGTGCACATGCCGCCTCCGGCGGTCATCATCAGGATCGGGCATGTCACGCCCTCGGCTTCGAACCGGGTGACGAACCGGTTAATATAGCTTTCCATCAGCGGCTGAATATAGGCATTGGCAACAGTGGTGCAGAGTCGGTCGAACTCGCGCGCCTCGGGACTTACTTCGGACGAGATTGAGACCGTCAGGTCCGGGCGTCTTTCGGCCAGAATGTCACGCAGGCGGCGCTCGTGCTCGGGATTGGCATAGGCATGCATCAGGCAGATCGCGACCGCCTCGGCACCGCTGACGTATAGATCAGCCATCAGCGCATCAATCGCGTCGTCTTCGAGAGGGATCAGGACGCTGCCGTCTGCCGCCATACGTTCCCGAACGGTCAGTGCCCGTTCACGTGGTACTAGCAGATCGGGCTTTTCCAAGTTGATGTCATACTGCGAATAGCGCCGCTCGTACGCGATCTCCAGGATGTCCCGGAAGCCTTCAGTCGTCACTGTCGCCACAACCGCGCCGCGTTGTTCAATCAACGCATTGGTTGCCAGCGTTGTGCCGTGGATGAAGCCTGTTACATCGCTCAACGCGCGCCCGGACTGGGCAATGACGCGCTGCGCGCCTTCCATCGCCCCATCTGCGGGGTTTTGGTGGGTGGTCAAAGTCTTGGTCGAGGCAACAATGGTCTCGTCGCCGGATACAAGCACCGTATCCGTAAATGTACCACCAGTATCAATGGCTAAGCGCAAGCGTTGAGCGGTCACGTGGTATTCCAAATTCGCCTGAGTTCGTGCAGATAGAGCGCCCTTTCGGGTGATCACATCCGTTGCGGAACAAGGTTACAGCCGGTGGCACGGCGGTCCAGACGTTTTGTAGTACGATTCCGGTTCATTTTTCGAGCTTGCCCAGCTTTCGACAAGAGACAAGCGCGTTCGCGACAAAAAGGCCTGCAAGCGACAAGAATTATCGCTGCAGGCCAAGAAATCTACCGGTGTCAGACCGTCGGACGGGAAATACGCTATTAGGCAAACCAACAACGCTCGTGAGCTTTGGCAACATCCATTTCCCTATTTGCGGCGATACTGCCCTGCGTCAGAGTGCTGCTGACACTCATGATGTGGTTGGCAATCATCGGGACAAGCGCACCGCCGTCATCATTGACCAGCTTTTTCGCTTCGGAATTCAGCTTCGATTCTGTCGCAAACTTTTGATTGTCGACGGTCTCGTGGCTGAACGGTGAATGACTTCAGGTCGTGATCAATTGAAAACCCAATCATGAATTCACCGCTACGTGATTTAACCAGCAGTGAACGTCGGTTGGCTGCGAGTGCTATGGGTCCTCAATCTCCCCTACAACCTCCTCCTCCCTCTACATATTGTGGATCAGAAACGAGGATACTCGGGCTTCTCTATTCTTCGGTTTCTGTTCACTACATATACCTATTCCCCGCCCCCATAGGACCCCTGCTAAAAAATTCATGAAAGACGAGAGGTCAGAGGGTGCCAGAACAGCCGAGGCATAAACGGGCATTTCTCGGAGAGTTGAGCCCCTGTGGCATTCCGCCGTTCCATGTATGATTGAACTGGCTGGGGTTGTAGGACACCTTTCGAGACCACTAGAGACCCGTTCACAGGCTCTGGCTCGGTCACCGACTAGTCGTTCCGGGCTCTGACGGGTGGTCGCTGGTACTGGCGGGGGTGCTGTTTAAAGGCTAAGGTGGAGCGATCTTTCATTCCTAGTGCAGCGAATGGCTGTTGAGAGCCCAAAGATACCAGTTTCTGCAGTCCGCACTGGCGACGGCATTGCGCAAGAAAGCAAATTTTACGCAATCTGAGAAGACGTCGCTTACCTTGCTTCCCACTATCGATCTCAACTTCGCGCTGGTTTTAGGAATTTTGACCGGAGGACCTGCGCCAGCGGAGATTGTTTCGACCTTCGTATTCCGCCCCGCTGTTGTGCGCAATTCTATCGCATTGGGCTAACCCAGCCTTGTTTTCGTAACTCGCGTAGCACGGCCTCTGCGTTCTCGACATCTTTGTGGATACTTTTGAGCATCGCATCTATCGGCGCTTCCGGCCATGCGCGCTCAAGTTCAGCCAGTTTGGCTTTAGCCGCATAGTCTTGCCCCATAGCTGACAACGCTGCCGTTACATAAGCTAGTGAAGGAGCGCTGAGTGGATCGCCAAGTTGCTTTGCCTCTTCAAAGCGCTCTACCGTTGTTTGATATTCACCCAGATGAAAATACGTCGCGCCGGAAATGTTTCGATTTGCAAATCTTTGGTTGCTGGAATCCAGCAGAGATAGCCTGTCTGCTGTTTCAATAGCTTCTTCGAATTCGCCTGAAAACATGGCAACCGCGCCAAGAAAGTCGAGGACTGCTCCATCATTCGGATCAAGTTTTGATGCGCGTCTACTGAGTTGCAGCGCAGCCTCATAATCGTGATTGGCAAAACTGGCCCAGCTTTTAGCAGACTGGCTCCAGGCTTGATCTGGGGCAAGGCTTACCGCCTGGTTCGCCAGCTTCATAGCGGCTTCAGCGTATTCGGTCTTGGCATCGGATGGCGGAGTTATCACCGCAAGTGACGCGAGTGCCTGCGCTGCGCCGGCATATCCACCGAAATAATCTGGGTCGATCTCGATCACGCCCTCAAACACAGACAGAACAAGTAGCTGCCGCTGTCGGTCGAAGATCGGAAATATCATTGTCCGCGCTTGTTGCGCCAAATTGAATGCTTGTAACGCGGCTGGGGATTTCTCGTAAATTGCCGCGCGCTGCAAGTATGCGTCCGTGTCAGTTTCTGATGAACCACTCACTTTAGCAGAAGCAGTTTCCTGTCCATCTTGGGCAAGACCAACTGCGACCAACGCACCAACGACGGCCCCTATGGTGAACGCCCCCAAGGGTAGTCCAATGCGTTTGGTTTTTGTTGAGATTGATACTGAACGGGTTTCTGAGACGATTTCGAACCGCGGCCTATATCCGCCGCTATCGATGCACAGTCTTACCGGATCATCCTTACCAATACCCTCGTAATGCAGTTCCAAGAACTGACGAAGCCGCCGTGCATCGACGCGAACGATATTTTCCGGGTCGGTCCCCTCTGAGGTGTCGCGGTCATAAACATCTTGGGCGATAGTCTTGCTGCGAATTTGATCTCCCCGACCAGCGAGTTCTTCCTCGACGATATACGTCAGGAAGGCCTGAAGCCTATCGGATCCATCCAGATGAGCGTCCGCCAGCAATCTGCTTAGGGCGGCAAGCTTGTCGTTGTTCTGGATTTCGTCGGAATGTCTTATCATATTCTTATTTTTGCAGTTATTGGGTCGTGAGTCACCCCATACTCACCGTGAGTCACTTACATGCATTATCGATAAGTGTCAGTGTGATAGAGATAACAGCGGGCTGATGTGCACCCTGGCGCTTCTCTCGCTTGCCACGTCACTAAGCGATTGGAGGACGACACATGGCCTGTCAAATGAACTACAGAAGACTGACTAAGCATTTCGCAATTGGTGTGCTTTTCGGCGCTTGGGCTGTTTCTCCACAAGCTGTCACTGAAGCAGTCATCGAGTTAATTGCCCCTTCGGCAGCATACGCGCAGGAAACAGAAGAAGTCTCACCGACAATGGTCCGTGATCGCCCGCGCGATGTGTACTACCCCAACACAGAAGATCTCGCTGAAGATGAAATGCGGGTCATCGCGTGTGGAACCGGAATGCCGACAACGCGGGCTGCTCAGGCTGCTGCGTGTTTCCTTGTGGAACTGGGCAACGGAGACAAGTTCTTGTTCGACATTGGCTCGGGATCGGCCGAGCGAATTTCTTCCCTGCAAATCCCGTACAATTATTTGGACAAGGTCTTCATCGGTCATCTTCACACTGACCATTTCGGCGCGTTGCATGACTTGTTCATCGGCGGCGCATTGATGGGGCGGAATGTTCCGTTGCGGGTTTGGGGCCCAAGCGGTCCCGTGGAAGAGTTAGGGACAGCCTATGCGCTTGAAAACAGGCGACGGATGTTGACCTGGGACCTCGCCGCGCGTGCTGGCAATACTGATTTTCGCGGATACAGCTTGGAAATCAACGAATTCGACTACAAAGGTGAAAACCAGGTGGTCTACGAAAACAATGGCGTAACGATCCGCTCCTTCCCAGCAATCCACGCGATTGATGGTTCGGTTAGCTATGCTTTGGAGTGGAATGGGCTGAAGTTTGTCTTCAGCTCGGACACCTATCCGAACAAATGGTTCAAGGAGTACGCAAACAACGCAGATCTCGCGATTCACGAGTGTTTCATCGCCGTACCTGAACTGGTCACCAAGATGAAGTTTACACCTGAGTCGGCACTGCTGGTTGGGACCCAAGTCCACACAGCACCTGAAGCCTTTGGAAAGGTAATGAGCGACATCCAACCACGAATGGCCGTTGCGTATCACTTTTTCAACGATTTCGACACCGTCAACTCGGTCTACCAGCGTATTCGGTCAACTTACGACGGCCCGCTCAGTCTCGCAGACGATTTTATGGTTTGGAACGTCACCAAGGACGACATAACCATCCGCATGGCCGCAACTGAAGAAAGAACTTGGGCACCGCCTTTGGCTGCTCCGGCGCAGGCACCGGACATGCAGGATCGGGTTAATTTCTCTGAAAAAGCTGGTGTGCCGCAAGATGTTCTCACGTTCTCAGAGTTCACACTCGGGGGTGTTGACGACGTAGATGACGTTTTGCGTCCGATCTACGAGGAGGCGTCAGAAGTGTTGGGCCAAGAGTTCCCGTATCCGGGCGATGAATAAAGTCAAATTTGACCGGCGCGTCTTAATAACGCGCCGGTTCTTTTAATTCTGATCGGAAATCTCTATGCAACATACCTCATTGATTACTCGCTATTTGGTCTGCGTTGGATGGTCGCTTGTCGCTATATCCAACGCAGCAAACGCCCAGTCACTTGCGCGTTCTGAAGATGATGACCGCAGTTGGCGACACTCAATCACGCCCTATTTGTTTCTTCCGCTCAGCACGACGGGCACATCAACTATAGATGGAACCAGCGTCGATTTAGACTTGAACCTGAGCGAGGTGCTGGACGTGCTGCAAGGTGCAGCTTCAGTACGTTACGAGGGCTGGAACGGCGACTTCGGGATCATTTCAGAAGTTTACTACGTAAAGCTTGGCGGAGATGGAACTCTACCTGGTGGCAGGGTGGACGTTGATGTTGATGTCCGGCAGACCTTTGCCAACGTGCAGGGCGCTTACCGGTTTGCGAACGGGGTTAATACTTCGGGCCAACGCTATGCCGCGGATGCCGCAATTGGTGTTCAGTGGAACCGGATCAAACAAGAAATCGACTTAGCAGGCCCCGGCCCAGGTATGACGTTGGGTGGGACAGAAGAATGGCTCGAGCCAATGATCGCAATTCGATATATCTCGGAAATCAACGACAAATGGAATTTCGCCAGCCGGGCTGAACTGAGTGGTTTCGGTGTGAATGGCGATGACCTGCAATACCTGGTTGTGGCTGGGTTTGACTGGAAAGGCTGGGAAAACACGTCTCTGCGGTTTGGCTATCAGTTCTATGGAATCGACTTTTCCACCGACCGTTCGGATGGGGAGTTTGCCTATGATGTGGACCAGAATGGTATCTATGCTGCCGTCGCGTTTCATTTCTAAGATTGGCGAATACAGCAAAGCATGGGTTCGGTTGGGCTCAGTACTTGCGAGTCTTGCGTTTGGGGCAAGCCAATCGATTGCGGACCTCGTGTCCCCCTATGGCGGGGAAACGGCGCCGAACTTTGTTGAGCTTTCGGTGCAGTCTGATCATGTGCGGGTTCTCCTTGAGGTCGATTTGAACGACTATCCCATATTCGTCATTCCAGATGATGGTTCGGGAACGTCACTGGCTGGGCGTACGGGGCAAAACCTTCAGATCTGGGCAGACGAAGAGAAACTGATCAGCACAACGAATACGATTGATGTGCGCCCCAGAATTTCTCGGCAAACGGCAGCGAGCGCTCTGTATCGACCGCGACCGCGTAGCGAAAATGTCGTCTACGTGGACATGGAGTTTCCGTTCAATGGCAAGCCGGAACAGATCACGTTCATTCCCCCCCTAAGTCCAGACGGGATTCCCTTGGCTTCACTTGGTGTTGTGGCCGAGCACATGGGTGTTCCGGTGACAGACTATCGCTACCTTTCTCAGGCCGAAACGATGCTGCCAGATTGGGATGATCCTTGGTTTAGCAAGTTTGAGAATCCAAACCTTACCCGTCACCACAAATCTCCGATGATGTCGTTTCTGGCCATGGAGCCGCGTGTCGTCCGGCACGAGATCATATTGCGCTTGAAAGACTATGAGACTTGGGCGGAGTTGGACTTTGGAGATGCTGACCGACTGACCAGAGATGATGTCATCAAGATCAAGTCTGACGTCTCGGACTTTTTTGAGACGAGAAACCCTCTCGCCGTCGATGGCAAGCCGATGAAACCGGAAACGGTGCAGGTCTCGCGTATCAAAGTTGGTGCCGAAGGTTTGCGTGTTCTTCCGGATCAAGCCGAGGCAAACCGAAAGACGATGTTACTGGGCGTCGTCCTTTCCTATCCGGTTTCGACTTTGCCGAACCGAGTTGATCTGGCATGGGAGCTTTTCCCAGTTGGTTTGGATGTTATTCCGATCACCCTTTCAGATCCGGCAGGGGCGGTCCCCTCGCAGATTTATGCATCCGATCCCGTTGTAAGTTGGAACAATTACCTGACAACTTGGACCAACCCAAAGACAAGCCCAGTCGTCGTCAAAGTCGCGGCTGCAACACAGGTGCCCTCGCTTGCGTTCGGCTTAGGTTTTCTGTGTTTGATATGCGCCTATTTCTCGTTGCAGCGCACAAACGGCCAGCGTCTGATCTTGCTTGGCCTGACCGGGGCATTCGGTGCCGCCGCGATTGTCACATACTCGCTGAACAACCCGTCGTCAGCGCCTGAGTCGGATGAAATCGCATCGCGTCAAGTCGTGGAAGGGCTGGTGGCCAATATCGGAACCACGATGCTTGAGACGCGGGATGATAGTGCATTAGCGGCGATGGAGACATATGTCGAAGCAACTAATCGCGTCAAGGTTCAAGCAGAAATGCGTCGTGGTTTGTCAGTTACGTTACCCTCTGGCGCCATAGCTCGCGTCGAAGCGATTTCAGACCTGAATGTCGAGAGTTTCACGCCCGGCGAAGAAAGAAATCGGCATCAGGCCCTGGCCAGTTGGACAGCTCGCGTAAGCGGAGGTCATTGGGGGCACCTGCATAGGCAAGCGGTTTCTTATCGAGGTTTGCTCGACGTTTCGCGGCATGGCGACCATTGGATGCTTGACGACCTGACGATTATCAGCGCCAAAACAGGAGGGTAATTCAGTGGTTGTCGCCAGGTTGTTTTTTGCCACGTTCCTGTTTTCCGTGATCTTTTTGTGTGCAGGTAGAGCAGAAGCGCATTTCAATCTAAACCAGAATGTTCGCATTCACCATGTGTCCCACTCGGAAGATGGCCTTGATGTCTATTTACGCCTTCCGATGCCTTATTTGGTGGCGGAACTCGTCGGTACCGAGGGCCCGGACGGTTTGCCCAAACCAGCTCCATACACATACAATCAGATCGAAGATGGCGTGCTCATGCACTACTTGGATCAGGCCGCGTTGCACAAAGATCCAACCGGCTTGGCTCGTATTGCTGAAAACGGCCTTGTGCTGTCTATCGACGGTCATCGACAAACCCCCGAAATCGTCTCGATAAGACTGCATCCTTTGGGGCAGGAACCTGGATTTGCTACGCTCAATGAGGCGCGCTCGGCACTTGCGCCTAGGGACGTTTTTACAATCAATGAGGAGATTTATGTTGGCGAGGTGATGGTTGACGTGCACCTGCGCTTTGTGACGGGAGAGGTAGGAGCATACAGTTTGTCATATACGTCATATCCGGGGCTTCCTGGACAAGATGATACGGCGAACCTAATCCTCGACTATAACGGGCAGGATGTTCGAACATATCGTGCGCGGGGTTTGATGCATACCCCGGTCGAAATTTCCGGATCAGCGACCGCAGCCGTTTCGACCTTTTTTGCTGAGGGAATTCGGCACATTTTGGAAGGTCCCGATCATGTTCTGTTTGTGCTTTGCATGATCATCGGTGCGCTAAACTTGCACAGCCTTCTCGCCCGCGTCACAGGCTTTACCTTGGGCCACACGGTGACACTGATTTTGGGTTTTTTTGGTTTCACGCCGAGCGGAGCATGGTTCATCCCAACCGTCGAATTGGCAATAGCGCTTTCGATAATCTACGCAGCTGCAATGGCGGTTTGGCCACCTGAGAAAGGACATGGCGACCTGAAGGCCTTTGCCATCACGTCCGGGATTGGTTTGCTGCACGGGTTCGGCTTCTCCTTCATGTTGCACCAAATTCTACGTGTCGATGCACCAAACGTTTGGCACAGCTTGCTAGCTTTCAACGTTGGAGTAGAGGTTGGACAAATCATGATCGTTTTATTGGTCTGGCCGTTGGTTTTGTTGCTGCGCAAACAACCAGGGCGTATCTGGGTTGGTTCTCGCACTGTTGTTGCTGCGTGCGCAAGTCTGGTCGCAATGGTTTGGGTAGTGGAACGGGCAGAGTTTTTTCTCTGACCACTAGTATGAGTATGTTGTGGGGCTTTGAACAGTATGCGGACCTTCACTTAGATTTGTTGAACGTCAACTTCGTTCGCGCAGCAGACATTCACTGAATTCTGCCGAACGTATGCACCGAGCCCATTGCTGCCAAGCTTCGGCATCAGCCAGGGTTTACAGTAAGCGCTTAGCATACGAGGCAAGAGTCATTTCGACGTCTTGAACCGTTATGCTCCCAACATCAGGGAGAACCTTCCTCAGTAAATCGGCAATTGTTGTGTTGAGTTGTGCTCGGGTCAATTCGTCGCGACCGTCCATAAGTAAGAGAGTTGCATGAACGAACGTCTGAGGTTCGGTCCCAATACGGAAGAACTCCACTGAAGTTGCTCGAATTTTTATTGTTGGTGGATCAAATACATCCTGATCAGCGAGGACGTCAAACAATTGGTCGCACACCGACTGAATATCATAAGTTTTTTCAATACCTTTAGAAAATTCCATCGAAACGTGAGGCATGAAGAGTCCTTTTGCTATGAACGACCATCTGTAGAGTCAGCTTGACCGCAGAAATACGTTTACCCTGACAGATTGCACTATGACATCAGAAACGTCCGCAAAGTCCGCAAAGTGGCCGCTCACGAAGTTTCGACGAACGACCGCCCTGAGCCCCCAGCCGACTTGCCAATTTCTCGCTAAGCGCGTTCGCAGCACGAAAATCGCTGCAAGTGCGCTGTCTTCGGTACTGCAACGCGACGAAGATATCCGCCGTTCGTAGGCGGTGCTGAGAAATTTGGAGGCCAAAGATCAAGTTGCGGGACACATTAGACTTTCGCGACTGCACAAGGCGTGACCGCTTAGCGCCTGTCTTCGACCTTGGCGTTGGGATATCTAAATTCCCCCAGCCCTAATTTAGCTTATGCTTCCCAAGGAGGCTTCCTGAGTGCCAGATCATAGCTTCCCTCGATCAAGTCGAACTGCACATCCCCTTTGTCGTAAACACTCTTGCACCGTACCTGCTGACCGATTTGCTGCAGCCGATTATTCCAGCAAACAGGCGTGTCGTGAACCTCTCATCTGCCGCACAAGCCCCGGTGAACATCAGGGTCATGCAGGGCAACGTGCCGCTGGCGGATATGGAAGTCTATTCTCAGAGCAAGCTGGCGACCCGGGAATGAGCCAAATCCCAAGCTGATGCGCCTGTGATGGTCGCGGTAAATCCCGGATCACTTTTGGCCTCGAAAATGGTGCAAGAAGGCTTTGGCGTTGCCGGGAATGGCATGAACATCGGTGCGGATATCCTGATCGAGGCCGCCCTGGGCGCGCGGTTTGCTGACCCATCAGGGGCCTATTTCGACAATGACAGTGGCGCTTTCGTAAACCCGCATGCCGCAGCACTGGACATAGATCACGTTGCCGACGTCATGAGCACCATCAGAGAATTGATCGCCCAAACGGGTTGAGCCAACCTGCGATCGCATCGAAATGCGCTTCAATTGCGACTTCTTTTTCTCCTTTAGCGCTAGAAATTTACTAGCAAACACCTGACAACTCTCTCTTCCGCTGCGCGTCTCTGACCAAAGCCGCGAGCCGATAGAAGCCATGAGCCATCTTAGTGTAGGGCGTCAGCAGGAAGAATGTCAGAACCGATCCAAGGTGGATGGCAAGCAGCGCGGGCATCAGAATAGTCGAACCAAGGGCGTAGAGGACCAGCCCGCTGAGGCCGACAAAACCGAGTAACAGGATAAAACCGATGTCCCCACCCCATGCATACGGGTCGCCAAGCTCGCGATCCGACTTTTGCTTAAGCAGAGCCATCGCTCCACAACCCACTGTCAGCAACACACCGCCCGAAATCCCGAACAGTTTTGGCAACGACCAAAACCCGTAGGGCGCGTGCAACCCAAACCCGTAGTGCAAAATCGTCGCCACCGAGGTCGACGCAAAGCACAGCAGGAAGCCGTACATGATGGCTTGGTGAATGTGGCGTCGGGCCTGACTGAACCGGTCTTCGTCCTCGAAATTGCAACCCTCGCCGTGGCCTGCAGCCAAGTCCTGCATCTTGCCAGCGCGTTTGAACGCAGCTATCAGATCAGACATTTGGATAGGTTTGCCACCAACCTCCGTCCAATAGCGCCTCAGGCTGATAGCCAAGCTAAAGAGTGGCAAAAGGAATGCGGGCGCAAAGATTGCGACCATCGCATTGTGGGACAGGACGGTATAGAACCCCTCTCCTCCGCTTGATCCGATGGCACGAATTGCCCAGAACAACAGGGCAAATCCGATTACAAGCGCCAAGGCTATGGCCCCGCCGTGTGTGTGAAACCGGCGCGCCAGAGGCTGCGGCCAAGCGAAGCTTTCCCAGCTGTCCCGCCGCACTTCGGCCAGAGCTTTCGGCAGGTTCAGGTCAAACTCGTGCGGAGCTGTGTACTGACAGGCGTAGTAGCACCCCCTGCAGTTGTGGCACAGGTTGGCCAGTTGCGTGATGTCCCCATCCGAGAACGCGCGTTCCGCGTGCAGCGACGGGAAGACCGAACAATAACCCTCGCAGTAGCGACAGGCGTTGCAGATCTCTGCCTGACGGCGGGCTTCTTGAATAAGATCAGTTTGCATAGGCTGCAGCCTCACGTCCTGCGATACGTCCAAAAACGGTTCCGATGGTCATGCCGAAGCCGGCCAGATACCCCTGCCCCAGGATCGAACCCGCCATCGTCTCGCCCGCGGCCCATAGGTTTTTGATCTTGCCGCTGGGAGTCGAACACTGAGCCGTATCGTCGACCTTCAGGCCCAGATAGGTGAAGGTCACACCGGTGCGTAGCGAGTAGCCATAAAATGGAGGCTCGATGATCGGACGAGCCCAGTTGGTCTTGGGTGGCGTCAGACCCGAGGTTGTGACCCCGTCCAACTCAGTTGGGTGAAATCCACTGGTGTCGCCGCATGCATCGTTGAATTCAGCAACGGTCGCCTTCAGCTTGTCGGCGGGCAGGTCCATCATTTCAGCCAGCTCTTCCAAGGTGTCCGCCTTTAGCGGAGGGAACACCGAGGGCATGAACAGGTTCAGCGACTTCGCATCGATGATCACATAGCCTACCTGATCCGGTTGCGCGGCAACCAGACGCCCCCAAATCGCATAGCGTTTGGGCCAGACGTCTTCGCCCTCGTCATAGAACCGCTCGGCATTCTTGTTCACGACGATTGAAAACGGCACGCAGTCTAAACGGGTGACGATGCCGCCGTCGAACTTCGGCGCCCGCCCGTCAATGGCGACGGCGTGGCATTGGGTTGGATCGCCAACGCTCTCGACGCCTTGATCCAACAGATCAGCCAGCACAACCCCCCGGTTATAGGGCGTCCCCCGGATCAGGAAGTTCTTTGCTGGCTCGCCCCATGCACGGGTGAGCCAATCCGTGTCGCCCTGAAACCCGCCCGAGGCAACGATGACGGCCTTGGGCGTGATGTGATGAGATTGGCCTTCATAGGTGTAGTCGACCCATTCAATCTGGTCGCCGTTCAGCTCAAGATGCGTCACGGTAGCTTCGTAAAGAACATCCACGCCCAAAGCTGCCGCTGTGCGGTAGTAGGCGTTCACCAGAGACTTCCCGCCCCCCATAAAAAACGCGTTGGTCCGCGCCAGCGACAATGTCCCGGACAGAGAGGGTTGGAACCGCACGCCGTGTTCTTCCATCCACGGCAGGCATTCCTCGGAGGTTCGGATCGCGAGGCGAGCAAGATGTTCGTCGGTTTTGCCGCCAGTGACCTTGAGCAGATCTTCAAGATACTCATCTTCACTATATTCTTCGATCAGAGGGCCCAGAGGAGCACCATGCATACAACGAAAATTGCGCGTATGGCGTGAGTTCCCCCCACGATAGGGTTTTGGTGCCGTCTCGAGGATCAGAACACGGGCGCCTGCCTCGGCAGCAGTCATCGCCGCGCAAAGGGCTGCATTCCCACCGCCGATCACAGCGATATCATAAGCTTCCTTTTGGGTTGCCATATCCTGTCTACCTATTGATTTTCATCGGTTGTCCGGTCGCGTTCTTGCAACGCCCGAATACGCATCCGTTGTGCGGCCTGAATATGCGCGCGCATCTCTGTTTCAGCCGCTGCACCATCGCGGGCCTTTAAGGCAGCCATGACACGCTTATGCTCTGCCACTGCTGTCTCGGCCCGATCACCGTCCAGCAATTGAGATGGCCCAAGGATCAACAGCGCTTTTTGCAAAGACAACATAGACTTGGCAAGAAACCGATTCTTTGCCGCATCCAAAAGTGTGGCGTGAAAAATCCGGTTGATCCGAGCCGCCTCCGAGCCGGTGCCTGCCTCGGCCAAGCGATCGTTCAAAACGCCCAACTCGTCCAATTCGACATCCGACGCAGCACGCGCTGCTAAACGGGCCGCAGTTCCCTCGAGCACCGCGCGCATCTCATAGAGTTCCATTACTTCTGCGTAATCGAGGCTGCGTACGGTTGCGCCCTGCCGGGGCACATGAGTGACTAGCCCGTCGGCCTCCAACTGACGGATAGCCTCCCGCACCGGTGTGCGGCTGACCCCTAATCGTTCTGACAGCTCAATCTCACGCAGGCGTTCGCCAGGCAGCAGTGTGCCCTCGCGAATCTCGTCCAGTAAGCGCTGATACGCAGAATTGCCTTGTGGGCCAGGCTGTAAGGGGTCGTCTTGAATGGTCATCGAGCACTCACTTGTCTTCTTGCGTCCAGTTGTATACATTTGGATACAAAGCGAGTCAATATTGTTGGAAGCCGCGCCTTGCCCACCCAAGACAAAACACCTTCTCTCCTGACAAAGCGGGCCGTAACACTGGTCCTTGCACTGCTGGGCACCGGCATTTTTTGGGCATTGAATCTGCCGCTACCCTTTCTGTTCGGCCCAATGAGCGCGTGTCTCATAGCCGCCCTGGCGCATGCCCCAATGGAAGGTTTTGGTCAGGTCTCGGTTGCAGCGCGCACCATACTCGGCGTTGCAGTTGGGGCTTCGATAACCCCTGCCCTGTTTGTAGAATTGCCGAAGATGGCGGCGTCTATCGCACTGGTCCCGATCTTCATCCTGCTGATCGCGTTGGTCGGAGTGCCTTTCTTTCGCAAGTTTTGGGGGTTTGACTCCACGACGGCGTTTTACGCTGCCATGCCAGGCGGACTGCAGGACATGATCATTTTTGGAACCGAAGCTGGCGCCAACCCGCGTACGCTATCCCTGATCCACGGTACGCGCGTGCTGATCATCGTAACGCTGGCCCCGCTGTTTCTGACGGTGTTCTACGATGCTCAACTCACCAACCCAATCGGAGAGCCTGCGCGCGACCTGCCGATGCATGAGTTGGCGCTGATGGTACTGGCCGCCCTTATAGGCTGGAAAGGCGGTGAGCGGATCGGACTGTTCGGGGCATCTATCCTCGGCCCAATGATCCTGACGGCAGCCCTATCACTGGGGGATTTCATTCATACCCGACCACCGCGCGAGGCCATCCTTGCAGCGCAATTCTTCATTGGCTGTGGGATAGGCGTGAAGTTCGTGGGCGTCACTTGGGTCGAACTCCGCCGGGTGGTTGCAGCGGGCGTCGCCTATGTCATCGTCCTTGCGATCCTCGCAGCCGCTTTCACTGCTGTTGTCACCACGCTGGGCTTCGGTCAACCGGTCGAGGCTTTCTTGGCCTTTGCCCCCGGCGGACAGGCCGAGATGACAGTGCTGGCCATCGTTTCGGGTGCGGATCTGGGCTTTGTGATCACCCACCATCTGACAAGGATCGTGCTGGTTATCATCGGCGCGCCTATAGCGGCCAATCTTATCCTGCGCTGCTCCAAACCTCGGGGTTGATCATGTGAATAGGGGCACCTTCAGCATAGGCGTTCACCTGATCGAAAATATCTGCGAATTGCAGGTCGAATTCGTCCTCAGTCACAAAACCTATATGCGGTGTCGCAATCAGGTTCGGGTGCGATAGCAAAGGGTCATTCGGGTCGGTGAGCGGCTCGGTATCGAAGACATCAATTGCGGCCTTCCCCGGGCGACCGGCGTTCAGCGCATCCAACAAAGCACCCGGAGCGATCAGCCCGGCCCGGGAGGTGTTCACAAACATCGCGCCCGGTTGCATCTGCGAAAAATCTGACGCTGTGATGATACCGTTCGTGTTGGGCTTCAGGCGGACGTGGACTGAGACAACATCGCAGTTGGCAAAGAACGCTTCGCGGCTTGTGGCAATCTGCACGCCGTCGGCCTGCGCGCGTGCCCGGCCTTCATCCGAAGACCACCAGACAACATTCATCCCGAATGCCTCGGCATAGCCAGCAACAGCGCGGGCTATACGGCCATATCCATACAGCCCCAACTGCCGCCCTCTCAGGGTCTTGCCAACCCCGGCCTGCCAATGCCCCGCTTTGACTGATGCCATCTGCGCAGGCAAGTCGCGCATCCCGGCCATGATTAGTGCCCATGTCAGTTCGGCTGCGGCATATGAGGGCGTCCCGCCATGCATGTTCGAACACAGCAGCACTCCGTTATCCGAGCATGCCTGCACATCGACGTGCGGATACACGCTGCGCTGGCTGATCACTTTCAGGTTTGGAAGATTTTCTATCAGATCGCGGGTTATCTTGGTACGCTCGCGAAACAAAACCAGCGCCTCAGCCTCCTGCAAGCGTGTGGACAACTCGCTGGTATCTTCGACATGATCTTTCCAGACCTTCACATTATGGTCCGACAGTTTTCCGAAACAAGGAAGGCCCTGCAGTGTGTCAAACCAATCATCCAGAATATGAACTTTCATCGACTTCCTATAGCCTACTCGGTGCTCAGTTTTCTTGGCGTCGGCACAAAATTAAGTTTGTCGAGTGCTTCAAGCGCATTGCGAACGCGTTCGCGTTGATCCAGCAGATGGTTGAATTGCTCATCACACCCGGCAATTGGCGTTGGGTATTCCGCGATATCCTTTCGCAAAGCCGACTGCGCCAGCCTGAGTTCCTGACGCGCGATATCAAGGCATTCCGAATAGTCGTCCATCGTGATATCCTCATTATGTATACTATTGTATACCAATTAGAGGTTCCCACTTCAACTACCGTTCCACGCGGATTCCGGAACATAAACATGCCCATCCGCCAATTTACGCGCAGTCCTCACCAAACCGGCAGAAATTACGTTGAACTCCCCGTCATTCGAGAAGTCCACCAGAACGTCGATCTTGCCTGAGGCATGCTCCAACACAACTTCTGCCGGGCTTGAATCCGGGCGATCAAGCAACCCGTCGGCGACGGTTCCGGGCGTCAAAGCGCAAGATGCCATGCATTGCGCGCCCGTGACGGCCATTGTCGGGTGAGTTTTCCATGGCATGAAATACCGAACCGCAAGGGTTCCACCTTCTCTGGCGGGTGCCATCAGGCCGAATTTCGGAGTAACCGATTTCGATACGTCCCCCATACCCATCCGTTCCCCGGCTTCGATCCGCACGGCCTCCATCCGATCAAAGAAAGCAAGGTTGGCATCCAGCTCTTCGGCGCTTTCATATCCTGTCAGTCCAAAATCGGCCGCCCGGGCTATCACCATCGGCATAGCGACATCCATGCACGTCAGCTCGATCCCCTGCACTGTGTCGCGCAAATTTCCAGTGGGCAGAAATGCACCTGTTGCCGAACCCACAACGCCCATGAAACTCAGTTGTACCGGTGCAGAGTGACCGGGAACTCCGGCGATTTCCGCATCGCCCTCGTAGACCAACTCACCGTCCGGGGTTTGCACTTTGGCAACGACACGGGCGCCTGTATTAACTGCGCGAATGCGAATCTCGGTCACGTCGCTGGTGGGCTGAAACAAACCCATTTCGATCGCAGCTGGACCGACTCCTGAGAGGATGTTTCCGCAAGTAGGTTTAAAATCAACCAGCTTCTCATCAACAGAAACCTGCGCGAAGAAATAGTCGATATCCGCCCAGTCGTCTTCGCTGACGGATAACATCGCCACTTTGGTCGTCACTGCGTTTCCACCACCGATCCCATCGATATTGAGTGCTTGTCCAGCCCCGAGGGCAGCGACAAGAACATCGGCCAAAGTGTCCAAATTTTCGGGCAGATCAGAGCGCCGAAAATATGGCCCTCGGGACGTGCCACCGCGCATGAAAACATATGGGATTGCTGTCTGGGTCATTGCGAACCCTCCTTTACAAACCGTTGAAGTTTATGATTTCAGCCCCGCCCGGCCCGCCAAATTGGCAGGCCGGGCAGCCGTGGAGTGCCTACTTGAGCGGCCATGGCAGGTTCACCATGTCTTGCAGCAGACCTGGCGGGAAATCCCGGTTCAGGGCACCGGCCATGAAGCACATGAAACCGATGCCGCAGGCCGTCAGGAGCAGCGTCATCTGCCAACTGGACCCGGCGCGAATGCGGAAGAATGCGATCAGAAAACCGATCAGGGCGAGGATGAATCCTACAACCCATGTGGCCGCGATCAGACCTGCAAACCATGCGAGGGTCGACCAAAGTCCATGCGGCGCGCTCGCATCCTCACCGGCGAGTTCTTTGTCAGCAAAGATCGCATCGCCCTCGGGACGCCGCATCATTTGGATCAACAGGATGACGCAGCAAAACAGCGACACGCTGCCGATCACCAGCGGGATGATCTTGTCGGTCATGTTGTAGTCAGGGATCATGTTGGCATTGATCAACGCCACGATCAGGTAAGCCATGATCACCAGCAGGAAGATCAGCGGCGCGCGCTTGCTGCCGGATTTGACCTCACCTTCGGCCATGATCATCTTGGCTTGACGAATGCCCAGAATAACCGAAACCACGGTGACCACGATCAGTACGATAACGATCGGGCTGAAGACATACTCCATCCCCTCACCAAAGCTTTTGCGGAAGCGGAAAGAGGCTATCTGGAACGCCTGGTTGGTGAACTTCTCAACCGGGTTGGACAACACGAACCCAATCAGAAAGGCCGGGCGCGACCAGTCGAAACGGCGCAGGAAAATGCCGATCAGACCGATGACGAACAGAGCCAGCAGGTCTTCGAAATTCTGACCGGACTGGAACGCCGCAAAGCTGATCAGCATGAACAGGAACGGCGCCAGATAGGTGAAACGGATCGTGGTCAGCTTGGCGATCCCGCCCGAGGCAGCGATACACAGGATGGTGCCCACTACGTTGGCAAGAGCCAGCAACCAGACAATCGAATAAGTGATGTCGAGATTGTCCTTGAGCATGCTAGGCCCGACCTCGATATCGCCAGATCCCAACAGTGCGACAGCGCCGATAAAGATCGCCATTGAACCCGAGCCAGGGATACCAAACAGCAGCGTTGGAACCAGCCCCCCGCCCTCCTTGGCGTTGTTCGAGCTTTCCGGCCCGATGACGCCTCGCACTTCGCCCTTTCCGAAGTTGCTTTTGTCTTTTGTCGATTGAACCGAATGGCCATAAGCGATCCAGTCAACAACCGAGCCTCCGAGGCCGGGAATAACACCAACGACCACGCCAATGATCGAACAGCGGACCGACAGCCAAATGTTCGCGGCCCAGTCTTTGACGCCATCCAGCCAACCGGCCCCTAGCGAAGCGCCCTTGGCAATGGATCGGTCTTGTCGCAGCAGCGAGACGATTTCGGGCACCGCAAAGATACCCAAGCCAACGATGACCAACTTCAGACCATCGGTCAGGTAAGGAATGTCATACGTCGCCATACGCAGCGAACCGCCTGCGTCCGCCTCGCCAATCGTACCGACCATCAGGCCCAACCCTGCGGCGGCGACACCCTTCAGCGGGACACGCCCGGCGAGGATAGCGACCATCGACAAGCCAAGAATGGTGATCATCAGCATCTCGGGCAGACCGAATGCCAGAACGATGGGCCGCGCGATCAGGATAAACATGGTCAGAAATGTTGCGCCGACCAAACCGCCAAACAGCGATGACGCAAAGGCCGCTGACAATGCCCGCGCGGCCTCGCCCTTTTTCGCCATCGGGAAACCGTCCAACACCGTCGCCTGTGAGGCGGAACTGCCGGGGATGCCCATAAGAACCGAAGCAAAGGTGTCAGAGGTTGGAACAACGGCGACCATCCCGATCATCAGCGCCAACCCAAGAATAGGGTCCATGCCGAACATGAAAGGAAGCAATAGGGACAGACCAGCAATACCGCCAAGCCCGGGGAAAACACCTACTGCCAGTCCCATAACGACACCGAGAACAAGGTACCCCAGAACAATTGGTTGCAGGATCAGACCCCACGCATCACTGAGCGCAGGAAGAGCGGTGGCGAAAACCTCCATAGCGGCCGCCTTTCATAAATTGTCTTGTGTTTGGAAAAGCGCGCGCCCGACATTGGGGCACGCGCAGTGGTGTTTGGGCTTAGTTCAGCTCGACACCATAGGCTTCTTTGAGCCAGTTCAGGACATAGGCCTTGGCGTTGTCGTCGACGTTTGTCGCAGTTTGCAGCGCCGACTTGGAGCCGTCACCAACAAACACAGGATATTTGCCCACGCGCTTCGAGGAGATGTCGGCAAAGTCGCCTCGCTCGGTCACAGCTTGGAACGCTGCGGTGTAGGCATCGACCACTTCCTGAGGCGTGTCACCCGGCAGGAAGGCCAGCTTCTGAACCGGGAAACCAGCCACAAAGAACGCTTTCCACGCATCCCATGCCTCACCGCTGGTTTCACAGCCATCGGTCGCTTCGCATACTTCTTTGAATGTCGGGATGTCCGGGAAGGTCGGGTCGCGCACGATGTTGCCGTTCGCATCCAGAGCACCCCAAGTCATCATCGGCACAGCCTGACCGGATTCAACCAGAGGTGCCGATCCACCCAGATAGCCGGACGAGGTCTGATAATCGATGTTGGCTTCACCCCGCTCGAACATCAGGCGACCATCGCCACGGCCTTTGATGCCAAAAACAGGCTCAACATTCATGCCCAGCATTTGCCACGCCAGCAGCGGTACAAGGTCAAGGCGTGTCGCGCCCTGCGAACCGTAAATAAAGTTTGTGTCTTTCAGCGCGTTCGCAGAGCCATCAAACTTTGCTCCGTCTTCGGCGTTCAGATAGGCAACACCACCCGTTCCTGACGCCATAACCGGGATCCAATCGTTGTACTCGTAGCGCACGCGAGGATCGCTCAGCAGATATGGGAATTGAGTTGAACCAGAGGTGCCAAACAGCAGCGTCCCGTCGTCATGGCTCTGCTCCTGAAACCAGTTTGCGCCTTTGGTCGAACCAGCGCCCGGCATGAATTTCACGACAACTGTCGGTTGACCCGGTAGAGCCTCCGACAGAAGCGGCGCAAAGAAGTTGGCCCATTTGGCAGACCCGCCCGTTTCCGAGAACGGGATAACCCATTCAACGGTCTTGCCGGAGAAATCGACCTCGGCAGCGGCAGGTGCGGCGATACCGGCGGCGGCGATCAGCCCCACGACGGCCCGACGGGTGAAGTTGGAAATGGTCATTGGTTCCTCCCTGTTGACCAGACAACCACGCCAGCGCCCTCTGCACCACCGTGATCGCAAATAGAACTGTGGGGTTGATTCCCCATCCCATCTGGCAATCATGGAGCGCCAACCTTGCGCGAAACTTGCAGGAGCCCTGATGCGGATCGTCATCGTCGAAGACAACGAGACCCTCGCCAACGCTATTGCCTATCGTCTGCGTGACCGCGGTCATGCGGCAGAAGTGCTTTCGGATGGCGACGAGGCTGACTTGTATCTTGCGCAAGAGGGCGCCGACTTAGTTGTTCTGGATATCAATTTGCCCGGACAGTCAGGGCTAGAGATCCTGAAATCTCTTCGTAATCGTGGTGACAGCGTACCGGTGATCTTGCTGACGGCACGTGCCGAAACAAGCGACCGGGTTTCCGGGTTGGATATGGGTGCAGATGATTATCTGGTTAAGCCATTCGAAATGGACGAGTTGGAAGCACGCATCCGGGCGCTTTCTCGACGCAAAGACCTCGACTACGGAGCAAAAGAGAGCATCGGCGGCCTGGAATTCGACCGCGCTGCACGTCAGGTAAGTGTGCAGGGCAATGTTATGGATATCCCGCGGCGGGAAATAGCTGTGCTTGAATGCCTGTTAGAGCGTAGGGGCAGAATTGTGCCCAAAAGCCAACTTACAGATTATGTCTATGGCGTGGGTGCCGATGTCGAGGCCTCGGCCGTTGAACCTCATGTATCTCGGCTGAGAAAACGTCTTCAGGATCTCGGTATTAGAATAAAGACTGCCCGAGGTCTGGGATATCTGCTTGAGGTGCAGAAGTGATCAATCACGGCTCGCTCAGGTTAAGACTTTTCATTCTTATCCTAACCCCTTTGGTACTAATTGCAGCCTTGCTTGGTCTTTGGCGCTTTATGATTGCACAGAATACGGCGCAGGAATTGTTCGACGACAGCCTGTTATCTGCTGGCCTAGCCATATCGCGAGATGTTGCGATTTCGGGGGGTGATGCGCTGTCACCAACGACGCGCAGCATGATCCGCGACGCGTCGGGCGGAGAGATCTTTTACCACGTAACAGGCCCCGGCGGCATCTATGTGACTGGCTATGCGTACCCTCCGGCCGCCACAAACCCATCTGCTCAAGAGGTGTACAAACCGCAGTTTTTCGAAGCGCTCTACCGCCAAGAACCAGTGCGCGTTCTTAAGATGACGGAACGCGTGACCATAGACAATCTAATCGGAGATGCGACAGTTACAGTTTGGCAACGCATGGCGGATCGCAATGCGTTTGCGAATGAATTGTCTATCCGCGCAGGAATTCTGATGGGCGTTCTGCTGGCCACCCTCGCTATTGTGGTGTGGTTCGGCGTCGCTCGTGGCCTTAGGCCGTTGTTGGATTTGCAGGACGCAATAGACCTGCGTTCACCAGATGACCTCAGTGAGATCAAGCGCGCTGTCCCAGTCGAAGTTCAAGGAGTTGTCAAAACCTTGAACCGGCTTTTTGGACAGGTGGAAAACAGTATCAACGCCCATCAAGTGTTTATTTCCGAAGCTGCACATCAGCTGCGGAACCCAGCGGCCGCCGTGCAGTCGATGGCCGAAGCGCTGCAGGACGCGAAAACGGATGGCGACCGAGAAAAACGCATCTCCGAGCTTGTTGCGGCTGCAAAAAACTCAGCGACGGTGGCGGAACAGCTGTTATCGCTTGAAAGGCTCAGGCAGCCGACGCACGAAAATCAAATGGTTGAAATTGACTTTCGCTCGGTCGTGGAAGAAGCCTGCGCTGAGATGGGAGTTAATATCCTTGCAAAGGGCATCGAGTTTGATGTCACGATGCCTGAGACGGCGGTCACGGTGTTCGGCGACCGTGTCTTTCTGATTGAGGCTCTAAAGAACCTCCTGGATAACGCGGTCAAACATGGTGGCCCAAAGTTGAGCCAAATCTCAGTTGTGCTGCGGTGTGACGGCAAATGCGTCAACCTAACTGTGACCGACGATGGTGCTGGCCTTTCACCAGACCAAAGCGAAGCGGCATTCAATCGGTTTTCTCAGTTGGAGTACTCCGAGGGCAGCGGGTTGGGGTTGTCAATCGTCTCTGCAGTGGCGCGGCGCCACGGAGGAATGGTCGAAATCAACCTAGTCGAAAGAGGAGCGAGCATTACGCTTGAGCTCCCCATAGTCCTGGACCGTTCTTTCGATTGACCGCGTCGGGCTCTAACCAGTCCTTCGCTACACTTGCCCAAACGCGCCCCCAACCAGCCAGCATCAGCGACCCACGTCAGCCCTCTGGAACGACGCGTCAGCGGTCGTTTCAGCACCAGTGGGCTGTTGATCTAGCGGTCTAGGTCGCGCCCGTTAACCACCTCTCTAGCGGTTATAGAGCCCCGAATTCGCCCCAATTTCTCGGGCTTAGCTGAAAAGCTGAGTCTAATCATTGGTCGGCAAGGAATCCTACCACCCCAACCAGTTCATCGGAACATGGAATGACATTCGGCTCTTGGGGTTGAACCTTCCGAGAAATGCCCCGGTTTATGCCACAGTGGTTGCGGGTGTTTAGGGTGCGTCCTCAGAGATCGTTGATACGGAATCGCCCGATATGTTTTTGTATTCAGCCGCCATCTTATTGAACAGATCCAAGTTCACATGGGCTTTCCAGCGACCATAAGGCCGCAGAGTAGACAGGTAACCCGAGATGCTAACCGGGCCTAAAGACTCACCTAGGAACGCAGCGCTGGCAAATGTCGTGTCAACTGTAGCCAGCGAAAGCGTCTCATTCAGCGCAGCCTCTTCGCTCAATTGCGAGGGTGGGCAGACCTTCAACATGAAACGGTCGATGGTCTTTTCTTACAAAAGCTCGGCGACACGCACAGCCGCTGTAAGATATGGTGTTGAAGCCCCGTGGACACGGCCAAAAACGCAGAGTCTTCTTTACCAGACCAGCCTTTTCTCCGAGTGCAAGAACACGGGCGATCCCAAAGGCCGTTTTTCAAAAGTTCATCCTTAGGAGCATTTCCTTCGGGTTGCTTGAAGACCTTCGCCGGTCTACCGAACTCGTTCAGACCTTTGCATTTATTCCGCCGCCTGTTCCGCTGAAAAACGGAAATCTTCGATGGTTTCGGGTTTTATTTCGATCGAGAACCCTGGCTTTTCCGGCGCCATATAGGCCCCGTTTCTCACCACACAGGGATCGACGAAGTGCTCGTGCAGGTGATCGACATATTCGATCCGCTTGCTGTCTTTCTCGCCCGAGATCGCGATGTAATCGATCATCGACATATGTTGGACATATTCGCACAGACCCACGCCCCCGGCATGGGGCCAGACGGGCAAGTTGTATTTCGCGGCCATCAGCATGACGGCCAGAACCTCGTTCAATCCTCCCATCCGACAGCTGTCGATCTGAACGATGTCGATCGCGCCTTCTTTGATGAATTGTTTGAACATGATCCGGTTCTGGCACATCTCACCCGTCGCCACTTTGACCGGCGCAACCCTTTCGCGGATTTTCTTGTGGCCAAACACGTCATCGGGGCTGGTGGGTTCTTCGATGAAGTACGGGCTTGCAAAGGACAGGGCCTTGACCCAGTCGATGGCCTGATCCACTTCCCATACCTGATTGGCGTCGATCATGATGTTTATGTCTTCGCCTAGAACCTCGCGGGCGATGGTCAGACGACGGATGTCATCGTCAAGGTCGCGGCCCACCTTGAATTTGGTGTGGGTAAAGCCTGCGTCCTTGGCCTCCTGACACAGGCGGCGCAGCTTGTCGTCGGGATAGCCCAGCCACCCGGCCGAGGTTGTGTAACACGGGTAGCCTTCGGCTTTCAGCTTGGTGATGCGGTCGTCTTTGCCCGGCGCGGCGGCGCGCAGCATGGCCAGCGCTTCGTCCGGGGTGATCGCATCGGTCAGATAGCGAAAGTCGATCAGGCGCACGATATCTTCGGGGGACATGTCACCCACCAATTGCCAGACGGGTTTCCCCGCCTCTTTCGCCCACAAATCCCACGCCGCATTTACCACCGCGCCCGTAGCCAGATGGATCGCACCCTTGTCCGGCCCGATCCAGCGCAACTGGCTGTCTCCGGTGATATAACGCCAGAAGCGGCCCATATCTTCGGTGATCCATTCCAATTCCAAACCCTTGACCAAAGCGCCAAGCGCTTTGATCGCGGCCACGCAGATCTCATTGCCGCGCCCAATGGTGAACGTGAGGCCGTGGCCCTCATGCGCACCATCGGTTTCCAGCACCACATACGCGGCGGAATAGTCGGGATCGGGGTTCATCGCATCCGATCCGTCCAGACTGTCCGAGGTCGGAAAGCGCAAGTCTTCGGTTCGAATGCCGGTGATGCTGGTCATGCGCTGGCCTTTACATCCTGCCGTTGCACGCCCAGTCCTTCGATCCCCAACTCCATCTTGTCGCCGGGCTTCAGATAGGTTTGCGGGTTCTGTCCCATCCCAA
>NZ_JBQFLQ010000015.1:0-54577 GCF_056531325.1 Ruegeria sp. N8 | reverse complement strand
CATCAGAACGCGGCGTAGATTGAAACTACGGCGAGCCTGATCCTCCTAAGCCAATCAAACGCTCGTGTTCCAAATCATTCGATGACGGACACCAACCCCGAAACACGGTCAGGATTATTTGCGGCAAAAGCCGCGGCAATGGTTGCCCCAAAAGAAACGCCAAACAATGAAACTTTTTCGATCCCTGCTGCGTCCAGTACGGCCTCAACATCTTCGACGATCCGATTCAAAGACACATCCTGCACGCCCCTCTGGGACAAGCCATTGTTTCTACCATCAAACCGATAAAGGCAGTGATTTTCAGAAAGCAGCGGCAACCACCCGGCGATGGTGTTCATCGTCCAATCGTATTCCAGATGCCTAAGCCAGTTTGGTGTGACCAGCAACTTTCTACCACTTCCAGTGGATGTCCAGGCAAGCGTTGTACCGTCTTTTGATTTTGCAAAGCGGACGTCTTGAGAGCTAGCCAGCAGCTTGTTCTTTGCGCGTCTTTTGTCACCATCTAAATCAATAGAGTAGGCTTCCACTGGATTTGGAATTCCCTTCAACCGTATCGAGCTTTCTGGTCGCAAAGCAACCGCCAGCGAAGTTCCCGCAACTTCAGCAGCTGTCTTGCTGATGAGACAACTTCCAATATGCGCGCTGGACTGAAGGCGCGACGCAACATTCACGGCCTCTCCGAACAAGTCTGTGCCATTTGGCATTACGTCACCAACGTGGAGACCTCCTCGAAGTGTTACGTCTTCATCTCTCATCTGATTGAAAATCTGGCTGGCAGCATTAATTGCATCTGTGGCTGCAACAAACTCAACCAAAGCACCATCTCCCATCAGCTTGAATATTCGTCCTTTGTTTTCATGGACCAATGGTCTGATCACATCGTCCAAAATGCGTTGTAGAGTGTTCAGCGTGGTCTCAGCATCCTCTGACATGCGCTTGGTATAATCGACGACATCGAGGCTTAGGATCGCAGCAATTTTCCGCTTCATCAGTCGATGTGATCCTTATAGCTAAACCAATTCCTCTGAACCAAAATTAACAGACGAATAGATTTTTGTGACCAAAACTTGTGCCTGGACATTTTGCTAAGCCTGCAAGTTCCCAAACTTGCGTTGAAACACACAGCCGAGCAAAATGTCTTACTGGCTGGCGAAACCTAGAATTAAGGTGAATGATTAACGCATTTCGCGATGCTAACTAAGGTTCACTTCGAAATATCAATTCTAAAGGTGTCAGTCCGTAGTTCTTCTCATCTGTGACCGACGGCAGCCCGAAGCGGAACTTCGACTCTGAGCTTTGCAAAATCTAACAAGCGGACGGCAGCTACCATTAGTGTGAATGGCTTGAAGGTATCGAGCGCTTCGCCACGGCGACTATTTAAAAAAATGACTGCGAGAAACTAGGTGGCTGAAACTGCTCTCTGACAGGAAGCAGGCGTCCCCGCACACTTTCGCGCAATTCGAGCTTAGCCCAAGGTGTTGCCGGTGATGAAGGTGTACGAGCTTTCTACCAGATCGATGACGACATCCAACTCTTCTGGTGTGGTCGGTGTATATATCATGACAAAGCCACCCCACCCAGGACGTTGCCTGGCCCAAGGGTGAGCTACGGCCCAGCCGGCCTCAATTGCCCGTCGCGCGATTGCCGGATGCAGAGACGCGTGCAAGCTGCCATCAGGATGCATATGCGCAAACTCAAACCCACCCACGATAGAGTTCGGTTGAGACAGCAGCATGTCGGGATCAAGCTGAAAACCAATCGCGCCGGGTAGCGATATGCGTGTCGGGCCAAGTGTGACCCCTGGGAGTTGCGCAACACGCTCCAGCAATAGCTTGGCCAAGTCGGTATCAATTTCGACACCAATCTGAGTATGCGGTACGCCGCTTGTCGTTTCAGGACGGGGTGAGGTGCGCTCCGGCAAGGGGCGCTCTTGTGCGGATGCCAACGGGCACGTCAATGCCACCGCCGTTGCAGCAACCGCCAATGCTCTCAGGATTTCATTCATCATGTTGACCATCCGCCAAAATCAAGGAATGAGCGTTCAGCGCAGTATCGGTGCCCTTGCACACATCATTCAGCCTTTAACGCTTCGATATTGATCAAGAGCTCTATCTCGTCGCTCACCGCTGGCGCAAATGCCCCAAGTCCGAATTCAGACCGCACGATGGTCGCCGTGGCTGCCAGGCCTAGGGTCGGCGTGCCCTCTTTTGGGCCAAACGGGTATGGAGCTGACTTGTTAAGCGTTGTTTCCAAAACAACAGGTTTGGTGATGCCATTCATGGTCAGGTCGCCAGAAATATTCGCGGTATTGTCCCCGGTGACTTCAATGCTGGTCGAGGCGAATGTGACTACGTCACCGTCAGTCGCGCTAAAAAAGTCATCGGACATGAAGTGTTGCAAACGGGCATCCCAGCCCGTGATCATGGATTTTACAGGCATAGACACTAAGACAGATGATGATGACGGATCATCTTCGTTGAACTCTATCTCACCGCTAAAACCTGAGAACATTCCAAATGTTTCTGAAAAACCGATGTGGTCGTAGCTGAACAATACCTGGCTATGTCCAGGATCCAGCTCATAGGTGCCACTCTCGGACAATGCGTTTGTCGCGCCCATCGATAAGAGTACCGCCAGCGGGGTTGCTGCCACTTTGAACATTGATACGCTCCCGTTTTGACAAGACGTGTTTGTGGGATTTAGGTTTTGACCGACCAAGCTTTTAGAGCAAATAGTTCTACTATGCAACAAAATGTTCTATAGGAGAGGTGATTGAAAGAAGATCCTAGGCTGATCGCCACACGACAGGCGGCGCTTGATGCGGCGCAAAAGATACTTATGGATGAAGGCGTGCTGCACGTAACTCATGGCGCAGTTTCAAAGGCAACGGGCATTTCGCGCAGTACACTTTACAGGCACTGGCCAGATGCGCGTAGTCTGCGTGATGCAGCATTCCGGCGCATCGCAACACCACCGAACATACCGCCCAAAACCGATGGCCCGCTGCGATCTGACCTGCGTTGGTTACTCAGCGTACTGATGGGAGCCTTGAATGACACACCATGGGGTCAAATTGCACCTCAGGTAGTCGCTGCTGCGTCCACCGATGCAGAAGCGCGGTTGGTGATCACTGAATTCATGAAAGACAGGTTCGCAAGTGTTGAAGCAGTATTTGCAGCCGCAATAGACCGAGGTGAGATTGCCGCAGATGTTCCGGTTGAACAGCTTTTAGAACTAGCTGTCGCAGTACCTTATTTCCGCAAGCTCATACGTCACGAGGCGCTGAACGAAGAATGGTTGGACAAACATGTCGATCTGCTTTGCAGTATCGCGAAAACCAATTCGGGACAGTGACCATCGCCTGACTTTGAAATCAAAGCGACCTGCAACTGGCGCGAGATTTCGACAGGACAGCAAGTTATTATCAATAGCCTGTCCAGCCGGTTCCTAGTAGCGGTTGCTCCAAAAGGTCTCGGTAAACGATTGCTATGATGGTCCGCCGAAGTTTAAAAAGTCAGCATTCTGCGCACTGTCGACAGTGATGCACGGTGCAGCAATGACCGCTCTGCGGACAAAGCAGCCATCTCATCCCGACGAAAGTAATGCGGTTCGCTTTTTGACAACTGTTCTGATTTCGCGTCGAGCCATCAAAAATGATTTGGTGGCCGCGTGTTAGCCATCAAGGCTTGGGTATTTGTACCAACTAGACGCCGAGATGCCGATGGCTGACTTCACTATCCAGATCGCCCATTGCGCCTGACCAGATCGATCTGCCTCGTTCAAGGATTGTCGCTCGATCACAGACCGCTCGCAATTCGCTAAGCGATTTGTCGATTACCAGAATTGAAAGACCAGATTCACGTTTTAATTGCTCCACGGTCACCCAGATTTCACGCCTGATGTTTGGCGCAAGCCCCTCAGTTGCCTCATCCAAAATGAGCAAGCGCGGATTGGTAACTAACGCGCGCCCGATGACCAGCATTTGCTGCTCCCCGCCTGACAATGAGCCCGCAAGCTGGTCGGCGCGTTCGCTGAGACGCGGGAAAAGCGCAACGACCTTGTCTATATCCCAATGGCCAGGCCGGGACACAGCTATGAGATTCTCACGCACCGTCAGATCGCGAAATGCGCGTCGGCCTTCGGGGACAAGGCCGATGCCCAACCTTGCCACTTGGTGGCTCGCCAGTCTGCGAATGTCGGTGCCGGCAAAAACCATAGAGCCTTTGCTTCCGATCATTCTGCAAATAGCGCGTACGGTGGTTGTCTTGCCCATGCCATTACGCCCCATAAGAGCGACGACTTGGCCCGCTTCGATCGTCAGATCAACGCCAAAGAGGGCTTGGCTTTTGCCATAGCTTGCGACTAGGCCGGAGATGGAAAGAAGGCTCATAGGTTCTCTCCAAGATAAGCGCGCTGAACTATTGGATTTTTGCGAATATCTTCGACTGAACCGGTGGCAATCACACGCCCGTAATCAAGAACCGTAATTCGGTCAGCCAATTTGAAGACGACATCCATGTCATGTTCCACAAGCAGTATTGGGGCCTGATTTCGCAAGTCGCGCAGCAGGTCCGTGAGTAGCTGCGTGCCTTCCGCGCTTAAACCGGCCATTGGCTCGTCCAGTATGAACACCTTTGGTTCAAGGGTCAGCGCAACTGCGACTTCCAGTTGGCGGCGCTGACCATGGCTGAGTTCACCTGTTCGCTTGTCTGCAAAGTCGATCAGGTCCACGCGACGCAAAGCATTCTCTGCGTGATCGCGCAGGTTTTTGTCGCCAAGAACGGGTAGGAAGAATTGCCAGGGTCGGCTTTTGGCCCCAAGCGCGCCCAGCATGGCATTCTGCAAAACGGTGTCCTCTGACGCAAGAGAGGAAATCTGGAAGGTGCGTCCGAGCCCCAGCCTTGCCCGGTTTTTCGTAGTCTCGTGCGTGATATCCTGGCCCAGAAGGCGAATCGAGCCCGCGTCAGACTTCAGGCCGCCGCAGATCTGAGCAATGAGTGTTGATTTACCAGCCCCGTTCGGGCCGATCACGGCGTGAACTTCTCGGGGCCTCAGGTCCAACGTCACGTCGTCGTTTGCAATCAGGGCGCCAAAGCGTCGAGTGAGACCTTCAACTTGCAACACGGGCCGCATCATCGGTCGGCCCTTCCCGTTATGACGCCGTAAAGGCCGCCGCGGGCGAAAAGGACGACCACCAACAAAAGCAAACCAAGAAAGAATAGGAAGTATTCGCCAATGCCTCCAAGCGCATGCTCGAGTACGACGAACAGAGTCGCGCCCGCGACCGGCCCAAACGTCCGGCCCAGCCCTCCGAGGACTATGAAAACGATCAGTTCACCCGACATCTGCCAGCTGAACATCGTCGGACTGACGAAGCGATTAAGATCGGCAAAAAGCGCCCCCGCCAACCCACAGATCATGCCAGAAATCACCAATGCGATGAGTCTCAGCCGAAACGGATCAAGCCCGACGGCCTCCACCCGCTCGGAACTTTGCCGCGCAGCGTTTAACGCAAGCCCAAAGGGCGATTTTACGAGCCGAACGTTTAGCCAAAGGACTAGGCTCAGAATTGCAAAACAGATTCCGAAGAACTGAATGGGATCAAGCGTGTTCATCCCCGGGAACGAATTTCGAATGTAGATAGAAAGGCCGTCTTCTCCGCCATAGGCGGGCCAGCTGATTGCGAAGAAAAAAAACATCTGCCCGAAGGCCAGAGTGATCATGATGAAATAAACGCCGGTAGTTCGAAGCGACAGAAGCCCTATAATAAAGGCGGCAGCACCTGAAAACAGTATTGCCATCAACCAGATCACAGGCATGAGCTTGGTTCCAGAAATCGTGAACGGCCATTCCATCAATGGCGAATACGTCTGCGCGTGAAACGCCAGAATACCCATCGCATAGCCGCCAATCCCAAAGAAGACCGCGTGTCCGAGGCTCACGAGTCCTCCTAGCCCAAGCGCGACATTGAGACCAACCGCAGCCAGAGCGAAGATGACCGCGCGGGTCGCCAATGTAATTGTGAAGGGTTCGTCCGAGACCCAAGCCCAAAGCGGCACGCAAAAAAGCAGGCTCATGAGAATGGCGTTTAGTGCTTTTTCCGAGATCATGCGCGCGCCCCGAACAACCCGGTGGGTCTCCAGATCAGCACGCCAGCCATAAGAACGTAAATTGACATCGAAGCCAATGCCGACCCAGTCGACGTCGCAACATCCGGCGCCACGAGCAGTTTGAACAGTTCTGGCAGGAAGATGCCGCCCAGGGTATCGGTCAGTCCAACCAGCAAACTGCCGATAAGCGCCCCCCGAATGGACCCGATGCCCCCGATCACTATGACGACGAAAGCAAGGATCAGGATCGGCTCTCCCATTCCGATCTGGACCGATTGGATGGCACCTACAAGTGCGCCCGCTAATCCGGCGAGCGCCGCTCCGAGCGCGAAGACAAACGTGTACAAGCTGCCAATATCAACGCCGAGTGCTGCAATCATTTCGCGGTCATTTTCTCCGGCACGAATCTGAATGCCAATGCGGGTCCGTGAGATGAAAAGCCACAGTCCAACCGCCACCAAAAGCCCTACAAGGATGAGTACGAGGCGATATAGCGGATACTGAATGCCGCCTGGCAATGAAACGGGACCGGACAGATAGCTCGGAATATCGAGAAACAGCGGGAATGAACCGAAGATCCATCGCGTACCCTCGGAGAAAATCAGTATCAGCGCAAAAGTCGCAAGCACTTGCTCGAGATGATCGCGGGCATAGAGCCGACGAATGACTGCCAATTCGACGATGACCCCGGCCATAGCCGCCGCAGCAATGGCGGCTGCAACAGCCACTAGGAAAGACCCCGTCGCCGCAGCGGCCGCCGCAGCCGCAAAAGCACCGACCATGTAGAGCGATCCGTGCGCAAGATTAATCAGGCCCATCACGCCGAAGATCAGCGTCAAGCCGGCTGCCATGAGAAAGAGCATGAAACCGAACTGTATTCCATTCAGAATCTGCTCGGCAATAAGGATTAAAGTCACGGTTCGAGCAAAAACGGGCCGCCGCTCTGGAGTTGGGCGCGGCCCTCCGATTACATTTTACAGTCTGCCGCGTAGGCGTCCGAGTGGTTATCCAACGCCACACCAATGATCCGGTTGGTGAATACATCACCTTCCTGAATGACTTCGCGCGCATAGATAGTCTGAATCGGATGGTGGTTTGGACCAAATGCGAAGTCGCCTCGCGTGCTGTCAAACTCGGCGGCGCGCAATGCATCGCGGAACGCGTCTTGATCAGAGACATCAGCCGATCCCAGCGCCGAAACAATCAACTGCGCCGTGTCAAAGCCCTGGCTTGCGTAGAGAGACGGAAGCCGCCCGTACTCGGCTACAAAGCTTTCTACGAATGCGGAATTTGTTGGATTGTTGATATCCTTGTTCCATTGGCTGGTATTAACAATCCCAAGTGCTGCGGGCCCGACGGCTTGAAGAATGCCCTGATCAAACGAAAACGCCGGACCCACCACGGGCAGATCAACCCCGCTGTCCGCGTATTGCTTGAGAAACGAAATCCCCATTCCACCGGGAAGGAAGAAAAAGACACTGTCTGCGCCAGACGCACGGATTTGAGCAATCTCGGCCGCATAATCCGTTTGGCCAAGCTCGGTATAAATCTCACCGGCAAGATTGCCTTGGAAGAACCGCTTGTACCCAGTCAATGCGTCCTTACCTGCCGGATAGTTCGGGGCGAGGATGAAGCTGTTGCCGTACCCTGCTGTATTGGCATAGGCGCCGGCTGCTTCGTGCAGGTTGTCGTTCTGCCAGGCGACGTTGAAGTAATTTTCATGACAGCCCTGACCGGCCAGCGCCGACGGTCCCGCGTTCGGCGACAAATAGAACTTACCTTGGGCCGTTGCCGCTGGAACAACCGCCATTGCGAGGTTCGACCAGATAATGCCCGTCAGGATATCCACTTTCTCGGATTGGATCATCTTGTCAGCAAGCTGCACGGCGACATCGGGTTTTCGCTGATCATCTTCGATGACAACTTCGATGTCATCCCGCCCGGATTGCTTGATGCCCAGCATGAAACCGTCGCGCACATCGATCCCCAAGCCGGCTCCGCCACCAGACAGAGTAGTAATCATACCGATCTTGGTCTCAGCGAATGCGCCTGTGGCCAGCATCCCGATGGATGCGGCAATGGCAATCGATTTATACGTCATAAGTTCCCCCCATGTTGTTTTCTACTGACACCGGATGCATTTGCCCGGCCGTGTTTGAAGTTGCAACAGCGAGGACCGCTTTCGCAAACAGTATTTATTGAGATGCTTTCCTGTTCAGAAAGGCAATGTCCAGTGCAAGCATTGAATCTCTAACTTTTAAATTGGTTTTCAGTACCTAGATTCGCAGATTTTGGGGCCGTATTGCGAGGCGGCAGCTAAATTGGAGCCCATGATCCTTGATCGTAAGTTGCTGTTTACTAAATTTCCGCGTAGCCACACGGAGACAACTTTTACAGTCAAAAAGTATCCCGCCAGCTTGATGCAGATGTTCCTTGAACGCAACTAAATGTCTGCCTTGCGGACAAAGCAGCCGCTAAATTCACTGTAGCGCAGTGCGGACTAGTCTCCGCTAAGATCTAGGCGACCTGCATTAAGCCAATCTGACAACTCTGTCCTTTCGCTGGGGTCAGGTGGGCCCGCAGGAGTTGGAGGGTCAACAGGCAATGGATTGTCTGATCCAACGATCTCTCGAACACCTACGGCATCTTCCGAAACATTCCAAACGAGCATGTCCCGAGCCAAAGTGAGCGGTCCGTCATAGGTCTTTCGGATTGCTGCAATTGTGTCAGGAGCAATATCGAAATCGGCAAATGTATGGTAGGCAATCGCGTGCCGCGGCTCGATCATCGAGAATAGTTTTCCGCACGCGTTTGGTGGCGTGTGAACCACCGTTGCCACTAGTCTGGCGCGTTCAGGGTCGTAGTTTTTGATATCGATGAATTGTTGGATCGTTAAGTAGCATTCGTGAATGACAAGATCAGCTTCTTTAGCGTTTTCCACGAACCACTTGTTCGGGTTGGTGTCACCAGAATAGACGAATTTAAGTCCTTTCCACTCCAAGCTGTAGGAAACTGAACCGTCTATGCCGTGAATCGCGGGCCAAGATCGAATAACAACACCATCGCTTTCATAAACTACTTGTGTCTGAGAATAGTCGAACTCAGTCACCGACAGGTGTCCACCTGCCGACGGCATATTCCCGCGCCGTCCTGCCACGTCCCAAGCCAACATTTTCTGGAGGCCATCCATGGCTGTTGCGGTCCCGTATTCTGGCTCTAAGCCACTTGGCCCCCAAACCCGTAGTGGAACCGTTCGGTTTGACACCCAGCCGCCCACAAAAAGTGCATCGAGGTCTCCAATATGATCTACGTGCAGGTGGCTAATGAACACTTTGTCGAGATAAGTGTATGGGATTTCCAATGCGGCCAAATTGGCTAACGAACCGGTTCCGACATCGAATAGGAACTTGTCGCCATTGCCAAGTTCAACCAACCACGACGCTGACGCTTGGGAATGTCGAAAATTAGGTGTTCCAGTTCCCAGCGAGATAACTCGCATCTCTGCTTCACCGAGCGGCTCTGTGTTCGGATAATAGAACTTTCTCTCTCCGGATGAACCAGCTGAAGCTGCGCCGCAGCAAATCGACGCAAATACAAAACTCAATGGCAGCAACAATCCTAAGCGCACAGTCTTCCCCGATTTTCTGATGCATTCTATGATACAACCAAATTGCTTCAGTCCAAAATCGGGCGTCTGCTTTGGGCTCGAAGAGGACGTTCGCCGTACTTTACAGGAGTGACTGCTTACTTCGCACAAGCAGTCACATGGGAGTGATGACGCCCCAGCTACTGACCTGAGCCCGGCGATCCGGGCGGGAGCTTCAACTCAATCGACAACGATGGTGACGCTCGTCTCGGCTCAGAAGCCCAGTGGATGGTCAACACTCATGCGACAATCGCCAGTCACGAAAAGCGGGCGACTCTTGCCGCCCGCTCAATCTTCACACGTCGATCTTTTCTGCGATACTCAGCGCGTCTTCTAATTCAACGCCAAGATATCGAACTGTGCTGTCAACCTTGGTGTGGCCAAGAAAAAGCTGCACCGCGCGTAGATTGCCTGTTTTCCGGTAGATCAGTGCCGCTTTTGTGCGTCTCAGCGAATGCGTGCCGTAACCGCTCGGCTCCAAACCAATCGCCGACACCCAATCGAGGACCAGACGCGCGTACTGTCGTGTCGATATATGCGGCCTTTCGTGGAAGCGGCTTGGGAAAAGGAAAGTGCGTCCAAGCATCTCCGGGCGACATATCCAGGTCCAGACGGACTGGCGGGTATTTTCCGAGACCTCGAATTGGACCGGCCGTTTTGTTTTGCTCTGGACAACTGTCACGCGTTCGCGGACACGATCACCAGTAACAAGATCGGCTACGTTCAATCGAACGAGATCGCAGCCTCGCAGCTTGCTATCGATCGCAAGATTAAAGAGTGCCAAATCCCTGAGATTGTCCGAGAGTTCAAGCCGGGCGCGGATGGCCCAGACCTGCTTCGCGAGAAGCGGGCGTTTCTGGCCTATAAGGCGACCTTTGTTCCACGGCGGGCGCTTCGGTGTGATGGCAGGAAGTTGAATAATGGACATCGATTGTCCTCCATCCTTCCCTCCCTCTCCAGGCACCGACACCATGTCGACCAACTGACTCTATCAAGGAGCAAAATGGCAGGTGTCATCAGCTTACCCGACGTTCGTGAGCAGCGCAGCGTATGACCGTTTCGAGCCCTCAGTGAACGATGCGGCGCGATCAACCGACGACGGCTATGCGCAGAAAGCGGGCTTTGCATAGTTCGGAATGCGGCCCAAGCCGGACATGAGTTTAGAGTTAAATTGTTGCGGAGGGTTTTCCAAAGCTGCCGTTCACACGCGGAGCTTCGTTCACATGGTCGGGATCTGCGCAACGCTGATTCACCAGACGTTCGAGTTAACAGAAAGACGTGTCCAAGCGGAACGCCCTAATATCAAGGTCGGTTTACAACAAAGCTTGGCACTATCCCTGCCTTCATGATCGCTGCTTCAACATCATGCCCTGCGAAGAAACCGAATCCAGAGATGAGCGCGGAAGCTATGCCTGCATTTCGTGCACCTAGAATGTCGGTGTGCAGGCTGTCGCCAACCATCAGAACCCGGGACTTGTCGATGTGCCCCAGACGATTGAATGCAAGATTATAGATGTTGGCGAAAGGTTTTCCAAAGAACTGAGGGGTGACGCCTGTCCGGTCTGCTAGCCGGTGCGCGTAAAGACCGGGTTCTTTGGAGAAACCATACTCGCGCGGAGCGACAATGTCAGGATTGCCGACCAATACCGGGCGGGGACGTTGCAGCAAAGCGGCCTCTAACATGGCTTGTCGCGCTTCATTCCAAACAGCTGACCCAATCATCAAAAATCCGTCGACGGTTTCGTAGGGCTTCGGGTCATCCTCCAGGTAGGATAGCTTCAACTCCTCCAGATCGCGAAGGCCGGCACTTGGAGTTGCCATCAATCCCCAATGCAACTCATTTTGGCCGTTTAGCTCAGACAACAACGTGGCCCGACTGGTGATCACGTCTTGTGGCGCGAAGTTGTAGCCAAGCCCATAGTATTTCTCCATAAGAGTTGTGTGGGGAAACCCTGCAGCATTCGATACGACCAGAACACGTTTGCCGGCGGCTGTCAGCGACCTGACCCGATCTGGTGTTTCTGGGATTGCCGTATCACCAATATTGAGAACCCCGAAGGCATCGAGGAGGAACACGTCAAACTCGTGAGCTATGTCCTCTAGCGTGTCCGCCTGACGATAGCTCACTTCAGTTGATCTGGGTTGCGGAAGGCGATGTCTTACAGCCTCGTAGGCGTCAAAAGCCTCTTGCGCAGAGAAACCGGTCAAATGATGGCCCCTCTTACTTTCGCCGAAACCCATTCGCTGATCATAACCGCGACCAGAATTACAATCAGGATCAGACTAACTTGCGGCCAAGCCAGTACGTTGAGCGAGGCCGACAATTGCAACCCGATACCCCCGGCTCCAACCAGCCCGAGCACCGTGGATTCGCGGATGTTGATATCCCAACGGAAGACGGCAATGCCCGCGAAAGCGGGTAGGATTTGCGGTACGATCCCATAGGCCATGACCTGCCAGCGTGAAGCACCGGTTGCCGTGATTGCTTCGACCTGCGTGTGATCAATTTCCTCGATCGCTTCGTAAAGAAGTTTTGCGCAAAACCCGATTGAACGAATGGCGATTGCTATGACACCAGCAAATACGCCGGGACCAATAATCGCGATCAAAAGAAGCGCCCAGATCAACGAGTTTATAGAGCGGGTCGAGACAATGACCAACAAGGCAATCGGACGGATGAACAAGGCCGATGGTGTGGTGTTGCGGGCCGCCAAAAAGGCAACTGGCACTGCCATGCACAGTGCAATTATGGTCCCCAAGGTAGCAATGTTTAGCGTGTCCCAAATCGGGCGACCTAACTGGGTGATGTAATCCCATTTAGGAGGCGTTGCACGGGTCCAAATATCGTTGGCGATGCGGGGCGCATCCCAGACGAAAAACCAAGTCGTCGATTCCGAGATCAGCTGCCAGCAGTAAACAAAGATTGCCACGCCCAGCAACCAACCGAACCAACGGACCAAGCTCTGACCCGTTGTCCGGCGACGCCAGATTTGCGCATCGTCGCGTTCAAGTATCGGCATTACTGAACCCTCGCTCGAATAATTCCCGAAAGGTATTCAAGTGCCATCACGATGCCGATGATAAGAATGAGAATGGCTGCCGCAGTGTCGTATTCATAGCGGTCGAATGCGGTGTTCAAAGTTGCACCAATTCCACCAGCCCCCACGAGCCCGAGGATCGCGCTTTCTCTGAAATTGATGTCGATCCGATACATGGAAAGGCCCACAAGTCGCGGCATAACCTGGGGCTGAACTCCATAGTTGATCCATTGTGGCCAACGCGCTCCAGAGGCCTTAATCGCCTCGGCCTGAACCTTGTCCATGGCTTCGATATCTTCGGCCAGAAGTTTTGAGAGAAATCCGATTGTGGCGAAAGAAAGCGTCAGAAATCCGGCCAGCGGGCCAAAGCCAAAGATAGCCACAAGCAAAATGGCAACGATAATCTCTTGCAATGCCCGACTTATCGCGACAATGCCTCGGCAAATCATGTAGATTGGCAATGGCGCGATATTGCGGGCAGCCCCCAACCCAATCGGGATCGAAATCAGGATGCCCACGACCGACGCGGCCACGGTCATCACGATACTTTCCAGAAGGCCGCTCCAAATATCGGTCCACCGTGAAATGAAGTCTGGGCTGGTGAACGCAAGCACAAACGCCCAACCCCGATCCAACCCTTCATAGACACGACCCCAATCAACTTCGATGGTCATGAACGCCGCGATCAGGTAGGCGAAAAAGCCAAGGAGCAATGCCCAGCGGAGTAATGGATTTTTGACAAAGGCAGGCTTACGCCAGCCTTTTCCCAGCATGTCGTCTAACTCTCGATGGCTCATTCTGCAGCCTCGACATCGTCATCTTCGTCAACTTTTTCGATGGTTGCTTCCCAGTCTTCTTCCCCATAAATCTCGGTCAGCTTCTCAGGGGTAAGGCCTGTAGGAAGCCCATCATACACAATTTCGCCGAATCGGAGTCCTACGACACGGGGAACAAACATCTGAGCGAGCGCCACGTCATGGATATTGATAATGGCTGCCAATCCGCGTTCCTGACATAACTCGGTGATGAGACGCATAATTTGACGGCTGGTCTTTGGGTCCAGCGATGCAGTTGGTTCATCGACCAACAGCAGCTTTGGGTTCTGTATCAGTGCCCGGCAGATGCCGACCCTTTGGCGCTGACCGCCAGAGAGTTCGTCCGCCCGTTTATCCGCCATGTGCAACAGCCCCACCCGATCGAGTAGCCGGAAGGCTTCGTCCACATCCGACTGAGGATAGCGCCGTAGAAAGCTGCGCCAGAACCCCACATAGCCCAACCTGCCGGACAATACATTTTCCATCACTGTCAGGCGTTCGACCAAGGCATATTCCTGAAAGATCATGCCCATTTCGCGGCGTGCCTTCCGTAATGCCCCCGATCCGAGTTTGGTCAGGTCCACATCATCCAAAAGGACACCGCCGCTTGTAGGTTCAACCAACCGGTTGACACAGCGGATCATCGTCGATTTGCCCGCGCCCGAGGGCCCAATCAACGCAAGAACCTGTCCTTTTGGAACCTCAAGATCGATTGCCTTCAGCGCCTGATCCCCGGTCTTGTATGTTTTCGTTAGCTTCTGAAGACGCAGCATGAAATGCCCCAGATTAGGGTGAACGGCGGGCCCATTCAGGCCCGCCGGATTAGTGAAAGGTTATTGGCAGGCGTAGGAAACGCCATTTGCTGCGTCGATTTTACGAATGACGTCCCAGAATTCCTGATAAGTCATCTCCAGGAATTGGCCTTCGTTTGATTTTGAGAACTCAGCCTCAAGTGTCGTCCCCTCCCAATCGAAATTGAAGAAGGCATTGCGGATCTTTTCCTGCAGCTCGGGTGTCAGGTTGTAGACGGTGCCAAACCCAGTGGTCGGGAAAGTCTGCGACTTATAAATCGTAATGACATCATCCTCATTGATCACGTCACGAGAGATCATCCGCGATTTAACCGAGTTCGCAATTGAGGCCGCTAAGTAGTCTTTGTTGGCAACACCTAGGATCGAGTTGTCGTGCTTGCCCGAATAGACAGGCTCAAAATCGCGTTCGGGCAGAAGATCAAAGTCGCTTTTCAGGATCGCGGAAGGCGCTTTGAATCCCGAGTTCGATGTGGGGGATGTAAAAGCCAGTTGCTTTCCCTTGATGTCTTCAACCTTTTCGATGCCCGAACCCGGATAGGTGATGATTTCCATCTCGTAACCAAAATTACCGTCCTTCGAAGCCATTATTGTGAATGGACGGAACCCTGCGCAGTTTACCGCAAGTGGGTTGGAGCCGGTGTTGAATCCCGCAATATGCAGGCGCCCTGAGCGCATCGCCTCGATCTGAGCTGCGTTGTTCTGGACTGGAAAAAAGACAACGTCCTTGCCCGTTTCTGCTTTCAAATGGTCGAGAAAGTCTGACCACGCAGTTTTGTATACGGCGGGATCTTCAACCGGCGTGTAAGCAAAGATCAAGGTGTCTGGATCTATTTGCTCGGAAGGATCTGCAGGGATATCCGCGATCAAATCCCCGTCGGCATCACAAAAACGCTCGTCCAAGTCACCGCGTGGACAATCCTGCGCCGACGCTATTCCACTCATCGACATGAGTGCGATTGCAGATGCCCCAAGCAATAGTTTGATATCGATCTTCATGTTTTCCTCCCAGTCATGTGCGGTGCTTTTTGTCCGCTGTTAATCAATCATTTTATGTCTACCCGGCGACGAGAACGTCGACCTCGGCGCCCTCAATAGCGTTACGCAATTCTCCTGTCGGTTTTTTGTCGGTGACTATGGAATCCAAGTCGTTAAGGCCTCCTACTTGAGACAAGCCTTTCCGGCCGAATTTCCCGGAATCAACAAGAAGGTGCCGTTTCTCGGCACGCATCAGCATCACCCTCTTTACTGCCGCAAAACCCCGCACTGTTTCTGAAGGACCATCCGTCGAGAACCCAGAGGAACCGATCATGCACCTGTCGACGTTGAAACGGGACAGAAATTCCAGCGTCTCGGTTCCGATAGTTGCAGACTCAGTTGCCAAGTATTCCCCCGGGCATAACAGGACTTGCGCAGCCCCATGGCCAAGGGTCATAGCTACAGGAATGGAATTGGTGATTACCGTGCAAGGGGTACCAATATAAGCCAGTGCACGTGCCATTTCGATTGTGGTCGAGCCGGAATCGATCATGACGGTTTCGCCGCTCTGGATCAGTTCTGCCGCAATGGCACCTATCCGTTCGCGTTCTTCAACCTGAGCGTTCGTTCGTTCATCCAAACCCGGATAGTGCCCTTGCGCTGCGGCTGAGGCCCCCCCGTGTGCCCGCGCTATCAAGCCGTCATTCGATAGAGCATCGAAATCTCTACGTACCGTCTCGTTGGAGACGTTGAACCGCTGTGCCAGTTCGTTGATGCGAACGTGCGGGCGCAGCTTCAGCTCCAACAATATCTGTTGGCGCCGGTCGGATTTCTTTACCCGGCTCTGGTTCTTTTCAGACATTTTGCCGCGCGTTTTTGTTTTGGACATCCGACGACCCGACTAGGCTTCGAAAGCTACTTTTGTGGGCTTTCGGTCATATTGCAATATTTTTTGTTGCATAACCCTCGGAAGGTTGTGAGAATTCGAGCGAACACAAGTATTTCAAAGCGCAAAGCGAAGATGCACAGGTTGATCAAATTCAGAATACGAGCCAAGGCAAAGCGTTAACCGGCCAACCTGCCAATCAGACAGCTTCCTTTTGGTTCTTGATCGTGTGGCATTGAGGGGTGGCATGGGCGACAGCGAAACGGCAGATCAGATTGCGGCGCTTCCGATGCGCTGGGATAAGACTGGCAAATTGCGCGTTCTTATGGTCACTTCGCGGGATACCGGCCGGTGGGTTATCCCAAAAGGATGGCTAATGGACGGCAAAAAACCTTGGCATGCCGCAGAAATAGAAGCTCAAGAAGAAGCAGGCGCAGTCGGCACCATATCGAAACGGCCGATCGGTCATTTTTTCTATGATAAACGATACAAGGGGCGAAACAGCGTTCGCTGCCGCGTTACCCTTTATCCTCTGGTCGTCGAAAAGTTGAAGCGACGCTGGAAGGAAGAAGGTGAACGAACGCGTCATTGGTTCTCACCGGCAAAGGCCGCAAAGTTAGTTCAAGAAAGAGACCTGTCAGATTTGCTGCATAATCTAGCGGACGATCCAGAAGTCAAAATTGTCATAAAGAAACCTCGAAAGGCTGCATGAGGAAGGGCATGAAAGAACCGGGAAACCCGGACGCACTAAGCTCAAAGGGAGGAAAAAATGAGGAAATTGACATCCACTGCGGTTGGATCGGTGATTGCGCTGGCTGCGTCACTGTCGGCGGCACAGGCCGATAAGCTGACACTCTATTGTTCGGCGCAAGAAGATTGGTGCCAACTCATGGCGCGAAGCTTTGAAGACGCGACGGGCATCGACGTCAACATGACCCGGAAGTCATCAGGTGAAACTTTTGCACAAATCCGCGCCGAAAGCTCGAACCCGAAAGGAGACGTTTGGTGGGGCGGTACCGGTGATCCGCATTTGCAGGCCGCCGAAGAAGGCTTGACGATGGAATACATGTCGCCAGTGCGCGACCAGCTTCACGATTGGGCGATATCCCAAGCAGAAAGCGCGGGCAACAAGACGATCGGCATCTATTCAGGCGCTCTCGGTTATGGCTATAATGCCGATCTCATCGCTGCCAATAACCTACCCGAACCAGCCTGCTGGAAAGACCTGCTGAAGCCCGAATACAAGGGCCACGTTCAGATGGCGAACCCGAACTCATCAGGTACGGCCTATACCACGCTTGCGTCGATGGTGCAGATCTTTGGCGAAGATGAAGGCTTTGAGTTCATGAAAGGTCTGCATTCGAACATCAACCAATATACCAAGTCTGGTTCTGCGCCGATCAAGGCCGCCGGTCGTGGTGAGAACACCATTGGTATAGTCTTCATGCATGACGCTGTGAAGCAGGCCGTTTCAGGATTCCCGATTAAGGTCGTCGCACCGTGCGAGGGCACAGGATACGAAATTGGCTCGATGTCGATTATTGAAGGAGCCCGCAACGAAGAAGAAGCGAAAAAGTTCTATGACTGGGCACTGTCACCCGAGGCCCAGAACCTTGCTCTTCAGGTCAACGCGTTTCAGGTACCTTCGAATAAGAGCGCGGAAACTTCGGATAGCGCGCCAGACATGAGTCAGATCAAGCTGATTGACTATGACTTCAAAAAGTATGGTTCGTCAGACGAACGGAAGCGTCTGTTGCAGAAATGGGACGAAGAGGTTTCGACTCTGCCGCAGTAAATGACTGACCGGACTTCAAAAACGACCCATCCGGTCCTGATCTTCTGGATCACGGCCGGGTGGGTCGGATTCTGCCTGTTGCCTTGGTATATGGTCGACGGTGGCCTTTGGTCGTTCGAGTGGCTTTTGGACGGCTACCCATTCGATGAGGATTATGCCCCCGCTGCGTTTCTGATTGGACAGGGTGAAAAACTATGGCTCGCTCCGCTCCTGATCGCACTCGCCCTGCCGCTTCTGGTGTTGAAGCGCCCCAAATCTGATCCACTTTACGCCAGAATACTGATCCTGTCAGGGGCGCTTGGCTTCGGCTGGCTGATCGCTCAGGGGTTCAGCATTGGCATCAGAGGCTTCAACTTCAATTGGTTGCAGGCGATGTTTGGCGAACTCGGCGACCGTCAGTTCGGAATGGGCTACGGTGCGATGATATGTGCCTCAAGTTTTCTGTTCCTGCTTACTCAGGGGATCGCGGCAAGGGGCGCCATTAACGGTGACGTCTTTGTCGTAAGCGCCATCGGTGGCGTTATTACAATTGTCACCGCTTTTGTCTTTTTTCCCATCGCGAAGATGCTATTCGCTGCCTTCATCACCGAAGAAGGCGCGTACTCCATCGCGGTATTCTTCTCGAAGTTTTTCGATGATCGACTGTGGGGTTTGGGGTGTTTTCATGGCGCGCGCTGTGGTGCCGCCTGGAATTCACTGTTCCTAGCCATCTTAGTCGGCGTCATCACCACGGTCCTGGGGCTTTGCTTTGCACTGGTCGTGACGCGCTCAGGCTTTCGCCATAAACGCGCGCTGCGGGCTCTGACCGTTCTGCCAATAATCACTCCGCCATTCGTGATCGGCCTGGCGCTGATCTTGCTTTTTGGCCTTTCTGGGTCGGTCACCCGGTTCTTTGCCGAGCTTCTCGGCACCCAGCCGACACGCTGGCTTTATGGAATGCCAGGCATCCTGATCGCGCAGACACTCGCGTTTACGCCAATCGCGTTTCTTGTTCTGATCGGTGTGGTTGAAGGCGTCTCTCCGTCGATGGAAGAAGCGGCCCAAACCCTCCGCGCCAGTAGATGGCAGACATTCAAGACGGTTTCATTGCCCCTGATGCGGCCCGGTCTTGCGAATGCATTTCTTCTGGGCTTCATCGAAAGCATGGCCGATTTCGGGAATCCGCTTGTATTGGGCGGCAATTTCGACGTGCTTTCGACCGAAATATTCTTTGCCATCGTTGGCGCTCAATACGATCAAGGCAGAGCCGCAGTTCTGGCCATGGTGCTGCTGTTCTTTACTCTTTCCGCCTTTTATGCGCAGCGTGTCTGGCTGGGGAAGAAAAGCTACACAACCGTCACCGGCAAAGGGGATGCCGGCGTTCATCCTCTGATGCCAACTGGCCTTTCAGTTCCGGTACTACTCATCGCTCTGGGCTGGGCGCTGTTCACAATTGTTGTTTATGCGATGATCATTTACGGCAGTGTCGTCGAGTTGTGGGGTGTCGATAACTCGCTGACTATCAAACACTATGTCACCGCATTCTCCGCACGTTTCGAAGAAGATAGCATTCGCTGGACCGGAGCCGCTTGGGACAGTTTCTGGACCACCATAACGATCGCGGCCATTGCTGCCCCATTGACTGCCGCCGTAGGTCTGGTGACCGCTTATCTGCTGACCAGGCAAAGTTTTGCAGGCAAGAACGCTTTCGAATTTGGAACAATGTTATCCTTCGCTATCCCCGGAACAGTGATAGGCGTCAGCTACATCCTAGCCTTCAACGTTCCGCCAATTGAAATCACGGGTACTGGTGTCATTCTCGTTGTCAGCTTTATCTTCCGTAATATGCCGGTTGGCGTTCGTGCGGGGATCGCGAGCATGTCGCAGCTTGACCGCAGCCTTGATGAATCGTCGCTGACCCTTGGTGCAAACTCGTGGCAGACGTTCCGAAACGTCATCCTGCCGCTATTGCGCCCTGCGATACTTGCTGCGCTTGTTTACAGTTTTGTCCGTGCCATGACCGCGATCTCGGCTGTCATCTTTCTGGTCAGCGCAGAATATGACATGGCGACCAGCTACATTATCGGTCGGGTCGAGAATAATGACTATGGCCTTGCGATCGCCTATTCGACGACGCTGATTTTTGTGATGCTCGCGGCGGTCGGTTTACTGCAACTACTCGTTGGCCGGGTCCAGATTGGTCGACGCACGCAACACGGAACGGAGGCATCGCGATGACCGACGCCAAAATCGGTTCCAAGGCCGCCCCGGTGCGCTTTGAGAACGTGTCGAAAGTATTCGGTAAAGACGTCGTCGCCGTCGACAACATCAACCTGCATGTCGATGCAGGAAAACTCGTCACACTGCTTGGTCCGTCAGGCTGTGGGAAAACAACGACTCTGCGCATGATTGCCGGGTTGGAAATGGCAAGCTCGGGCAAGATCCTAATTGGTGATCAGGACGTGACCAACTTGCCTGCCACCGACCGCGACGTATCCATGGTTTTCCAGTCATACGCGCTTTTCCCTCACATGAGCGTGCTGGAAAACGTGATGTATGGCCTCACATTCTCAGGCTTTGCAAAGGACGAAGCCCGCAGCCGCGCTATGCATGGATTGGAACTGGTTGGCCTGCAGGGGTTCGACAACCGTCTTCCCTCGGAACTGTCAGGGGGCCAACAACAGCGTGTTGCCGTCGCCCGCGCGCTGGTTCTTGAGCCTCAGGTTCTGTTGTTCGACGAGCCGTTGTCCAATCTCGATGCCAAGCTTCGCCGTCAGGTGCGAGAGGATATTCGGGCAATCCAGCAAGATCTTGGTTTGACAGTTGTTTACGTGACCCACGATCAGGAGGAGGCACTGGCAGTCTCTGATGAGATTGTCGTCATGCGCAACGCAGCGATCGCCCAAATGGGCACACCACGCCAGCTTTACGATGCCCCGAACGATCGTTTTGTCGCCGATTTCATAGGTGAGGCAAACCTATTGGATTGCCAAATCGTCGATATCAATGGCGACGTGGCAACGATAGAAATAGAAGGCTACCGACATACGCTGCCACGTCGCGGTTTGTCCGAAGGAAACGCAACCATTGCAGTGCGGCCCTCGCGTTTGGTTATCGGCTCAGACCAAGGCATAACAGCCAAGGTGGCGAAGGCGACCTATGTTGGCGTTCGAATGGAATATACGCTGATCGGTACATTCGGTCAGGTTTTTGCCGTACATGACGACGTCGATGCGCCGCTTGATCCCGGCGCCGAAATCAAAATGGGTTTTGCTGACAAAGGGCCCGTTCTTCTGCCGGATTAAATGCCGAAACTCATTATCATCACTCACCCCGAGGTCTCTATCGATCCGGCCGTCCCGATAACTGAGTGGGGCTTGAATGCTGTGGGCCGCAAGCGGGCTACTGAATTTGCATCCAGTGGAATCTTGTCCGCCGTCACTCAGATATGGACCAGCGACGAGCGGAAGGCCCGTGAAACAGGCGAGATTCTTGCTGCACTACGAAAGCTATCAGTGAAATGCAACTTGGATCTTGGTGAGAATGACCGCAGCGCAACCGGTTACTTGCCGCTGAAAGATTTCGAAGCCGCGGCCGATGCTTTCTTTGCTCAGCCGGAAAGTAGCTATCGCGGTTGGGAACCAGCGATCGAAGCACAGATACGCATTCTTCGGACAGTCACTAAGATTATCCGGTCGCATAATGCCGGGGATCTTGCAATTGTAACGCACGGAGCAGTGGGCACATTGCTTTGGTGCGCACTCTCGAATTGTTCGATAGACCGCAAGCACGACCAACCCTCACAAGGCCATTTCTGGCAGGCAGATTTAGCTACGCTCAAGCCTGATTCATGTTGGGTCTCTTTGACGTAGGAGCTAAGCGTTCCAAGCGTTCTCTGCGATCTCACGCAACGTCTCGAACACATCTGGTGTCCCCACGATCACGCGCCCGCCGTCTCGGATCATCTCATCGGCGTCCTGATCCTCGACAACGCCGCCCGCTTCCGAGACCAGCAATTGCCCAGCCAGACAATCCCATGCATTCATGTGCTCCTCCACGTAACCCAAAAGGCGCCCGGCAGCGACGTAAGCCAATGAAAGCGCTCCGCTGGCGTTTCTGTGAAACATCGCCCCGTGCTCGATCAGATCCTCGATAACAGGTAAGACATGATGGCTCTCAATCCGGTTCGAGTATCCCACAGCCACTGTTCCATCTTGCAACGGCACTCCTAACGCGACGCTTATCGGTGATCCGTTAAGTGTCGCACTTTCTCCGCGAGTTGCGACAAAAGTTTCATCCAAGTTTGGATCGTGGATCACACCAATTTCCGTTTGGCCCTCGGTGACACCAGCCAGAACAATGGTCCATGCAGGAATACCGTTCACGAAATTCGTGGTCCCATCAATTGGATCAATAACCCAGTCAAAGCCACTCTCTCCCGCTACCGCGCCATGCTCTTCACCGTATACGCCATCGTTGGGCCACGCCTCCGCTATCCTTTGACGAATGAAAGTCTCGACGTTCTTGTCCGCCTCGCTCACCCAGTCCTGAGCGCCTTTTTGATCAACTATAAGATTGACCCGATCTGCAAAGAACTTTTTGGCAAGTAGCCCAGCCTCCTCGCAGACTTCGGTGGCAAAGTCTCTGCGTCCTGAAAGTCGAGACATAGGTGCTCCTTTTTCGGTGGGAGTGTTTGCCAACAACACTGTAGGCCAAGCGAAGACTAGGCAACCACATAGTCTTCTCGCTTGCTTCAGGTGCCAATATTGGCTCTATAAACCTTGAGTTACTAGAGTCTACAATCTTCTCCGCGATGAATCTCCCGATCGATAGTTCTCTAATTTCTGTTTGGATTGGATGTAGAACCGACTTGCGTTAGCGCAGCTAAGATCCTGAGACACCTACCCTTTGAATGTCGGCTTACTTGCCGGCGTTCAATTTGGTCTGTGCGCGCAACAAAGTTCGGCTCTCTATTCGAACCGCAGATCTGAAATGTCCGCTTCTCTAATTGGGCGTTTGGGTCAAGCTCGTTTTCTTTCATTGTATCGGATCACTGTCGCTCATCCGGGTCACGCTTCTCTTCGCAGTCTGGGTGATGCCTCGTGGGGCATCGCCATTGTGAGCGATGTTGTGGAATCTGATGGGTACGGATTGCGTGCTCCACCGGCAGTGCAACGGAGGTATTGCACCGCCTCCCTTTAGTCATCCTCTGTTTCAACTTTGGCTCTAGCTTTTCGCTTCCCCTTTGGGCCGGTGCTGAGGCCGCCATGCAACCTGCAACGCCGTTTTCCAGGTACTACCCGGGCTTGGCATTGGCCACCGGCTCGGGTCCTAGCGCCGCATGTTGGGCGCTCTGTCTTAGGCAAGGGTTCCCTGGCATCATTCAAGCCCAGCTCAGCCATCCGTTTGCAATTTACGCCGTGGCACTGTGAGCAATCCCTACGATAGTCTGGATGCTTGTGCGCCTCTGCTGGGCATGGTCGCCAACGTGACCGAATTTCACGCCAATCAATGGGATCGCTTTGAAAGAGCGAGCGTAACTCAACTTCTAGCTTTGTCGGTCGCCCCATCAAAAACCCCAACAATTGTTAACATACTCGGCAAACCCCATGATGCGCGTAGTGTTTGGTGTTCGGTTCTCACAAATATCATTGAGTACTGCACCGTATCTCGCTCAATGGAGGTGCGGCACGCCACACCACCGCCCGCCCCCTTTAGGGGGGCGGTGGTGTGGCGACTGTTTTCTGCATGTTTGCCACACCCCACCACACCTCCGCTTTCGGGGTGGGTGTCGCACTTATGTGTTTGCCCATTCACCTACCTCCAAACACGGGCGTTCCATACGTTTTGCATCCAACAATTTGACCTTCTTCAAGGCACCAGATTTCAACCATGCCTCGATCATTTTTTTGATGCGTATGCGGTCTGAACAGGCATCAAGTGCCAAGACTTCCGCAATAGTCAGGCCTGCCCAGTCCTCACGAGCCTGGTCTGAATACCGTAGTCCTTTTCCATCCAGAGCTTTCTGCACAGCAAGAAGGTCGGCCAATGAAATTCCATCAAAGGTACCGGGCCAATTCCAGACTTCGACTACGCCTACGCTGTCACCGTTTGACAAGTGGACTGAAGCTAAGCGCCGCCAGACACGACCAGCAGTGGGGGCAAGGTTTGCCTTGTCGCGGGTCACTGCAAAGTAGGTAGACGGGTCCTCTTTCACACCCGCTTCAGCCTTCATGCTCTCTGTCATCTTGTTAAGCACCCGACCGGAACGCGCCGCTGCCAAAAGCGCGGTTGCACCTCGCCCACTTTCGGTTGTTGCTTCTTCACCGTTGGTTTTGCGAGTGTGGTGCACAAGTTCGATTGCACAATTGCAACGGTCTGCCAGCCGCGCCCATTCCTTTGCCACAAGGTCGATTGCGCCGTTGTCGTTCTCGCCCACCTGATGCGACGACACGAACGGGTCGATAATCAGAACATCGATTTCGCGCGCTTCGATCTCTTGGGCTAAGGCCTCCATTTCCGGCTTGACGATCTGGACGCCTTCACGAGTTTGAATGGCGGTACTGAGTTCGCGTTCCCGGCCCGTGTCCACAAATAGACGCCCTGAGATTTCCTCGGAGGCGACGTTGTGATGTTGCATGGCCGCGATGATGCGCCGGTTCATCTCGTCTCGGGTGTCTTCCAGGTTGTATATCCAGACATTTAGGTCTGATGCGGTCCAATCACCCAGTAGGTCGCGGCTGGAGGCCATTGCCAGCCCTTCGCAGATCGTCAAAGACGATTTCCCGACGCCGCCGGGTGCGACCGTCACCGATATCTGTTTGCGGATCAGGTGTTGCCCGTAGAGCCAAGGACGGGGCGGAATAGTGGAAGGGTCGCGCCAGACGAACTCTGTAGGCAAACGATCCGACCGTTCATTGGGAAACTCGGCGCCGTGTGCATCCAGTTTCAACGCCATGTCAGCAAAATCACGCATCACGCCGCTTGCCTCCTTTGCACATGTTCAAGGAATGCTGCCTGCCGCGCGGGTTTCATGCGCTTAAAGCTGGCAAGGCAATAAGCGTATAGTTCTTCCGGGTCGGCATAATCCGCCCAGAACGCTGCCTCATCCATGAAGTTAAAGAACGGGGCAGGGGGCCGTCCCGCACCAGTGCCTAGCGACGCCTCAGCCGCATTTACCGCGTCGTCACGGTCCAGAGCCTTGAGAGCCACGAATGCCAGGGCCACGCGCTGCCGCGCATCCAGACGTGCTCGCAGGATTACCGTAAGGCCGAACCATGCGTCAGTGCCATCCAGCCAAGCGGCGTATCCGATCGAGCGGCAAACACGTTTGATATTGTCGGGGATTTGCGTCGAAATATTCACAGCAGCACCCCCCAATGCATTGCCAATATGGGGAAAGCCGCGATATGTTCACTGTAAGAACAGACGCCTTCCATAACGTCTTTAACCCCGGTTGCGATTGCCGTCGCGCCGGGGTTTTCGTTTGTCAGTTCGGCTTCAGCCGGTTTGACACTTTCGCGGTAAGTCTTTGATGTTTCGTCGGGGGTTTGACGCACCCCGGTTTTGTAAGTGTTTGATTTGCTAGAATTAGCGCCGGATTGAAAATCCTCGTGTCGGTGGTTCGATTCCGCCCCCGGGCACCATTAAAATTAAATGAAAACATGTATTTACTAGAATTGACGCGCTTGCGCCGAAGTGCGTTTTCGCCTTTGGGTGACAATTTGGGTGACAGCTGACAGATTTTCCGCCCTGCAGGCATGTTACTGCAGTTGTTGTGCCGCTGGGCAATTCCCAAGATCAGAATTCAAACCCAAGAGTTCCCTCTTGGCACTTGTGGATAAGTTGCAAAACGAATTCGGCTGGAATTTGTGGAGTTTGAATTTCGGACACAGCAAACAATTTCTTTGGGCGTCATATGCTTTCTTTGATTGCGCATATTGCCCAAACCAGCCGTTGATGACGCAACCCAACACCGCAACGCAGTTGAGGCAAAGCAGTCATTTGAAAATGTATGAGTCCTTGGATGAGCCGTTGTGACTAAGGTTAGCCAACGTGAACCGTCACGTCATAACCTAGAGATTTGAGAGATTTCGACGTTCTCCCATTCCGCGGTGGGAAGCGATCCGGAAGTGCCCAGCCGACGAGTTCACCTAACGCGCTGATGCCGAGACCTTCGATTTTCCATTTTGGGTCATGAACGGCTGTCCAGAACCGCTCCGGCAACTGCCCCTCGGGGCCGCCAAGTAGGATGAACTTAAGAAGCTGTTTCACGTCGTTGCCGCCTGCTGACTTGTCTACCCATATCCGCTTTGAAAGCGCATCGACCTTATCAGGTATCGTGTACTTCGTCCCATCCTCTCGGAGACCAACGGCCTTGTTGGCCACGCGTCGAGCGTAGTCCTTAATAGAATGGACGCCCATGCAGATCTCGCGAAAACCCTCATAGTCCATCATGTCTATGGCTTCAGCGGTGAGTGCCTCTCGCAATTTAGGCGCTGTGGCATTCAACATTACGTCCTCTTCGGACGGGGCTTTGGGCAGGCTGCGCCACCAATTGATGGCATCAGCTAAGGCAGAATCGGGGTTCTTCTTGTTTTGTTCGAAATGGTCGGCGTAGAGAGCTCTGCGCCCATCGAAGGTGCGCTGGTAGTAATGTGCGTGGAGAAACTGGTCGCCTTGGGCACCTGCAGGGGCATTGGCGTCAACCCAGGTGGGTCTGTTTTCTGGCTTGCTCACCAAGTTTCCGATGTCTCGGAGCTGTTGAAGAGTCGAGTGCCATTCCTCAAGAAACGCCTCGCGTCGACGGTCAGTCGCCTTTTTCTTTCCGGTCTGAACGAGCCCGGACCATTTGTTGAAGCTTGGGCTGTTCCAGAACTCTTCGGCAGAAGGCTCTGTACGTGTAATCTGTTTTGCGCGTTTCTGCATAACTGCGAGCAACTCGTCCGTCAGCGGGGTTGAATTGTGATCGAGCACGTCGATAAGGTCGAGGATATCTCCTGCCATGTCGTCAGTGATTTCCGCTTCCGGAAAGAAGCAGCCAGCCTCGACGTTCTTATACCAAGCGCTAGCGGTCAGATTAGCAGAGCCAATGTATAGGCCATATCCGCGCCACCAGATAACCTTCGCGTGGTGATGCTGGACAAGGCGGCATTGGAACCGCGCGGATCGGCGCGAAAGAAAATTAGAAATGACAGAGGGTTTGACGGCCACTCCTTCGTCTAGTCGACCATAATACTTGAGTGGTATGCCGTTGTTCCAACACCAGTCGAAAAGCAGGTCCATTTCCGTCGCATAAGCAACTGCAGCCAAAACTTCTTGTGTTTCGGCGGCTGCGTTCAGCGTGATGTTGGTCAAATAGTTTCCGTTGATGCCGCCCAATATCAATTGCATGTTTGCCTCATTAACGCTTTTTTATAGTAAGTTATGCCTCTTCAGCCACTTCTTCGCGGTTCTCGATTTTAGAAAGCACAAAGTCGAAAATTGGCCGGAATGGCTCAAAAGCCACCTCGGGGAGTTCCGGAACTATCTCTGTTGCGAAACGGTTTTTTTGGCGATCTGAAAACTTCAAGCACTGCGACCTTGGACGCTTGCTGTCAGGTACGAAGAACTCGTCTGTACCTTCAAGGCCATTGAACATCATCTCAATGCTGAACCTGGACTCGGCGTAATAGTGGTGGCCCGTAGCGGGGTTTACAACCTGATCTCTTAGCGGGTGGGGGTCAGGAATAGGAAGCAGCATGAAATAGACGTTAAGAGGGGTGGCCTGATCATTGGCCAGCTTTTGTCTCACTAAGCCTAAGGTCACGTCTTCCTGCAGATGTCGCGAAAAATTTGATTTGATATTCCATTGTTTAAAGGCTTCATCGAAGTCGAACAGGCCAAAGAGATGCCGTTCGGAGTTTTCCGAGCAAAACTTTTCATCAAGCAGCAAACGCCTTAGGAAATCGCACCCAAACGTGGCCTGAATTGCAAAAGGTTGCGTGATACCAGGATTGAGCTTTTGCCACGCTTTCTCAAGAATGATCTGATCTGTAAGGCCTTCCGTGAAGAGAACCGAACCGTCATAGTCTTTTAAGTTGTCTGAAATGCTAATCTTTGCATCCGCGTCAGAGAATGAAATCATCCCGCAGGACAGGGCATCAATAGCGGCAGCTTTCGCCGGTTCTTTGAGCTGCACTGACCCTGTCGCAATGTCGAACTGACGAATTCGGCTCTGCACGCGAGACGCTATCGTTGAAGCGCTGTGGCTGCTCATGAGAACATGATTGGTCTGAGCCGCTTCATAAGAAACCGCTAAAACCTGCTGCAAAAACTCATACTGCCACTCGGGATGCAGAAAGGCATCTGGCTCGTCCAGAAGTGTCACACAATCCGAATTCTTGAAGAGTTCTGTCACCGCCAGGATGTATATCGACTGGAACTGACCATCGCTGAAGTGACTGATCCCCCCGCTGATCCCATCCTCCATTTGAAGTGAGCACGACACTTCCTTGAGCATGTCGATCAGCAATAAGTTGTCGAACATGTGAAAGCGCTGTTCCGCGCTATCTTCTGCGAACTCATGCTGGAATTTGGCAACGTTCAAGTAGACGATATGCTCGTCGTCATCGCTTAAGTACCCTTCGGCCCTGACCGCTCCACCTGCCGGGCCGTCGCTTCTACAGGACCAAAGTCTTTCCAAAAATTCTCTCGTTGGGCCTTCAGCTCGCCAAAAACGCCCGGCTGTTTGGTCGTCCGTGTCAACGTCGAAGCGTTCAGGCTTGCTTCCACTCGCATACCGTGGGCGTTTGAATACGAGCCGCAGCTCGTCTCCCACAGCGTCGATCCTGAGCTTTTGAAGCAGATACTGACGCGCCGTGCATTCTTCTCGCTGCAACAGAAGCACCGCCAACAGGAGTTCTTTGTAGTCGGGTCCGATCTGAACGATCTTGCGACGGTCACCGAAACTCGCGGTTCTGATCTTACGCAAGAACCGATCAACATAGTCTTTGCCAAGCGCGTCCATCGTTCCGTTCTGGCCGGAATAATAGGTGATCACATGATCCGGCAGCGCAACTTCATTTGGAGTGGTATTATTGCCTTCACCATCCCGAAGTTTGCCTTCCGACCAATGGTAGACGTGTTCGCCCCCACGGACTTCGATGATCAGCCGATACTCGAAACCCGGCCCGGGCTCGTTTGGGTCAAATTCATAGAGATGGTTGAAAATCTCGAGAAGCGCCTCGAGGAAGTTGGACTTGCCGGAGCCGTTCTTGCCGACAAAAACATCGAGAAAACCGTCACCGGCAAAATCGACCTCAAGGTCTTTTAGGTTTTTGTATTCTTTGATCGAAACATGTTTCAGGCGCATGGTGGTAAATCTTCAGATCTTCACGAAAGTCAATTGAGCATCAAGGATGAAATAAGCGAGGATCGCGGCTTGGGCTTCAAGCGGTTGCTCGCGGATCATTTGCAAAACCGGATCTCGAGGCCTTCGTTTCTTCTTCAAGAACTCAACCGTCTCTTCAAGCATTTGTCGGTTCTCCTTCGCACTACGCGCGCGTTGCCCTACAGACGGAAGCCAGCCATCAAAGCTCTGGAACTTTCGCTCAAACGGATGTGGCTCTCGGGAGTAGACGTACCCGAACCCGTCGTTGGGCTTGAAGCTGACGTGATGATCCTTGGTATCGTCTGGCAAAACTATCTCACTAGGCGCGAACATTGCCGAAGCCTGAGAAATGACCATTCCGGCGCTGTAGGCGTCTGAGAATTCCTTGGGCGTATGGACCTGGCTGGTCACATAAAACACAGCATTGCCGAGCGCTTCGAGCCCTTGTAGGGCCTTGTGTTGGCGGTATTTGCCATTTTTATGCAGGCTCATGCGGTAAACCTTCGGGGCCGCGTAAAGACCGTCCTGTATCTCGCGTGCGCTATTGCGTACCAGAACGTAAGAGCGCTTCAGCTGGATAAAGACCGGAGTCGATCCATCGAGGGTAACCTCGACATCATAGCCTTTCGTCGCCTCGGCACCTTGGCTGATGAAATCCGGTGCTTTTGGAAATTTGCCACCAAGCACGTAGTTTTGTTCCAGCTCGCGCAGGAAAGCGAAGCCGAAGGTCAGTTCGGTGAAGTCAGGCCACGGCATAAAGGGCTCGTTCGCAAGGAGTTTTCGGGCTACGTGGTTCAATAGATTTTAAGCGCATGTTTTATCAATGAATTTTTGAGGTAAGTGTGTCTGCAAGAATCAAAGAGGTTGATTGGGAAGTTTCGATCAATGAGCGCAGTCTGGCGCTGACTTTGAGCAGCTCTTCAACTCGCTCGACAATTCGATGTTGCTCGGCCAACGGCGGCAACGGCGTTGGCGCAGACCGTATCAAGCCGATGTTCAAAGTCGGTTGAGCCAAGACACGAGTGTCACCACGAAAACGTTCCTGCATCATTCTGCTCCTCAGCAGAAGGAGAACAAAATTCTTCGAAAGCTCCTGCGCAGGAACTATCCGACAAACCGCACGCGCTATGTTCGCTCCGCGCCAGCTTTTCGGTGCGACTCCGAGCTTTCCAATGCTCCCCACGACGCCCATCAGTATCTCTCCACCTTCTAGCCGAGTGCGAGCATATTGATCGTCTACTTTTTGCGAGATGGATTTGTCAGGGAGCTCTGCCGGACTATAGATAGAAAGATCAGCGATCCTTACGAATGGCACCCCCCCATCGGTGTCTTTGCCAGGCACCAACACTCCATAAGAAATTGGCTTACTTGGTTCGATAAGCTCGGAAAACTCCACGAGTTCCCAACCTTTGGGCAGCTCACCATTTAACCCGTTAGATTGGTTCAACGACACTTGCCCTCTTAGCCCAGATCGCTTTCCATTCTTGGACTTGGGATTCCGCCTACCGATTTCCTTTAGGATGCTATCTGCGGCCTCGTCGGCGGGATTTCCTGTTCCCATTAGGCCAGATACTCCTAACTGGATAATTACTTCTTCAAGCGCTTTTATACTCTCCTCGGTCGTGAAGAGAGTGTCAAAGTGGGTTTCGATGCGGGTCCAATTTTGGGTGAGGTCTTCTGGGGATTGGCTGTTTGTGAGGGTGGCGAGGCAGGTTTCGACGAGGGTTTGGTGCGCCTTGAGGCTGTCCTCGGCCTGCCGCTCTAACGCATCACACAGCGCCATCAGCTCATCCACTTTGGCCACGATACGTTTTTGTTCGGCGAGTGGTGGCAGAGGAAATGAAAGCCCAGCCACGATCTTTCCAGAGACTTCCTTAAAGGTGGTACCTGGTGCAGCAGCATCGATCTCAGGAGCGAAACAACGTAAGACCAGAGCAATGTACCTGGACATTTCAATATGAAAAGGAACCACAGACTTAAAGCCTTGGTTCGTTGCCATTGGGCAAGCTGAAATGGCGACATATCCGATGGGGGCACGACTGGTAAAGAGAACTGTATTCGCAGGCATCCGCGTCGCCGAAGACTTGGCAAGTCCGATTTCGCTAAGGTCTCGACTACCCCTTTCAATGTAGATCTCGGTGTGCCCGCTTAGATCGGCAGGTGTCAGCCAAGGAAATCCGTCGCCAGGTTCCTTGAAGCTTTTAGGGTCACTCGCTTTCGGCGTGCCTCCGCCTACAACAGCCCCCACTTGGTCCAGATGAACCCACAGCCAGCTACTTGGCAACGAATGGCGCTCTTGTGTTTTCCTATGTTCGATCTGGCGCGGCTTCTTGATTTCGCCCTTTGCAACCAATTCTGCCTTGCCCCGACCCAAGTCTCTAAGAAGCTTTTCGGCCGCACCTTCCTGCTCATCCTGTTGGACCAGTTTGCCCCGCACTGCGAGTTCGAGAATTAGGGAGCGCAGTTTTTTGACACCGTACAAACTGACTGAACCGCCAGCCCCACGCCCTGCGCTGGATTTCTTCACGGTTGCTGCTGTCCAGATATCCAGATGCTCTGTTATGAGCTGGTTCGCATCCGTCATGTTCGGGTACCGTTCAGGGCATCTGCCAAGATGGCCTTTAACTGATCGCGAAGATTTTGGATGTCGTCCTGCGCGGCCTGATACTCTTCAAGAAGGTGATCGGGATTCAGATCTTTCTTCGCCTCTTCAAAAGGGTTCTTGTCGTCTAAATTGAAACCACGTTGTTCGAAGTACTCAACGCTACGCTTCCACGCCTGCCTGGATTCTTTGCGTGCCTTGAACCCATCGGCTTCATCCCCCCACCAGTCGATCTCGGGTTGGAACTCCTCAAACCGCATAGGTTTGGACTTGTTGTAGTTCTTCACGCCCTCCGGATAGGGGTGTTCATAGAACCAGACATCGGTCGTTGGCTCGCCTTTAGTGAAGAACAAGATGTTGGTTTTGATGCCCGTGTAGGGGTTGAAGACGCCATTGGGCAGACGGACGATGGTGTGCAGGTTGCACTCGTAGAGCAGCATTTCTTTCAGCCGCGTCTTGGTGCCTTCGCCAAAGAGAAAGCCGTCCGGCAGAACGACAGCGGCGCGGCCATGCTTCTTGAGCAGCTTGATGATTACAGCGATGAACAGATCGGCCGTCTCGCGGGTGCGCAAACCCGACGGGAAGTTCTGCTCGATCCCGTCTTCCTCGATCCCGCCAAAGGGAGGGTTGGTGATGATGCAGTGAACGCGGTCTTTGTCGCCATAGTCGCGGTAGGGCTTGGCGAGCGTGTTATCAAGCCGAATGCTTGATGGCGTATCGATCCCGTGGAGGATCATGTTGGTCATGCAAAGCATGTACGGCAGCGGCTTCTTTTCAACGCCCCTTATGGTCTCGGCAAGCAGCTTACGTTGAACGTTGGTTTTAGCGTATCTCTCTTTCTTATGATCGATGGTGCAGGTCAAAAAGCCGCCGGTTCCACAAGCAGGGTCAAACACGATTTCATCGAGCTTTGGATCGACACGATTGACGATAAAGCGCGTCACAGCACGCGGTGTGTAGAATTCTCCAGCGTTGCCAGCGCTCTGTAGGTCGCGCAGGATTTGCTCATAGATGCTGCCGAAAGTGTGCCAATCTTCGCGGTTGTTGAAGTCGATCTCGTTGATCTTGTTAATGACCTGACGGAGAAGCGTGCCTGACTTCATGTAGTTGTAGGCGTTCTCAAACACGCGCTGGATGATCAGCGCTTGTTGGCGCTGCGGACCCTGAACTTGCACAGGGGCTTTCAGTTTGGGAAACAGAGTGTCTTGGACAAAATCGAAAAGCCCTTCGCCTGTTAAGCCCTCGCGTTTTCCTGCCCAATTCCGCCAGCGCAGGTGATCGGGTAAAGCCGATACGAAGTCGTCATCAATGAGTTCAAGTTCCTGCTCGCGATCATCGAGGATCTTGAGAAAAAACATCCATACCATCTGACCAATGCGCTGCGCATCACCATCAACACCCACATCCTTCCGCATTATGTCCTGGATTGCTTTGATGATACTCGTCAGGTCTCCCATTAGCCGCCCGCCTGTTTGTAGATTTGTTGTTCAAGCTCTCTTATGGCTTGTTCATATTGTTCTTTACCGCCGAAGACATCGCGGATGATTTCGACAGGTGTTCCTATTTCATCGAAGGGTTCGAGACGCAAGACGGTGGCGTCCTCGATGGTTCTCACGCCTTCATCCGCATACTTGTCCAGAAGCGCAGAGAGAACCATTTTGGCCTGATCCCCGTACTTGGTGAAGTAGTTACGTTTTTTGACGTTGTTCGCGCGTTCTGCGCGCGTCAGCGGGGGCTGATCATAGGCTATGTGACAAAGCAGATCGAAGTCGCCGAAGTCCTTGCCGACCTCTTCAGCGAGATTTTCGATTAGGATACCATGCTCTTCCAGTTCCTGGATGATCGCAGCCTTTTTGTCAGTGTCATTCCACTTGCGGATGAAGTCGTCGAGCGAGGCAAATTCAGTCAATATCTGCTTTCGGGCAAAATCCTTGTAGGACTCTGTGATCAAAGTACCATCAGGGCCAATGAAGCTGACGCGTTCAGCGACGATCTCCACTTCGACGCCACTAACGACTAGCTTGGTCGAGCCGGGTATGTCTGACTCGTCGCTCCCATCATCATCCGTGTCTTCTGGTGGATCGGGGGGCTCAGGTGGATCGTCGTCATCTGGCTCGTATATTACGACCGCTTCACCATCAAATTCTGGATCATTGAAGAGCTCTGTCGCTTTCTTGAAATCCATAATCGTGAAGTACCATTTGCCGTGCTCTTCATCGACACGGGTCCCACGCCCAATAATTTGTTTAAACGTCGTCATCGAAGTAATCGTCTTATCAAGAACGATCAGCTTGCATGTTTTCGCGTCGACGCCAGTTGTCAACATCTCAGAGGTTGTGGCGATCACCGGAAATTTGCTTTCGGGATCAATGAAGTTGTCTAGGTCCGCTTTGCCATCTTCCTTCGTGTCTCCAGTGATGCGGCGAACGTACTGAGGGTGGTCGATTGCAAGCTGCCCAGCTGCGTTGACAATCGCCTTACGCATCCGTTCCGCATGGTCGATATCTTCACAGAAGATGATGGTCTTGCTGAATGGGTCAGTGGCGTTAAGCAGCTGCATAACGCGTGACGCAACCAGCTTGGTCCGCTGGTTCAGGACTAGGATACGATCCATATCCTTTTGGTTGTATTGGCGGACTTCAAGCGGGTTACCCAAATCGTCGATCGCGCCGTGCGGCGGAGTCCACCCCTCAACGTCTTTGTCGATATCAATCTTCACTACCTTGTAGGGTGCAAGAAAACCATCTTCGATGCCCTCTTTGAGGCTGTATGTGTAGACTGGCTCTCCAAAATAGGTGCTGCTTGAAACGTCTTTCGTTTCCTTTGGCGTGGCTGTCAGACCGATTTGTATTGCGCCGTTGAAGTACGCCAGAATCTCTCGCCATTCTGAGTTCTCAGAAGCGCTGCCCCTATGACATTCATCGACCACGACAAGATCGAAGAAATCTGGTGATACCGTTTTGAATGCCTTGTCGATCTCATCTCGTCCCGTGAGCGATTGGTAAAGACCCAAGTGGATTTCGTATGAGGGGTCAATCTTGCGATTGCCAATTTTGGTCATGACGGAGCCAAACGGTTTGAAATCGTTGACGAGCGTTTGATCGACCAAGATGTTCCTGTCCGCTAGGAACAAAATTCGTTTGGCGGCCCCAGCTTTCCAAAGCCGCCAGATAATCTGAAACGTGGTGTAGGTCTTTCCCGTTCCTGTCGCCATGACGAGGAGGACACGCCTTTCCCCTTTTGCGATCGCCTCGATTGTCCGGTTTATCGCTTCGGCCTGGTAATATCGTGGCTCTTTTCCGGAACCGTCGTCGTGGTAAGGTTCCATGAGCAGTTCTTGCTCATCATCTTCAATTCCACGAAATGATCGATATCGGTCCCAAAGGGTTTTTGGGCCCGGAAACTGGCCTAGTTCTAGCGTAGTCTCAATACTTTCACCATGCGCAGGGCTCTTGTTGTGCTGTTCGAACCCGTCGCCATTTGAGCTGAATGCGGTCGGAATCTTCATGATATCGGCATAGCCGAGAGCCTGCTGCATTCCCTGACCGATCGAATGATTATTGTCTTTCGCCTCTAAAACGGCCACCGGCAAGGATGGCTCCCAAGACAAGACATAGTCGGCGAACTTCTTCTTCTTCTTGTTGCGTGAGGACATGTTCCCGCGAACAATTATGGGTCCAGGAGTTAGCGTAACCTCTCGTCGGATCTGGGTAAAAGGATCCCATCCCGCCTTCTTGAGAGCCGGGGTAATGTACAAATCACAAATGTCCGACTCGCTTAGCTTCTTCTTTTCTTCAGGCGACAAGGACACGTTTCAATTTTCTCCAAATTTCTCACACACTAAGCCGTTTACATCATTTTAGAAACACTGTGACAATGCTGTGTAATTAGCAATTTTTAGGTTGGCTTAGTGCAAGTCGAAATGTGGTTTTTTGACGTCTGCTTTGATGTTTTTGTTGTTTCGCGGACTTCCGAGCTACACCCAACCTAAAACTCGCTTGTGTGGGCTCGATTACGAAGCCTAAGAAAATCCTCTCGGCACCTACGGAAAACCTTGTAGGGGGGGGGCTGGACTTTTGGGCTCTTAGGCGCGGCATGACTGCCTTCAACCGTCTTGCCTATGCCAGGCATTGCGGATCTGAGTGACTTAGCTTGTAGACTGCGATAAGGCGCGGACACCGGTATCGGTGGCATATATTCTGGTCCGGAAGGTGGTAGTGAGGAACTGTCAAACAAAGGAATGACGTATGAGAGTATGCGGTTGCGAGATATCGGCACAAGAGGTTCGGCTTGCCGTTGTCGACCTGGATGACGAGGGCAAGGTGAAGATGCTCCGACCGAAGACCACAAGGATTGAACTCGAGGATGATACATCCGAGGCAGATTTGCGTTCATTCATGGCCGCACTTGATGAGTTTGCTCGCGAAAACGAGGTTGGAACATTTGCGATCAAAACGCGCGCAAAGAAAGGCCGTATGGCAGGCGGTGCGGTCTCTTTCAAAATCGAGACTCTGATCCAACTTACAGAAGGATGTCGCACTAGGTTCGTCAATCCGGTGGCTTTGTCCAATTTCGCCAAGAAGGAAGTGAAAGAGTATCCCGAGAAGCTGCCGGTCTATTTAAAGAACGCCTTTCTTTCTGGTGCTTATACATTGGCCAAGGGCTAATGTCAGATCTTGGCTAGGCGTTCGGGTTATTGCGGTCTGTAATGCTGGCAATTGGCGACAATCGAAATCTAGAGATTGTCACCCATACGTCACCCAACGAGAAACAGCGAAGCTACCTTATCTTTCTTAGTGGGTTGAATAGAATGGGTAAATGGGGTTCGGCTATCTAACGACACGTGGATCTAACATTTTCGTGTCTCCACTCGAATGCTTATCAAAACAATGGGTCCTATCGGTCCATGTTGCTATTTTCTCGGCCTCCGAGGCTTTGAAAGATCGTTTTGATCTCAGGTTCCAAGTGCTGACCTCTGTAAACAAATGAAGTCTCATGGCGCGCGTACTTGCCGTGGCGATCTGCGCTGAGCCAGTTGTAGGAGCCAATTGCCAACAAGTCGTCGTCTACTGCAACAATCTTGCTATGCAACCGAGGTACTTCGTGAAGTCGTACACCGATCTTGGTTAGGGTATCTTTTGCCAATGACATCTGGGTTTGACCATCACTCGCTGTATTGGAGTTTAGAAGGGGGTCTGAGAATATATCTATGCTAGCACCTCGACTTACCGCCTTCTCGAATGCTGTTAAAAAGCCGACATTCTCCATTGTACGCGCAATGATCCACGGACTGACGATCGAGTATCGGTGCCCGTTACCAGCGAGGGCATCTATTAGGAACGCATCGTGCTCAGCAGCATCGCGAAGCATCTGGAGCTCGCCACTTTCTTCCTGCAGATCGCTCCTCGGCTCTGTCTCAAACTCAAGCGCATTGTCTGTTGAGCGGAACAGAAAATCCCCAAGCATCGAGCGGGGTGATCCCGGAGCGGCAGTCGCCAGAACGTCCATGTCGCCGAAGACAAGACAACTGTCTTTGGCGCGAGACACAGTAACATTGAGCATGCTAGCCGAGGTGTCGATGAAATTGCCATCTGCATGTTTCGAGTAAACAGGGGAGAAAATAACCACTGGTCGCTCGGCACCCTGTAGTGAATGAACCGTGCCGATTGTCATACCATCGCGCAAATCGACGGAGATACCTCTGTTCGCACAGGCTGTTCGAATTTCACGTACTTGTCGGCCAAATGGCGTCACCACACCTACGATTTGCTCAAGGCGCGCCTGGTAGCGGCTTTCTAATTCCGATCTATTGGCGTTCAGCCACGCAGCAATCGTCCGAGCTTCAAGCAAATTTGCGCGACTACTTCCCAGTCGAATTGCTCGTCCATCTACGTGCAAGTATCCCAATCCCGGCAATTTGGCGTCAGCGGGAACGGGGCCTCGAAGAGGACGCAGTTTGCCTTTGTAGCAAAGTGCATTGCTGTAGCCTATGATCTCGTCATAGCAGCGCCGATGTTCAAAGAGGTACAGTCCTTTCTCAAGTTCGGCATATGGTGAAACCTTGCAGGCTTCCTGTGCAATCCGCATGGTGCTGCCAGATGTCGTGCAAAAGCCTCTATCCGACAACTCACTCCAATCTTCATCGTTTTGGAGCAGCCCAACCTCGCGTAGGTTCCCGACGTCTACGGGCTTCGGTACGGATGAGATGGGTTCAATCTGCTGGGTGTCTCCAATCACAAGAGCACGTTTCGCAAGAGAAAAGCTAGCCCCGGAGACTTCCGGCAAGACTTGCCCAGCCTCATCCACAATCAGCAGATCTATGAAGTCATACAGATAGTCTTTCGCCCATTTTCCTCCGGTCTTGCGACTGTACGTTAGTTTTCCTGGCAAGCTGGCGAATGTAGCAACGGCACAAGGTGTTAGCATCATGCGTCTGTGCCAACGAGGAACAAGCGTCGCCTTGCCCCTCTTGTTTGATGATCCAGTGATGCCCGCGAGGTCTTCTTCCATAGCGAGCAACCAACGTCCTTCCCAATAGTGGGTCGCTAACAGAAAGAGCCTAAAGCGAATGCCGAGATCGGCGGCGCTCTCCAAACTAAAGTCTTCCAAGGTATCGCCAACAGCTTTTTTTGCGCGATCCAATTGGTTATCAGCTTTCGCGAGCGCTGAACGAAGACGACGAGCCTTTTCTAGGTCTGTTTTAGCCTGCTTCGTAGAAAGCTCGGCAGAGCGAAGGCTTTGAGTGACATGAGTTTCTAAATCCGCAACACGATTGAATCCGCCGGCATCCGGCATGAATTCTTGGATCGATTGTTGGGCTGATAGCACCCGCTTCTTTTTGATCGCTGGCAGAAAACTGATAAGCGCTGAGAATGTAGACTCTGCTGCGAGATGCGCTTCCAAGGCAGTTTTGGCTGACTTGAGCCGTTTGCCATATTGCTGTGCTTCGGCAGCCACTTCAGCTAGACCCTTTTCCGCTTCTTGAGGGTTCTCGCCCAGGACAGTCTTCACCTCTTCTTTTGCCTCTGTGAAGTTTTCGGCGGCCTGGTCCAGGTCAGACAGCTTCTTTGCCTCTTTTGCCATTTCAAACTGAATGGCGTCGACAACGAGCTCTACGCGAGCTTCTAACAGATCAGGAAAAGCGACCTGTGCCGCCTCAAGGTATTTCTCCTTAGCTTGGGTAAAATACTCGACGCTCTCGCATGCTGTCTGAAAATCCTCTGTTTGATACTTCCTCGCTGCTTCCAACTTGCGAGAATGCGACGGAAGGAAGATTCCGAAACTCTCGATACCCGGGAGCCATCGCCCGGCAAATGGTCCATCGCCCGTGGCGAAGTCCTTCCCAAAGGCGTCAATGATGTTTGTTACCGCCTGGTTGTTGGTGGATGCTGCTATGATGATCGGAGCATCCCCGCCTTTGAGCGCTGCCTTGATCCAGAGGCTTGCGACCGCGGATAGCAGCATTGTCGTTTTGCCCGTCCCAGGCGGCCCGTTTACTGCGATAACTTCTCCAGTGGATGATGCATCAAGGTAGGCCAAAACTTGGCGCTGATGCTCGGATAGTGGGAAGTGCGGATTGGAATGGCCAAGGCGGCGTCCGAATTCACTCTCTACTTTAGAGTCCGCAGGGGATACCGTTGTGCGAGGCGCAGCGACTTGTCTCAATAGTGGTAAGTTCGGCTTGTCACTCGCCAACTTGTCGTACAGATCAACAATATTGCGGATCGTGGCACTGGCATCTTCGGCTAACTCGAGGAAACCAAAGCCCATTGACTGGTAATCTTCGTCGCCATTCGGCCAACCCTCTGCAACCGCATCAACCATCTTACGGCAATGGCCCAAGTATTCTTGCCATGCACCTTCTGCGATCATGTCCGGCAATGGCGTCTCGGTTAGAAAATCATCGAGGTCTTCGACGCTACCGATTGAGAACTCGCCGGATGGAAGGGGTGACAAGACATCTCGGGCGAGAGCGTTTCGCAATGGTATAATATGCCCATCACGCTCAACTGTTGCTTCCGTCACAACTGGCGCGACGATCTCAGGCAGCCCATCGACACGCGAAGATGCGTGAGAGGACTTTCGAGCCATCACAAGTGGCCAAAATCGTACCGCGACGCTCTTCGCTGACTTCTGTCCACCAAAAACCCTATCTAGCACCTGGTCCGGGAGTTTTCCGGAACGGACCGTCTCGCCGGATACCTCAATGAACCGCTTTCGGTCTCTTTGGGTGAACTTGCCGTCCCCCAACGCACTGTCGGCCAGCGAAACACGCCAGTATTTAAGGATCTTCTCTGCGTCTTTGTCCATGATTGACTGTTATCGCTGTTGGCTTATGCGGTTGGTTCTATGAAGCTTCGAGCCAATGACGAGTAAAGTCGGCGACTCGAACGGATATTCTGATTTGAAACGCTAGCGCACTGTTTTGCAAAGATTATGGCGCGTAAGGGGTAGCGTACCTTTAATGGATAAATTGAATGCGCTCAATTAGCGGCACGTGGATCTAACGTTTGCACGTCGTCGCGCGCGAAGCGATATAACCACCGGATTACACGATCTGCGCCATCCCAACGCGCCAGGATCGCCGGAGCGTTGCTTTGCAGGAGTATGATCGTCAAATTGCCGGGATGCGTCTCAGCGGCGATCTCAGCGCCTATAGCTAAACAGCAGATTTGCCAAAGATTAATCGCTGTTCGTCGGCTCAGTTGCGCCAAGCAAAAGATTTAGCACGAATTCTCGTTGCTCTAATGAACTTATCCGACGAATCGATCTCCTTGGAGCGGGCGCTTGTTCCACCCACGTACCGCCAATCAATTTAAAAGTGTAGCGAGCTACAAGGCCGAGATCGGTAGGACACATAACGCGTATCCTCTTCGCAAAAGGGTAGTGCACCAATACGCGCTCAATCGTAGCCTTCACTTTAGGTTTCCGGTTGTCCGCTGTAACAAGTGATACGCTGGTTTTGGACTCATTACTCTCAACTTGTGCGATAAGGATCACGTCGCCGCCCGTTGTGGCTGGCAAGATAATGTGCTGAATGAAATCGTTCATGCCTAGTTCCTCCGCCCGACAACGGCTTCCAACTTTGCGCGTAAATCAGCGCGTTCCTGATGCGATAGCTTTGTGAAATCGTACGCTTGCGGTGTTTCTTTCTGCTCGATCTCGACCTTCTGCCCTTCTTTCCACCCCGCGCGAGTCTTCAGCCAGAATATCGCCGCTGGCGTTGACCCCTGTTCGATCAACCGAAACAGCCGCCGCACGACCTTGGCGTTTGCTAGTTCCAAACCGCTGTCCAATTCCTCTCGGTAGTGCCGCTGTAGCGTTTTCATACCAATACCCAGTGCCTTCGCGATGATCGTCTTGGGTGTGCCGCCCGCCACCAGCACTTCGACAATGTGCCGTTGATCGTCGGTCGGTTCATGCGCTGGTATCGCCATCTCCCGCGTGTCCCTACTTTGTGACCACAAAAGGAATTGAAGGGATGATAAGCGATTGCTAGTGCGCTCTAAACCGTTTGCCAGTATTGAAATTGGCCCTGGAATGCCATCGTTTAGACGCTTCGGGTTCAAAAGTACCGGCAAGAATCCTTGCACCAAATGCCGATTGAACCCCGATAACTTCGATAACTTGATAACGAATATTCGACGCGAAAGTTACTAAGTTATCGATGTTATCACTGCTTCGAAGACGTTGCGGCGGTGACATATTTCCCGTGTCCCTTTTTACTGACTTCGCCGGACTTAACCATCTTGAAGAGGAGTTGCTTGATGTTTCCTGGATCCTTTCCCAACTCTTCTGCAACTTCTTTGGGTCCAAGTGGCTCGTCGGAGTTCTCTAGAACTTCAATGATTTCCTTTCTCTCCGCCGAGCGTCTGACGTCGTCGACATCACCCAAGACGCGCCATTTGCCGCGATCGAACTCAACCACTTTCTCGATCTCTTCGATCTCTCGTCCGCGACCGTAAAGCGTTGTTCCCTGCGAACCTCTATAGAGTATGAGCGCAGCGTCGACTGCACCAGTTAGGCCGGTGCTGCCTGAAATCATGTCAAAGGGATCTTCGCCGGGCAGTTTTCGCAGATGATGCACGACAAGAATGGAAACTCCCGTTTCTCCGGCAAGTTTTTGGAGCGGGGCAAGCGCGGCGTAGTCAGCGTCGTACTTTCCTTCACCTCCCGTCGGAGGCCTGACTTTCGCAAACGTGTCTATGATGATCAGTGCCGGATCATGGGCGACGATCCAGCTTTCGATGCCCTCAATCAGGCCTTCGTCGAGGCGTTGGGCAACCGTTGCAAGCTCCAATTTCGATGGCCAAACCTCGCCACTTTCTGTGAGATCTTGTATGCGCCGCTGGAGACGTCGCTCGTTGTCCTCCAATGCGAGATAAAGCACGTGGCCATGATCACATTTTACCGACCCAAATGCATCTCTCCCGGATGCAATGGCCAGGCCTAGGTCAAGCGCCATCCAAGATTTGCCGACTTTGGGCTTACCCGCCAAGATAGTTACCCCCTCTGCAATGAAACCATCGACCGCAAACCGCAAAGGAGGAAACTCCTTTGATTGCAGTTGCTGTGCGGACGTCGGTTCGAATCCGTATTGCTGTAGGTCTGTTTGCGCTGGCTTTTTGCGCTTTCGTTTTTGGCGCGTTGTTGCCTTTGGGCGCGCGCTCGATGAATGGCTCGGCTTTGTCATTTATCTGAGCCCAGCTTATCAATGATACGGGTAAGCTCGGCCTCCAGAGCCGGCCGGTTGCGACCATGCTTGTTGATGAAGTAGACGCTGTTCCAGATTGCGGTTGCAATCTCGCGCCGCTTGGCACCGGCTTCAAAGAGACCTACTACCATTGCAAATATGGCGTCGCTTTTGTCTGGGTAAAGCACTTTGTCGTGCCCAAGAAGCACGCGTGGCATCATGGTCAAAGCACCGGAGTGTTTTGCCTGAACCTTTCGGCGATACTGGTCGCCTTCGGGAAGGGCCCGATACTTTCCACTGGAGCGAGCAGTGGGTTTACTTTTGCGGATCATCCGGGTTGGCCCTTCGACAAAATCTGGGGGCTTGAGACCATCTTTGGGTAAAGCATGCAGACCTTTGACAAGCTGGACTGTTGGTTTTGCATATTGCGGTTTGTGGTTGAACGTGCCTGGTATGCGGAGGTACTTCGTGACGCTCCAGCCGTTCCGATCGGCACCAAAGTCATAGGCGAGATTACGGGCAATCTGTTCTGCGTGAGGGACAGCTAACGGTCGCTCAAACTTCCATATCGCTTGGGTGCGCCCCGGCGAAGTACTCCAAGCGATTGATGGTGGTGGCTCAAAGCTCTCGAGCGGAGCCTCATCGACATCGACACAAGCATAGAACGTTGGCAGGGCATTCGCACGATTGCGCGCATTACGGTCAAACGGATTGGCACAGAAATAAAGATCGAACTCCGAGCGTGGATATTTGTCTAGGAAGTCTTTGAGTTTTTGACGACTGACTGGAAGCTCAAATGCATGCTCGCGCCACCTTCCAAAATGCACGTCCTTTGTCCCAACAAAAACGCAGTTGCCATTCTCGTGATCCTCCCAGGTAGACAACAAGAATTCGGACGCTTTGGCTTTCCAGCCACGAAGACGAGCTTCATTGTTCATGCGCCGAGGCATGTTCGTACTCCTTTAGTTTCAGTGACTTACAGGGTAATCGCCCGAGATTAGTGTCGATGTGACGTTGAAACGTTAATCAATGACGATTAACCACTCAACTCGATGAAATGCGCAGTGCCATGATGTGCCATATACCAGTCATCAGGACGCATGTTTGCGATCACTCAGTTGGCAGCGACGCCATCCACTTTTCGATCTCCGAGAGCCGCCAGTGTGCTCTGCCACCGTTGATTCGATAGCGCTTCGGGAACATTCCTTGGTTTTCCCATCTCTTGAGCGTCCACTTAGAGTACTTGAGCCCAAGCGCGCGAAGACCGTCGTGATCGATGAGGGTAAGTGGGTGGTGTTCACCTTCTCCCATGCTGTGCCAGTTCCAATTTTCCATGGCACAAGGATGCGTCGGTGGTCGGCTTAAGATCAAAGTCGAAAAGTGTTATTTTTTTTGACGTAACTGTACTCCTTGCCGAGCCGAGTCAGCGTTTCGCGGCAGTGCTTCTCAGGTGGCTCTCTGCCCTCCCGGTCAAGTTTTGCCGCATACCATTCTTGCAGCGCGCGAATTCGTTCCGCGCCGTTGACCGGTACGCCGCAAGCCTCAATTGATCGCCGCAGCCACAACTCTATGCTCGCATGATCAAACCTTTTCGGAGTACCACGTTTTTCGTGGGAAGATTCTAGCATTTCGATCAAGTCGATCGCATCCACTAGGCAAACTCGACGTGACCACTGGCGGAACCCAATTTGGGACTCCTCGATGCGGAAGACTTGTCGATCCTTTGCATCAAGCGGTTGCACTTTTCGCCCGAATTCCGAGGGCGCATCAGGAACGGCAAGAGAACCCTCGTAGATTCTTGTGGATCCTCGATCAAATGCTTTCCTCAATATGTGCTCCGCCCGATGTCGGCGGAAGTGCTTAGCATTGGTTACCAGGCGATCGTCTCGCGCAGTATTCGTCTCTGCAGTTAAAATGTCTCTCAGAGTTTTCCGGGCATTTTCTTCGTAGCTCGCCGAGTCTTCTCTACTAAGGCTACGGTACTCATCCCACGTCCACCCGTATGGAAATTCAAAGAACCCGATTAGGTTTGCGGCCACGCGGAGTCGAACGCGATATTCGTTGACATGTTGCGCGCAGATTTGCCTCCAGAGTTTGGGAAAGGCTGCATTACCTGTTGAGCCCATTGCTCGAGTGCCTCGCGTTTTTCATCTGCGTATGAGTAACGGTTATACACGGCAGCGACGCCAGAAATGATACCTGATTTATGGTTGAGCACTTTTTCGATGACATGTGGCGCAACGCCGATGCGCGCCATGCCTGAAGCAGCCGTTCGGCGCAGATCGTGAAACCACCAATCGTCGAAGCCGACTTCGCGATCGAGGCGCTTTTTCAATCGCCCAAACCCCGAGACAGGAGTGGTGCCAGTCGTCGTAAACACATAGTCGGAACCGGTGAAGCGGGGCAAGCCGTGAAGAATGCTAATGACCTGCGGCGACAGTGGTACATCATGCGCAATTCCGTTTTTCGCGCGTTCGGCAGGAATCGTCCACATCGCATCGTTCAGGTTGATTTCAGACCATCGCATCTCGGAGACTTCGGCGCGACGCTGGCCGGTGAGTATGAGCAACTGCACAAGCGGGCCGAATGGATATTGATCGCGTTCTGTTGCAGCCCAAAGCAATTGCAATTCGTCGTCGGTCAACACGCGATCGCGCGCCACTGGTTTGCGCGGTGTTTTCAGACCAGCAATTGGATTGCTCGCGATAACGCCACGATCGACACACCAGTTCATAAGCTTCTTGAAAACGGCCATCGCATTGTTCGCGGAGCCAGCCGATGAACCGGCAACAAGATTGTCCAAAACACGTACTGCGTCTTGGCGTTTGATCTGATCTACCGGCATGTCGAATAGTGGTTTCCAGTGGTGTGTCAGCAGACGTTGTTGCGTGAGCCAGCCTCGATTACGCGGCTTTGCATAAAGATCGATGAACTGTGGAACGATTTCACCGAGCGTTGGGCATGCAGGCTCTTGAACGATCCCAAGCTGTATGTCGCGCAGTGTTTCCTGCGCTTTCTGACGCGCCTCGGACAGCGACAGGGCAGGGTAGGTGCCAATCTTCACCCGTTTAACGCGACCGTTCACTCGAGGAGCGCAAAACCAAGTCTTGTGACCCGATGTCGATACCCGGACACCGAAGCCAGAGAGTGTTTGATCGTACACTTCAAGGCGCTTGGGGCCGGGGGCTGTGACGGTATCGACGAAGCGGGCAGTGAGTTTCTTTTTCATACAAGATATATAATCTGACAGTCGCCTAATCTCATGGGTGACAGTCAAAATTATATTCTAAAAAACATAGGGTTGTCTGCGCCGCAGATGTGGCGGGATGTGGTGGTATGTGGCGGAATGTGGAGTTCGTCAGATCAGGACAAAAGGGACATAGCCTTGGCTAAACAAGACCCGATTCTCAAATTTTGGAAATTCCTGCCGTGACCTACGGACAAATCTGTGGGGAGAGTTCGATGGACTTTTGGGCCTTTAAAAAATGGCCGTTTCAATGGGCCGAATGGCGTGTGCGTTTAGTTTCTGCGAAACCGTTCCAGCAGTTAACATAAGCGCGCTTATCGAAGTTTATCCGCGACAACAGTGCTCTCAATTCGTTTCCCAAACACGGAATCAAACTAAACACCGAACCCCCTGAAAGTAGAAGCAAAAAATTTCGGGGGTAGAAATGGGGGTATTTTGTCCACACGGCGTCACGGTCTAAGAATTCTGATCAATATACGACTTTACTAACATTGTTGTCTGTTGCGATTAGTCGGACTTCGAACACCAAAAGCGGACAGTCGTTTTGCTTGGTTGCAACGACCGCTTCAGGGGACAAAGTTGCCGTAGGCTCATCGCTTTCTGATGACTGGTCTCAGCCCAAACCGGACATTCGAAACTAGACTTTGCAATTTTCGAGATGCGGAAATTTCGTCCTGTTCTGTTTGCAACGGCTGAGCCTACAATTGCCCTAATAGTTGGGGGCAACCCACTCACGTGCCGCCCCCTGCCATTCCGACCAAAATGAAGCCAGAACGGAAACTGCTACGCGGCATGCATCAAAGATTAACCCTCAGTCTCAATCCTAAGACCAGCGGATCGTTCGAATTTGATCCGGGATTTTTCAAGTATTGCACGTCTGCCGTCAGCGCCAGATTGTCAGCCAGGTCCAAACGGTAGAAAGCTTCAAGTGTCGTTTGATTGGGCAATCCTGGTGTCGTCAGCTCAGCAACAGTGGCCGCTATGCCAAAGAGATCATCATAGGTGCCAGGTCGCCACATCAAACCTGCGTTGACTGCCCGCCTGGCCAACGCACCGCCGCCATTGGACCATCCCAGCCGTCCAAAGATCATCAGTTGGTTGTCGAATGTATGGTTGGCAGAAAGTGTGGCTCCGTATGTTTCCGGTACGCCAACTTGTTGGCGCGCATCCGTGTGAAACATCCCCAGATGAACGTTTGTCAGAAATCGTTTTGATTTTTCGGGCGTCCAGCCGATCTCGGCGTATTTGTAAAATTCGCTACCCCCGGAAAACCACTCAATGTCTGTGAGAGACCCATTGGCGTCGCTGACCACCCCTAACGCGTAAATCTGATCCGTCAGATAGCCGCCGACCGTGACACCAAAACCGGGATCGGGGATTGGCAACACCGGGCTAAACAGGATTGAAAAGTTCGAAAAGGTCGTTCGTGGGTTCACGTAACCCAGAATGTCAGAGTAGTCGCCCGGATCGATCCGACCCGCCACCACTCCTCCGCGTCCGTTTGCGAAGGCTTGTTGCCAGTAAGCTACCGACAAGGTCGTGTTCGTGTCCCCAAACGTGACCGCGGTTGCCCCTTGATATCCAATTTGCGCAGGAAGCGCTGAAGGTGCAATGGACTGGCCCAACCGGTGTCGGTTCTCCAAAATAAAGACGAGGCTACCCGAGTTTTCACCACCCCGGTCTACCAATTCCCACGTCCCGATCATCCTGAGCTGACCGGATGCAGATTCGTCCTGCCCGGTCAGGCTGTGAGAACTGCGTTGGTATAGCGCCTGGTAATCAAAGCTGAGCGCCAATCCGGTGTTTTCCCGAAATCGACCCAAAGCGGTTTCGGTTGGATCAATGGCACGGTCCAAACCGGGCCATCGTGAGTCTTCAAGTCTGCGCAGCCTGTCTTGCTCCTGTTGCGCACTGGCTGATCCCGGGCCACCCAACGAAACCTGGGCTGCGGCCTCCAGTTTCGCCTGAGCAGCATTTTCCTGGGCATCAGCAGCACCACAAAAAAGTGCAAAAGCGCTCAAATACGCGGCGGCAAGGGTCGGTCGTGGTTGAAGGTGCGATCTCTGGTGCGACAAACCTCCAATCACTCTACGTCATCCACAGCTTTGATTTCGGGAACACGTTCCAGCGCCACAGCCATGTCGGCGCTGCTCATCAATTCGATCATCTGGTAGTCATCCAACAAGCCATCGCCGAGGCGGCTGACATAGAAGGCCTGGATAAAGGTTGGATCGTCTGGCAGGGAAACGGTGATGTAGTTCTTCCCGTTTCCAAGCCCCCAGTAATAGCTCAAAAGCTCTCCGCCGAGCGCTTCGATCCCGCCCTTCACCGAGGCAGCGCGATCCCCCGGATTGGCAATCTGCATCTCCCAGGCCGCACTGTTCGACGTGCCAATGAATAAAAACGTACGCATGCTTTCGGCGTCTTCAGCAGCGGCAATTGAACCACAGAACGCCATAATGACGCCAAGGCTGAGATGTTTCACAGTCTTTCCTTTCAGGGATGGTTTCCTGGCTGACGTATGGGGTTATCAAAGATAGACCAGCCTACTTTCCATTTATTCCAGCGTATTCTTGTATAATTTGCCGTCCTTCATGATGACACGGATGGTATCGAAACCTTCTTCACGCGGTTCCGCGTCAAACCATTTCGGTTGGGCCCCTAAGACGGACAGATCTTCCAACGGGTTGCCATCAACGATCAGGATATCGGCATAGGCTCCTGCTTGAATCACGCCCAGTTTTTCGGGATAAGGATTGCGTTGCCCCGTCAGCTGGGCCAACTCGCCCGCCGTCGAGGTGGCCGAAACCAGCATTGCATGATTCCCGAACCAGTCGGCAAACTGGTACTTTTCGAAATCGCGATGCGCGCGCCCCTGATCGAGCGTTGACAGCACTGTATCAACGTTGTGCACGACCTTGGGTTTGTACTTCTTGACAAGCGCGATGAGATCCTTGCTTTGGTCATGTGCAACCGCAAGCTTGATGCCTGCTGGCGTACCCGGTGCAAAGTTGGGGTGCTCAAACAGGATCGGTGAGAACCCGGCGGTGTTGAGGGACCAGAATATCCCTTCATCAGCCATGCGCTTCACGGTTTCTTCTGTGACCATCTGGCCGTGCTCAATGACCTTGACGCCCGCATCCAGTGCCATTTGGACAGTTTCGTCCGTGTAGGCATGCGTGAAAGCATAAGTGTCAAAAAAAGCCGCAACGTCGACTGCCGCCTTTATTTCTTCCACGCCGTATCCCACAGACCAAAGCGGGTCTAATTCCGAGGAAACACCGCCGCCGACGGTTAGCTTGATTTGCGTGGCCCCATAGCTGAGGTTCCGGCGCGCGGCTGTTCTGATTTCGTCTACGCCGTCTGCAACGACCGCGAGATTGAGTTCTTCCACCTGCGCGACGGGGCCACCTTCAGCCCGGGCACGAGGGCTGCGCCAGTCCGTGTGGCCAGATTGTGGACCGATGCACGCACCGCTCGGGTAAATCCGAGGCCCGACAAGGACATCCTGATCGATCAGCTTTTTCATAGCATCGCCTTGGCCACAGGCATCGCGAACCGTTGTGTACCCATCCATTAGGTAATCACGCGTTTGCGACCGCCATCGCGCCGACGCCGTCCCAACTCGCATATTCCGCGCCGCCAAAGCTTGTGAAAAGACCGGTCAGGTTCAGGTGGACGTGGCTGTCGATCAGCCCGGGCATCAATGTGCGACCACCTCCATCCACAACAATCGCGCCAGGCGCGTTGATTGCCTCGGTGGACACTTCTTTGATCAAGTTGCCTTCAACCAGAACGCTGGCGTTCTCGATCCGCGCCTCATTTACTCCGTCAAAGACATGGACGTTGGTGAACAGGGTTTGCGGTAGGGTATCCTGTGCAAATGCGGCAGTGGCCGTGCAAAAAACGAGGCTCGCGACGGCAGCCGTCTTTGTCGAAATACTCATGTCCTTCTCTCCTTTAAAATTTAGTGCGCGGGGTGCCGAGGTAAGTTCACCCCACGCGACACTCAGTCGAGTGTGTTCTTGTAGATCACGCCATCTTTCATGATGATCTTCAGATTGGTGTCGGGATCGGATAGCAGCAGGATGTCCTCCAGCGGGTTCCCGTCGACCAATAGAAGATCGGCGTACGCACCCTCTTCAACCACACCCAACGGGCCGTCCTGATAAGGATTGTTCAAACCTGTAAGACGGTTCATGCGCGCGCCGTTTGAAGTTGCGATGCGCAATATGTCATACGGGCTAAAGCCCGCTTCGTGCAGATACCCGATTTCGTCGTTCATTTTCTTGTCTTGCTCAAGCGTCTGGTCCCAATTGTTCACAAGGTCTGTGCCCAGAGTGTAGAGATCTATCATGCCCGGCGTCGTCTGGATCACTTCGATCATATTGGCGGCAGCATCCCGCACGCTTTTCCATTTCACAAATGACGCCGGAGTGTAAAAGGCTTCTGCCTGCTCAGTCGTCACCGAGTAGACCGGGGCCACCGCCGTTGCGAACATGATCTGCTTTTCGACCATAACCTCGGCAGCCTCCTTGGTCAGGAACGGGATGTGCTCAACCGTTTTGGCACCATTGTCGATGCAGTTGCGGATCGCCTGTTCGGTGAACACATGGCAGGTGACATAGGTGCCCCATTGCGCGGCAGTCTTGACCGCCATCTGGATCTCGTCAGCTTGGTACTGAAGTGAGTGCAGCGGGTCGAACTCGGACGTAACCCCGCCGCTGACCATGATCTTGATCTGGGTTGCCCCGCGACGCAGGTTTTCACGCACGGCCATTCGGATTTGCTGAGGTCCGTCGGCGATAAAGCTCATGTCCGTTTCGACCCAATGCGACGGCCCTTGTCCAGAGAGTGTCGGATGCCGGTCGTTCAGCTTGCGGAAATCGGCGTGGCCGGACGTCTGGGTGATAAACGCTTCGGAGGAATAGATGCGCGGGCCTGGGAACATTCCGGTATCTATGATGCGGGCGATGGACTTGGCCGGTCCTCCAAGGTCGCGCACGGTTGTGAACCCGTTCATAAGAATGCGCTCGGACCGGATAGTGGCGACGCCGCCAAGATGGAATGGAGTGATGTTCTGGCGCAATCCGTCGCTGAGCGGATTGAAGACCAAGAGATGAACGTGCTGGTCATGCATTCCGGGCATCAGCGTGCGCCCACCACCGTCGATGATTTGCGCATTGGCGACGGCAAGCGGCTCAGTCGAGACCTCGGCGATCAGGTTATCGACGACCAGAACATTTGCGTCTTCGATCAAGGCCTCATTCACACCATCAAAAACGTTGACGTTGGTAAACAGGATTGGGAAACTTTCCTCCTGTGCAACGGCTTGGGTTGAAGATAAAAGACCTGCGACAAGGATCGTCGTCTTCAGAACTTGGGCCAGTTTCGACAGCATCGTTGCATTCCTTTCGGCGAATCAAAGAAGTCGGGTTCCCAATGTGAGTTTAGGGACTGAGCCAAAAAATTGCCTGACACCTTGTCAGCGGTTGAAAATTAGTTTTGGCAATCTGCAAGGTTCGACGCGTTTTCGGTGGAAGTTTCCAGCGCCTCTGTCCTAGTTTCAACGAACAGGAGGCGCGATGACCGGCGAACGTATCAAGAAATCGGACAAGACACTGCCGCTCGTCAGGGCGTCCGTTGCGGGTCCCGTTGTCGCTGCCCTTCGCAATGTGAGCATCGAACCGGCGTTCGTCCTCGATTCTCTGGGACTAAATGAAGCCCAGGTGATGGACCGTCAGAATTTCGTACCACACGACACTGTCTACCGGATTTTTCAGGCTGTGGCCGATGCCACATCACCGGTGTTCTGCGCCAAAGTCGGTCAATCCGTCGACCTTGTTCGGTTTCTGCCACTTGGCGACATGTTGGAGGACGCGCTGACTCTCGGAGACTTCTTCACAAGGTTCACGCAGGCGGTCTCCAAGGAATCCAATGCGGTTACCCAATCGCTGCTTGTCGAAGACGAGCACGCGTATTTCCACGCCAGACGAAACTTTGTTGTCTCGGTTTCGCCGGCACAGGCAGATGCGTTTCTGGCCAGCGTCTGGATATCTCTGTTGCATCGGGTTCTGGATTTCAGATGGGACCCCCACCAGATCATTCTGCAAGTCAGTGATCCGGATACGCTCCCCGAACAATTTCATGGCGTCAAAGCAATCCAGTGTGGGCCGCAGGGGTTTTCAATCAGGTTTCCGTCCAAGTGGTTAAACCACAGACTGACACAGGAGGCATTGGAAAACCCGTCAAGCCTCAGGGTCAAGGACGATGATCTGGCTGCGCCGCTGGATTTCCTTGCCGGATTAGAAGGACTGATACGGGTGCATTTGGCTGAACCGGAGTTTGGTGTCGATGCCTTGGCCGGCCTTTGTGGCTTTCATCGCGAAACGCTTAACAACCGGCTGAAACCCTATGGACTGACGGCCTCGCAGGTGATTGCGAGTTTAAGACAGGATGCCGCTGAAAACCTTCTCGTCGACGGCAACACTTCCGTAGGCGAAACAGCGCGAAGGCTCGGGTATGCCGACCCCACAGCGTTCTCTCGGGCGTTTCGTAAATGGACGGGCCTATCTCCGGCAGCCTACAAGAAATCAAACCGGAAGGACTAGCATTGCTCCTGAACATCGCCATCGGTCTTCTATCTGCATTTTTTCTCTTTGCTTCATCCATCAAGATTTTTGGGTGGCAAAAGAAGATTTTTGAAATCCAGTTGGGCATGTTCGAAAGCTATGGCCTCAACAGGCAGATCATGTTCCTCGTCGGATGCGGAGAACTTTTCGGGGCAATCGCCATCTGGTTTCAATCGTCCTGGATCGGGCCGCTAGGAGCACTTGCGTTGCTAAGCACATCTGTCGGAGCGATATTTTGCCATCTAGTGTACGATACTTGGAAGCAGGGTATACCGGCGACGATAACAGGGTCACTTGCGGCTCTTGTTTTGAGCGCTGAGTATTCGAAACTTCTAAACGTGCTGTAACGACAGCCACCCGACCGATGCCAGGCAGCCCCAGGACAGCGATGGAACGTCTACAACGGGCCTTTATTCTCGAATTTGCGAAGTCCGCTTTCTGCGCATTGCTGTCATTGGGACATCGCGCAGCATCGGTCAAAATGGGCTCGTTGCAGTCATTCGCCGCAGTCTATCTGAGCGTCCGCTTTTGGTTTATGAACGCGCGTCTGGGTAGCATATGGGTGACAGACACCCGTGTGGTTAGGTGTGGAGCGTTGTGGCAGCATGTGGTGATATGCAAGTTAGAAGCTCAATCAAGCCAAGAAGTTAGTGTGGCTGGATGAGGCGGCTTGTGGCGGTATGTGGGTCAAACCAGACTGATTGAAAATCCTCGTGTCGGTGGTTCGATTCCGCCCCCGGGCACCACTTCCTCAGGTAAACCCTTGGTTTCACTCCAGCTTTTAACAGCAGGTTGGAGCCGCAGACCATGTCAGAGACCATTTCACCCAAGTACACCTTCGTGAAAGAGGGTGTTTTTTACTTCAGTCGCCGCATCCCCAAGGAGCTTTGCCGCTACTACTCGTCTTCTCGGATCGCATATTCCTTGCGTACTCACTCGGCAAACGTAGCGGCGACGAGAGCAAGAAGAGCGGCTGATCAACTGGATGAGTATTGGTTTCACCTGAGGTCGCAGGATACAGAACTGCCTGGAAAGCACATGTTGCGTCTTGGCGCAGCCAACTCCGCCGTAACACCAGTTGTTCTGAACGAGACTTCTGCTGCCTCTGTACTGTTGTCTGAGGCAGTCGAGATTTATCTTACACAAAAGGGCCAAGGACGCCCCGTGACGTTTCACCGGGGCGCTCAGAGAGCGTGTGGCTACGTGATTGATGCCTGTGGCGACAAACACCTCGAAGTCTATACCAAAGCGGACGCGAATAAGTTCCGCGACGCACTCATCGCGCGTGGTCTCGCCGGTAGCAGCCTCACAAGGATTTTCGGTACAGTCAGAGCCGTAACCAATTTCGCAGCGAGTGAGCAGGGGTTTTCGCTGCACAACCCTTTCTCAGGAGTTTACTACGACCGCTCCGCCGGAGTCTCTGGCCGCAACCCATTGCCTAGAGAAGCGATAGTGACCGTTCAGGCGAAATGCAGGGAACTTGATGACGACTTGCGTTGGTTGGTGGCTTTGGTTTCAGACACAGGCATGCGGCTTGCGGAGGCTGCTGGGCTGGGAAAAGAAGACTTCATTTGTGCGGACGATGGTTCTCTCTCAATTCGCGTTCGCCACCATCCATGGCGTCGTTTGAAGACGCAGGACAGTGAGCGTGATGTACCACTTGAAGGAAACGCTAGATGGGCAGCGCAGCGCATACTCAAAGAAGCTGGCTCGTCTCGGTTCGCATTCCCAAGATACAACAGGTCCGATACCACCAATGCCAATGCGGCTAGTGCCGCCTTGAACAAGTGGATGAGGGAACTTGTCCCAGCGGGATACACCATGCACGGTTTCAGGCACTCAATGCGGGATCGTCTAAGAGCCGTAGAGTGCCCGGCAGACGTGGTCTGTCCGTCATCGAATGATTTGGAACACGAGCGTTTGATTGGCTTAGGAGGATCAGGCTCGCCGTAGTTTCAATCTACGCCGCGTTCTGA
>NZ_JBQFLQ010000014.1:0-55474 GCF_056531325.1 Ruegeria sp. N8 | reverse complement strand
TTGGGATGGGACAGAACCCGCAAACCTATCTGAAGCCCGGCGACAAGATGGAGTTGGGGATCGAAGGACTGGGCGTGCAACGGCAGGATGTTGTTCAGGGCTAACCCTGGCACCAAATCACTTACCAATGGACCCCAGATCGCATCAGCAGTCTGGGGTTTTATTTTAATGGCTGCATCAACCGAATGTCAGGTCAGCTTGGGTGCGCAAAATACCCATTCGCTAAGGCCTTGGAAATCTCGCCTCCAGTTTGTACTTTGGATACAAAATGCACTGCCCGAGATGAACACAATGCCAAGCACCCGCGCGATCCCACGGCAAAGCCTGCCAGATGTCATTACCAATGACTTGCGCGAGCGAATCCTCAGCGGCGAGATGGCCGAGGGTGAGACCATCCGCCAAGAAGCGCTGGCCGAGGACTATGATGTCTCGCGTATGCCGATCCGCGAGGCGCTCAAGCGGTTGGATGCCGAAGGGCTGGTACAATTGACCAACAATCGCGGCGCTGCCGTGACCACGCACTCGCTGGACGAAATCGCCGAGATATTCGACCTACGCGTGTTGCTCGAAGTTGACCTGTTCAGCCGCGCGATCCCACTTATGACCGAAGCCGATTTCGCCATATGCGAAAGGTTGCTGGATGAGATGGAGAAATCCTACGAAGCCTACGATGTCGGGCGCTGGGGGGGTCTGAACTATGAATATCATAAGGCGCTTTATGCAGCGGCAGGGCGCGGGCTTACCAATGACATTCTGCAACGGGTCAATGTGCAATCGGATCGCTATGTCCGTATGCATCTAAGCGTCATGGAACAGCGCGAACCCGCCAAGCGTGATCATGGCGAGTTGCTGGCCCTTGCCCGCGCGCGCGATGTGGAAGCTGGGTGCGATCTGCTAACCCGGCACATCCAACGCACCAAAGACCAGTTGCTGGCCATGGTCACGGCAACGCGAAACCCCGAAGACTAGGGTCAGTCCAGCGGATGCAGACAGGCCACGCGATGGGCTTCGCCTGACAGATCGGGCGGGGCTGCGCGGCATTCATCTGTTGCGAGCCAACATCTTTGCGCAAATGCGCAGCCTTTGGGGATGTTCATGGGTGAGGGCAACTCGCCCTCCAGCTTGATCCGTTCCTTGCGCGCCTCAGGGTCCGCGCGCGGCGTGGTCGATAACAGCGCCTTGGAATAGGGATGACGGGGGGCGGCGAACAGTTGGTCTTTCGTGGCGTGCTCGACCGCGCGGCCCAGATACATAACGATCACATCATCGGCGAAGTGTTTAACTACCGACAGGTCATGCGAGATGAAAAGATAGGCCAGGTTCAGACGCTCTTGCAATTCGACCAGCAGGTTCAGGATTTGCGACTGTATCGACACGTCCAAGGCCGAGACCGGCTCGTCCAGCACCAGCACTTTGGGGTTCAGCATCAGCGCGCGTGCAATTGCGATCCGCTGACGTTGACCGCCCGAGAACATGTGCGGATAGCGGTCATAGTGTTCCGACCGCAGCCCGACCAGATCAATCATCTCGCGCGCCCGTGCTTCGCGGTCGGCGGCAGACATGTCAGGGCGGTTGATGATCAGAGGCTCCTGCAGAATTTGCCCAATCCGCTGGCGTGGGTTCAATGAGCCATAGGGGTCCTGAAACACGATCTGCACCGTATCGCGCATCTGCGCCCATTTCGACGGCGTGATATCGACCCCGTCAATGGACAACGTGCCCGAGGTCGGCTCTTCGATCATCGTAACGACGCGCGCCAGAGTGGACTTGCCACAGCCCGACTCGCCGACGATCGCCAGTGTCTTGCCCGGTTGCAGCGCGAAGTCGACGCCGGACAGGGCTTTGACCGTAGCCGATTTCGACAACAACCCGCCCTTGACCTCATAGTGTCGCGCCAGCGCGTTTGCCTGAACGATAGGAGCTGTCATGCCATTTCTCCGGCTGCAATTCTTTCGACATGGTGACACCGCGCCTTGCCGAACAAATCGCTATGCGGTGTGGGCGGGATGGCCTGACAGGTGCCATCGGCGAACTGACAGCGTGGGCTGAACAGACAGCCTTTGGGGCGGTCGAACTGCCCCGGCACCACACCCGGAATCGTCGGCAACATTTTAGAGGTCGCCCGTTCCGGCAGCGCGCTGAGCAGCGCCGAGGTATAGGGGTGGCGCGGGGTGCGGAACAGGTCTTTGACCGGTTGTTCCTCGACCTTCTGACCGGCATATTGTACCTGCACCCGTTCGGCGGTTTCGGCCACAACGCCCATATCGTGAGTGATCAAAACCAGACCCATCCCCTGTTCATCGCGCAGCCGCACCAGCAGATCGAGAATTTGCGCCTGAATGGTGACGTCCAGCGCTGTTGTCGGCTCATCAGCGATCAGTAGCTTGGGGTTGCAGGCAATCGCCATGGCGATCATGACCCGCTGGTTCATACCGCCTGACATCTGGTGCGGAAAGGTATTCAACCGGCTTTCCGGCGCGGGAATGCCGACCTGATCAAACAGCTCGATCGCGCGTTGGTGACGATCCTTGCGGTTCAGGCCCAGATGGATACGCAGCGCTTCTTTGATCTGGAAGCCCACAGTAAAACAGGGGTTCAGCGACGACATCGGCTCCTGAAAGATCATGGCGATGTCCTTGCCGATGATCTTGCGCCGGTCGCGAGCCGAAATTTTGGTCAGGTCGATGCCTTCGAAACTCAGCTGGTCGGCGTTGATTGTAGCGGTCCAAGGCAACAGCCCCATCAGCGCCAGCATCGACACGGATTTGCCCGAGCCGCTTTCGCCGACGATGGCCATCAGCTCGCCCCGGTCGACAGAGAGGTCCACCCCGTCCACGGCACGGAACTTGCCCGAGGCGGTAGCGAATTCGACAGTGAGGTTTCGGATATCCAACAAACTCATATCGTCAGCTCCGCTTCAGTTTCGGATCCAGCGCGTCGCGCAGGCCGTCGCCCATCAGGTTGATCGCCAGCACCGTGACCAGAATGGCAAGGCCGGGGAAGGTGACGACCCACCAGGCGCGCAGAATGAACTCACGCGCCTCGGCCAGCATGGTGCCCCATTCCGGCGTAGGAGGCTGCGCGCCCATCCCCAGAAATCCAAGCGCGGCGGCGTCCAGAATGGCGGTCGAGAAAGACAATGCCGCCTGCACTATGATCGGGGCCAGACAGTTGGGCAGCACAGTCTTGAACATCAGCCGCGCCTTGCCCGCGCCCGCCACACGGGCCGAGGTCACATAGTCTTTCTGCCGCTCAGACAGAACCGAGGCTCGGGTCAGGCGCACGTAATGCGGCTGAAAAACGATGGCGATGGCGATCATCGCATTGGTCAGCGACGGCCCAAGAATAGCCACCAGCACCAGCGCCAACAGCAGCGAGGGGAAGGACAGGATGATATCCATCACCCGCATGATCAGCGTATCGACCCATTTCGGCGCAAAGCCGGACAAAAGCCCGATGATCACGCCGCCCGTCACTGCCACACAGACCACAACGATGCCCACAAAGAAAGAATAGCGTGATCCCATGATCAGCCGCGACAGCATATCCCGCCCCAACGGATCGGTGCCCAGCGGAAAGGCCCAGCTGCCGCCCTCTTGCCACGCGGGGGGTTGCAGGATGTGGTCGCGGAACTGCTCGGTCGGGTCGTAGGGCGCCAGCAAAGGCGCAAGGGCCGCGCATATCACGAAGGCCACGAACACATACAACCCGATCACCGCGCCGCGGTTTTCGCTGAAATAGAACCAGAATTCGCGCAGGGCGCTTGGGCGGTCCTCGGTCTTGGGGGTGGTTGCGGAAAGCTCGGCCATCACCGCCTCCGGATTTTGGGGTTGATGATGCCGTAAAGGACATCGACCAGCAGGTTCACCAGCATCACGATCACAGCGATCATCAGCAGCCCGCCCTGCACCACCGGGTAGTCGCGGCGGAAAATACTGTCGACCATCCACTTGCCGATTCCCGGCCAGCTAAAGATTGTCTCGGTCAGGATCGCACCGGCCAGCAGCGTGCCGACCGACAGGCCGATCACTGTTATCACCGGGATCAGAGCGTTGCGCAGCGCATGCAGCCCGTTGATCCGCGTGGGTGAAAGGCCCTTGGCGCGGGCGGTGCGAATGTAATCCTCGCCCAAAACTTCCAACATGGCCGAGCGAGTCTGGCGCGCGATCACCGCCAGCGGGATGGTGCCCAGTACGATGGTCGGCAGGATCAAGTGACGCACGGCTGACGTAAACGCCCCCTCCTGCCCCGACAGCAAGCTGTCGATCAGCATGAACCCGGTCACGTTGGGGAAGTAGTACAACAGGTCGATCCGCCCCGACACAGGCGTCCAACCCAGATTGCCCGAGAATACGATGATCAGCAGCAGGGCCCACCAGAAGATCGGCATCGAATAGCCAACCAAAGCCGAGGACATCAGCGCGCGATCAAAGAACTTGCCTCGGTTCACGGCTGCAATCACACCCGCAGGTAAGCCCAGAGCCACCGCAAAGATCATTGCGCAGATCGACAGTTCCAGCGTGGCGGGGAACAGGGCAAAGAACTCATCCCAGACCGGTTTCTTAGTGACAAAGCTTTCGCCCAAGTCGCCATGCATAACGCCGACCAGATAGTCCCAGTATTGCTGCAGCACCGGTTTGTCAAAGCCCAGCTTGACCACCATCTCTTGATAGCGTTCTTCAGTCATACCGCGTTCTCCGGCCATGACGATGATGGGATCGCCGGGCAGCACCCGGATGAACATGAAGGAAATCAGCGTCACGCCCAGAAATGTCGGAACGAACATTCCAAGGCGCGAAAGGAAGTAGCCAAACATCAGCGACCTATGATTGTGAGATCTTTGGGAAAGTGGGTCAGTGACCGGCAGCCATCCTGCGTCACCAGAACATCATCTTCGATCCGAACACCAAAATTTCCAAGGTCATAAAGCCCCGGCTCATTGGTCCAGACCATGCCCGGCAGGATGGCCTGATGGTTTCCACGCATGATATAGGGCGCTTCATGTACGTCGCGGCCCAGCCCGTGCCCGGTCTTGGTGCGGATACGGTCAGCATAGGGCGATGCCTCAAGTACTCGGGTGACGGCATCGTCGATGTCATGCGCCGTAGCACCGGGGCGGCAGGCGTTGAACCCTTCGAGGTTGGCACGCAGGACGGTGTCGTAGACATCCCTGCCCTCGTCTGAAACTTCGGCCACAAAGAAAGTGCGGGTGATATCGGCGGCAAAGCCGTGTTTGCGCGCGCCAAAATCGAACAACAACGCGTCGCCGGGTTTGATCTGATAGTCCGCACGCGCCTTGCCATGCGGTTGGGCCGAATTGTCACCAGCCGCCACAATCGGCGCGAACGCCAATGAGGCCGCACCCTCGGCGAACAGTGCCTGAATCAGCGCCTGTTCGATCTGTTTTTCCGTCTGTCCGACGCGCACATCGGCTATCACACGCTCCAGCGCGCGTTCCGAGATATCAATTGCCGCTTGCAGTGCCGCGATATCGTCATCGGTCTTTATGATCCGCAAGCCCGAGATTTCGCGTTCGGCATCCACAATGCGCAGATCGGGCAGCGCGTTGGTGAAAGCCTTCGACACAAAGACCCGCATCACTTGCCCTTCGACGGCCAGCGATGTCAGCGGCATGTGCGCGGCCAAAGCGGCAAAAGCGCTGTCATAGCCCGCCTGGTCCATCCAATCGAACACGGCACCGTCAAAGCCGACCAGCGCCCAGGTGCCAAGCTCCAGATTGGGGACAATCGCGGCGGGACTACCTCGGGCCGGGATAACGACCACAAAGGGTCGCTCGTGGCTCATGAAGGGTTTCCCCAACGCGCGGGTGAAATTGGGACCGGGCACGAGGGCCACGGCATCGACTGACATGTCCTTTGCCAGTTGACGGTACTCGGACAAATCCGGCATGGGGGCCGACCTCCAAAAAAGAAAACCGGAGCCGCCATACGGGCGGCTCCGATCCGTGAGTGATGATTTATTCGACGCTGACGCCGTAGAAGATGTGACCGCCCAGCGGGTGGACTTTGTAGCCCTGCACTTCGTTGCGCATCGGCATGTAAACGACTGAGTGTGCGATGGTGGCCCAGGGGGCTTGCTCTTTGAAGATGACCTGCGCCTCTTCATACAGCTTGGTGCGCTCGGCCTGATCAGTGGTCTGCTTGGCCTTCAGGATCAGATCTTCGAAGGGCTCGTGGCACCATTGCGCACGGTTCGAGGCTTCGCGGCCGTCGCAACCCAGCAGCACGGCCAGGAAGTTGTCTGGATCGCCGTTGTCACCGGTCCAACCCAGCAGAACAGCACCGTCGCGGTTCAGTTCTTTAGAGCGTGACAGGTACTCACCCCATTCATAGGAGACGATCTCGACATCCACGCCGACCTTGGCGAAATCTGCCTGGATCAGCTCGGCCATGCGGCGGGCGTTCGGGTTATAGGGGCGTTGAACCGGCATCGCCCAGACTTTCATCGACAGATCGCTGACGCCTTCGGCTTCCAGCATCGCCTTGGCCGCTTCGGGATCATAGGCATCGTCGGTGATGGCCTCGTTATAACCCCACATGGTCGGCGGAATCGGGTTCTTGGCCGCTTGCCCCGAGCCCTGGAACACCACATCGATGATCGCCTGCTTGTCGATCGCCATGTTCAGCGCTTTGCGCACCTTCGGGTTGTCGAACGGCTCCATCGTGGTGTTGTAAGCCAGATAACCCACGTTCAGGCCTTCTTGCTCCATCATGTTGATGTCAGCGTCATCCTGCATCGCCTGAATGTCGGCGGGGTTCGGATAAGGCATGATGTGGCATTCACCCGCCTTCAGCTTTTGATAACGGACCGACGCATCAGGCGTAATCGCAAAGATCAGATTGCTCACATCCGCCGGTGCTTTCCAGTAATCAGCGTTCTGCGCATAGCGGATCACGGCGTCTTTCTGATAGGCCACGAATGAGAACGGGCCGGTGCCGATAGGCGCGGTGTTCAGCTTTTCAGGTGTGCCCGCTTCCATCATCGCATCGGCATATTCAGCCGACAGGATCGAGGCAAAGTCCATCGCCATGTTTGCGACAAAAGGCGCCTCGGGTTTGGACAGCGTGAATTTCACCGTGTAGTCGTCGATCTTTTCTATGGACTCGACCAGATCGGGCATACCCATGCCCTGGAAATATTCCCACGTACCGCCAGACACCTGATTATATGGGTGGCCTTCATCCTTCTGGCGCATGAACGAGAAGATCACGTCATCGGCGTTGAAGTCGCGGCTTGGGGTGAATTCGTCATTCGAGTGGAATTTGACGCCCTGACGCAGCTTGAACGTATATTCCAGACCGTCATCGCTGGCCTCGACGCTTTCGGCCAAGCCTGGGATCACATTGGTGGTGCCGGTCTCAAATTCCAGCAAGCGGTTGTAGATCGGGTGCGAGGACGCATCAAAGGTGGTGCCAGCGGTGAACAGCGCCGGGTCAAAACCTTCGGGCGAGCCTTCCGAGCAATAGACCAACGTATTTGCCTGTGCCGCAGCGCTCGACAACGCAATCGCTGCGGTTGCGGCCAAAAACTTAAGTTTCATGAGTTTCTCCCAGAAAATGTTGTTTGTTTGATTTTCGCTTGGCGCTTTTTTACCAGAACACCCTTTGGCGACTCTGGCCGCTGCGAAATCACTGCCCAATGTATCCAAAATACAAAATCCATTGTCAACAAAGTTAACGATTCCGCGAGCGTCGGCGCACGCAAAGGCGGTCACCCGTTGTGGACGACCTGCACATGCTTCCAGCTATGACGGGAATCAAATGCGCCGACTTTGATGCAGCGCAAGTTTCAGAGGTTCGGCAATCACATCTTGAAAGTCGGCGTGACACCCACCGGAGGTTGCTCTTGGATGAAGCCTCCGATCCGGTCCAACAATGGCCGCCTCGGACACCCCGGGCGAGTTGCCGCGCCAAGATCGCGCAGGTTTCCCGGCGCGTCAAAGGGGATAAAGCACAACGGCCAGCGATCCCGCTTGAACTGTTCAGCGGCCAGGGCCGAAACGATTGTGCAATCGTCCGAATGGCAAATGTGCCGGCAAATGGTTTCGAACCGAAGCGCACTCAGATCAAACCGTTTACTGGCGCGATTGGCCGGGTCGATCTTGGGCAGCCGATCTTCCAGTTCATAGCCGAAACTGTGTGGCAGGCGGATGAAATCATGGCGCGGGACGTCTTCGGGCGAAATAGACGGCAAGGTGCACAACGGATGCCCTTCGCGCACGGCAAGAAACAGAGGTTCCGACCAGATTGAGGTGAATTCGAGCGTCTCGGTGTTGTTGACCTTAGCCACCAAAGCAAGATCCAACGTGTGATCTTCGATCATCCGCAACATGTTATGTGGCAGGTCTTCAATCATTGTTACGCGCATGTTCGGGAACAGCGCATTGAACAGGTCGGAAAAATACTGCGTCAGGTACGGGGCCAGTGTTGGCGTCATCCCGATATTATAAGGAACCGCTTCGGGATCGCGGAACTGGGTCGCCGTATCGCGGATTTTCTGCGCATCGGTCAAAACACGCTCGGCAATGCGCAGAACCTGCAAACCGCAGGCCGTCGGACGAACCTGATTGTTGAGGCGCAAGAACAGTTCGGCCCCTAATTCCTGCTCAAGCTTTTTGACCTGGTTGGATAGCGCTGGTTGCGAAACATTGCAGGCTGCTGCGGCCTGACTGAACTGACCGTGTTTGGCGATGGCCAGAACATATTCCAAATCTCTGAAATTCATGATTGCAAACTATCAACTTGAGTCGCGCCCCATTTGGGCCGTCCATTTCATACCCCAATGCCGACCGTCTTGCATGAAAACACGGTCACGTCTGGTCACATGAGCGTCAACGATTGGCATGGCATAGATCATCGACGTGATCGGGATTTTTGTAACCCTTTGATTTTTCATCCAACCACGCTGTGAATTCACACGAATTTCGTGAGTATTTGCGTTTGTTATACCCCCAATTCGAAGGATGAATTTTAGCTGACGGGCGCGGCTGGCTACCCCTTTGCTACGTGGAACGCCCAAAGCAGCGGGCGACCTACAGAACGCAACAATTCTTGACGGAGTATCCCATGCTGTCCCAACTTCTGAGCAGCCTTCGCGCTCGTCTCTTGACCTCGTCTACCCTGGCGCAAGAGACCTCTCGTGATGGTCAGACTCTAATTAACAACTTCGCGCAAAGCACCGTGGTTGATGACACCCCGGCTTTTGTACTGGCAAACGACTTTTCGCGCCTGCTGAACTTTGGTGAAATCATCACCAACAACGCAGTTGCCGCTGTTCAAGCCCAAGGCCAGGACGTCGACATCTTCAACTTCGCCACCGGCCGTATCGAAGCCAACAACGGCCCTGACGCGCTGGCAACCGGTGTTCAGGTCACAGGCAGCGCCTCAATCCGCAACTTTGGCGAGATCGTGGGCGAATTCAACGGCGTGCAATTTGCTGGCGCCGAAAGCTCGGGCAGCCTCGACAACTTTGCAGGCGGCGTGATCAGCTCGGACAGCCGGGCTGTGGACATTCAGGGCCAGGGAATCGACGTTCGCAACTTTGGTGACATCATCGGCACCGGCGATCAGCGCAACGGCACCATCTACACCAACTCGACCGCCGAGGACGTCTCGATCTCGAACTTCACGGGCGGCACCGTTGACGCAGGTGAAGGCAACCAGGGCGCAGGTGTATCGCTGCAGGTGGGTGACGAGGTCGGCGATCGTGTCGAAACCGACATCTTCAACGGCTTTGGCGCAACCATTCAGGGTCGCGGTCAGGCAGCATCGAACACATCGCTGGCCGGCGACGGCATTCGCGTCGACAACGGCGCCGAGGGCACCATCCTGGAAACCGAAATCGTCAACAGCGGCCTGATTACGTCGGAAAGCACCCAAGGCACTGCCGGTGGTATCCGCATCGCCGACGGCGCCAACACCGAAGGCGAAATCCTGAACACCTCGACCGGGGTGATCGAAGGTGCCGCGAACGGTCTGTATATCGGCCAGGGTGAACATGATCTTGACGTTCTGAACTTTGGCACCATCCAATCCGACAGCCGCGCCGTAAACATCGATGGCACAGGGGTTAACTTGATCAACGGTGGCGACATTCTGGGCACCGACGATCAGCGCAACGGCACCGTCTATGCCGATGGCACCGCCGATGATTTCTCGGTCAACAACCTCGTAACCGGGACCATCGACGCGGGCGAGCACAACCAAGGCTCGGGCTTTGGTGTTGAAATCGGTGACGCACCAGACGGCGTGACCTCGTTCACGCTGGACAATGCCGGTACGATCCAGGGCCGCGGCAACGCCGCAGCGGGCACAAACGCAGCCGGTGACGGCGTGCGGATCGGCAATGTCGGCAACATCGGCACCACCGATGCGGTCATCAACAACACCGGCACCATCGACTCGGAAGGCGCAAACGGTACCGTTGCTGGCGTACGCTTCGTAAACGGCGTTTCGTTCCAGGGTGAGTTCAACAACTCGGGCGATATCTCGGGCGTGCAGAACGGTGTCTATTTCGGCAACCCGGTCAACGGTGAGGGCGCAAATCACACCGGTGGTGTGTTCAACAACCTGGAAGGCGGGACCATCTCGTCCGACAGCCGCGCGTTCAACATTGATGGCATCGGTCTGGAAGTGAACAACGCCGGTGACATCCTTGGCACCGACAATCAGCGCAACGGCACAGTCTATGCCGATGGCACCGCGCAGGACTTTACCTTCAACAACCTCTCGACCGGTGTGGTCGATGCGGGCGAAGGCAATGAAGGTTCGGGCTTTGGCGCTGAGATTGCAGGCGAGAACAGCTTTGAGCTGAACAACGAAGGCACCATCCAGGGTCGCGGCAACGCGGCGGCAGGCACCAACGGCGCCGGAGACGGCATCCGTATTGGCAATGTCGGCAACACGGGCACGTTCTCGGGCACCATCACCAACTCGGGCACCGTTGCATCCGAAGGTGCAAACGGCACCGTCGGTGCGTTCCGTGCGGTGAACAACGTCAACTTCCAAGGTCAGTTGATCAACGAAGAAGGCGGTCTGTTCGAAGGCGGCCAGAACGGTGTGTACTTTGGCACCGGCGATCACACAGGCGGCTCGTTCATCAACCGTGGCACCGTGACATCGGACAGCCGTGCGGTGAATATCGACGGGATCGGTCTGGATGTTGTCAACGAAGGCGAAATCCTGGGCACTGGCGATCAGCGCAACGGCACCGTCTATGCCGATGGCACTGCTGACAACTACAGCTTCACCAACTCGGGTCTGGTCGATGCAGGCGAAGGCAACAACGGTTCCGCCGTTTCGCTGCAAACCGGCGACGAGTCGGGGGACATCGTGTCCGCAGCAGTCATCAACGAAGGTACGCTGCAAGGTCGTGGAGATGCGCTGGAAGGCAACCAGGTCGGTGACGGTCTGCGCCTGTTCACCAGCCAGGACGACGCCTCTTTCGCGGGTGTTGTGGTCAACGAAGGCCTGATCGCCGGTTCCGAGGACTCGGACGCCGCAGCAGGTATCCGCGTTGATGGCGGCCTGAACCTGGTTGGCGCGATCCTGAACGAAGGCGAAATCCGCGGCACGGTCAATGCGATCGACGCATCGGATGCAGGCTTCGTGACCATCGTCAACGACGACGAAGGCGTGATCAACGGCAACGTTCTGCTGAGCGACGGCGACGACATCTTTGTCGACCTGGGCACCACCAACGGTGATATCTCGGGCGGCGCAGGAGATGACGTTCTGATCGCAGGCGACGCAGACAACGTCATCACCGGCGGTCTGGGCAATGACTTCATCGACGGTGGCGAAGGCATCGACACAGCCGATTTCTCGGATCTGGATGTCGCGGTCGAAGTCAGCCTGGATGCAAACGGCAATGGCACTGCCACACGTGACACAGGCTTTAACGTCACCATCACCGACGCGGTTGTTGCAGCACCGGATCAGTTCGGATCGTCCATCACCAACGGCGCCGAGTTCGTGGAGCAGGCAGTCCAGGGCAACCTGTACTACAACATCCACACATCGGACTTCCCGGCTGGTGAAATTCGCGGGCAACTGCTGGTTGACAGCGACGTGACCGAGAATGGCATCCGTACTGTCACGCTGAGCGGTGGTCTGGACGCCTCGCAGGAGCCTGGTCCTACATCCGACAGCGAAGCGACCGGTCAGGCGACCCTCGTCGTCACTCAAAACCTGGAAACCGGTGAAGTCACCTATTCCAGCGAGTTGAGCGTGACGGGCCTGAACGAAGCTGATCTGTTGACGCCGATCCCGGGTGTTGTCTCGGCTGTGCACTTGCACAATGCACCTGCTGGTCAGAACGGCCCGGTCGTGCAGGACACGCTGGTAGATGCTGGTGCAACGCTGGATACCGAAGCCACTGGTGGCACAGGTGTCATCGGCGAGGACGTCATCGACAACCAGATCGAAGTGGACATCCTGCGCTCGATCGAGCGGGTTGTCGGCTCGGATGACAGCGACACGATCGACGTCTCCAGCTTTGACGGTGTAACCGTTGATCTGGACCTCAGCGGTCCTTCGCCGAACCCTGCTGGCAGCGGTGATGAAGGTCCGCAGGACGGTGCCATCATCCAGAATGGCCAGATCGTCGCCGAAGTTGATGACTTCGAAAACGTTGTAGGCTCGGACGGGGATGACCTGATCCTTGGCAACAACGAGTTCAACATCCTCGACGGTGGTGCCGGCAATGACGCGATCCATTCCTTCGGAGGTGCCGACGTGATCATCGGCGGCGAAGGGATCGACACCGCGCTGTTCACTGCAGGGCCGGGCGTTGTTCTGGATCTGGATGAAGAAGGCAACGGCGTTGCACAGGTCAATGCACCCGATGGAGCAATCCTGGATCAGGTGTTTGGGTTCGAAAACATCAACGGCTCGAACAACGCTGGCAGCCCGAATGGTGGCAACGACATCCTGTCGGGCAACTCGGGGTCCAACACCCTGAACGGTCAGGCCGGTGACGATGTGCTGAACGGTGAGGGTGGCGATGACATCCTGATCGGTGGCGCAGGCAACGACACCTTCGTCTTCGAAGGCAACTTCGGCAATGACGTCATTCAGGACTTCGAAGTCGGTCTGGACCAGCTCCAGTTCGGCGAATTCGGACCCGACTTCGACGGCAGTGTCAGCCTTGCACAAGATGGCGACGACGCGGTCATCACCTTCGGCAGTGAAGGGTCCGTCCGCCTCGCCGGTGTCAACAGCACCGACCTGAACGACGACGACTTTGTCGCGTAACTGACCAACTGCGGGGCGGCCTTGGGTCGCCCCGTTCTTCAAACCGGAAAGGGTCAAAGAAATGTTCAAGCAAGCCAATCCCGTCAAAATTGCCTGGGGGTCACTGCGCAAGGGTTTTGTTGCGGTCGCCTTCTTCAGCCTGTTTCTGAACCTGCTTATGCTGGCCGGGCCGCTTTACATGCTACAGGTCTATGACCGTGTTCTGACCAGCCAGAACGTCGACACACTGATCGCTCTGTCCGTTCTTCTGGTTGGTGTTTTCATTGTAATCGCCTGCCTTGACCTGATGCGGATGCGCATCCTGGGCCGTCTGGCCGCCCGGTTCGAGCTGACCGTGGGTGCCCCCGTCCTCAGCGCTGCGATGCGCCGCCGGGTGCAGGGCGAAAGCGACGCCGGCGAGCATCTGGTCGAGGATGTCAACGGCTTCCGCGAGTTCATCTCGGGCACGACCCTGATCGCCTTTTTCGACGCCCCTTGGATCCCGATCTATTTGATGGTGCTGTATGTTCTGCACCCACTGCTGGGCCTGCTGGGTCTGGTCGGCGCGCTGACCTTGACCATCATGGCATTGATCAACAACTCGCGCGCCCGCGGCCCGATGGAGCAAGCCTCGCAGGCGCGTGGACGTTCTGACGCGCTGTTCAACACCAGCGACAAGAACGCCGAACTTGTGCATGCGCTGGGAATGAAGTCAGACCTGATGCGCCGTTGGACTGCCTTGCAAGCCGATGCGCACCAGTACAAGACGCGCGCCTCGGACCGTGTGGCCAGCTTCTCGGTACTGTCCAAAACAATCCGTATGGGCCTGCAATCAGCCATACTGGGTCTGGGTGCCGCACTGGCCATCACCGGGGAATCCACCGCCGGTGTGATGATCGCTGCAACCATCGTTCTGGCCCGCGCTTTGTCGCCTATCGACCAGTTGATCGGCCAGTGGCGCACCTTCCTGGCCGCGCGCGGTTCCTATGCCAAGATCAAGAAACTGACCGAGGATTATGCGGAAGCGCCGACCAATCTGAACCTGCCACGCGCATTCAAATCTCTGGACGTCAAAATCGCGCAGGCTGGTCCGCCGCGTGCGATGAACGCCACGGTCCGCGGTATCGATTTCAGCCTGCAACCGGGTGACGTGCTGGCTGTGATCGGACATAGCGGATCAGGGAAGACCACGCTGGGCAAGATGCTAGCCGGGATCTGGTTCCCGCAGCGCGGCGAGGTTCTGCTGGATGGAAGCCCGTTATCGAAATGGAACAACGAAGACCTCGGCAAACAGATCGGCTATCTGCCGCAGGATGTCGAGCTGTTCGACGGAACGATCCGCGAAAACATCGGCCGCTTCTCGATCGCCATCGACGACGCCGAAGTTCTGCGTGCCGCCCGCGAGGCCGGTGTGCACGAGCTGATAAGCTCGCTGCCCGACGGCTATGAAACGCGCATCGGCAAGGGCTTTTTCCTGTCGGGTGGTCAACGCCAGCGTCTGGCCCTGGCCCGCGCGCTCTATGGTGATCCGTTCGTTCTGGTTCTGGACGAACCGAACTCGGACTTGGATGCCGAAGGCGAACAGGCTCTGCGTGACGCTATTCTGGCCGCGCAAGCCCGCCGAGCGATCTCGATCGTGATGACGCACCGTCCGGCCACCCTGCAAGCGGCCAACAAGGTCATGGTGCTGCGCGACGGTAACCAGACCCAATTCGGCGACAAAGACGACGTGCTGAAGGTTAACCGGCGCAACGTTCTTGATACCCCCAATCAACCCGGCGCTGCGACCCCGTCGCCACGCCCTGCAAATGAAATTCAGATCAGCGGAGCAGCCCAATGACAAACTTGGTTCCCCACTCCCAATCCTACGGTGCAGTTGCCTTTCACGAGGCGCAGCTGAAGGAAATCAACGACACCACATCAAATATCGGACGCTATATCCTGTTCGGCGTCTTCACCCTGATGGCCTTTGTCGGCGGCAGCGCCTATTGGGCTCTGGCCTCGAAACTGGACGGCGCAGTAGTTGCCCCTGCCTCGTTCGTGGTCGAAGGCGACCGCAAAACGGTCGAGCATCTGGATGGCGGCATCATTCACGCAATCCTCGTCACGGATGGCGAGTTTGTGCAGGCCGGGCAACCCCTCGTGCGGCTCGACAGCACCGAGATCGACGTCGATCTTAGCGTGCAGGGCAGCCAGTTGGGCGAGCTTTCAGTACGCCGCGCCCGTCTGCTGGCACAGATGAGCGGCCAAGGTCACTTTGACGAAGCTGCCGCATTTGCGGGTTTTCAGGAAGGCATGGAGCGCCTGCATTGGGTCTCGCCCTATCTGACGCAGAAACAACTCTTCGATGCCGAGGCCCGCGCCCGCAACACCGAAGCCCAAATCAACGCGCAGCGCGTGTCGGGTCTGCGTGCCCAGATCGCGGGCTTGAATGAGCAACGCCAAAGCACTCAAAACCAGATCGATATCACCAAAGGTGAGCTGACCAACCTGGAATCTTTGTTGGCCAAAGGTCTGGTTGCCATCACTCGCGTCAGCGCCCGCCGGATCGAGTTGGAGCGTCTTAATGGTGTCGATGCCTCGCTGCGCACGCAAATCGCGCAAGCCGAAAACCAGGTGCAGGAACTGGAATTGTCGCTGATCAGCCAGCAAAAACTGCGTGATGAGGTCATCGCCGGAGAACTGGCCGTAGTCGAAGCCCAGCTTGATCTGGTCCGTCCGCAATTTGCAGGAACGCTGGCCCGTCTGAACCGCACGCAGGTTCTGGCCCCGACCAGCGGCCGTGTGGTGAACCTGGCGGTATCAACGACCGGTGGTGTGATCCGACCCGGTGAGCCGATCATGGACATCGTGCCCGCCGATCAGGCCCTGATCGTCGAAGCCCGCGTCAAGACCGGTGACATCGACAAGCTGCATATCGGGCAAACCACGCGTATCCGCCTGTCCGCTTTCGCGCAGGCCGATGTCCCCGAAGCCAATGGTCAGATCTTCGACATTTCAGCCGACGCGCTGGAAGACGACCGCACAGGCGAGGCCTACTACAAGGCCCGCGTCAAGCTGGACGCAAACCAACCGCAGGCCGTCGCATCGCTGGATCTGGTGCCCGGAATGCCCGCCGACCTGTTTGTGAATACCGGCGAACGGGCAGTCTTTACCTACCTGTCGCAACCTATCAGCGACCGGTTGGCCAAAACGTTTATCGAGTGACCTGGGTACCCCCGCGCCTATTTTTTAGGCGCGGGTTGTTCATTTGGCGCATTTATCACCGCCATACATTTACTTCGCTCGGGCATGGTTTTCTAATTTGACGATATGAAACTTTGCACGACCCCTCCCCGGCCATGACACGCGCGCCTGATTTATTGGTTTTTTCCGATCTCGACGGGACGCTGCTGGATCATCACGACTATAGCTGGGCAGCCGCCAAACCCGGACTTCAACGCCTGTCTGACCTGAAGGCCGGTCTGGTTTTGGCCAGCAGCAAAACCGCAGCAGAAATCCTGCCTTTGCAACAGGAACTGGGGTTTGTCGGGATGCCCGCCATCGTTGAAAACGGTGCGGGCGTTCTATGGCCGGGCCAGCCCGATAGCGGCGAAACCTGTTATGCCAAACTGCGCGCAAGTCTCGCGGAACTGCCCAAAGGCTTTAAAGGGTTCGGGGACATGTCCGATAGCGAGGTAACCAATTTGACGGGCCTCGACCCCCAGCAGGCGTCACTTGCCCGGCAGCGTCGGTTTAGCGAGCCGGGCCTGTGGACTGGCTCCACTTCAGGCCTTGAAGCATTCCTTGCTGCCGCGCAGGAACACGGATTGCACGCGCGTCAGGGTGGGCGATTTCTGACCTTGTCGTTTGGCTCGACCAAAGCGGACGCGATGCGCGAGGTTATCAGCCACTTTACCCCTCGTCTGACGATCGCTTTGGGGGATGCTCCGAATGACCGTGAGATGCTGGAGCTGGCCGATCACGGCGTGGTCGTGCACAACCCCCACAGCGCTGGGATATCGCAGTTTCCGTCCGATACCGAAGCCCACATTCTCAGAACAAAACAGGCAGGTCCACAAGGGTGGTCGGACGCGATTTTGGCGCTGACCCGGGATCTTTGACAAAACGAGGCGCACGACATGGCCGATTTTCACCAGAACGGAAACATTACCACTCTGCACAACCTGCGCAGCCGACCCGCTGGCCAGTTGGCCCATGAAATCTCGGTCTTTGCCGAGACGCGCAAGATCACTCTGATCCTGCCCTGCCTCTATTCAGAGTTGGCAGGTCCCGCATTGACCGGGATTTTGCACGAACTGGCGCAAGTGCCCTACCTGCACCGCGTCATTATTGGGTTGGATCAAGCGGATGAGACGCAATATCGCCACGCGCGGGCGTTCTTTGCCGATCTGCCGCAAAACCATGCCGTCATCTGGAATGACAGCCCCCGCCTGACTGCGTTGCAGGCGCATCTGCAAGAACTGGGACTGGCGCCGCAAGAGCCGGGCAAGGGCAAGAATGTTTGGTCCTGCATAGGGTATCTGCTGGCTTGCGCCGACAGTTCGGTGATGGCGATCCATGATTGCGATATCGTGACCTATGACCGGCAAATGCTGGATCGTCTGGTCTATCCGGTGGTGAACCCAACCTTTCCGTTCCAGATGGCCAAGGGCTTTTATCCGCGCATCGGGAACGGAAAGCTGAACGGCCGCGTCACGCGCCTGCTGGTTAGCCCGCTGCTGATCGCGCTTAAAAAGGTGATCGGGGATCGCGACTACCTCGATTACCTGCGCAGTTTCCGCTATCCGCTGTCGGGCGAGTTCGCCATCCGCACCCCCACCCTGCCCGACCTGCGCATTCCATCCGATTGGGGGCTAGAGATCGGCGTATTGTCTGAAGCGTGGCGTAATCTGGCCCCGAAATCCGTCTGTCAGGTCGAGATTGCCGACAATTACGACCACAAACATCAAGACCTTTCGCCCGAGGACGCAAATCGCGGCCTGTCGCGTATGTCCACCGATATCTGCAAGGCGATCTTCCGCAAACTGGCCGCCGATGGCACCGTGTTTACGCCCAATACGTTCCGCACGCTCAAGGCGACCTACTATCGCTCGGCGCTGGATCTGCTCGAGGGTTACTATACCGATGCCAAGATGAACGGGCTGGAACTGGACCGCCACAAGGAAGAGAAGTCCATCGAGCTGTTCGCCGAAAACATCATTCGCGCCGGGCAGGTGTTTCTGGACAACCCGCATGAGACGCCGTTCATCCCTACATGGAACCGAGTGCATTCTGCCGACCCCGAGTTTCTGCTGCGTCTCAAGGCCGCCGTATCCGACGATCTGAACGAATTCAGCCCGCGTTCGTGATCCAGCGGCACTGATACGGAGCCAGAACAATATCCGGGCCGTTGGTGGCTAGGATTTCGCCGGTCAATGCGTCGGTCCAGACCTCTTCGGCGATCATATTGATCTCGGCGGGGCTGACATGGACCAATTCAGCCGAGACATTGTGCAGCGCAAAGATCGACTGGCTACGATCCAGACTCTGCCGCCAGATGCCAAAGACGCGATCATCCAGCCGCAGGGTAAACTGCGTGGCGTTGGGGTGAAAGGCCGGTTGCTGCGACCGCAGGTGCAGACGTTTGGACAGCGCTGACAATACCAGCGCCTGATTTGACCCCGGATCGGCCAGACGTGCCAACAAATCGGGATAGTGCCAGCGATGCCGGTTGATCGCCCGGTTCATGCAGCGTCGTTCGACCGCCTCGTGATCATTGGGCGTGGCCAGCAGAGAATGGATGTAGAAGGCCGGTATCCCTTCCAAAGACATCACGATGGTCTGCGAACAGATGAACCGTGCCAGATGATATTGATCGGACCCGTGGAACGTCTCGGACATAGCGTCGAAGTAACCGCAGTTAAGCTCATAGGGTTCCTCGCGCCCGTCGGGCAGCGCGCGCATCGAAACCAATCCGCCGATCCGGCGCACCGTGTCGATCATTCGGTCCTTTTCCTCGGGGGGCAAAACGCCCTCGGCGGGGCGCATCCCGATGCCGTCATGGCTGGCGGTGAAGTTTAGATAGGCGCAGCCCAGCTGCGCGGGTGGCATCGCGGCCTGCCATTCACGCAGATATTGCGCCGTACCTGATTGCATCGCATGCAGGATCAAAGGCGGCAGAGGGAAGTTATAAACCGCGTGCGCCTCGTTCCGGTTGCCGAAATAGCTGAGGTTTTCAGTCCGCGGCACGTTGGTTTCCGTAAGCAGAACCAGCGTTTCGGTGGCATAGTCGCACAACAACCGCAACAATTGCACGATAGCGTGCGTTTGCGGCAGGTGGATGCAATTCGTTCCGATCTCTTTCCACACGAACGCCACCGCATCCAGGCGCAGAATACGCACGCCCTTGTCGATGTGCAGGCGGATGATCCGCAGCATCTCGATCAGAACCTCGGGGTTCGAGAAATCCAGATCGACCTGATCGTGGCTGAAAGTGCACCAAACATATTTCTCTCCCTCGCTGGTATCGACTTGCCGCAACAACGGCGTGGTGCGAGGACGGACAACCGCAGACAGATCATCCTCGGGTGAAGCTTCGAAAAAGAACCGGTTATGTGGCGGTTTACCCTGCAGATAATTTGTGAACCACATACCCTGACTTGAGACATGGTTCAGCACAAGATCGGACATCAGGTGGAAATCACTGGCAATCCGAGTGATGTCCGGCCAACCTCCCAGCTGCGTACTGACGCTGTAATAATCCGATACGGCGAACCCATCATCGGAGGTGAATGGAAAGAACGGCAGGATATGAACGCCGTTGACCACCCCGTTCAGGTGACGGATCAGAAAATCATGCAGCAGATCAAGCGGCTTGTGCACTTGATCTTCGATCGAATTGCCGTAGGTGATCAGAACGCTGTCTTTCTCGGACCAAAGACCATTGCCCGGCTTGCGTCCTTGTTTGCGACGATGTGTGCCGGTTGGCCAGAACGCATCGGACACGCGCTTCGCAATGTCCGGCACGTCCTTGTCAGGGTAGATCTGCGCGACAAGCTCAGCCAGCCGGCGCGAGAAACTGGAATTCACACTGGTCAAAAGTTCCGGGCCTTAGGTTTCATACACCCGATGGTTCGCTATTATTCCGGCGCAGTCAAACCCAGCCTTGAGGCGACGCGCAGAGCCACGTCCCAATGCCTAAAGTTTAACCAAATCCCGACCTATCGAACCCCGTAATTTGCCATGAACATGTCGACCGCCTGCAAGGCGACCGCATCTATTTCGTCCTGCGAAAACTGGTTCTGAATTCCAAAAACGGCCCGCGCCCAGATCCGCACCTTACACAACTCCGAGAACTGCTCGGCCGCGAGTTGCACATCCTCAATCGCCAATTCGCCATTTTTGACTGCCAGTTGCAGATACTCCGCAATGTGGCCGGTACCGCGTTTCGGCCCGGCCTCAAAAAACGCGCGGCCCAGTTCCGGGAACCTGTCGCGCTCGGCCACGCAAATACGGAAAACCTGTTGCGCAAAATCAGATACAAGAAATGCGGTCAACTGTTTGGCCGTGATCAACAGAACGTCGCGCACCGGCAGCGTATCGTCCACCATCGACACGACGTGTTCGGCCATGAGGGTACATTCTGTCTGCGCAACTTCCATGAATAACAGACGTTTATCAGGGAAATAGCTGTAAAGCGTCGCCTTTGACACCCCGGCCGCGCGCGCGATGTCATCAACACTTGCGCCTTCGAACCCATCCGCCATGAACACCTCGCGCGCACCGCGCAATACCTGATCGAACTTGCGTCCGGTGCGCAAAATGGCGGCTGGTTCTGACATGCTCACTCCGTTGATGAAGAGGTTAAAGTTTATAAACCGTTTAGTTCAGACACAACGATTCGCACAAAATGATGCCGCCGAAACCCTACAAAACCGGTAATTTTGTCTAGACGTATCCAACGTGGTCTTTGATCCCCATGACCATACATACGCGGCCTTGTCGTTCTGCCAAACCGTGCTAACACTTCGGCCATGGTCGATATCTTTTTGCGCACCCTGCCTTTTTTCGCGATCATCGGCCTGGGATACTGGGCCGGTCGCACCCGCTTTTTTACCGAAGAGGCGACGGCCTATCTGACAAAATTCGTGTTCTATTTCGCCCTGTCGGCGATGCTGTTTCGGTTTGCCGCCACTCTGCCTTTCGCCGAGATTTTCAACGCGCGCCTTGTCATCGGCTATCTTATAGGCACGGTGGCCGTCTACGGACTGGCCACTTGCGTCGCTTGGCTGCGCGGGCTCGACATTCCAACCGCCGCGGTCGAGGCACAGTGCGCGGCTATCGGCAACGTGGGGTTTCTGGGCCTTCCGATGCTCGCGCTTCTGTTCACCGAGGCCGCGATCGGCCCCGTCATGCTGGTGCTGACCGTTGATCTGGTGGTGTTCTCGTCGCTGATCGTGATCCTGATCAATGCAGGTCGCGACGGGCGGTTGGCCCCGGCCACGTTCAAACTAATCGGACTGGGTCTGGTAAAAAACCCGATGATCGTGTCCATCTCGGCCGGAATGCTGTGGTCCGCCATGCAGTTTCCTGTCCCAGCGCCATTGAATGACTTTCTGACCATTCTTGGCGGTGCAGCCACACCCGGCGCGCTTTTCGCCATCGGGGCGTCGCTGGCCTCCAAATCCGCAGAACGGGTTCAGGTCGCCGGGTGGTTGAGTTTTTGCAAACTGGTGGTTCATCCCGCCTGTGTGGCGGTGGCCTTGCTGTGGATCATGCCAATTGCCGCCTTTCCGGCCTCGGTGGCCATTGCCGCCGCTGCGCTGCCGGTCGCCGGAAATGTCTATATGCTGGCCGCGCATTATAACGTCGCCCCTCATCGGGCATCGGCGGCTATCCTTCTGTCGACCGCCGCAAGTATCCTGACCGTTCCGCTGGTCATCGCGTGGGTCAGCACGCCCTGACCATCACCTTTCCGAAAAATGCGCGCACCCAGTGTCCACCGCACTTTACGTGCGGCTTTTGGGCGGTTAGCCATGGCGCAACCCCAATGTAAGGACACAAGCCAGATGGAAACCGTTTCGGAAAACACCTGCTTCGGAGGCGTACAGGGCGTCTACCGCCATGCCTCGACCGCTTGCCAATGCGACATGACCTTTGGCCTGTTTCTGCCTGCCGAGGCCAAGGACGGCCCAGTTCCAGTCCTGTGGTATCTTTCGGGCCTGACCTGCACCCATGAAAACGCGATGACCAAAGCGGGCGCGCAGGCGTGGGCGGCAGAACAAGGGATTGCGGTTGTGTTTCCCGACACCTCTCCGCGTGGTGAGGGCGTGGCCGATCACGAGGACTACGATCTGGGCCAAGGTGCGGGCTTTTACGTGAACGCGACCCAAACCCCTTGGGCCCCGCATTTCAACATGTGGGATTACGTGGCCGAGGAACTACCCGCCCTGCTGGCTGAAAACTTTGCCATCGACATGGAGCGCCAAGCCATCACAGGCCATTCGATGGGCGGTCATGGCGCGCTGACGCTGGCAATGAACCTGCCGGGGCGCTATCGCTCAGTCTCGGCTTTTGCGCCGATCTCGAACCCGACGGGGGCCGATTGGGGTCGCAAGCAGTTGAGCGCCTATCTGGGTGATGATGAGGCCGCATGGACCAAACATGACGCCTCGCTGATGATGAAGGAAAAAGGCTTTGACGGCCCCATCCTGATCGACACCGGGGCCAGCGATCAATTCATGGACCTGCTGCGCCCTGAGGCGTTGGCGCAGGCGATTGCAGAGCGTCGCCAACAGGCAACCTATCGCTTGCAGCCGGGCTATGACCATTCATATTTCTTTGTGTCGACCTTCATGGAAGATCATATCACCTTCCACGCCGAGGCGCTGTACGGAGACTAACGCATGAGCGATTTCGACTACGACCTGATCATCATCGGGTCTGGCCCTTCGGGGCGGGCGGCTGCGATTCAGGCAGGCAAACTGCAACGCCGGGTGCTGGTGATCGACCGCAAAGACCGCTTGGGCGGCGTTTCGGTTCACACCGGTACGATCCCGTCGAAGACCCTGCGGGAAACCGTGCTGAACCTCTCGGGCTGGCGCGAGCGCAGTTTCTATGGGCGGTCCTATCGGGTGAAAGACCAAATCCGGGCCGAGGACCTCAAGGCCCGGTTGCACATGACGCTGGATCACGAGGTCGATGTTCTGGAACACCAGTTCAACCGCAACCACGTGGAAACGCTGAACGGTCTGGCGAAATTCGTCGGCCCGCATGAGATCGAGGTTGCAACGGATGCGGGCAAGACGACCCGGCTGACAGCCGCCAAGTTCCTGATCGCCACCGGAACCAAGACCTACCGGCCCGATTATGTGCCCTTCAACGGCAAGACCGTGGTGGACGGCGACGATTTTCTTGAAATGGACGAGATCCCCCGGTCGCTCTGCGTGATCGGCGCGGGCGTGATCGGGGTGGAATATGCCACCATGTTCTCGGCGCTGGATGTGCGGGTCACGTTGATCGAGCCGCGCGAGACATTTCTGGACTTCATCGACAGCCGGTTGATCCACGATTTCACCCATCAGATCCGCGAAAACGGCGTGGACTTGCGGTTGGGTTCGGCGGTCGAAAAGATCGAGGATGCCGGCGGCCATGTGGAAGTCACGCTGGACAATGGCCGCCACGTGCGGGCAGAGATGCTGTTGTTTGCCGCCGGGCGCATGGGCGCGACATCGGCCCTGAACCTGTCGGCGGTGGGTCTGGAGACAGATCACCGCAACCGGATCACGGTGGATCGCAAGACTTATCAAACCGCTGTGCCGCATATATATGCGACAGGCGACGTGATCGGGCATCCCTCTCTGGCATCCACATCCCTGCAACAAGGTCGCGTCGCGGCCTGTCATGCGCTGGAGACCCCAACCCTGCCGGAAAGCCCGTGGTACCCCTACGGCATCTACTCCGTCCCCGAGATTTCCACCTGCGGCATGTCCGAGGAAGAGCTTCAAGAACGCGGTATCCCCTATGAGGTCGGCGTGGCGCGGTTCCGCGAAACCTCGCGCGGGCACATCATGGGACTGGAGCACGGGATGCTGAAGATGCTGTTCTCGCTGAAGACCCGCCGGGTGCTGGGGGTGCAGATCGTTGGTGAAGGCGCAACCGAGCTGATCCACATCGCGCAGGCCGTGCTGAACCTGAAGGGCACCGTGGACTATTTTGTGCAGAACACGTTCAACTATCCGACACTGGCCGAAGCCTATAAAATCGCCGGGCTGGATGCGTTCAACCGAATGCCCATTCCCGAAGAGTTCAAGGTCAAGAAAAAACCCGCAGCGAAACAGGCGAAAAAGGCGTGACCACGCTTTATATCGATGCCGATGCCTGCCCGGTAAAAGCCGAGGCCGAACGTGTGGCGACCCGGCACAAGGTGCCGATGGCACTGGTGTCAAACGGGGGTTTGCGCCCCTCGGCCAATCCTTTGGTACAGGTTGTGGTCGTATCTGAGGGCGCGGACGAGGCGGACAAGTGGATAGCCGAGCGCTGCGGTGTCGGCGATGTGGTGGTGACGTCCGACATCCCGCTGGCCGCGAAATGCGTCGAAGCCGGTGCTCGGGTTCTCCGCCCCAATGGCGAGGCCTTCACCGCCGCCAATATCGGCCAGCAACTGGCGATGCGCGATCTGATGGCCGACCTGCGCGCGGCCAATCCGCTGGGCGATGGTGGCGGAGGGAAACCGTTCAACAGGGCCGACCGATCCCGGTTTCTGGACGCTTTGGAACGGGAGTTACGCGCGGCACAAAGGGCGTAGCGCTCCCGCCCGTCGAAGCCGCATCAAAGATGCGTCACCTCCGGTTGGGCCGGGCAGCGCGTGTCGCGCTGCGGTTTTTAAGGCCATGGTCACGCTGGAACAGGGGTACGGTTTTCGCGGATGGGCAGGTGAACGATTGCGCTGAAAGCACCGATGGCAACGCCGATCCACCAGACCATCGTGTAGTCGCCATAAGCGTCATACATGCGGCCCCCCAACCAAATGCCCAAAAAACTACCAATCTGGTGACTGAAAAAGATGATCCCGTAGAGCGTACCCATATACCGCAACCCATAAAGATGAGCGACCAGCCCTGATGTCAACGGGATTGTGGCCAGCCATAGCGACCCCATGACCAGAGAAAAGACGATGACAGAGATCGGTGTAATCGGAAAGACGATGAAGACAGCGGCCGCAAGTGTCCGCGCCGTGTAGACCCCGGCCAACAGATATTTCTTGGGAAAGCGGCTACCCGCCCAACCCGCTACCAGTGTGCCGCCTATATTAGCCAGACCGATCAGAGAAATCGACACAGCCCCCAGCGCCGATGTTGTCGTGATCCCGACGGCGTGCAGTACTCCTCCTGGTTGGATCGGCCCACACATCTCAGTCACGAAGGCGGGGAAATGGGCGGTGATGAAACCCAATTGGTAGCCACAGCTAAAAAAGCCTAGAAAAATGAGCGCGTAAGATGGGTCTCGGAAAGCGCGCGCCAGGATTTCACCCATGCTGTCCTGCAACTCGGCCTTGGTGGCCGCTTGCGGCGCGCGCATGAAAGGCAAGGTCAGGACAAGGGCCAGAATAAGCAGCGCAAAGATGATGAAAACCTGCTGCCAGGGCAGAAAGCTCAGCATCCATTCGGCTGCGGGGGCGCCAAGGACCTGTCCAAAGCTGCCCGCTGCCGTCACGATAGCCAGAGACATCGAGCGGTTCTGATCCGAAGACGCCCGCCCGACAACAGCCAGGATTACACCAAACCCGGTTCCGGCAATGCCAAAACCTACAAGCCAAGCGTATAGTTGATGTTCGAACGGTGTCACCGACCATGCGGTCAGGACCATGCCCGCGGCATAAGTCAGCGCTCCAAGAACAATCGCGCGCCTGTCACCAATTTTTTCCGCAAGCGCACCAAAGATCGGCTGGCCGATCCCCCAGGCCAGGTTCTGAATCGCAATCGCCATCGAGAAGTCGGTGCGCAGCCAGCCGAATTCGTCGGCGATCGGAATCTGGAACACCCCGAACGACGCGCGTACGGCAAAGCTAACCGTGATGATGATGCAGCCAACGATCAGGATCGGGTTCAGCAGGCGTTCGTATTGCGGCATTGGGCCCTCGGACGGTTTGGTCCAAGGACGGTAGAGGAAATCTTGACGTGGTCAATTCAGGAGTTTTGGGACTTCGGATCAGCAAAATTGATGCGTCGCGGGAATGGCCGCTTTTCAACGGGCTGCGCGGCGGGTATGCCTCGGAATATGACGGATTTGATTTCGCTTTACGAGGCACGCATTGCCGATGGCAGCCTGACCCGAGACGATGCGCAAGAGGCTGTTCTTCCTCATTTCGAACGTATCCGTCAGGCTCTGGCCGCCCCGGTTAAACGCGGATTTTTCCGCAAGGCCCCACCTGCACCGCAGGGGTTGTATCTGTGGGGCGGCGTTGGGCGCGGCAAGTCGATGCTGATGGACATGTTTGTTGATGCGCTGGAGGATATTCCCGCACGACGCGTTCATTTTCATGCCTTCATGCAGGAAATCCATGCCGGGATGCACAAAGCCCGCGCCGATGGCGTCGAGGATGCGTTGGCCCCGGTGGCCGATGCGGTTGTGAAATCCATCCGCCTGCTGGCTTTTGATGAGATGCAGATCACCGATATCACCGATGCAATGATTGTGGGACGTCTGTTCGACCTGCTGCATGCGGGCGGGGTGGCGGTGATCACGACCTCGAACAGGCACCCGGACGATTTGTATAAGGATGGCCTGAACCGGCAGCTGTTCCTGCCGTTCATCGCGCATATCAAGGAACAGCTTCAGGTGTGGGAGTTGGTCTCGCCCACCGACTATCGCCAGAACCGTTTGGAAGGAGCGCCGGTCTATTTCACCCCGATTGGACCTGAGGCGCGGCAGAGCGTTCGGGCTATGTGGCAGGACTTGTCCGGGGGTCAGGCTGATCCCTTGGTTTTGCAGGTCAATGGTCGCGCGGTCGAGCTACCGGCGTTTCGAAATGGGGTGGCGCGCGCCAGCTTCTACGATCTATGTGGGCGGATGTTGGGGCCTGCGGATTATCTGGCCATTGCAGAAGCCATCAAAGTGCTTGTGTTGGAGGACATTCCCCGCCTGTCGCGCAACAATTTTAACGAGGCGAAACGCTTTGTGACGTTGATTGACGCGCTTTACGAAGCGAAGGTGCGATTGATTTGCTCGGCGGCCGCGGAACCTGAGATGTTGTATGTCGAGGGTGAAGGGACGTTTGAATTTGAACGGACTGCCTCGCGTCTACGTGAGATGCAAGCACAAGATTGGGGGACATAGGGGGCTCTGCCCCCGACGCGCCTTGCGCGCCTCCCCCGGGATATTTTTGGCCAGATGAAGCGGCACGGATCGGGAGTTAGCCGTTTTCGCGTAGGATGTGACCAGCCAGATAGAGCGAGCCGCAGATCAGGACGCGGGCTTGCGGGTCATCCGTGACGATGGCGGTTAAAGCATCCATGACACTGTTTGCAGTAGTGGCCGGCAGATTGACTTTGGCGGCCGCGGATGCGGTGTCTTCGGCGCTAAGCGTGGCGGCTTCTCCCGGTATGGAAACGGCAGTCAGGCCTTGGGCCTGTGCGGCCAGTGGAGCCAGGTATCCGGTGACGTCCTTGGTGTTGAGCATCCCGCAGATCATATGGGTGGGGCATTTAGGCAGTTTCGCCAGCACATCGGCCAAGGCGATCCCGGCAGCGGCGTTGTGGCCTCCGTCCAGCCATAGCTCTGCTTGGGGAGCGGCATCAACGAGCGGGCCGGTTTTCAGGCGCTGCATCCGGGCTGGCCATTCGGCGCGGGTGACGGTGGCCTCATAGGCGTCATCGCCCAGGTTCAGGTGGCGCAGGACCGCCAGCGCGGCACCTGCGTTCTGGATCTGATGCGCGCCCAACAGGTTGGGCAGAGGCAGGTCGCGCAGACCCGTTTCGTCCTGATAGATCAGGCGTCCGTTTTCCTCGTGCACATGCCAATGCTGGCCGTGAACCAACAGCGGTGCGCCAAGACGGGCGGCGGTGTATTCGATGACCTCGAGCGCCTCGTCCGGTTGGGGTCCGACGATGCAGGGCACGCCAGGCTTGATGATCCCGGCCTTTTCCGCCGCGATCTTGCCCAGTGTATCGCCAAGGAACTGTTCGTGGTCGATGGACACGGGCGTGATCACCGTAACTGCGGGTTCGTGGATCACATTGGTGGCGTCCAGACGCCCGCCAAGACCCACTTCGAGCAGGGTGTAATCAGCCCGTGTGCGCGCGAAAGCCAGAAGGGCGGCGCAGGTCGTGATCTCGAAATAGGTGATGTTTTCGCCGTTATTGGCAGCGTAGCATTCGTCCAGCACCTCGGTCAGGGCAGGTTCCGAGATCAGCTCTCCGGCCAAGCGGATACGTTCGTGGAACCGGGCCAGATGCGGCGAGGTATAGGCATGGGCCGACAGCCCTGCCCCTTCGAGCCCTGCGCGGATCATCGCCTGGGTTGAGCCTTTGCCGTTGGTCCCGGCGATATGGATCGCCGGGGGCAGCATTTCTTGCGGGTTATCCAGCGCGGCCAGCAGACGCCACACCCGATCCAAGGTCAGGTCAATGATCTTGGGATGCAGTGCCATCATCCGGTCGAGGATGACGTCAGAAGACGGTGAGGTCATTTTTCGTCCGCAGGTTCAGCCAGTGCTTCGGGCTGTGCTTCTTCCGGAGCTGGCGCGGGCAGATCGCCTTTCACTGCCGGCGGCTGGTTCAGCAGCATCCGGGTGATGGTGATCAACTCGTCCCGCATTTCGGTGCGCTTGGTGACGCGGTCCAGCATACCGTGATCCAGCAGATACTCAGCGCGCTGAAAGCCTTCTGGCAGTTTTTCACGGATGGTTTGTTCGATCACGCGCGGCCCGGCAAAACAGATCAGCGCGTTGGGTTCGGAAATGTGCACGTCACCCAACATTGCATAGGACGCGGTGACGCCACCGGTGGTCGGGTGAGTTAGGACGACGATATAAGGCAGGCCCGCCTCTTTCAGCATCTCGACCGCCACAGTCGTGCGCGGCATTTGCATCAGGCTGAGGATGCCTTCCTGCATCCGCGCGCCACCTGCGGCGGAAAACAGGATCAGCGGGCGCTTCAGCTTAACCGCCTCTTGCGCGGCGGCAATGATGGCGTTGCCAACATACATGCCCATCGAACCGCCCATGAAGGAAAAGTCCTGCGCCGCAGCGATGATCGGAGTACGGCCGATTTCACCAGCAGCGACCAGCATCGCCTCTTTCTCGCCGGTCTTTTTCTGCGCCGCCTTCATGCGGTCGGGGTATTTCTTCTGATCGCGGAACTGCAGCGGGTCGTCTTTGGGCGCAGGGACCTCTACCTCGGTAAAGATACCGCCGTCGAACAGGTGAGCAAAGCGTTCCCGTGGGGTGATCGCCATGTGATGATCGCATTGGGTGCAAACATTCTGGTTTGCCGCCAGTTCGCGGTGAAACAACATCGTTCCGCATTCATCGCATTTGTGCCAAAGGTTTTCGGGAACCTCGCGGCGCGAAAAGATCGAGTTGATCCGGGGGCGGACGTAGTTTGTGATCCAGTTCATGTCGGAACCTTGCTAATGCGGCTTTGACGTCAAATAAGGCGCAACGGAAAGAAATGCAATCAACGCCTGAGTGCCAGGCGCGCGGTCAGCCAACTGACGGTCATGATGGCGAAATCCACGTAAAGCCATTGCCGCAATATACCGGTATCGGACATGTCGTAAGGCAGGTGGAAAAGGGCAAGGCCGCTTAGGCTGTCGGGCAACGATATGAACAGCAACGCCACGGTATTGTTGAAGAAATGGAGTGCTATCGCAGGGCCCAACGTGCCTGAGCGCGCGGTGAGATCAGCCGCGAAAACGCCAAACATGATAGACCAAAGCGCAATCAGCCCGGCGTTCCCTTCGGCGGTACCGGGGGCGTAGTGGCCTATTCCGAACAGCAAAGATGGGACGAGTATCCACACCGCAGGCGACCGGAATCGCGCAGCGAGGGCTTGTTGCATATAGCCGCGAAACAAAAACTCTTCTGCGCTGGTTTGAATCAGAACTGCACCTAAAGACAGGGGCAGAAACAACAGCCATGTCGACAAGGCCAGATTCGGAACGAAAGCGGCCCCCATATCATATGGCGGCAACACCGTGATGACGACACCAAGCACCACCAATGCGCGCAAGACGACCCAGAACTGTGCAACACTTTGACCTAGTGGGCCCAAAACAGACGCGAGCGACCTTTGGTGAAGACGGCGGACCGCCAGTCGAACGCCCAATGTCACAAAGGCGAAACTGCTCAGCAGAACCAACATGGACAACGGTGAGGAACCGGACAAAAACGCCTCGGCCCATTCGTAGGACCCTATAGCTGAAATGACGATCAGAAGCGCCAGATTCAGGGCAATGACAACGGCTGCGACGATGCCCAACCCCGCCAACAGACGCCAAATCTCAGCGCGCGCCCGAGCCGGGGCCACAAGCTGTTCATGCGACCCGTAGCGGGGCGAGCTAATCTCAGGCACGTTCATTTACGCTCTCGGGCTGGCCGGGATCTTCCAGGAAGATGGTTGGGTCCTTGGTCTCGTTCACCCGGTTGGCCAGTGAGGTCAGATACCCGGCAACAGTTTCAAGCAACTGAACGGCAACACCCGCGTCGCTGTCGACCACGGCGCGGAACTCTTCGGCACCAATGCGCAGGAAGGAACACTCCTCCAGCGCCACAAGGTCCAACTGACGGGGGTCCCGAGTGATGATGGACAAATCCCCGATCAGACGGCCCGGTTCAATAACCGAAACCTGCCGCGAGGTGCCGCCCTCGATGGGCCATTCCAGGCTGGCTCGGCCCGAGATGCAAAGATAGGCCGCATCCGGTGCCTGACCGCATGAAAAGATGACCTGACCAGCCGTGGCATGGTACCATTGCGCCGAAAAAGCCAGCAGGCGCTGGTTGCGGCCATCCATGCCGGCGAACAGCTCGGTCGAGGATATGATCTTGAGCTTGCGGCTGAGATCCTCAGTCGTGTCCACCTCGTCCAGGGTTCGCGTCTTGGAGACGCCGTCGATACGGCCATCCTTGATCTCGACAAACAGGTCGTAAGCCTCGGGATGGGCAAAGTGATCTTCCATGAAGATCATGATCGAGTCGGGCAACAGCTCTCGCAGTTTCAACCGCGTCCGCAGTCGGCTTTCGGAATCGTGGCTGGCCAGCGCCTTGTCCAAGATTAAGACATCGGGCCGCTTGATTCCAGCGCGCGAAAAGGCGGCGCGCTCTTGAAACACCGTCGGCAGGTTGTTTCCGCCCAGCCCCGAGGGCAAGTCATAGATGATCGCCGCCGCACGACGGCGCAGACCGGCCTCGTTCAAGATATCGGCCACCACATCCTCGATCTCATCCGCATGCGCGCCCGCCATCAACGAGATACGGCCAAAGAGCGCATTCTCAATGACCGTCATACGCTCGATATAGGCGTCAGGCGTGACGGGGATGAACATGCCCTTCAGATGCGCGCGCAGACGGTCCGCCTGTCCGCTGCGGATGGCCAGAATTTTCTCCTTGTATTCGTCGGGGAAATCGGGACCAATCTGTTCCGCCGTCAACAGGAAAGGAACGGTCAACAGCAGCGCGCGTTCCTGATCGGTGATCCCGGCCTCACCCTTCAGCTTGCGCCGTTCCTCGATATCCAGCAGGCGGTAATACATGTCCTTGGTCATGCCCAACCGCAGGAATAGCGGGTGATCGGTGCCATCCCGTCCGAAAGTTCGGTTCAGTGTCTTCAGCACCGCGCTGGAGATCCCCATCGCGTCGTCATCCAAATCATGTGCCCGCAACATCGACATGAACCGCCGGTCGCCCGCCAGAATATCGGGCGAAATATCATGCGACGGCGCGGCGTAAAGCAGGTTGCCCCCCAATGGAACCGCCGGGTTGAACAGATCCGGGTCGAAGCGGTAGACATACCGGTCCAGCCCCTTTTGCTGCAACCGCTCAGCCACGCGGCTGCGCAGATCGACAATTTCACGCGCCAACGACGGGTGCTGCACCGGATCGAACTGAGACCGCAAAGTCCGGCGGAACATGAACTCGTCAATGCCCATGGATTCGACCAGCTGGAACCACCAGTCCCGGATGTCGTCGATATCCTCTAACCCGGCCAGCGCGGGATCGATCCACTCGTCCGACAGGGAATCCACCGGGTTTCCGGCGCGTTCCGCTTCGATCTGCCAACGTGTCGGCGCTTTTTTGGCCTCTTCTGCATGTTTCGGACGGGTGCGCAGGGGCATCAGCAGATTGTCCCCCAAGGTCCCGTCGAACAGATAGGGCCGCGAATAGGCATAGCCTATCCGGGCCGCGATCACCGCCTGATGCAACCCTTGCAGATCGTGCCCGCCAATGGTCACATCGCCTTGCACCGGAAGCAACTCGCGCGTGAGGACCTGAGCCAACGCACTGCGCTCGGCCGCGTTCGAAGATTGGATCGCAACCCGCGCGCCCTTGGGGATCGTCAGGTCGATATCTTCAAGGATCGTTTTGCCGTCATCGTCGCGGACTGTCACGTTGCGCAACTGAATTACGCCCGTAAGGTGTGGAATCGTCTCTGGCTCGCCCACGAACAGGTTTTCTGGAATCATATTGTCCGGCGCGAACCGCTCGGTCACGATTTCCCAGCGCAGAGACATATCCTGCACCTGATTGTAATAAGTCAGCAAATCCTTCCACGGGCCGCTCAGATCCTTGTAGGCTCCCAGCGCCGCAACCAGCGCGCCCACCGTAACCTCTCCTTTGATCGCCAGATAGCCGCCAACCGAATAGAACAGGAACGGCGTCATCTGAGTGATCAGATTGTTGAGAAATTTCATGAAGAATTTCTTGTTGTAGATCTTGAACCGGATCTCGAACAAAGTGCCCAACCGATGACTGAACAGCGCCAGACGATATCGCCAGCCCCCATTGGTGCGTAGATCACTGATGCCCGCGGCACTTTCGCCGATTTCCGAACTCAGATGACGCACCTCCTGGATGCGGTCCTTATTCAGCAGGTTGATCTGCCGTTGCAGCTTGGGAATGATCCACGCTTGAAGCGGGATCAATGCGATGCTGGCCAATCCGAACCAAACGCTTTGCATGAATAGAAAGGTGACGATGGTCATCATCTGCCCGAACTGGAACACCGGCTGGGCAATCGCATCGCCCATCAACCCTCCCATCGGCTCTGCCTCGGAGGTGATCATCGACACCAGCTCACCCTGGCTGGTGGTCTGGAAATAGGATTTTGGGAAGCGCATGGTACGGTGGATCAGTGTGAACCGCAGCCGACGCAGCATCCGTTCGGCCAGAACGCCCTTCATCGTGTTGATGCGCATCTTCATCAGCCCGCTGATGATCACCGTCAGCAAGAACGCGCAGCACAGAATCAAGAGATACTGGACCTGTGTGAACGAGATCCCCAGCACCGTCACCGTATCGCTGGGCGCACCGATGGCATCGTTGATGATCTGCTTGGGCAACTCCAACGAGGCGTAGAGAAACGGGAAGGACAGAACCGTCAGCACCAACAGCACAATCTGTTGCTTCTTCGAATACTTCCAAATGAACGAAAAAAGAGTGGGTTCCATACCCCGGCCTTGCCTCAAGTTTTTTGATACGCGCTTTTTCGGATGATCTACAGCAATCAGGTGCCGGACGGTACGCATTGGTCCACGCGATTGCAAGAACGGCCCTGCGGGTATCAGATCGCAACCCGCCTGCCCAGCCGAAACCCGGCTGTGCCGCCGGAATTAACGCGATATTTCCGGGTTTCGGCTTTATCCTAACCACCGTCATTGACTAAACAGTGGTCAACAAAAGATGACGGGGACCATGGGCAAATTTCTGGATCGCTATATTTTCCGCAAGGTGCAGGCCCGTTGGCGGCAGGCCGCACAGATGGCCGGGCACACACCCCCCGCCCAGTTGCGCCACCAGCGAGACGAAGCGCGCAAGCTGCGCGCCGATCTGGACCGGTTGATCCATGCGGCGGATGGCCGTTTGACGCGGCCCCTGATCGGATCAAACCAATTCGCCAAACCCCTTGGCACAGATTGGAGCTGGCGCCCCGACCTCTGGCGCGAACCGCTGTCGCGCAGCGGGCTGGCCTCGGCCCCGCGCAGAACACCGTTGGACGGTCAGACTACCTTGTTTCACGACTGCGCGCTGTCGGAAATCAGCCTGCGCCAGACGCGCAACCGGCGCGACAATGATCTGGCACCCTTTGGGCTCAGTCTCGAGGTGTTCGAATTCGCAGGCTCCTTTCTGTCCCTGTCCGTCGCGTTGCCCGCAGATGCCGCGCAGGGTCTGACCAAGCAGCACCTGATACGGGTCGATGCGCAGATCGAGGCGGAACGCGATACACACGGAATGGCCCGTTTGAACATCCAGCACGGCCCCAATACCGAACAGGTTCTCAGGGAGTTAGACCCAAACCGAACAGGCGGGGTCGATTTCGATTTGGCCCACCTCCCCCTGAACGAGCGGCGGATCGACAAGATCTGGCTAGATCTCATCTTTGACGCCCCGACGATGAACCGCATTTTTGTGCGCGAACTGACCTTCTGCCGCCACCATCGCGCCGAATTATGAGGCCCATATCATGACGCACCCCATCCTGACGCCGCTCAGACTGGAAAACGGAATCTGGCAAGGGCTGATCACATCCTCAGCCGAGCCGCACGTCTCAGTTCACTACCGGGATGAGGTGTTGGACGGCGTAACTCTGACTGCCTCGCCCGATGGCTGGGCGCTGGCTATTCCCGTCCCGAACTCGGCTCTGTCGGACGGGGTGCACAGCTTTGTCATCCTAGATCGGGACAGTTCAGAAAAACTGGGCGATTTCACCATCATTGCAGGGGTTCCTGCGGCGGACGATCTGCGGGCCGAGATTGACCTGCTGCGCGCGGAACTGGACCTTCTGAAACGCGCCTTTCGCCGGTCGCAACAGTCCGATACCTGACGCCTGCGACCCAAGCCCCTATCTTTCCAGCGTTTTCCGTGCATCATGAACCGATAGGCGATTGGTGGAGTATTGGTATGGACCGGACGAGTATTATCAAGGTCATCGCCCTGATGGTGACAGGGTTTGGCATCGGGATCGACTTTACCGGCGCCTTGATACTGGTCCCCGCGATCGAAAACAGCTTTGACGCGGACATCACCTCGACCCAATGGGTATTAAACATCTACGCCCTGTTCTTTGCCATGACCATGGTGGCCGGAGGCCGGATGGGGGACATGTTTGGCCACCGCAAAATGATGCTGATCGGGCTGTCGATCTTTCTGTTTTCTTCGGTCATGTGTTTTCTGTCCCCCAGCCTCGATTTCCTGATCCTCTCGCGCGCCTTGCAAGGTATCGGCGCAGGTTGTGTTTGGCCTTGCGCGCTGGCCTTTGGCGCCACCAAGATCGCCAAGCCTGAACAGCGGGCCTTGGTCATGGGCATGATCTTGGCGGGTGTCACCAGTGGCAATGTGTTTGGTCCCTTGATCAGCGGCGCAGCGGTCAGTTTCGGTGATTGGAGGCTGTTCTTCCTGGCCAATGTCATATTCTCGACCATCTCGATGATTACGGCACTGATCCTGATGGAGCGTGAAAAACAGCACAAACAGGGTGAGCATCTGGACATCGCCGGAATGGTTCTGTTGTCCTTGGCGGTCCTGCTGCTGCTTTACGGGCTGGATGTGGGCGCGGATTGGGGTTGGGCCTCGCCGCCACTGCTGATGGTGTTCTTCGTCAGCGCCGTGCTGTTCCTGTCTTTCCCCATAATCGAAAAGCGTGTGAAAGAGCCGCTGCTGCTGCCCCAAATGATGCAGAACCGAGAGTTTCTGATCACGCTGGGTCTGAACATGTTCAACGTCTCAGCCGCCTTTGTCGGGCTGCTGTATTTCCCGCAATATATGCAGAAGGTTCTGGGCTGGTCGGTCTTTCATTCAGCGCTTGGGCTGGCCCCGCTGACTTTACTGTTGGCGATCGGGTCGATCGTTTCTGGGACGCTTTATAACGACTTCGGGCCGAAGCGGCTGTTGTTCTGGGGCTATCTCATTGCCACCATAGGGGCGCTCAGCATCGTGGCGATGCCTACAGGGCTGGGCTATTTCCAGATCCTGCCCGGCATGGCCATGATCGGGCTGGGCGCAACGCTGACAGTGGGGCCATCGGGTACGGCTGCGGTCAGTGCGGTCAAACCCGAACGCGCCGGGCTTGTTGGCGGGTTAAGCTTCATGACCCATCTCGTCTATGGTGCCATCTCAGTCGCGTTCGCCACCGCGATCATGTATGCCACCAGCCTCTCCAGCCTTGGCAAACAGCTTGCGGTGGATGGCATCAAAATGTCCGATGCGGATCAAAGGGCCATCAACGGCGGCACGCTGACTACCGATTCCGCCAAAACCGTGATGGCCAAGCTGACCCCGACAGAGGCCGAACAGGTGAAAACCGCTATCGCATCGGCGTTTGACAGCGGCATGAACATGGCCTTTGTCTTCGCCGCCATCTCGGTCTCGGTCGGTATGATCCTCGCGACGATGCTGGATGAAGAGAAGCTGCGGAAGGTCGAAAGCTAAGTTCATAAGAAAAGGGCCGCCCTGGAGCGGCCCTTCGATTTACTGGGACGGGCCGTTGGGCCGGAAGGCCGACAGACCTTTGAGGATGTCGATGGCATAGGCCAATTGGTAATCCTCTTCCCGCAATTCGGCGGTTTCTTCAGCCTTGGCGCGGTCTTCCTCGATCTGACGGATCTCATCCTCGCTGAGGCTGTCATTGTTCAGGCTGCCACGCAGATCGGCCTCGGACCGGGTGCGGGGGTTTGTTTCCTCTTCCTCGGTATCCGCAGCGCGACGCGGTTGTTCCACAATAATGTCCGGGCTGACCCCAAGCGCCTGGATCGAGCGTCCCGACGGCGTGTAATAGCGTGACGTCGTCAGACGCATCGCACCATCCCCGCGCAGCGGCATGACCGTCTGGACCGAGCCTTTGCCAAAACTCTTCGTGCCCACGACAATCGCCCGGCGATGGTCTTGCAGCGCACCCGCCACGATTTCCGAGGCTGAGGCCGACCCGCCATTGATCAGCACCACGATCGGCTTGCCTTCGGCCAGATCGCCGGCGGTGGCGTTGAACCGCTCACCCTCGCCCGGGTCACGACCACGGGTTGAAACGATTTCGCCCTCGTTCAGGAATGCGTCTGAAACCTTGATCGCCTGCGTCAGCAGACCACCGGGGTTGTTGCGCAGGTCCAGAACAACGCCGTTGACCTTGTCGATGCCGCCGATCTCTTCGATCTGCTCGTTCAGGCCCTCTTGCAGATTGGGGAAGGTTTGGTCGTTGAACGTCGTCACACGCAGAACGACACTGGTACCTTCGGTCCGGGCGCGCACGGCAGTCAGCTTGATCGTGTCGCGGACAATGGTGATGTCAAAAGGCTCCTGCTCGCCCTCACGAACTACGGTGATCACGATTTCCGAGCCCACCGGCCCGCGCATCAGATCGACCGCCTTGTCCAGCGTCAGGCCCAGAATGCTTTCGCCATCCACATGGGTGATGAAATCGCCCGCTTCGATCCCGGCCTCATCAGCCGGAGTGTCGTCGATGGGTGAGACCACTTTGACATAGCCTTCTTCCTGCGTAACCTCGATCCCCAGCCCGCCAAACTCACCGCGCGTCTGAACACGCATCTGCTCTGCATCGCTGGGCGACAGGTAGCTGGAATGGGGATCAAGCGAGGTCAGCATTCCGTCAATCGCCGCTTCGATCAGATCTTCGGGCTCAACCTCTTCGACATATTGCGAACGGATACGCTCGAAAATGTCCCCAAACAGGTCAAGTTGCTGATAAACGCTCGCCTTGTTCTCGGCCTCTTGCGCCAGCAAGGGGCCTGCAATCTGAGTGGTTGCGATAATGCCTGCCACGGTTCCGGCCAAACCGGCCATCACAAATTTCTTCATACTCGGTTATCCATCCTTGTCGGTCCGAAACCACGATTCCGGGTCCACGGGGCTGTTTTGTTGTCTTACCTCTATATAGAGCGTTTCTGAGCGGTCAGTTCCAGTACCATCACTGCTTGTTGACAAAATAGCGCCGATTTCCGGCGTTTCACCTGGCATCAACCCAACGGGTGAGCCTTGCGGGATCACCTGACCCGTCTCTCCATACACCTCTTGTAAGCCGGAAAAGACGAACAAAAGACCCGGTTGCGGCTCCAATATCACCAGATTGCCCAAATCCAGCAGCGGCCCGCGATAGCGGATCGTCGCGGCCGTGGGCGATGTAACAATCGCGCGGGGCCGGGTGCCCATCACAATGCCGGGGCGGGTCACGCCTGCGGCATCGGTCTCGCCCGCGCGATGCAGGATGATCCCCTGCGTCGGCAGGTCGATCTGACCCTTGCGGTCGGATACATCGGCATTGGTGGCGGCAATCTCACCCTCGGAAATCTCGGACAGACCGCTTGCGAAGCCTTCCAAAGTCTCGGTCGAGGAAATCAAGATGGCGGTACGAATAGGGTCTTCGACAAAGCGGCGCGGCAGGTCTGTACGGTCGGCAATCGCGGCGCTTAGTTGGGTTCGGGCGATTTGCACACCCACCAGACCTTCGGTCAGGGTTTCGGTCGCACTTTGCTGCAATTGGCGTAGCGTCTGAACCTCTCGCAGGTCACTGGCCAGCGCCTGAGCGCGGGCATTCAGGCCCGGCGTGACCTCGGACAACATCATGCCCGCCCTCGCAGACCCCAACGGGCCCGACGGGTGCAGCATCAAAACCGGCGGCGCTGTGGTCTCGATCGTTTGCAACACACCCAACAGTTGCGCCACATCCTTTTCCCGCGCGTGCAGTTCGGCGGTCAGCTGCGCCTCGCGCGTAGCGGCCTTGCGCAAGCCTTCGCGCATCGCCGTCAACCCGGCCTCATAAGCCTGCACCGTGGTGGTCAACGCCCGCACCCGATCCCGCGCGCTGTCAGCTTCGGTCAGCGCGATCGAGGCCGCCTCGAGCTGGCGCGCCGCGTTCAGCGCCGCAGTGGAAGGGTCCGTCTGCGCGTAAAGCGGGGCTGCCAGAAGGGCTGCGAGCAGAACCGGAAGCGCCCTCATGACAGCAAGCTGCGCCCGGTCATTTCCTGAGGCTGCTCCAGCCCCATCAGGTCCAACAGTGTCGGTGCCAGATCCGACAGCCGCCCCTCGCGCAACGTGGCGCCTTCGGGTCCGCCGACCAAAGCCACGGGTACCGGGTTCAGCGTATGCGCCGTATGCGGCCCACCGGTTTCAGGGTCGACCATCACCTCGCAGTTGCCGTGATCCGCCGTCACGATCATCGCGCCCCCTGCTTTGGTCAGCGCCGCAACAACTTGCGCCAAGCCCTGATCCACCGCCTCGCACGCCTTGATAGCTGCCTGAAGATCACCGGTATGGCCGACCATATCGGGGTTGGCATAGTTGGTGACGATCAGGTCATAGCCCTCTTCAATCGCCTCAACGAATTTGGCTGTCACCTCGGCCGACGACATCTCGGGCTGCAAATCATAGGTCGCTACTTTTGGCGATTTGGGCATATAGCGGTCTTCGCCCACCTCGGGGGTTTCCTTGCCACCGTTGAGGAAGAAGGTGACATGGGGGTATTTCTCGGTCTCGGCCAAACGGAACTGACGCAGACCTTGTTTGGCCACCCATTCACCGAGGGTGTTCACGATGTCTCGCTTGGGGAATACAGTGGTCATATAGGCGTTGTGGCCGTCTGAGTATTCCACCATTCCCAGCAAAGCCGACAGATGCGGACGCGGCCCGGTGTCGAAATCGGCAAAACCCGGCTCGCCAATCGCGCGCAGGATTTCGCGGGCGCGGTCGGCGCGGAAGTTCAGACAGAAGAACCCGTCGCCATCCGTCACCCCATCGAACCCGTCCAGCACCGTGGGCACGATGAATTCATCGGTTTCCGACTGGTTGTAAGCGTGGTCGATGGCCCCATGCGCCGTGCTAGCCGCCCGCCCCTGTCCGTTGATCATGGCAGCATAGGCCTGACTGACCCTTTCCCACCGATTGTCGCGGTCCATGGCATAGTAGCGCCCGCTGACGGTGACGATCTGCGCGCCTTCGGGTAGTCGCTCTTCCAGTTCGGCAACAAAGGGCGCGGCCGATTTCGGCGCAACGTCCCGCCCATCCGTCACCGCGTGCAACGCCACCGGCACGCCCGCATCCGTGATCGCCTTGGCCGCCGCGACGATGTGGTTCAGGTGCCCATGCACGCCGCCATCCGAGACCAGACCCATCAGATGCGCCGTGCCGCCCGCCGCCTTCACCTTGGCGATGAAGGCCTGCAACGCCTGATTTTCGAAAAATGACCCATCCTCGATCGCCAGATCAATCTGCCCAAGATCCATAGCCACCACGCGGCCTGCGCCAATATTGGTATGGCCGACCTCGGAATTGCCCATCTGGCCGCTGGGAAGACCCACGTCAGGCCCGTGTGTGATCAGTTGCGCGTGCGGCCCTCGCGCCATGATCGCGTCAAATGTCGGGGTCTGCGCCAGATAGGGGGCGTTGGCCTCGGTGTCCTCGGACAAACCCCAACCATCAAGAATGCACAGGACGACAGGTTTGGGGGCGGTCATTCGGACTCTCCGGGATTGCTGCTCTTGCCTGACCTTTTACCCCTTGCCCGACGCCGGGTGAACCGCCTTTTGGCGCAGACGCGCTGAATTTAATCCTTGCCGACAATATCCCGATACGGGCGCGCTTTGCGGCCTCGGTATTTCACCGTCAACTCCAACGGCACGTCGTTTTCGTCGTAGATGCCGACAACAACCCCCCGGCCCCGGCTTTTGGTCCGCATCTCGATCAATTGCGCCTCGGACCGCGTGGTGCGCTGAGATTGCCTGCGGGTCCACGTAAACAGATGCTCATACATCTGCGCGATGACGTCGGCGTGGTCGGCGCTGTCGCCCAGATCGGTCAATTCCTGTGGATCGTTTTCCAGATCAAACAGCAAAGGACGATGGCCACCCTCGCAATGGATCAGCTTCCACTTCCTGTCGGCGACCATGAACATCACCGCATCGCGGACCGAGGCATTAAGTTTCTCTGCTAGCGGCGAGGCCGAATAATCATATTCGCAAATCACCACATCCCGCGGAGTTTCCGCCTGTGTCCCATGCAGGATCGGCAACAGGGAATGCCCTTCGAGGATATGCGAGGCATCTGCGCCACCGGCTACATTCAGAAAGGTCGGGGCAAGATCGATGGATTCCACCAACGCATCACAGGCCGTGCCGCGCGTGGCGTCAGCGGCGGACGATGGATCATAGATGATCAGCGGCACTTTGGTCGAGGCATCGTGGAAGAACGTCTTCTCCCCCATCCAGTGATCGCCCAGAAAATCGCCGTGATCCGAGGTCAGCACGATCATCGTGTCCTCCATCCGGCCGGTTTTTTCCATCCAGTCGAACAGGCGGCCCATCTGGTCATCCGCCTGTTTGATCAAACCCATATAGGCGGGGATCACCGCCTCGCGCACATCCTGCCGCGAGAATGTCTGGCCAATCTTTGTGTCCATGAAAGCACGCAGAACGGGATGCGCGTTGTCACGCTCGGCTTCAGACCGGTTTACCAGCAGCACGTCATCGGGGCCGTACATCGAGGCATAGGGCTCGGGCACGATATAAGGCCAGTGGGGTTTGATGAAGCTCAGATGGCAACACCAGGGGCCGTCATGGGTATCAATGAACTCGATCCCGCGCCCGGTCAGATATGGGGTTTCGCTGTCTTCCTCGGCGATATTTGCGGCCTCGGTCGAATTCTTCAGGAACCAGCCGGACAAAACGTTGCCATCTGCATCCAGACCAGAATTGGCAAAGTCGTGCCACGGGTTGTCACTCTCATAACCTTTGGCAGCGAGGTAATTGTTGTACTCTTTCGCGCCGTCCGGATCATAATAGCCATCCGGCCCCTCGGGCAGCATCCCGTCATCGCGTTCGAACACGTCAAAACCGCATTCGGCCACACGGGCCCCAATCAGGCTGTCAGGCTCCAGACCCAGTCGGGCCATCCCCTCGGCATCCGCGCGCATATGAGTTTTGCCGACCAGCCAACACTCCATCCCAGCCCTGCGCAGGTGATCGCCCATCGTCATCTCGCCAACCTTCAGTGGGATGCCGTTCCACGAGGCGCCGTGCGAATGCACATAGCGTCCGGTATAGGTCGACATGCGAGAGCTGCCGCAAATGGGTGATTGGATATAAGCCCTGTCAAATCGCACACCCCTCGCCGCCAACCGGTCGATATTCGGAGTATGCAGATGCGGATGGCCGTAGCAGCTCAGGTAATCCCAGCGCAGCTGGTCGAACATGATGAACAGGATGTTTTTGGCTTTTGCCACGGATACGCCCCTTTGATCGTCCGGGGCTTAGGCTAACCAATTCGGCGTCAGCGGCGAAGCGGAATTTACACCTGCGCTTCGCGTTCCATCTGTTCCAGCATCTTCTTGGCGCGCTTGCACTGCAACTGATCACGCAGCGGGCTGTTCGGGTCGACATCTTTCTGACAGACCACGCATTTATCCGCACCCGAGATCGCGTTCAGACCGCCACAGCTGCCCTTGATGGTCTTGCCCATCAGCATCACGCCCAACGACATGCCCACCATCACAAGAGCCAGCAGTATGAAAGCCAGAATAAAGGTGCTCATGATTCGTATCCGTCAGTTGCTGCCTAAGGCGTCTTTGAACGCGCTGCTATGAACCGTGATATAGGCATCTTCGCCCCCTGTCACATCCCGCGAGATGAAATACACGGCAAGTTTATGCTTTTCGGCCAGTTCCAGCCCTTTTTCCTGCCCCAGCGCCAACATGGCCGTGGCCCAGGCATCGGCCATCATCGCGTTTTCCGCCAGCACCGTGACCGAGGTGGTCCGATGCGTGATCGGGCGGCCTGTCACCGGGTTGATAATATGCGAATAGCGCACGCCGTCCTGTTCGAAGAAGTTCTTGTAATCGCCCGAGGTCGCCATCCCCAGATCGTCAAGCTGAACGATCAACTGAATGGCCTGCACGCCAGTTTCAGGTTTTTCGATCCCGATCCGCCATGCCTCACCCTTGTCATTCTGACCCATAGTGACCAGATCGCCGCCGATCTCGACCATGTAGTTCTCGATCCCAGCTTCGCGCAGCGTTTCGGCCACCGCATCAATGCCATAGCCTTTGGCGATGGCCGACAAGTTGATGCCTACATCCGCATCCGATTTGGCCAACGTCCCGGCCTCGCGGTCCAGCGTCAACAGGCGGGACTGACCGACGCTGTCCAGCGCGGCCTGAATTTCGGCATCCGATGGCACAGGATCTTCGGGTTTGCGCGGGCCAAAGCCCCACAGCTCAATCAGCGGGCCAAGGGTGACGTCAAACGTGCCGCCCGTTTTCTCGTGCACGTCATTTGCCGCATCAATCACCAACGCAAATTCGTCAGATACTGCCACGGCATCGGTGCTGTCCGACGCAGAAAAGGTGGACACCTCGGAATTCGGATCCCAGTTGGACATCTTGGCGTTGACCTCGGCCAGCGTCTGATCGACTGCACCTGCCAGCGCCTCTTCGTCAAGGTCCACGCCGATGGCGGTGATGTTGAAGGTCGTCCCCATGGTTTCGCCAGACAGGCGCACGACTTCTGGTTCTTTGTCGAACAAACAGCCAGACACCAGCGCGGCAACAGCCAAAACGGGGACAAAACGCATCACAGCACCCTCTTAGGAAAACGTGCCCGGCATATGCCAGCGCCCCGGATCAGAGTCAAACCTGCGTCAGAGTTTCAGCGGCATGAAGCCCAAAACCAGCAGACCAATTCCGGCAGGCACGCCAAACAGCCACGCCTTTTTCTGCCACCCCGGCGCTTGTTGTTTCCATGCCATGCGAAAATTGTGCCCGCATACAACCACGGCGAAAAAGATCAGCGCTGCAACAGGCGGGGTCAGAGAAAGGTCGGACAAAAGTTCGGATATCCTTGGTTTTCGGCAGTTTTCCCCGGAACGGGCAATTGCACCCTATACAGGTCGTTTGGCTGCGCTAAGGTAAATAACAAAGCAGAAGGAGATTGCCCATGGCCCCAAGCTCTTACCAGCCACCGACCCGCGGCGACAAGGCCGAGACCAGCACGCGCAGCCAGTCGGTCGACTCGAACCTGTCACACTCGCAGACGACCGTGGCGAAACTGCTTGAGGGCAAGGGAAATGCGGTGTTCTCGGTGCGTCCAAACGACACGATTCACTCGGTGGTGAACACGCTGAAGGAAAAGAAAATCGGGGCGGTTCTGGTGACCGATCAAAACGGCGCACTGCAGGGCATTCTGTCGGAACGCGATATCGTGCGCCGCATGGCCGACACCCCCGGTCAGACGCTTCCCCAATCGGTCGAGGACCTGATGACGCGTGAGGTCAAAACCTGCGCACCTGATGACCCGCTGAACGACGTTCTGAAAACCATGACCGAGGGGCGATTCCGCCATATGCCGGTTCTCGCCGACGGCGCCCTGCGCGGCGTGATCACCATTGGCGACGTCGTGCATTTCCGCCTGAAAGAGCTGGAATACGAAGCCCTTCGCATGAAACAGATGATCGTCGGTTGACGCTCCAAAGTGCGAAAACCGCTTGACCTCGGGCCGGTGACAGTATCCCTGATGCAGCATCAAACGGCGATGAAACAGAGGGTTGCATGAAACGGGTTCTTGTCACCGGAACGGCCGGGTTCATCGGGTTCCATCTGGCCAAGCTTTTGCTGGCCGAAGGCTTTCGTGTGCACGGCTATGACGGGATGACCGACTATTACGACGTCACCCTCAAGCAGCGCCGCCACCAGATGTTGCTGCAAAACCCTGGCTTTTCCGCAACCGAGGACTTGCTGGAAAATCACGACCGCCTGAAACAGATCGCCGATGACTTCAAGCCCGAGGTCATCGTTCACCTCGCCGCACAAGCCGGGGTGCGTTACAGCCTGGAAGACCCGCGCAGCTATATCAACTCAAACGTCGTGGGCACATTCAATGTCATGGAGATTGCCCGAGAACATGAAGTTGCGCATCTGCTGATGGCATCGACCTCATCCGTTTACGGTGCGAACGAAGAGATGCCGTTTACCGAGGTCGAAAAGGCCGACACCCCTCTGACGATCTACGCAGCCACGAAGAAAGCAAATGAGGCGATGGGCCATTCCTACGCTCATCTGTGGAACCTGCCGACGACGATGTTCCGCTTTTTCACTGTTTACGGCAGTTGGGGGCGTCCCGATCTGGCGCTCTACAAATTTGTGGACGCCATTCTGGATGACCGACCAATCGACATCTACAACCACGGCGACATGTACCGCGACTTCACCTATGTCGAGGATCTGGTGCGGGGTATCCGCCTGCTGATCGACGTGCCGCCCGTGCGCCCGGACAGCGCGGATCAGATTGCCGAGGGCGACAGCCTGTCTCCGGCAGCGCCGTGGCGGGTGGTGAATATCGGCAATGGAGACAAGGTGCGGCTGATGGACTTCATCGAGGCCATTGAGGATGCCTTGGGCAAAAAGGCTATCCGAAACTACATGCCTATGCAGATGGGCGATGTGCCTGCGACATGGGCCGATAATGATCTGCTGCAATCCCTGACAGGGTACCGCCCGCAAACCGATTTCAAAGAGGGAATTGCCCGGTTCGTCGCGTGGTTCCGCGACTATCATGGTAAATGACGGCGATGTTTGAAACAGACCCCAACGCCCGCAAGATCGCTGTGATCGGACTGGGCTATGTCGGCCTGCCGCTGGCCGTGGCCTTCGGCAAAATCGGCCCTGTGACCGGCTTTGACATCAACACAGCCCGGATAACCGCCCTGCGCGCCGGTCAGGACGCAACCCATGAGGTCGAGCCCGAGGACCTGCGCGCCGCAACCGGCCTGTCCTTCACCACCGATGCGGCAGAAATCGCGGAATGTGACACCTATATCGTCACCGTCCCCACCCCGATCACGGCAGGCAAGCAGCCTGACTTAACACCTTTGCTCAGCGCGTCTGAAACCGTTGGACGCGTGCTGAAACCCGGCGATCTTGTGGTCTACGAATCCACCGTCTACCCCGGCGCGACCGAGGAAGACTGTGTGCCAGTGTTGGAACGCGCCTCGGGCCTGGTGTTCAACCGCGATTTCTTTGCAGGCTACAGCCCCGAGCGGATCAACCCCGGCGACAAGACCCATCGGATCGCGGATATCTGCAAGGTTACGTCCGGCTCGACCCCCGAGGTGGCCGATCTGGTGGATGCGCTTTACGCGCGGATCATCACGGTAGGCACCCACAAGGCGGAAAGCATCCGTGTGGCCGAGGCCGCAAAGGTGATCGAGAACACCCAGCGCGACCTGAACATCGCGCTGGTGAATGAGCTGGCGATGATCTTTGGCCGGATGGATATCGACACCGATGCAGTTCTGCGCGCCGCGGGGACCAAGTGGAACTTTCTACCCTTCCGCCCCGGTCTGGTGGGCGGGCATTGCATCGGCGTAGACCCCTATTACCTGACCCACAAGGCCGAAGCTGTGGGCCATCACCCGCAGATCATTCTGGCCGGGCGTCGGTTGAATGACAGTATGGGCGGCTATGTGGTCTCGCAACTGGTCAAGCGGATGATGCGCGAGGGGATCAATGTGGCCGCCGCCCGCGTGCTGGTAATGGGGCTGACCTTCAAGGAAAACTGTCCCGACCTGCGCAACACGCGTGTGGTGGATATCATTGACGAGTTGCAAGACTACGGCGTCGCCGTCGATGTCTACGACCCCCATGCGGATGCAGTTGCCGCGCAGCAGGAATACGGGATTTCAATGACTTCGCAGCCTGAAACCGGTGCTTATGACGGTATCGTTCTGGCAGTTGCGCATCGGGAATTTCTGACGCTCGCCCCAGCCGAGATACGCGCCTTTGGCAAGGATCAAAGCGTGTTGTTCGACGTCAAATCCTGTCTGCCGCCAGAGGCCAGCGACCTGCGGCTGTAAAAAAACCGGCGCTGTGCTGCGCCGGTTTATCCTGTCTTATCCGCCAAAATCGTCCAGCATGATGTCTTCGCGATCCACGCCCAAGTCCAGCAGCATGTTGATGACCGACTGGTTCATGATCGGCGGTCCACACATGTAGAACTCGCAATCCTCGGGCGCGGGGTGGTTCTTGAGGTATTCCTCGAACAGAACGTTGTGGATGAAGCCGGTATAGCCTTTCCAATCGTCCTCGGGCTGCGCATCCGACAGGGCGACATGCCATTCGAAATTGTCGAACTCTTCGGCCAGTTGGTCGAAATCCTCGACAAAGAACATCTCTTTCTTCGACCGCGCGCCGTACCAGAAGCTGATCTTGCGATCGCGGTTTTCCAGACGCTTGAGCTGATCGAAGATGTGGCTGCGCATAGGGGCCATGCCCGCACCACCACCAATAAAGACCATCTCTTTCTGCGTGTCGCGGGCAAAAAACTCACCAAACGGACCCGAAATCGTGACTTTGTCACCCGGTTTCAGGTTGAAGATATACGACGACATCTGGCCCGGGGGGATACCATCCGAACCCGGAGGCGGCGAAGCCACTCGGACGTTCAGCATGATCATGCCTTTTTCGTCCGGATAGTTGGCCATGGAATAAGCCCGCTCAATCGGTTCGGCCACGACGGATTCGTATTGCCACAGATTGAACTTGTCCCAATCTTCGCGATATTCCTCTTCCACGTCGAAATCGGTATATTTCAACGCGTGCGCGGGGGCCTCGATCTGGATATAGCCACCGGCGCGGAAGTTCACGTCCTCGCCTTCCGGCAGGTCCAGGGTCAGGGCCTTGATGAAGGTCGCCACGTTTTCATTCGAGCGAACGGTGCATTCCCATTTCTTGACGCCAAAGACCTCTTCGGGGACTTCGATGTCCATGTCCTGCTTGACCGCGACCTGACAGGACAGACGGTCACCGCACGAAGCCTCACGCTTGGTGATATGGCTTTCCTCAGTTGGCAGGATCGAGCCACCGCCCGAATGCACCCGCACCCGGCATTGCGCGCAGGTACCGCCGCCGCCACAGGCGGACGGAACAAACAGCTTCTCGGCCGCCAGCGTTTGCAGCAGTTTGCCACCTGCTGGGACCGAGATGGTTTTCTCACCGTTGATGGTGATGTTCACGTTCCCGGTCGACACCAGCTTGGACCGCGCAGCCATGATGATGGCCACCAGCCCCAACACGATCAGGGTAAAAAGAACGACGCCTAAGCTAAAAGTTTCCATGCGCCCCTCCTTACAGTTTCACGCCTGAGAAGGACATGAAGGCCATCGCCATCAGACCCGCGGTGATGAAGGTGATCCCAAGCCCTTGCAGGCCGTCGGGGATATCCGAATATTTCAGCTTTTCGCGCACACCCGCCATCGCAGTGATCGCCAGTGCCCAGCCAAAACCGGAAGACAGACCATAAGTCGCGGCCTCGGCAAAGTTATAGTCACGCTCCACCATGAACAGCGAACCACCCAAGATCGCGCAGTTCACCGTGATCAGCGGCAGGAAGATCCCCAGCGCGTTGTAGAGCGGCGGGAAATACTTGTCCAAAACCATCTCAAGGATCTGAACCATCGCCGCGATCACACCGATATACGAGATCAGGCCAAGGAAGGTCAGGTCCACATCCGGGAAACCGGCCCAGGCCAGCGCGCCCGGTTTCAGCAGGTAGTTCAGCAACAGGTTGTTGGCAGGCACAGTGATGGCCTGCACAACCATGACCGAGATGCCCAGACCCAGCGCGGTCGAAATCTTCTTGGACACGGCAATGAAGGTACACATCCCCAGAAAGAAGCTGAGCGCAAGGTTTTCGACAAAGATGGCCTTTACGGCCAGTGAAATCAGACCTTCCATCAGTGGGCCTCTACCTGCTGAATTTTGTACTCACGCTCTTCCACCTGGTTCGGCTTCCATGTGCGGAAGGCCCAGATGATCAGACCGATGATGAAGAACGCTGACGGAGGCAGCAGCAGCATGCCGTTGGGCACGTACCAGCCACCGTTGTTGACGGTCTCCAGAATGGTGATGCCAAACAGCGATCCGGCACCGAATAGCTCACGAATGAAGCCGACCAGCAGCAGGATCAGGCCGTAGCCCATACCGTTGCCCATGCCGTCGATGAACGACGCGACGGGCGGGTTCTTCATCGCAAACGCCTCAGCCCGGCCCATCACGATACAGTTGGTGATGATCAGGCCGACAAAAACCGACAGAGTTTTCGAGATCTCAAACGCATAGGCCTTAAGGATCTGGTCCACCAGGATCACCAGCGAGGCGATGATCACCATCTGTACGATGATCCGGATCGAGCCCGGAATCTGGTTGCGCAGGCACGAGATAAAGAAGGACGAGAACGAGGTCACGAAGATCACCGCCAGCGCCATCACCATCGAGACCTGCAGTGACGAGGTCACCGCCAGCGCCGAACAGATGCCCAGCACCTGCAGAGTGATCGGGTTATTGTCGACAAGCGGGTCGACCAGCATCTCTTTCTTAGTCTGAGACATCAGAATTCTCCTGCTTGCAATTTGGCCAGAAACGGAGCGTAACCCGCATCTCCCATCCAGAACCGTACAAGGTTATCGACACCCACCGAGGTCAGCGTCGCCCCGGCCAGCGCGTCGACGTAAAAGTCCGGGCCAGCGGCGGGCTGCGATTTGGCGACGGTGATCTGAAGCTCACCCGCGTCATCACGCAGACGTTTTCCATTCCACAGTGCCTTCCAGCGTGGGTTGTCCACCTCGGCCCCAAGGCCCGGCGTCTCACCATGCTGATAGAATTGCAGGCCGAAGATATCGTTGCCGTTGTTCTCCAGTGCGATAAAGCCATAGAGCGTGGACCACAGGCCATAGCCATGCAGCGGCAGGATCACCTTGTCCAACTCGCCCGCATCGTCGCGCAACAGGTAGATCACGCGATACTTAGACTGACGCCCAATTCCCGCCGGGTCATTGTCCAGCGCAACGCTCAGGTCGGGATCGCTGGCCGCAGCGATGTCATCAAACGTGGCAGCGTCGAACTGATCGTCGACGAAAGCGCCCGTCGACAGTTCAAGTACATGCGGTTCGAACGCAGCGAACGCTTCGGAGACATCGACGCCCGGCTCATAGACACCGGCGACTTGCAGAACGTTGACCTGCTTGTCCTTCAGCGCGTTGGCTTCTTGCACCGGGCGCAGGCTGACCGCTGCGGCGGATACGACCATTGAGGCCACAAGGCAGACAGCGACCGCGACGACTATCGTTTTACCGACAGAATCCGGCGAGGCGGCCAGAAATTTTGCAATCGCGCCCTTTGGTTCTTGGGACTGCGTATCAGACATGGCGACGCGCCCTCCGTTTGATGTTGGCTTGCACGACGAAATAGTCGATCAGCGGCGCAAAGACGTTTCCGAAGAGGATAGCCAGCATCATACCTTCGGGGAAAGCAGGGTTAATGACGCGGATCATCACAACCATGACACCGATCAGCGCACCGTAGATATAGCGGCCCATGTTAGTGTGGCTGGCGGAAACCGGCTCGGTGACCATGAAAGCCAGACCAAAGGCGTAGCCGCCCAGAACGATGTGCCAGTACCAAGGCATCGCAAACATCGGGTTGGTGTCCGACCCGATCAGGTTCAGCAACAGGCTAAAGCCGATGGTCCCCGCCAAACAGCCCAGGATCAGGCGGTAGTTGGCAATTTTCGTTGTCAGCAGGAAGGCCAGGCCGATCATACAGGCCAGGGTCGATGTCTCGCCAAAACTGCCCTGAATGGTGCCGAAGAACGCATTGGCCCAAGTGATACCGTCGGCCGCCAGCGCCTGAACGCCCTCGGCAGCGGTGATCCCCAACGCGGTCGCGCCCGAGAACCCATCCACAGGAGTCCAGACCGAGTCCCCCGACATTTGCGCGGGATAAGCGAAATACAAGAACGCCCGCCCCACCAATGCCGGGTTGAGGAAGTTCTTGCCGGTGCCGCCAAATACTTCTTTGCCGATGACAACGCCGAAGATGATGCCCAAAGCGACCTGCCACAGCGGTGTCGATGCGGGCAGGATCAGCGTGTAGAGCATCGATGTGACAAGGAAGCCCTCGTTCACCTCATGCCCACGCACGGTGGCAAAGATGACCTCGAAAATACCACCCGCAACCAGCGTCGTGATGTAGATCGGCAGGAAATAAAGCAACCCGTGCAACACATTGGCTAACAGGCTGGACGGATCCAGCGAGATGCCAAACATCTGCAGCAAAGCAATACGCCAACCGGTCGCGGCATCCGGACCAAGCGTCGCAATGGCCGAGTTCGCCTGATAGCCCGTATTCCACATCCCCCACAGGATACAGGGGATCGTGGCGATCACGACATAGGTCATGATCCGCTTCATATCCACGTAGGACCGCGCATGCGGGGCCACGGTGGTTACGGTTTTCGGAGTGTAGATAAAGCTTTCGACCATCTCGTAGATGGGGAAATACTTCTCGTACTTGCCGCCCTTGGTAAAGTTCGGCTCAATCCGATCGAAGAAGCTGCGCAAACCCATGTGGATCAGCCCTCCTTTTCAATCTTGGTCAGGCAGTCGCGCAGCGCCAGCCCGTATTCATATTTTGCTGGACAGGCAAAGCCCACAAGGCCCAAATCCTCTTCATCCAGCTCCAACGCACCCAACGCCTGCGCCGTGTCCGTGTCCATGACAAGCAATGCGCGCAGCAGTTGCGTTGGCAAATAGTCCTGCGGCATCAGCTCTTCGAACACGCCCGTCGGCACCATCGCACGACGGCCGCCGTTCAGGTTTGAAGTGAACGCATACAGCTTTTTCGCAAAGGCCGAGCCCAACACGGGCTGTACGGCGAATTTCGACGGCATCGGAAGAATCCAACCCATCGTGTGTTGATCGTGATCTTCACGGATGATCGAAACCTGCCGCGCAAAGCGGCCCAGATAAGCGGTCGGGCCTTCAGCCTGTGCACCTGACAGGATCGAGCCCGAGATAATCCGGGGCGTCCCGTCCACATCGACCTCGTCACGGGTCAGATCGTCGGTCGACGCGCCCATGACCGTGCGGATCAAACGCGGCTGCCGCGCGCCCGGACCGGTCAGAGCGACCACGATATTGGGATCCAGATGGCCGGTCTGCATCAGGCGACCAATGGCGATGACGTCCTGATACCCGATGGTCCAGACCTGCTTGTCCCCTGCCAGCGGCTCGAGGAAATGGATATGCGTCCCCGCCAGCCCCGACGGGTGCGGCCCTGCGAATGCGGCGGCTTCAATTCCTGGCACATCGGCGCCCGGTACCGAGTCACCCTCTTTGTGGCACAGATAGGTCTTGCCTTCGGTCAGGTTCGCGACCGCCGCCAGACCCGCGGCGAAAGCATCCCCTGCGTCAGCGATGATCACGGCTGCATCACCCGCCAGAGGCTCACTGTCCATCGCCGTCACGAAAATCGCTGCAGGTGTGGTGCCGGGTGTCGGCATTTTGGAATAGGGCCGCGTTCGGAAGGCCGTCCAAAGACCCGCAGCACACAGCTTGGCCGTCACGCCCTCGGCGCTGTCGGCATTCCCGGTGCCCGAGAAATCAACCCCGGTGTCATTGGGGTCTGACACCTCGATCACGACGCTTTGCAGCACGCGCCGAGCACCGCGATTGACTGCGACGACCTTGCCGGTCATTGGCGCTACCATCATCGCATCGGGCGCGTCTTTGTGACTAAACAGGGGCGTGCCGCGCTGGACGTCGTCACCCTCTTGTACCAGCATCTTGGGTTTCAGGCCAATATAGTCGCCGCCCAGAACCCCGACGGTCGAAAACTCGGGTCCAGGATGAATCGTCTGATCCGGCGCACCCAGCACCGGCAGCTCGAACCCTTTTTTCAGTTTGAAAGTTTGCATGTCGCTACGGTCTTCCAAGCCTCTTTGTCTGCGCCAACTCTGCCGACGTCCTTTCGGAATCCTGCAATAGCACGGTTTTTCGGGATCTCCGTCGCAAAAGCGCCGAAAACGGTCCAAAATCCGCAGGCATATTTTCGATCATGGACCCTTTACGCGGGGATGGTCATAAACGCAAACCTGTTACCGCTCAAAGCCGCAAGTAATTGTCACATTCCTATCACGTTGCGCAGTTTCGATGCGTGGAAAATGCATGTCGCACCCGGATCGCATCCGGTGTAAGCACCCAAAATGGAACACAGCGACAAATTCGAGATATTTCTGGTGGCCACGCCCGGCCTCGAGGCCCCCCTGCTGGCCGAGACTGTCGAAAACGGATACGAAAACGCCAGAATCGTACCCGGTGGTGTCAGCCTGCGCGGCGGATGGACCGATGTCTGGCGCGCCAATCTGTGTCTGCGGGGTGCCAACAAGGTCTTGCTGCGCATGGGTAGCTTTCCTGCCGTTCACCTGGCCCAGCTCGACAAACGTGCCCGCAAGTTTCCATGGTCAGTTTTTTTGCGCCCCGATGTGCCGGTCAAAGTCGAGGCGACCAGCCGCAAATCCCGTATCTACCATGCAGGCGCCGCAAAGCAGCGGATCGAGCACGCAATTACCGAAACTCTCGGCGCGCCAATCTCGGGCGATGCCACCCTGCGGGTCCTGCTACGCATTGAAAAGGATATCTGCACTTTTTCAGTCGATACATCCGGCGAGCCGCTGCACAAACGCGGCCACAAACCGGTAGTTGCCAAAGCCCCAATGCGCGAGACCATGGCCGCCATGTTCCTGCGCGAGTGCGGATACACCGGATCCGAACCGGTCCTGGACCCGATGTGTGGCTCCGGCACCTTCGTCATCGAAGCCGCCGAGATCGCCTTGGGGCTGAACCCCGGTCGCGGCCGCAGCTTTGCCTTCGAAGACCTTGCCGGGTTCGACCCTGCCGCTTGGGGCGATCTACGCGCCAACGGGGATATGTCCGAAACCGATCTTGTTTTCTCCGGCTCTGACCGCAATTCGGGCGCGGTTGAAGCCGCCCAAGCCAATGCGACGCAGGCCGGAGTGAGTGAGGTCACAAAGTTCCAAACCCGCGCCGTCAGCGACATCAAGCCCCCACCCGGCGACGCCGGTCTTGTCATCGTCAACCCGCCCTATGGTGCACGAATCGGTGATGAAAAACGCCTGCGCTCTCTCTACGGGGCGTTGGGCAAGGTGCTTGCCACTCGATTCAGCGGCTGGCGCGCGGGGATCGTGACCAGCAATGCGGGGCTTGCCCGCGCAACTCGCCTGCCTTTGCTGCCGCCCGGACCGGTGGTTGACCACGGCGGCACCAAAATCCGCCTCTACCGCACGGACGCCCTGCCCTGACACCAATCGCGACAATGAGCGCGGGGTTTGAAACCGCAAAATCCCTCTTGCACATCCAAATTGCCGGGTATAGACCCGCCGCCACGGTCGGAGTGTAGCTCAGCCTGGTAGAGCACTGTCTTCGGGAGGCAGGGGTCGGAGGTTCGAATCCTCTCACTCCGACCAATAAAACAAGGCGCCCGAGGGCGCTTTTGTTGTTTTTTAGACAGTGATCCGAGGTTCGTTGAACCTGAGCGTTAGTCGAACTCCAACGCACTGGCAGCCTTACGCAAGTGCTCAGGGCTGTAGCGCGCGTAGACGGACGCGGTGATCCGGGAGCCTGAATGGCCTAGAAACTGTGCAATCTCCTCCATCGAGATACTTGCTTCAGCCATATGAACTGCTGCGGTGTGCCGCAAGACGTGCGGTGACACGTCAGGCAGGCCCGCCGCGACTGCGGCCGCCTTGAAGCCTTTCTTGATCGACTTTACCGATCCGCCGGCCCACTCCACAACATACTCAGATAATGCGGCTTTTCGGGCGTTCAAAAGCGCAGCATACAGACTCTCGGTCATGGGGACGATGGCCCTGCCCTTCCTCTGTCCGTCGCCAGTTCGGAGATTGATCTGACGGCGTTCAAAGTCCACCCGATCCCATGTGAGTTCTAACACTGCTGTTACTCTGGCCGCCGTCGACAGCATCAGCCATATAGCCAGTTTGATGTGCGGTGCGCAGTCGACCGCCAGGAGCTGTGAAATCTCCTGGCGCGTGAGATACCTCTCCTTGGGAGCCGGTTTGCTAGCGCGCTCGATTGTCCGCCATCAGCACCCATGGAACAGACTAGGTTGATTGCGTAGCGGAGGATTTCAGGCTCATCGTAACCATCAGAGAGTGGAGATGAG
>NZ_JBQFLQ010000013.1:0-59688 GCF_056531325.1 Ruegeria sp. N8 | reverse complement strand
ATCGCTCAGCCAGAAAAGGTCAGACATGTCACCGCTCATTTTCGAACGGTGAATCATGCCGAAGAACGGAAATCAATGGGTCCTGACCCTAGGTTCTTTCGCGGGCTTCATGAAAGTCGCGGTTCAAGAGACCCCCATTGGTGTCACAGGCGCCCCAACAGGTGCTGCAAATCTTTTGTCCATACTTAATTGTCGTCGGTGAAGTCCCAAGGAAGTGCCAGACGTGCAGGCATTGATCAGACGTTCGAACGACCGCAGCGATAGGCGTGATTACAGAAGGTCTCGTATTGGTACTTACTCAATGGCAACAACACAGGTGCGTGGCTGTCACTTCCAGCTTGCAGCTGTATTTGGCGTGATCTAATCGCCCTGTTCGGCCGATTGTCACCAAGTGTTTTCAGAACCTTTCTGGATACAGACTCATCATGTTCTGAACGTCCAGCTCACTCGAAAACGCGTCCGGATTATTCCAGATCACCTCATTTATATAGTCGCGTTCCGAGTGAAGATCATTGTCCGTAAGCCGCGGTTTCCGGGTTTCGGGGAAGGCTCTTTTGGTCCAACCGAACAGTCCACCAAATACGGTCCAGATGCTGGGTGACATTGTATGGGAAGCCATCTCATGGTCCTTTCCGAGTTACTTGTGCTGTCGCAACAACAGTAACTGTTCACCTGTTTTTCTGGTATCCGGCACAAAATTGTGCTGTTCTACAAAAATGAAGAACGGGTTCCGAAATTGGTCGGATATTCGTGTGTTCCTCTCTGTCTTCAGAGAAGGGTCGACGCTTGCGGCCTCCAGAAAGCTAAAGGTCTCCCAACCAACGGTTGCCCGACGCATTGATGTTCTCGAAAGAGAAACAGGATTGACGCTTTTTGAGCGCGGTACGCACGGGTTCAAACCAACCCCAGAAGCCCTTCGCCTCGCTCCCCTCGCAGAAGCAATCGAGGCTTCAGTCCTCGAATTTGCCGATTGCGCGAAAGAATTGACGTCGACACAACCCATCCGTATCACCGCTTATTCGGCAAACTTCTCCTCACGCATGATCGAAATCGTAAATGAGTTTTCCGCCAGCAATCAGGATGTCGCATTTGAGTTTTTGTCCAGCGTTCGGGCACTGGACCTGATGGCTGGGGAAGCCGACATTGCGTTGCGCCTTGCAAGAACCGATCCTGATCCTGACCTGATCTGCAGGAAGATCAGCACGGCGCGCTGGTCTTTGTTCGGCAGCAGAAATTACGCGGACAAATTTGGCTTACCGGGGTCAACGAATGATCTGGCCGGGCATCAATTTGTTACCTTTCAGCGGGACGATGTGCCAAATGTATTCCACGAATGGTTGACCAATCACGTGGAGCCGGACCAGATTGTCATGTCTTTCACTGAACTGGAGCTAATGCATGCGGCAATCAGGTCAGGGCAAGGCCTTGGGATCAGCAATGTCAAGCTGGTGGAAACAGACATGTCTTTCATCCGATGTTTCGACGAAATCCCTGAACTTGCGGTGCCGCACCTAATGCTCATTTCGCCGGAAGCCTATCGTCGGCCAGAGGTTAGAGCCTTCGTTAAGTTCTTCGCACCTCGCTATGCGGCAATCTACAAGTAGTTATTTATGCAAAAAGGATTGAGAACACGCGAACAAGCTAGTTTGCATGTACGCCACGACCGCAATTGCGAAAAGAAGCCTTATGTGGCGAGCCCAAGGATACTCTTGAAGATGACAATGGGAGATCAAATTGATCGCCGCGCCCCAGTCGCTGCAAACCGCCTTAACTCCGACATGCCATCACGTGATGCATGACCAGGTTAAGAACTTCAACATCGTTCTGGTTAAATGTCTGGTATCGGAATTTGACCGTTCCCCGGTCTGGCTTCGAACGTGACGGTGTAATTGCCTCAACCGTGACGCGCACGCTGATCGTGTCACCGGAATACACCGGAGCCAGCCACCGTACCTCGTCCATACCATGTCCACCCAGATTGGTGCCGGTAAGTACACCAGTGTCGCGGAACAACCTGAAAGTAAGCGCTATTGTTTGAAATCCACTGGCGATGAGACCGCCGAACATCGACTCTGCGGCAGCCACTTTGTTAACGTGGAAGGGCTGCGGGTCATGAACCAGTGCGAAGTCAATAATCGCTCCCTCGGTCAGCGTAACGCCTCCGGTTTCGAAGGTTTCGCCAACCGACAAATCGTCGATGTATTTTCCGCTAGCCATCGCAAAAGTATAGTTTGATGCAGACTCAACCGTCAACGCGGAGCCAGGCTCGGCCGCCACTAATGCCGCATTATCTTTCGGCCATGGCAAAGATCGTATTGGAGAACTGAGCCAGTGGTCGTTGACCTATACCGCGGCGACAAAAAGGTGCGCTTCTTGCGGTACGTGCAATACGCCTTTTTTGTCATATCTAGACAAAGCGTCTGCAACCTCTTCCACGACCTTGTTGGTGACGTCAGCACCTGCATCCCTAAGATCAGTTTCGATTGGCAGCGCCATGATTTGCGCACGAAGGTCAATAAATCTTCGCTCTAGTACCAATGGCTCGTGACGAGCTATCTTGAAGCCTGCATCGACCAACAACTTAGAAATGAGGTCCCCATCTCGAAACGAAAAAGGCGCTCTGGCTTTTACTGCGGCATCTGTTCCAACATGCCGTTCGAGAGCTTTTGCAAGCGCTCCATTGAAGGGCGACACTGCGCGCCAACATGTCAAAAATAGCTGACCTTCATTGCGTAAGATCCTATGAACTTCCTGCAAAGCGGCGGATTTGTCGGGGAAGAACTGAAGCCCCTGTTGTATGAAGGCATAGTCAAACGTAGCATCTTCGAAAGGTAACTCGGTTACATCTGCTGCATACCACTCGAGCACATGACGACAATCCGGCTGATTGGACTGCGCGACTTCAATCATAGTTTCGTTCAGATCTACGCCAACAACCCGGCCTTTGCCCGTCAGTTTCCTTGCAATCTCTCGCGTCAAAGCCCCGGTGCCGCATGCGATGTCGATAACACAAGTGCCGCTTCGAAGCTGAACCTTCTGCATTGTTGCTTCAGCCAATGGGCCGAACATCGCAGGCACACTATGGTTATTGTACTTCTGCGCAGCCTCTTTGGTCAGCCGGAAATTGTCCGTCATCAAAATATCCTCCTAGCAACGCGTCAATAATTGGACCACCCAAAGTGACCCAAAATCGTAATCTCACGAGGTTTCAACCGGAAGGCTCTCATCGGCGCTCCACTCAGCCCATGAACCAACGTACAGGCGGGACTTTTCGAACCCCATTTGGCGCAACGCAAGGAGCCCACAAGAAGCAGCTATGCCACGGCCGCAATAGGCGATGACCTCATCGTCAGTTTGAATTCCCTTGTCCTGATAGTGCTTGAGGAGCTTGGAATGATCCGCCAACTTGAATGAACCACGTTCCTTTAGTTTAGCTGCACGTTCGGCAATGGGTATGTGTGCCAAATCCGGATCGATGTTCGATATCGCCGGTATGTTGACGGCACTGGGAATATGTCCCGAGCGACCTCCCCATGTGTGTACTCCGTCGCCTCGGAAGAGGTTGTTTGGTAGAAAGTCCACAATTCTGACTCCGGGCTTACCCATCGCATCCAAGACATCAGCTTTGCGGGCAATCCAATTGCTCTGCACTGTTGGTTCAAAGTCACCATGCTCAACGGTTAGATCGCCAGTTTCAGTGGGTCGACCTTCGAGTTTCCATTGCTGCAAGCCGCCGTCCAAGACCTGCACGTTTTTATGGCCATAGTGCGAAAGTGCCCACCAAAGACGCGCAGACGCCAATGGAAGCCCGGAGTCATCGTAGACCACGACATGACTGTCGTCGGAAACACCCAACTCACGCATCCTTTCCCCGAAGTCCTCTGGGCCGAGCATCATGTCGGGAGTGTTCTGAGTGCTGTCTGCAAGCTCCGTCGACATGCCAACATACACGGCGCCAGGAATGTGCTCGGCCTGGAACTCGCTCCTATCGTCATAGGCTACGCCCTTGCCGTTTTCCTCCCTAAACTTCCAGCGAACATCAATGATGCGTAGTTTCGGGTTAGTCAGGTTATCTGCCAACCAAGCCGTATCAATGAGCGGGCGAGTTTGGGTTGTCATACCTACTTTCTCCTCTAACCGGACGCGGGGCGAGCCGTACGGAATAATCCCCAAAATTGCTTTCGGAGTCCAATTTTGGAAAATCGGGATTTGATAAAGTAAATATGATTTAAACGGCATGTTGATGATTTCATGAGACTTCTGAAAGAAACGGATGCTGAAATCATGGCGCCTCGTACCGTCGATTTCCTTTGACTCGTTTATGGCTAGGCATGCTCATATAGCTAACTGACGGACAGGTTTGGTACAGATAGTGGAAGGTTTGGATGCTTGAAGATCGATACGGAAGCCCGCTAACGACCACATCACAAACTGCGCGAGACGCGTACGTTGAAGGCATCGACCGTTTTCTGGGTGCTTTTGATGATGTTGAAGAAGCCTACCGATCAGCAATGCGGGCAGATGATGGTTTTGCTATGCCGCATGTTGGGTTTGCGCGCTACCTTGTTACTGTCGGGCGTGGACAAGATGCAAAGCGTGAAATAGCCGTCGCAAAAGAGCTTTCGCATGGCGTCAGCCCGCGCGAAGCCGCCCAGATCGACATTATCAGCGATCTCATTGAGGGGCGTGCACCGCAGGCCTACAGGCGCATCCGAGATCACGTCGCAGACCATCCGCGAGATATTTTGCTTGCTCAGACATGTACCAGCGTATTTGGTTTAATAGGGTTTTCAGGTCAGGCTGGACGCGAGGCAGAGCAGCTTGCGTACACAACCATGTTAAAGCCACACTATGGCGACGACTGGTGGTTTCTCTGCCAGCATGCATTTGCCCAGATGGAGGCCGGACAGATTGGCCCGGCCGCGGAAAACATCGAGCGCGCACTTGAGTTGAAGCCAGACAGCGCACACAGTGCACATGTCAGGGCCCATCTCTACTATGAGAACGGGGAGACGGACGCTGGCTACGCTTATCTTCGCGAGTTCTGGCAAGACTATCCCTTCACAGCGTATCTGCACTGCCATCTCAGCTGGCACGTCGCTCTGTGGGCGCTTGAGAGCGGCGATGTGGCAGGTATGTGGAAGCTGTTCGATGATTATGTTTCCCCCGACCGACCTCCTGCGCCGCCACTTAACGTTTTGACTGATAGTGTAGCAATTGTTCACCGCGCCTTTTTGGCTGGCGAGCAAATTCCTCAGGAGCGTTGGCAACAACTCAGCGACTATGCTGTTCAGTTCTTTCCTTCGCCTGGCTTGGCTTTTGCGGATGTTCACGCGGCTATTGCGCATGCGATGGCGGGACAAAGAGAGCGTCTGGAAGCAACCATTGACGGCGCAAAGGGACCCGCAGGCCCCACCGTTGCTTCGGTAGCAGGCGCATTCCGTGCGTTGGCGGATGGAAATGCGGACGAAGCGATTGAGAAATTCGTAAATGTCATGTCTGAGCACGAACGCCTTGGTGGTAGCCGGGCGCAACGCGACATTATTGAGTTTTCATTGGCGCATGCGCTGGCAATATCGGGACAATCGAATGAAGCTCGACGTATCCTCAACATGCATCGACCGCATACCTCTCACGACCATGCAGTTGCCACGCTAGAAGGGTAGGGTGCCCGTATTTTTGACGCCCGCAATGAGCCCAAATTACACGTTTTCAACGCCAGTTAGAACAGAAGCTGTCGCACGACCTTACCAGGCCCCAAAAGTGTTGGTTGGCGGAAAAGACCAACCTGACTGCCGACATCAGCTTTCTCAAAAGACCGTCTTAGGTGTGCGAGCGGTGTTTTTGGTCTTGTCGGTGGGCTACTGTGGATGGATTGGACGGTGCGTCACGCACGTAGCCGATAAGTTGATCAGTCGCCAAGAAGAGTGCTTCGATCAAATGGGGCTCATATAAGTCGGGTCTATGCCTTGGGTCGGCTTTGATGTCGCCAGTATCGAGAAGCAGCCCATTGTGGTAACCTCCTACCTTTAATTAGGGGGTTATTGTGATGGAATACTATGATCTCGGTAGCTACAGCCGAAAGATCACAACCTCGTCGGACGAAGCCCAGCTTTGGTTTGATCGTGGTTTGGCTTGGACTTACGCGTACAACCACGAAGAAGCGATTGTATGCTTTCAGAATGCCGTGGCTGCGGATCCAAATTGCGCAATGGCGCATTGGGGCATCGCGTATTGCATTGGGCCGAACTACAACAAGCCCTGGGAAACATTCGAAGAAGACGAGAAGCCTGACTGTATCGCCTTGGCAAAAGCGTCAATCGAGGCTGCTGCGTCGTTAAAGGACAAACTGACGCCTGTTGAACGCGCGCTCATCGAAGCCATTCCGGCTCGTTATCCATCCTCATCGGATATTGAGGATTTCAGCCCGTGGAATGATGCCTTCGCTGACGCGATGCGAAAGCTGCATGCTGAATTCAAACAGGATCTCGACGTTTGCGCCCTCCTGGCCGAGGCACTCATGAATCGGACCCCTTGGCAGCTTTGGGACTTGCCGACTGGGAAACCAGCGGATGGAGCCGATACACTTGAAGCCATAGCAGTCCTCGAAACTGCATTTGATACACTCCCCGGAGCATGGGAGCACGCAGGGCTCCTTCACATGTACATTCACCTGATGGAAATGTCGCCAAATCCTGAGCGAGCCCTTCGCCATGGTGATGTGCTCAGCACGTTGGTGCCTGAAGCCGGGCACTTGCTTCACATGCCCACCCATATTGACGTCTTGTGTGGAGATTACATGAACGTTGTGTTGCGTAATCACAAAGCCATCTTGTCAGATCGAAAGTTCCTGGAACGCGAAGGTCCTGACAACTTCTATTCCGTTTACAGGTGTCACAACTACCACTTCAAAATCTACGGAGCGATGTTTTTAGGGCAGCCAACGGCGGCACTGGAAGCTGCCGATGAGCTTGTCGAAACTTTACCTTCAGAGACACTTCGACCAATGGCTGATTGGTTCGAGGCGTTCATTCCTATGAAACAACATGTATTGATCAGGTTTGGACGCTGGCAGGCTATCCTTGATCAGGATTTACCTGAAGATTCGGAGCTCTACAGCGTCACAATCGCCATGATGCGGTATGCAAGGACGGTTGCCTTGGCCAACCTACACAGGGTCGCTGAAGCCGAGAGTGAAAAAGCCAAGTTCTATGATGCTCTGGCCAGAGTTCCTGAGACCCGAATGCTGTTCAACAACACATGCCAGGACATTCTGAAGGTCGCTGAGCAAATGATGCTGGGTGAGTTGGCCTATCACGCAGGAGAGCACGAAACGGCCTTTGATCACCTGCGAAAGTCAGTCGAGATCGACGATAACTTGCCATACGACGAGCCATGGGGCTGGATGCAACCCACCCGTCATGCGCTGGGTGCTCTTCTTCTTGAACAGGGCCAGATGGAGGAAGCCGAAGCTGTTTACCGTGCAGACCTTGGCCTGGATGCAACGCTCAGCCGGGCCTGTCAGCATCCGGGCAACGTCTGGAGCCTGCATGGTTTGCACGAATGTCTCACCCGGCGCGGTGAAACGGTCGAAGCCGCCCACATTAAGCTACAACTGGACAAGGCCGCTGCCCGCGCCGAGGTGCCGATAAAGGCGTCGTGTTATTGCAGGCAGAAGGCGTTGGCCGCCGAGTAATCTCGGATCAACAGCAATGGCTGGGGCATTTGCGAGGCCCGCTTCTGCCGTTGATCGGGAATTGTTTAACTTCGTTGATGGCAACCGTCTGGGCGACCACAAGACCGGCAATCATCGCTTGGATGCCGTTTTGCGGTAAATCAGCCGCATGGTAGCATCGCGTAAGATTTGCAGTCGGGGGGCAACATGGTCTTAACATTCGCACAAATGGAAGCTCAGGAAATATCCAAAGCAAATCCAATTTCAGCAACTGACGCGCTGGCAGTACTGATCGAAGACCCCAACGCACTTGTGGTGGACGTGAGGGATAGTGCTGAAATGGCGGCCACGGGTATCAGCCCGAGAGCAATTCCGGCTCCTGGTCGCGCCGTCGCTTGGATGGCAGACCTTGAAAGTGAATACAGATCTCAAGAGTTACAGGATCGTGGAAGGCGAATTTTCACCACTTGTGGCGGAACTCCAAGCTACCGAGGCGCGGCAGCGGCAAATGTATTGACTGCGATGGGTTTTCAAAACGTGCAGTTCATTGATGGAGGGATGGCGGCTCTGATCGCAGCTGGCTCCTCCACAGAGCAGCCTTAAGAAACGGCGAGACCAACGGTCTTGAGCAAACAGAGCAGGGGGAAATTAGATACGTCTCAGCTTCCAGAGTTGTGTCTCGATACGACTTGCGACTGAGACATAAGCCAATTGACGAACACCTTAGCCTCGGGACGCTGAAATTCTGCTTGAGTCTGGATGTAATAGACGCCGAAGAGTGGCTCAGAGAACAACTCAATCATCCGACCAGATGACAGATCGTCCAAAAAAAAAGCTCTGGCAGAATACGTTATACCGTCACCCCGGCGAACCGCAGTCATGATCAAGTTCCCAGGCATGTGATTTATCGTCAATGGCTCGGGAGGTACGACTCCATGATAGGTGAACCAGTCGGCCGCCTCGTTTGTGCCCAGTTCCTGCAACCAGGGCAGCTTCGTTAAAGAGGCCGGGTCACGCAGATCTTGGCCTTCCACCAGTGAAGGTGCTCCGATCACGACCATGTCGGAAACAAGGACAGTGTCCTCTTCTTTTCTTGGCATGCGTCTATCGTGATACCGAATGGCGACATCGATGCCGCCTGGTCTTATCTGAACCAGTTCAGAAGTTGGGTTCAGCATCAAAGTGATCTCTGGATGTTGTTGTTGAAACTCTGCCATTCTCGGCAATAGCCACTCCACCGCGAATGCGGGTGACATTGTCACTTGAACGGGACGCTGCGCCGTGTGTTCTGCCAGTCGTTCGACACCCCTTGCAATGATTTCAAAGCCGATACCGAGTTCACGTGCGAGAATGATGCCTGGCTCTGTCAATTCAATGCTGCGCCCACGTCTAACAACGAGAGCTACACCCAAATGCCTTTCCAACGATTTGACCTGCTGGCTGACAGCCGCTTGGGTCACGTTCAAGCGTTCAGCAGCCACGGTGTAACTCCCAGCTTCCGCAACCGCTGAGAAGGCGCGCAAAGCGTTCATTGGGGGAAGGTGCAGCCAGTCCATGCTGTAGATTTTCTAATGTTTGATTAGACTATTTGAGTCGCATGATATCGGCATTCTTGACATTATTCACAGTGAAATCTGCGCTTCTATTATAAAATATTGGAGCGGATGCTTTAGTGCTGATGTCAACCTAGCCGCATGCCAGGAGATCTTGATACGATGGAAAAACTTCAAGGTGGATGTTACTGTGGTGCTGTTCGATACCAGATCGCGACACCACCTGTCTGGTCGGGACATTGCCATTGTCGTTCATGCCAAATGGCCGTTGGTGGCGCCTTTGCAACTTGGGCTAAAGTGGCCGCCGAAGACTTCGCCGTTATCAAAGGCGAAATCCAACACATTGAGAAAACTTCGGGTATTCGCCGCGGGTTTTGTCGGGACTGTGGAACGACGTTGACCTATGCCGCCCTAAATGAAGTTGAGGGCCAAGACTGGAGCGCTGACGCTTGGTTTTCTTCTGTAACGTTGGACGACCCATCGATTGCGCAACCCAAGGCCCACATCTTCGTGTCACATCAGCAGCCATGGATAAAACTCGACGACGGGCTGCCGACGTTTCCTGAGTTCTAAGCAACTTTTCGAGCGAACGGAGGAGAAAGCGATGAACACTGTTTATTCATATGCCTGCAAGGATTGCGAAGGCATGGAGGCCTGCCCGGGCAAAGTAGTTGCTGCGACCAAGGACGAAGTCTGGAAGCTCATGGAACTGCACGCGGTGGTCGCCCATGGAGAGGACCCCAGCTCGTGGGACGCCGACACTCGAGAATATCTGGAAACACTGATAAAGCCCGCGTGATCAAATAAATTAAGCTTCAAGTTCCTGCGGATAATCGGCCAAAATTTTGGCTTGGTTTGTTTAACCGCGAAGGGCAGCTTTCCTCCGCAACCGGGAAATTGCTAGGCCCATTTGTGATTATCCGGTTTGGACTGCGGCCCACCGCCAAGGCACCTAGAAGCGCAAGGCCATCGCGAACCCAAATCGGAAACGTGTGAGATCGGTTTCCATCACAAACCAACCTTCTACTGCGAAACCCTGCTCTTATTCAGGCAAACCGGCTAGTCGCAAAGACGCACAGTCTTTCTCCAGCCTTTCTCTGTCAGAGAAAAGTTGAGTTTTCGCCCAGTCCGATATGGAAAACTGAGGGCGGTATTTCATCACATTCCGTGCTTCATCGCGAGCGGCCTCAAGGTTCTCCGTCTCTACATGGACGATTACGAGGTCGAGGTGACCAAAGCCTTCAACCCTTTGACCATATTCGGTGAATGCTTTCTTGGCTTCCTCGTATTGACCGTCGAGTCGAAGGGCTAAACCCAGAACGCCTGCATACCAACCTGGATAGTGAGGGTTCAGGGTAATGGCTTGTTGTGCGACTTGGATCGCTTCATTTGCCTGGCCATTGAAAGCTAGGGTGATTGACAGTCTGGCAGCCACGTCAGCGTGGTTTGGATTCAGCGCTAGTGCCTCGTTGAACTTCTCGATAGCCGAAACCAGCTTGCCATCGATTGCATCCGCAAAACCCGCAATAGCGTGAGCCTCTGGGTTGTAGCTGTCTATTTCCAGAGCTCGCTGAGCGCAGTCACGAGCCTCCGCTAGCGCGGCACGCCGGTCAGCAACAAATCCATGTCGTGCTTCGACAGTGCAAATGAATCCCAAAGTACAATACGGAGCCGAGTAACCCGGGTCGAGTGCAATTGCCTGTTGTGCAAATCGGCGAGCGTCGGCCTGAGCTTCCCTGGTAATTCTGCGCGAAGCCTCAACGGCCTTTAGTTGAGCAGTCCACGCGCCTAGGTTATTTGTGCCGGATCCTCTGAAACGAGCCATTTCTCCCGCCAACAGTTCGACTTGAAGCTCGGTTGCAATCCTAAGTGCGATTTCATCCTGAACTTCGAATACATCTTCAATGAGGCGATCATAGCGGTCTGCCCAAATATGCATGCCGGACTTTGCATCGATTAGCTGTGCTGTGATCCTCACCCGGTTACCGCTTTGACGGACACTTCCCTCAAGAACAAGATCGACACCCTGCTCCAGACCGACCTGTTTCACGTCAACGGAGCGACCTTTGTAGACGAATGTAGAGTTACGCGCGACGACCAGTAAATTCGGGAGTTTTGATAAAGTGGTGATGATCTCTTCGGTAATTCCATCTGCAAAAAACTCCTGATCGGGGTCAGAAGAGAGATTATCGAAAGGTAAGACGCCGATTAGCAGAGACTTTGTATGGCTAGCCGGAGTTACTCGCGGTGGGGCAGAACCTGGCGGCGACCATTGGAAAACTTCTATTGGTGACGGCGCGTTCTTAAACTGTCGCTCTCCAGCGCGATAAAATTGCTCAGCGAGGCGCTCGTCAAGGCTGCGATGGACGACATCTGAAATTAACACAGCCCCTTCGTTGGAAGCCTCTTGTAGACGTGCAGATAGATTGATGCCATCGCCGAAAATGTCATCTTCGTCGAATACGACATCTCCAAGATGCACACCCACTCGTAGTTTCAATGAGGACTGAGTTGACACCTGGCTTTGAAGATCAAGGGCGCATCGTACTGCATCAGATACCGAGTTAAACTCGACTATCCATCCATCACCCATCCTCTTAACGACATTACCTCGATGATCGCTAACCAAAGGATCAAATAACTCTCGACGTAGAACACGAAGTTCGCTGAGAGTCCTATTTTCATCTGCCTTAATCTGGCCTGAGTAGTTTACTACATCGGCCGAGAGTACTGCGGAAAGTCTGCGGTCTCCATTCATGTCTATTGGTAGCGCAAATTACGCTGCTTGGAAAAGACAACATGATTTTCTGAACGTCGCGCATGTCCTAGTGAATGGCTTAGTGCAAAACTGAAAAGCGTGACTGTGAATGTCTGCTTCGGGCTGCCATCGGTCCATCCGCACACCGCAGAGAATGATTAATTCGAGCCCAGTGCGGACGCAAAGTTAGATGGGCAGACGGGCGTGGATCTCAATCGGGGCTATCAATCCGCCTTCTATGTTTCGCACCATGTTTTGGATCTTTAGCGCTGTGTCGTCGCCCATGATCAGATGCAGGCCAAGATGTGGAGGACCATCCGCACGGCTTTGCGCAGCCGCCAAATCTTCAAAGAATTGTTTGGCAAACACGGTGCGGTCGATCCTATCGGTCAATTCGAAACCAACGGACTTCAAAGCCGCCTCATATGTCTCTGGTGGTGCAAGCGCACTCTGATCCGAAGTCGAAGCCCAAGGCGCTGGATAATCCATATTGCCCTCGCCGACTTGCATCACATCGTAAATCGCAAATATACCCCCTGGTTTAAGCACACGCATTGCCTCCCGCGCGATGCCAACTTTGTCCGCAATGTTCATGCCGACGTGGATCATGTAAGCAGCGTCCATCGAGTCAGATTCCAACGGCAGATCAAGCACGCTGCCTTCGATGAGTTGAACCCGATCCGACATGCCCGTCCATTCTGTAAGGGCGCGTCCTGTTTCCACAAACTCGGCAGTTAAATCGATGCCGGTCACATGAGCACCAGTGGCCGCTGCGACATAGCGGGCAGGACCACCGAGGCCACATCCAAAATCGACAACCCGACTTTGGGGCGAAAGGTCTAAAGCCTGCACAAAAGGTTCGGTCGCAAGGCGTCCACCAATGTGAAACTCGTCAACCGGCGCCAAAGCGTCGCGAGAAATCGGTGGGGTCAAGTCTAGTGCTGCGCAACCATCAGAAATTCGCTTTAGCAAGTGACCGGAGTGGTAATGGTGCGCGACTTCATTGGGATCAGTCATGTTGAAGCCTCCCTAACTTATGCCGCTATGGTAGACTCGGTGATCTCGAATGTCAGCTCCGTCCGCTTATTCGGATTTGTAAAGTCCAGTTGCGAATGTTTGCCTAGGGCTGATTATCTACGTCAGGCATTTTTCGCCAAAATCATCGCTCATCTCCTTCCTGTGAGGCCTTCGCTGCTTGGTAGCATGTCCACAACCGCTCCACCTCATCTAGCGGATCGTCAGTGGTTCGCTTGTGTGAATTCAGCAGCTGTTTCATCGTTCGACGAGATGCATCATCCTGCATGATCTGGTCCGCACGCAGCACATCGACTTTTTGAACGTATTCAACCTCTGCTTCTGCCAGCAAGCGCTCCAGTAGTCCTGACGTTGATGAAGAATCTGAATAGATCCAACCCGCCGGGCATTGGTCGATGATGCCCGAAACCTGGCTTGCAACATCCACGGCAGGTGGAGCCGTCGAAAGGTTGATTGGAGATGCGTCCAAAACCTGATGTGACCAGTTCAGGGCAGGGTAGATGCGAGTTGACCAAGTGTATGGCTCGTCATCGATCACTCTCATGACCGCGATTTCAACTGGGTAGAACTGTCCTCTTACGGCTACGATCCTCAGGTCGCAGAACAGCACACTGACAACCGGTTCCGGCAGGCCAATATCCTTATAGACGCCGCCAGATCCTTCAGTGATTTTATCGTTTTCACTCATTCTGGCCACTTGTTCTCTATAATTCATCGGTCGGGCCACTCCGCTACACCATCAGCTGGCTCAATCTCCGCGATGTGTTCTTGCGCAGTCGCCAGAAGTGCCGGCCATGCATCTGAATCCTCTTTCAAGCGCGCTCGGATCTCCGCAATCAAGTTATCCAAAGGAATATCGTGCAATGGGCGACCAGAGATCGCTTCATCTGAAAACTCATCACTCATCGAAAGGGTTCCAATCGCCTTGCTCCTGACAGTGCGCGCACAGGGCAGTCGGCTTGTTCCTCTTCCGTACGATATCCCCCACATGGCCACATCTTGCACATGTGCGCTTGCTGTCCATTACGAGGCGCTTGAGCGGGAGATCCAAGCATTGATCGTATCGACGGAAGTCGATCTGGATTGAACCATCTGAGCCCGTCGTCACATCCGAGATCTGCACTTGAATCGGCGTCTCAAAGGTCTCCCGAACCAAATGCTCAGCCTCCGCAAGAAACCTCCCCAGCAGTACGAGCCGACCCGGGCCAATGCTTGGCCATAATGATGCCGTATCAGCGCTCACCAGGTCTGGAAAGCGATCTGCAATGTTGAGCTCAAGATCTGTCGGCCAAGTCGCCTCCGCATCTTCAAATCGGCTTTCGAGGAAATCGTTGTAACACCAACAACAAAGCGTCGTCAGATAGCCTTGCACGAGCTGGCTTTCAGCAGAATTCCCACATTTCTCACACGTCTTCTCGATCTGGTCTACACGCGTATCAAGCTCGTCGAGAGTATTCTGGTTGCACTTTCGTGTGTAGACACGAAGGCCTCCCAACTTTTGCTTGATCTGTACGATCACCGGCAACTCATCTCCAAAGACATCGGGGTGTTGCGCAACACTGTGCTTCACATCTTCTAACACTAGAGCGAGCTGGTCAGCCCAGCCCACACGATGCTCTCCAAGGGCTTTCAGCACGCTTGTATGGATGTCATTCCAGTCAACGACCTGTTTCATCACACATCCTTCAGCGCGCCAGATTTTTTATCAATAGCGCGCATGATCTCTTCATCAGTGAGATCTTCGATCCCTTCGAAATCGGCAGGCGAGATTGGGATCACAACACTGCTTTCACTGTCGTGGACAGCGAACGACAGCTTCAGGAACCTTGGATCTTCAGTATTTGAGAAACCCGGCTCAATTGTCCTCGTCATTACCGTTCTCTTCGTCAGCGATAAGATCATCCAACTCGCGAATGCTCGCCCGGATCTGCGAAAGCAGTTCGTTGTCACTCTCATTCACCTTTCGCGCTCTGATTTCGTCTGCACTGACCGGATCAGACAGTCTTGCATGGCCCAATGCGATCTCAGCTGCTTGCAGTGCCAAAAGCGCCCTGGTCAGTGGATCAATCTCGACGTCAGCGATGAGCTCATCAAAATCATCCGGGCTGCTGATTGGGTCAAACAGCGGTGCTCGCCCGGCGAGAAACTCGACCTTCTTTAACTTCAGGAACGCAGTCGTCAGCTCATCCATCTCAGCGCGGGGCTCTCGTGCTCCTGTCTTCTCCATCCAGAGCTGCGCGGCCTTCTGGACCAAAGACCAGACAGTCTGCTTTCGACGATGCTGCAAGATCTCGCCACGAATGCTCTTCTCCTTGATTCCGAGCCTTTCAGACGCTCTCTCATTCATCTGGATTTCATAGTCGGACAAATCAGCCAGCTCGCTGATATTGCCCAAATGAGCCCGAGCCACTTCGCTTTCATTCACATAGACGACGATCTTGAGCACTACTCACCCCCCTTTCTTCACACATGCAGGGCAGCGTCCCTGATCATCAGATCGGTCGATCTGACCGAAGTATCCGCAGATACCGCAGGTCATTCGATTCCGAGCAGGCTTTTTTCGAACACCAAAAAACCTCTTCCTTTCCGGATGGCGCTTGCTCGCGACATCATGCGCGCACCAACAACACAGGGTCGTGTACCACCCATCCAAAATCTGGGTTTCGGCAGCGTTTGAGCATCGTTCACAGGTACGATTTGCTCGTGCAATTGTGGCGGTGATCATCGACTGGATGTGTCGATCATCACACCGGTGGTAGATGCGGAGCTCGCCGAGTTTCTCTTTGATCTGGAGGATGAAGGGGTAGGTGGCATCCTTCTGATCACAGTGTTCTTTAACCTCTGTGAAGAGCGTCGCTACCAAGCCTGACCAGCCTTCGGGTGTGCTTCCGAGGCTCTTCTCGACCGATTGCTTGATATCGTTGAAATCAATTGTGTTCATGACGCCGTCCGCCATGTCGGACACCTCCTGAGGATGGTAGGAGGCGTCGGAATCGAACCGACTAGTGCACTCTAATCTGGAGCAATTACAAGGATATAAGCCTCGCCCGCATACCAATGCTGCCTCCCACGGATTTCGCGTGGGTTATCGACCTCAGGCCGATATTCGATGGCAGTGGATGCGTGTGTATGTCATGATCGGAAGCTGAACCAGTTCGTATAACCATGTCAAGACGGAGCGTGCTGTACTTAGAAATTCACCGCGTAGTTCTGGGAACCTTCTAGCTTAGCGTGTGCCCGATACACTCACGCATCTTATTTTGCGGGTCAGTACAGCGTCGAGTAGCTCTCCGACAGCGAAACGATTCGATACCCTGTGATCCGGACTCGAACTCAGAAACTCCGTCGATAGTTCGCTCTGAACCGACGTGCGTCTTTTGATCTGCGTCTTATGCGCTCCGTTCTGGAGAAATACAAAAGTCTTGATCTGACCAAACCTCAGCGGCAGCATTGACCTGCATCTTTCGAAAAATGGAGATCCCGGTTGCAAGACCTTGTAAGCCTCATTCCATTTAGCGTCTCGAGTCATTTGTGATGATACGTTCCTCACCTGAGCTGCTGGCGGTTTCGAGGCGTTGGTATGAAATACTCAGAACCAAGAAGAATACTGACGAGTTGCAGGATTTTCTGTCGAAAGCAGATGAACTACGGTTCGTTGGGACAGGAGAAGGTGAGTTTTGGAGCGGGCAAGCAGTTCGCGATGGGGTTAGCGGCTTTTTCGCGGAGATCCCGGCACCAGTCGTTTTCGAAGAAGTTGAAGCTGAGGCCTTCGATAACGGAGAGACGGGATGGTCATCCTTCGTCCACAAGATTCAGTTTGTCGGCTTTGATGAAGCCGTCTTTTACCGCACCGTTCTGATTTTTGTCCTGGAGGGAGCAGCCTGGAAGATCATCAATCGCCACGCTTCAGTGCCAACTCCAAATATTGAACTCGTGGGTAAAGAGCAGCTGGCCATCCAAAAACTGGTTGATGCTGCGCGCGAAGATGGACCCGAACTGATCCAAACCGAAGGTTTGGCTTCAGTACTTTTCACTGATGTGGAGGGCAGCACAACGTTGGCGGAGGCGTTGGGCGATCAGCGTTGGTCGGTGCTGATCGAAAACCACTTCCAAGTCTTGGCGGCGATCATTGAAAAGTATCATGGCCAGTTCGTGAAATCCCTTGGAGACGGAACGTTGTCCGTCTTTCCGTCCGCGAAGGAAGCGCTAACGGCTGCTGTCAAGATTCAGAAGGCTATTGCATCGGCTTCCGAGGAGCCGTCTTTCGGTGTCCGGATTGGAATTCACACTGGTGATGTCGTGCAATCTCGTGGAGATTTTTTTGGCACTGTGGTCAACAAAGCTTCACGCATAACCACGGTTGGTGCGGCGGGCGAGATACTCGTTTCAGATGCGACTCGCGCCATGGTCGGAGGACGAACTGATTTCTCGTTTTTTGAAATAGAACCCAGACTCCTGAAAGGTCTACGCGGTCACCACGTCTTGTATCGGTTGGATTGGCAAGATTAAGTGTTGGGGGCGCCGTAACTCCGGCAAATCGCCTAGTCTCCTAGGGGAGCAGCACCGCCAGTAATTCCCGATGAATTGCGACCATCGCCCAGGTGTCGCGCGTGCAATACGCCACAAGATCAGCATATACCTTAGGGCTGCAAGCGCAGTGGGAGAATTGAATTTGATGTGTCCTTGAAGTGAATTAGACTACGAGCCAACTGTTCAGATAGCTCACTAAGAGGACATCATGGCAGCTCCTTTAGTCCAAAACTGGGAACTGACTGCCGCCGTTAAGGACATAGCCGATTGGCTGGTTCAACAGGGCTTGGAGAATGCGCCTGTGGAGCTCTGGCTTGAGGCATTCTGCCAACGTCTTGTTTCGGCAGGAATTCCACTTCAAAGAGCAAACATCACTGTTCGCGCTCATCATCCCGAGATTGGGACTGTCGCTTTTCGCTGGCACAGGGAAGGCGGTCATGAGCGAGAGAACTTTGTCCGAAGAACGGATGCGCCTGAGCAATACGTTCTAAGCCCGATTTACCATCTTTTGGCAAACAACGTTGAAGAGATCAGACAAGATCTGACAGTCGAAGAACCCGCGCTCAACTTTCCGATCTTCGACGAACTTCGCGCGCGCGGTGCAACTGACTACTTCGCTGTTAAACGGTTTTTCCTTATTCAGGACAATACTACGCCAGTCGATCCATTGCAGGCCGAGGAAGGTGCCATAATCTCATTGACAACCGACGCGAGCGGGGGTTTCACAAGCGAGCAACTTGATGGTTTGCGTCAACTGATATCTCCACTTTGCCTGACGCTGAAATGTGGGGCAAACCGGCTGATGGCTGAAGACATAACCGCCGCGTATCTGGGCAAAGACGCCAGTAGGCGCGTTCTTTCCGGGGACATCACCCGAGGTTCATCGGAAACTATTTCAGCGGTGATTTGGTATTTTGACCTGCAAGGATTTACCAAATTGTCAGAGGCGCTTCCGGGGGACTCAATCATAGAATTGCTAAACGACTACTTCGCGGAAGCTGTTGACGTAGTCGAACGCAATGGCGGTAACGTTTTGAAATTCATGGGAGATGGAATGCTTGCCATCTTCGATATCAATCAAGTTCCGGACGCTCGCCGCGTCGCAATTCACGCGGCCGTGGAGTTGCGAAATATCTTTGAGGAACTCAACCAACGACGGCAAGCTGATGGTTTGCCAACGACCGGCTTCACTCTCTCGTTGCACGCAGGCGATGTTCTTTACGGCAATATTGGCGGTAGGTCTCGCTTGGATTTCACAGTGGTCGGCCCAGCGGTAAATACAACTTCGCGCATTTTAGGCATGTGCAGCGCGCTTGATCAGAACATTGTGGTTTCCGATAAGGTGGCGGGTGACTTAGTGGGCTCCATTCCAAGTCTTGTTTCCCTGGGGCAATACAGATTGCGCGGTGTTGCTGAAAGACAGGAGCTGTTCACGATAGACTAACTGCCGCTATTTGGAAGCTGCCGCAATGGGGTGTTGACCTGCGTCAAAGCAAAGGTAGCCGGATTGCTACTAGGTTGGTTTGCACATGGAACAGAACTGTTGGATCAAGCACCCGCGAAGAGCGGCATTCTTGGTCATAGTGATTGCATTGTCAGGGTGCACGGGCAGGCACCACCAAGGCAACTGGCATGGCCACGGCTTAGAAGGTTGCTATGGACCTCACCACGACGTTGATCGCGAGGTCCGTTGCCGAACGCTCGAGTGAACTTGAGCCATACGCGATGCAACTCACAAAACGTTTGGCGACCAGTGTTATTTGGATTGAGATTCAGATCTTGTATCGAAACTGCCCGTTTGATGCTCAGTCCGGTAACATTGAAAAGTTTGGCCTTGGCACAATATCTTTGTAGTCCCATGAGGAAGCGGAGAAGAGACCAATGAAACGACGCGAATTTTTACTAGCGGGTACAGCAGCAGTGTTAGCCACTCCTGCCGTCGGTCAAGAAGCCCCACTCATCAAAGTCTACAAGACGCCAACCTGCGGCTGTTGTTCCGCGTGGGTAGATCACCTGATTTCCGCAGGATTTCGCGCCGATACGCTAGACATGGAACAGGGGCAGCTGTGGTCGCTTAAAGAACAAATGAAAATCTCAGATGAGCTTTCCAGTTGCCACACTGCAATTATTGGGGACTATTTTGTCGAAGGTCATGTCCCGGCAGTAGATATCTATCGACTTTTGTCCGAACATCCTGAAGGCCTCGGCCTAACAGTTCCAGGCATGCCGATGGGTTCACCCGGCATGGATTTTTCAGACGAACGAGAACCTTATGAAACCTTGCTCGTTGGTCTGGATGGAACAACGAGTGTGTTTGCTCGACATAGCTGAGAGATTGGATGAAGGGCAATCAGATTTCTTAGCTCCATGTCCAACATTAGTTTCCGCTGATTTCAAAAGGATTCAGCTGCAACCGTTGTGTTTTTTCCACATGGTTGGGTCGTGGCCTTCGGGCACATTGGAGCACGGGTCGTTCGCATACCCTCTTAGAATGCTGTATTGCTGGATTTGATCTGCGCTCAACAGCGGTGTTGTTTGCAGGTGCCGGGACAGATGAACCAGTCGTAATTCGGCCCTGGCAGTTTCGGCCGCTTCAACAAGTTTGTTTAGCTCGGCCAATTCAAGCTGGTCACCGGCAAACGCTTCACTCAACGCCGCCTCGGCCTCAATAAACCGCTCGCCTGCGACGACTGCCTGTACGCGCATTTCAGAATGGATCGCCTCAATTTTTCTCAGCTGATCCTTCGAGAGTCCAAGTTCATCTTTCAATTCGCGCAAGTGTGCTGGGCCTGGTTTGCCATTCAGCTCCGCTGGTAAAGCAAAACCCCAACCTCCGCCGCGCCGCAGCTCTTCTAAATCGGTGTCAGATAAGCTTTTGATGGTCCTGGATTGCAGTCCGGCGTATGGCATGACTTCAGCGTCGTGAGTGTGACTTTGCGCGAGTGCTAATTGAGAGTATTGGATCGTACAGAGCGCCGTTACAATCAGAAACTTAGGCATAATCTTAATCATGAAGTCTCCTTTCTGGCTCACCCAAATGCCTTCTTCCATACAGTACTTCTGCCCGACGCAGCGACATTCCTGCTCCTCTTTGACCGGTACGTCGTTCCGGATTCACGTGTATTCTAGGCCGTTGAGACAATAACCTCTGCTTCGATTTCAATTGGGAAGTTGATTGGTAGGCCTGCCACCCCGACCGCCGTACGTGAATGGCGGCCAATCTCTTCTCCAAAGACGTCAATGATCAAATCCGTGAAACCGTTGAGAACCGCAGGCGTATCGCTGAAGCCAGATTTGCAATTTATCATCCCATGAACTCGGCACCACCCCGTTATTCGGTTTAGACTGCCAAGTTCGCGCTTTAGACTGCCGAGAATAGAAAGCCCGACTTTGCGTGCTGAGGCGTAGCCCTCTTCCACAGACACATTTTCTCCGACTGCTCCAAATGGCCCGGCCGGAGTACCGTCTATTTCTTGTGGTCCATGACCAGATACGAACGCCCGGTCGCCCCGAACGTTAATCCACGGAAATGGCAACACCATACCAACAGGCAATTTTAGCGGCGCAGGTAAAATGATGTTGTGGTCTACCAATCGCTGTTCAGCGTCGATCATGGTACTCTCCCTCGCAGCACTTGCATGGATCTTACCATAAACCATGCCCAAAGCTGGCTTCGACCACCAAACTTTGCAAAGTCCGCTTTGTCCGCATCTGAGACATAGGACGAAACCGCGGCGAACGGCCGTGGTTGGTAACGGCAAAGCCTGGCCGCGGTCGCTGGCCATGAATGACCGCTCATCGAGGTTACGGGTCATCCGGAAAAAGTCCCAGATGGCCGAGACGACCCCAGAGCGGCTATCTTAATTTATTCAGCGAGCAACGTCCTAAGCAGTAAGCTCTCCGCCAGACTGAAGCCATCGCGCGTCGTCTTCCGGGAGCAACTCTGCAAGACGTTTGTGAAAGGCACGAAGGTCTTCGTCTGAAAGCTTGCCCTCCCACTTGCGACTGCTTGCGCTATCAAAGAAGGCTGACGGGTCTTTGAAGGTTGTGGACCGTCGTGTTTTTTCTTTGGCACTCGCGCGCGCATTAGCTTGCATGTTCTCGAACTGGATACTTTCCGCAATCGCGGTCAACATTTTATCGTCAATTTTGAGGCCGAGTACGGAAGCTAGCTTTCTGGTATGAGAGAGTAAATCGCGCCGCATATCGGCGTAGTGGAAAATGTGTATGCTGGGATATTGGATGTTTGACTTGAAGGACTTGAAGTGATGAACGATGGCCTCAAGGGTGATTCCATCGGCCATCGCCTCTCGAACGGTCTCACCAAGAAAAATGGCGAATGAAGCTGTCGGCTCATCCGGGAACCTGTCTTGGATCAGGTCTTCCTTCAGGTTTGCCACATGTTGGCGCATCGAAAAATGTGCGTCGATTGGGTGTCTGTACACCGCGATGTAGGTGCAATCTGGATCGAAAGGAATGCCGTCAAAAGGCGTATGGGTCTTGATGCATCTTCTGTGGTTTTGAGCTTCGAACATTCGAACTATAGGGAGTTGATCTCGAAACGCAGGGTCGAGCCAAACCGACAGATCATCCATGACCTTGTCCATACCAGGCTTTTCAAACAAGAGCGACAGCACAAGGGCCTGTGTCCATGTTGTTCCGCACTTAGGCGGTGTTGCTACAATCACATCTCCTTGGCGCAGCGCGAACATGTCCCAAATCCGATTGTCGGTGAGACGTGTTCTGTACTCGAATGCCTTTCTTGAAGACGCTCGTATTGTCATTCTGATTTCCGCTAATGGACCCTTAATGAAACGATAGCAAGCATGCGGCGCTGAACCTAGAATTTTGATGGCACCCGAGTAGGAAGGCTTGTCAAAAGTGCCAAGCCAAAACCTTGCATTCGCGGCTAGAAGCTCGTTTTGCCCTCAAGGCAGTCATACGCGGCACCTTGCTCCAGTGTCTGTGCTGCGGTGTAAAGTCGAAATTACAAAGTTCGGTTTTTCGAGGTCCGCTTCTGCCTAATTTACCCAAAAGCAAAAAGCTTGCGTGTCGTTATTCGGTCACTGATGTTCATTGAATATTGATCGCGATTTATGCGCGAAACCCCTAATATCCCTTTGACACTCCTTCACAATGGATACGCGGGAGGAATTTGTTTGGAGCGGTACTTGGCTGCCATACTCGTGGCTGATGTTGTTGGCTATAGCGCGCTTGTCAGTGCTAACGAGGAAGCCGCATTGCACACATATAGGGGCCACTTTAGGGCGCTGGAGCCGCATGTCGGCCTGAATGGCGGACGCCTATTCAAAAGAACCGGTGACGGTTTTCTTGCAGAGTTTTCCTCGGTTGTAGATGCGCTAGCATGTGCGGAAACGATGCAACGTCAGATGGCTGAGCGGAACGGGGCGCGCGGGCAAAGTCCGGAAATGCAATTCCGTATGGGAATTCACGCAGGCGATGTTTTTGATGACGACGGTGATGTTCTTGGTGACGGCGTCAACATCGCGGCCCGGCTGGAAGGTCTTGCTCCTCCCGGAGGGATCATCGTTTCAGGTCGGGTTTACGAAGACCTTGTGGGTAAGGTGGATGTATCGTTCACCGAATTGGGGCCGCAATATCTGAAGAATATCACACGCCCTGTATCTGCTTACTCGGTACAAACAGCATTTGCTACTGAATCCCCGATAATTCAATCTCGCCCAGACAAGCCTTCGGTGGCCGTATTGGCGTTTGACAATCTGTCGCCTGACGCTGAACAGGACTACTTTGCAGAAGGTATAGCCGAAGATATAATCACCAGCTTATCCAGAGTGCCCTGGATATTCGTGGTCGCCCGAAACTCTTCTTTTTCTTACAAAGGGCTTTCGGTTGATGTGCGTCGTATCGGCCGAGAGCTTGGTGTCCGCTATGTATTGGAAGGGTCCGTTCGCGGCGCTGGTGACCGGTTGCGTGTCACGGGTCAGCTGATTGATGCGGAAACCGGGTCTCATGTTTGGGCGGATCGATACGATGGCAAGCTCGATGATGTTTTCGAGCTTCAGGACCAGATTACCGAGGCTGTCGTTGCTTCGATTGCGCCAGGTATCCGACAAGCTGAAATAGACCGTGCCGCTCACAAGCGCCCTGACACCCTTGGAGCCTATGATCACTTCCTACGTGCGCAGTCCTTGATCTACAGGTTCAATTTCACTGAAGCAGACGACCATTTGTCAAAAGCTCTTTCACTCTCAAGTGAGTACCCATTGGCAAGCGCTCTTCGAGGCTGGATCCGCACTTTGCTATGGAACCCGGATACGCGTCCAAACGAGGCCCGATTTGATTACGCAATTCAGCTGGCACATGAGGCTCTGGCGGCATCACATCTTGACCTAGAGGCGCAAGCATATGCCGGTTACGTACTCGCGTTTCTGTCGGAGGATACAGAGTATGGTTTGTCACTTGTGGATCAAGTCGTCGAGAGAAGCCCAAATTGCGTTTCAGCCTGGGGATCCAGCTGCGTACTGCGTGGCCTGATGGGCCAAGCACAGACGGCACAGGCACATGCCAGGGAGGCGCTCCGACTTAACCCGAATGACCCACTAAACTACCGTGTCCACATGGGTATCAGCCTGTCGCAAATCGCGGAAGGGAATTGGCGCGATCTAAGAGAAACCGCCCAAAAAATGCGTGCATTTCATAATACTGTGACTGTCTTTCGCCTGAACGAACTTGTGGCGGAAATGGCTCTCGGCAATGAGAGCCGAGCTAGAGAACTCGCACGTATTCACGTGTCGCGGGAACCCGATTTTAGCGTTTCAATGTTCCGGCATATGCGCGCTCGTATCTCTATCGCAAAACCAGAAATCTATGACGCCTACTATAAAATGCTGGCAGCCGCAGGAATTCCTGATTGACGACACCAGTTGTAGACCAGCGGCAAGTCATAGCAAGCATGCAACATGTGGAAACATATTTTTGCCGCTGGAAGAATGCCCAATTTGGTCTGCGAACAGTCGTTGAAGTGAATAGCGGCGAGCGGCAATCGAACCTTCGCGGCGCTCTGCGTGAACGATTGCTCTGCGGACAAAGCCGCCATTGCCACGTTAGATCAGATTAATAGGTTTGCAGTTTCATGCTCTAATCAGAACAGATGCCCATACGTGCGAATTGCATGCTGTCTGTTTTGCAGTTCAAGTTTGGCGTAGATTTTACTTGTGTGGTTTCGAACGGTTTTTTCACTCATTTGAAGACTTCTAGCAATTTCTTTACCACTCATTGCTTGGCAGATGAGTCTCAGCACGTCCTGCTCGCGCTTTGTCAAATCGTTAAAGTCCGTCGTTTGACCGGAAAATGTAAATTCAAGCAGGCTCTTGGAAAAAGCGCGCCAGGCAGGTTCATCGCGTTGGATAATGTGATTTTTTCCCTCTAAAGCAGACATTGTCGCTCCGGGAATATTCTGAGCGAGACGTTGTCCTTCTTCAAACGGAATAACCTGATCGTTCCTTGAATGGATCACCAGTGTTGGAACTGAAACCTTTGGCAATAGACTTTCAACATTAACGTCAGCGCGCGCCATAAGCAGGTCGGCCCCTGTCTCAGGCAAAACGGTCTTTTGGCAAAGTTCTGTAAACCAAGAGCGTTGTTCGGACGGCGCACCAGGAAGAAATCTTGATGTAAATACATCTTGAAACGCTGGGTTGTCATTCTCCCAACCCAGGCGAAATACATCGATAACAGTCTTGTAGTTTTTGGCGGCAACCGATCCGCGGTGGTTGCTGCCCCTTGCATAGCCTCCAACGAGTACCATCCCGGCGACTCTGCCGGGATACCTCAGCGAATACGCGATAGAAGTCGCAGCGCCCTGAGAAATACCCAGAAGATAAATTGGTTCGTCTATTTCAGCGGCGTCGATTACAGCTTCGAGATCATCAACCCAGTAATCAATACCCAGGTTCTCAACTCGTTTGTCAGATAATCCGCAGCCTCGCTCATCATATCGAACAAGGGTGAATTGACTTTCTAGCAATTCGATCCAGTGAGACCAAATTGGACTGTCTAGATCATAACTGAGATGCGTGAGCCAGTTAGCCGCCTTTACCATTGGTAGGCCGGTTCCGGATTTGCTCCACGCCAGCGACGTACCATCGCTTGAAGAAGTGTATCTAACGGTTCGCATGTCTTTTTTTAGTCAATTTGGGGCAAATGTCCCATCAATTTCCCGTCGGTTTGAGTCTAGCCGGGACATGTGTCCGATAGGTTGAAGGCCAGATGAGTGACACCGTTGTGAAACTCAGAATGGAGGTCATCACATGAATAAGCAATTTGACGCATCACTACACGCTTGGCCGTGCTGGTCCCAAATATCGCCTGCTCCCTGCGTGGGGCTACATTGTTCTGGCGCTGACGGAAGCCAGTGGCGCAATCTGTTTGCCCGGATGAGCGAAGAAACCAAAACGATAGCACCCGACCTAATAGGAACCCTGTCTAGGGGTCATAAAATCCCGGACGGGCCGTTCACATTGGAAAACGAAGCTGCTTCGATTATCACCGAGATAGAGAAGCTTGGCAGGCCCGCTCACTTGATTGGACACTCCTATGGAGGAGCACTGGCTTTGCATATCGCCAGAGCTCGACCCGACCTTGTTCGATCACTTTGTCTCTATGAACCAACTTTGTTCAGCCTACTGAAAGCCGGAGAGGTGACTGACGGTTTATTGTATTCCGAGATTGTTAGCCTCACAAACGCAATACGAACTGGCATAGAAGAGGGATGCGAAGAGTTTAGCGCACAGGTTTTCACTGATTTTTGGGGAGGACTTGGCTCTTGGCAAGCCCTGAGTCGCGAACGCAGGTGCGCTATGATTGATTGGGTTCACAAAGCCCCAAGCGATTTCGATGCGCTTCTGAAAGAACCTGACCCAGAATACATTCTTTCTGAGGGAGTTCCCTCTACGATCATTCGCGGATCGCAGACGCATGTGCACACAAAGCGCATCGCGGAACTTCTGGCATCCCAAGGCAAGCTTGTTGAACTAAAGGTTCTGAAAGGTGCTGGCCATTTGGGTCCCTTTACCTTCAAGGAAAGTTTCGAGATGGAGGTGCTGTCGCATATTAGAACTGTTGACCGCCGCGACATGGCCTCAATGGAAATCAAGCCGATCAGTAGATCGTGAGCCGGGGACACTGGAAATCTAGAAAAAACGACCGACCGATCTGGGCTCCGAGCGGTCGGTCGCTGTACAGCAGCGCTAACGTCTTATGGGCGCCCGCATTGGGCTCGATGTTGTCATTTTCTCAAACGCTAGGAATGTTCTCTTTGCGGATAAAGCAGAAATCGCTCGGTCACTAAAAAACCTCAGGCGGCTTAGCCAAAGGTCCCCAAGTTTCAGGGTCTGGTAGACCGACACTTGACCACGCTTCTTGCAAAACTCTGGAGTCTGAAGATCTTGTCCGCGGCAAATCATCCAAAATATCAAACCAAGGCATTTTGCTTTCTATTCCGGAGTGGACTGAAGGAGCAAAGTTTTCCGGTTGGTCGAGGCTCGAAGTATGCAGGACCAGATAGGCCGTTTCTCGTGGCTTTACGAGCTTATAAGTTAGGCTTGCCCCGCATCTGGCACAAAAGCCACGATTTGCTATCGGCGTAGTTGCGAAGTATCGAGGTTCCTCGGTGAGAAATCGAACAGCAGAAGCGGGAAAAGCCGCCCATGCATTAACTGCTGAACCAGAAAATTTTCTGCAACAACTACAATGGCAATACCCTGTGCTTATGGCGGGTGCGTTTATTTCATACCGGACCAACCCACAGATGCAGCCACCTGTCACTAAGGTTTTGGCCAATTCATCTTCATCAAAATCCAGAAAACCCCCTTCCTCTCCGGGTTCTGAAACGGTCATGTAGACATGTATTGGAGTATCAGTGCTCTTGAGTCTTTTGTGACCGCAATCCGCCAGCGGAAGATCTATCTTGCCCGCTATTTGCGCCATTACTTCTCCTGAAACCGCGATTCCACCTGGTTCCGCTATTGCCTCAAGCCGTGCGGCAGTATTTACGCCGTCTCCGAGAATATCGTCGCCGTGTACAACGACATCACCGAGCGAAACTCCGACGCGTAAAATGAGTGGGTCGTCACTGTTCGATTGGCGTACTTCGCGTGCGCAGGCTCTTTGAATGTTAATTGCACAATTGACCGCCTCAAAGACACTCGAGAACTCAGCCAAAAACCCATCGCCAGTAGACTTAAAAACACGACCCCGGTTTGCTTCCACCTGCATGCCGATGATTTCACGTTCTAGTCGAACCAACTTAGCTAATGTTCCGCTTTCATCGCGTGATACCAATCCCGCGAAACCGACTATATCGGTGGCCAGAATGGCCGCCAATTTGCGTTCCATCTCCGTTGCTCCGAGCCAACAATCTCCAATTGATGCCTGCTTACTTTAACATAAAATCGGTCGCAGCGAGCCACGGTAGCTGAGGTGTTATTTCCAGTTTTGAAAGATCGTTCAAGGCTGCGATCAGCCAATCATACTTGCTGCGGAGAACGGCACACGAGTCCAATTTGTTCGATGCCGCACAGCGCACAAATGTCCGGCGTTGACTACTTACTCCATGGTCAGGCGACAAGGCCCAGCTCTTTGTCGGTAGCTGTCGCTGCATACTTTTCCCTTGGGGGCATGGGTCTCGATTGCCAAGGCGGTTCGAAGGTGAAACTTGAAACGCTGCGACCGTTAGGCAGGGCACCGTTTCCGGCCCCGAGCGCGTAGTCGTAGTAAAGCTTGACGATCTCTTCTTCGGTCACCTGCGCTGTTTCTGGATGCGCCATGCATGCATCACGCCACGCTCGTACCCGGTTATAGTCTTTGCCCACCGGAAGTTTGAACCCTTCATAGTAGTCAAGGAACCAAAACCGCTTGAACATCGGCGTAAAAACAGCCTCTGCCAACCCGAAGTCCTCGAACAAGAACGGGCCAGTCGGGTTGTAATGACCTAAGAAACCATCAAGGTCTCGATAGAGCGCGAGAAGTTTGTTCAAATGCTCATCTCGGCGCGCCTGATCCTGATTCATGACAAAGAGATAGCCCGCCATTGTGAAGGGTCCTTCGCGCGCGATCAGCATCGACTCAATGGCGTGTTCGGCAGGATCACTGCGGCGCAATGGTGCCCCCGGTAGGGCTTCGTCAAGATAGCGCAGGATCACGAGGCTTTCTTTCAAAATACGACCGTCGCTTGTTTCCAGCACGGGCAAGGCTGTCGTACCTCGGGTCTTGGCTAGCAATTCAGGGTCGCGCGGCTTGGTGATGTCTACTACACGAAATTCTACGGCATCCGTCAGTCCGCGCAGCGCAAGTAGGATTTCCAGTCGCTGCGAGAAGGGACAGACGGGGATATGATACACGATATGTTTGCCAGTCATGGTATCAATCCAATGGTGGGCCAGTGAAGGCCATGTTGTGCCGCTTGGCGCTCTCTTCGATAGCAGGCATGTCCTCGGGAATGCGGCACTGACCGGCCGCCATGTCGGAAAAGAAACCTTCGAATCCGCCGGGTGTCAGGATCACGAGATGGCGGCAAGGTTCGTCGTCTGTCACCTTGAAGGTATGTTCCTTGCCTCGTGGGATGAATACGCTTTCGCCGGCCCCTGCGGTGAACTCCTCGCCTTCTAGCCAGAACCTGCATGTTCCGGTGAGGATTACGAAGGTTTCGTCTTCGTTTTGATGCACGTGGCGTGGAGGGCCGCTACCAGCAGGAGACCAACTGTCCACTATAGACATAGTGCCGCCTGTCTGTTCTGGGCCGAGGATGGTTTTGTATTTTACGCCGAGCCATTCGATGGCTCCGTCGATTTGGGCCTGATCCTTCATCGTTTCTCTCCATTGGCATTGGATTGAAACGAAAGCGCTTCCGTTGACAGAATCCTATCCGAAGGCCAACCTATCAGGCAAACCGCAATATCTAATATAGGATATCGGCTAGGTGAATTTCGCTACACTGGACCTCAACCTTTTGCGCGTGCTGGACGCCCTCTTTAGCGAAGGCTCAACCGTCAAGGCGGCCGACAAGCTCGCCATGTCGCAATCCGCAGTCTCCGGTGCATTGTCACGTCTTCGTCATGCCTTGGACGACCCCCTTTTTGTCCGGCAGGGAAACCGTTTGGTCGCTACCGATTATGCATCCAAGATTGAAGCCGGTTTGCGCGAAGAACTTGAACGTCTGGAAGCTTTGCTAGCCCCACCGGCTACCTTTGACCCGCAAACCGCTGAAGGCACTTTCCGGATCGCCGCCAGCGATTTTTTCGCGGAACTCCTGATGCCGCCTTTGGGTGATTTCCTGCAAAAGTCGGCGCCCAATCTACGAGCGCAGCTGGTTGATCTGGTTCCGAATGACTATGTGGCCAGTCTTGAGCGACGCAACGCTGACATTGCGCTGATCCCGGATTTGCTCCTGCCGGACTGGGTCAATCGGGAGCCGCTTTTCCATTCGCCGTTCCACGTGATAGCTCGCAAGGGAAATCCAAAGCTTGAGGGGCTTCAGGAAGGGACACAAATGCACATGGATACGTTCTGTGCGCTCCACCATGTCTTGTTCTCCCCCGAAGGGAACTTGGCCGCGATGGGCGATGCTGCCCTAAACCGCGTCGGAAAACAGCGACAGGTTGCTATGACAGTGCCCGTCTTCAGTGGCGTTTGCCGCGCGGTTAGCGAAAGCGACCTCATCGCGCTTGTACCCGCTCAGCTCGCAAGGAAAGTGGCCAAGACATTCGAACTGAAGGTGTTCGAACCTCCGATGCATATTGAACCAGCGTTGATCATCGGCATCTGGCACAAGCGTTCCGACAACGCCCCGATGGCGGCTTGGATGCGTAGCCAAGTCTTCGAATTGATGAAGGCGTTGGACTTAGACAGTTAGTCAAACTGTCCTAAGTAGCGCCTTTCGGACAGAAACAAGTTGATGTTTCGAATGACTGAATCGAAATAGATTCCATCAGCCAATGCAGACATTCGCTCAGCCGCAGCGAACACACGTTTTGCCCGCTTATCGAAAATTGCAAAGACTGGTTGAAAAGGTCCGTTTTGGGCCGCTGTTTGACAAACGAACAAACCGCAGAGGATGCATTGAGCGAACAGCGTCGGCGTTGTTTCTGCGTGTCGGTTTGTAGCCGCAGATCTAAAATCGCTGGACAGAGTCAGAGCTGCTGGTGACTGTAGAAACCACGTTCAGCTGTGGAGATATTTTGTGGAACATATTGCACAAATGAACATGGGGTACTTGCTACACCCTCCGGGCGATCCCCGTATTGCAGGGTTCGAGGACAACTCGGATCGTCTGAACGCTGTCGCAGATCGATCCAAAGGTTTTATCTGGCGCCTTCAAGGAGAGGGCTACGATCTCCCGGAGAACGACACGGGTGCATTGTTTGGTCGGCCACATGTCGCACTGGCGACGCTATCGACTTGGCAGAGCTTTGCAGACTTAGAGCATTTTGTTCACAGGACTATCCACGGTCAGTTTCTTGACCGACGGATGGAGTGGTTTGAGCATTTTGATGAGGCAAGCTATGTTATCTGGCCGATCCAGGCCGGACATATTCCGAGCCTGATTGAAGGAAAGGAAAGACTTCTTCGGTTGAGAAAAGATGGGCCAAGTCCGGAGGCTTATGACTTTGCAACAGGTAGAGATATGGTTGCTAAATAACCAGCTCAGCGACTACAAAGTCGACTCGACTATGGATTGATTTGCCCCAATAAGAATTCACTTTTGACCGAGTTTCGGTGAGTTTAAGTTGATAGATTCACGCTACGACAATCACCATTTGAGCGTGTATGGTGAACCGCGCAAACTTATGGGCAAATTGTGCAAAGTTATGCGCAAATGCTGCGCAAAACTATGGGCGAAGACACCCAAATTTTCTGAACAGAATCAATGATGGCAATGCAGCTTTATGCGCGCACCTACAGGATGTGTAGATGACAGCATCGGGCAATGCGAAATCATCGTACCGGGTCGGAGATCGAAGGCGCCATGGTGTCATATACCGATGCGGATGAGACCAGTACTGCGACCTTCTCTTCGGGCTCGCTTGTCAACGTGATGACCAAGGACTGCTGAAAGCTATCCTACAATGTCGAATTGGTTGATCCGCATAGCATTCCTGGCGCTTGTGGTGGGCGGCGGCATACTGATCGGGACACTGACTGCACCTGGCGATTGGTATGCGCAGCTTTCTAAACCGGCTTTCAATCCACCAAATTGGATTTTTGGGCCGGTTTGGACGGTGCTTTATGTCTTGATCGCTATGGCGGGTTGGCGCCAGTTCGAAACAGACCGAAGCTCGACCGCAATGAAGCTGTGGTGGGCGCAGATGGGTCTGAACTTTTTGTGGTCCCCAGCCTTTTTCGTACTGCAACTGCCGTGGTTTGCCCTTGTAGTCATTGTCGTGTTGTTGGCCGTAATCGTCATGTTCATCGCTCTGGTCAGGAATTCAGATCGGGCTTCCGCACTGGTCTTCCTGCCGTACTTGGCATGGGTCTCATTTGCCACGGCGCTGAACCTTTCCATTGCGATACTGAACTGAGCGGGAACAATATGCGTGGCAACTTCATTGGGCTTGTTTCAGGTATTGTTATCATCGGATCCACGTTGGCTCAGGCTGATGCAAAACTGACTGAAGACTTCTCCAAGTCTCCGGAGATGCGTTGGGACTACGTTGCCGACACCGTCATGGGAGGAGTTTCTTCAGGGCAGGAGCAGTTTCGTTCGGAAGGTAATATTGCATTCGCGTAGTTGACCGGAACCGCCAGTACTGAAAACAAAGGCGGCTTTATCCAGTTCCGACGCAAGTTGCCTGTTCGGCCAGATACAGGTGTATCAGGTGTCAGTCTATTGTTCCGGTGCAACGGCGAACAATACTTCGTCTACCTCAGGACAAGTGGCACCGTGATTCCATAGCAATACTGTCAGGCCGAGTTTGCAACTTTTGATGAATGGACCGAAGTTTATTTGCCTCTGTCTGGCTTCAAGGCTTCAAGGCTTCAAGGCTTCAAGGCTTCAAGGCTTCAGGTGCCATGTTACGCGCTATTCCCGTTGCGGATGCAATCACCTCAGTTGGAGTTGTTGCCTTCGGGCGCGACTACGTGGCCCGCGTAGATGTCAGCGAGATTGGTTTCTACTGAAGGACTAGTCCCTAATTTTACCTCTGTTGCCAGTCAATGTGAAACTTGAGGTTGCCTTGTCTGAGGGTGATGATTGCGCAAAAAGCCTCGACCGCCCAATTAGGGGCTGGCGGTTTTGACGTAACATCATTTCAAACGTACTCTGGCAGCAGCCAATCGCAAACGAGGACCATGTCTGATCCCGAGAACAGGAGTGACTCCGCCGCGGAACATTCGTCGCGTGCTGCAACCGATGGTATCGGCATGGCAACGGAGGAATTCAGAATTTCGATGCCAATAGGGATCGGAGCAGTTTTGGCTGCACTTGCCTCTTTGGCCACATGCTATTCTGGGATTCTGTTGACTTATTTGGTTGGCTATGAAGCGCTTTCTATAAACCCTCATGCGCAAGCCGTGCTCATGTGGGTGTTTGCTGTGTTGGCGGTTAGTTTCTTGTGGAGAGACCGGAAGCGGCATGCCAAAGAGCTTCCACTTGTCCTCGGTGGAATTGCTGCAGCTATCCTGATTATCACGCTGTATTTCGGCTATGACGAACGCGTAGAAGCGCTCGCCTATGTGCTTTTGGTGATTGCGGCTTTGCTAAACCAGAACTTCATTCTCGACGCGTTAAACCACACGGTTCGCAACCAGACGCATGAAATAGAGGCTTTGAACGAAAGGCTGACAGAGAAGGTGAAGCGCCAGGAAGGCGAGATTGACAGGCTAGGGCGACTCAAACAATTCCTTGCTCCTCAGGTGGCGGAGCTTGTCGTAGAAGAAAACTCTGACGAGCTTCTTAATACCCATCGTCAATACATCTCCTGCTTATTCTGCGACATCCGGAATTTCACCGCTATTTCCGAGGCGATTGAACCGGAAGAAGCCATTACTCTTCTCCAGCAATTCCACGACGAGGTTGGTCAACTAGTTGCCCAACACAAGGGAACAATTGGATACCGAGCTGGAGACGGACTAATGGTCTTTTTCAATGATCCGGTTCCATGCGATCAACCCGTCCTGCAAGCCGTACGGTTGGCTAGAGCAATAAGCGAAGCCTTTGAAGGAATTCGAGCACCTTGGCAAAAACTGGGGCATGCAATGGGTCTGGGTATCGGAATCAGCAGCGGATACGCGACCCTAGGGCTTGTCGGGTTTCATGGTCGTGCCGACTACACCGCTATCGGCGGCGTGGTGATCACCGCATCGAGGCTTTGCGATTTTGCCATCGACGGGCAGATCCTTTTGAACCAACGAGCGTTTTTAGACATAGAAGAGTATGTAAAGACAGAAGAACTGGGAGAAAGAAAGATGAAGGGCATCGGCAATCCTGTGCAGATTTTCCGTGTCCTGAGTCTATCTGATCAGCCTAAGTGATGCGGTTTGCTTTTAGGAGTTCATGCGTTTGTTGGATTGACTCTTCGCGACACCGATCCACCTTTCTGATGCAGGTTTAGGAGCATTCTGAGTGTTTGCAAGGACCATCGCCTTGTTGCTTTGCGCCGCTTCGAATCCTGTCGTGGCATTGCAGCTGCGCGAAACAGGTCGTTACGAGCTCAACCAACCCGCAAGTCTTGACTACGATCCGACGTTTTGTGGCTTGTGGATCGCGAACGAGGGGGCCGAAGCAGTTCTTGTCACACTGCAAGGTGATGAGTTGCGCCGCATATCCAGCGATCTCTTCCGTATTAAAGCAATTGCTATCGAAGGGGATCACTTGTTGCTAGGCGACGGTCTCGGCAGCCTCCAACGTGTAACTAAGGAAGGTGTCACTTTAGCAGCACCCTTTGAGCTTGAAGGTGGTTTTGCGGATACCGAAGGGATCGCAATCAATGCCCAGGGGCAGATCGTGACCGTCGAAGACGATCCCGAACGGTTGTCCTGGTTCACTTCAGAAGGCGTCCTTACGGCAAGGTTGGATACCATGAAACTCTCTCCTCCCTTGAGTGAGCCGCAGGGCATCGCGATTGACCCGCGCACCGGTCACATGTTGATTGTTGATGACTGGGAAGGGTCAAACAGCTTGTATGAGTTTACGGCAGACGGCAGACTGCTCGCCCAGCAAAGTCTGTTGGAATTCGGCGTTGATCCAGAAGGCATCGCCATTAGGCCGGGATCTAACCAACTGTTCGTGGCATTCGACGGCGGCGCGAAGATTGTGACATTTGACTACACGCCCACCTTGCCAGCAGGATCACCGCCGCTTCCCCCGGGCGGAGACTGCATGATGTTCTAAGAATTTAGCTTTGTATTCAGGCTGAAACTGATTTTTGCCTAGTCTCGTTCGCTGTCTAAAGCTTCCCGAATGAGCGTAAGATTGGGTAGCGAATTGTGAAATGGGCCTGACCCGAGTTCTGATAATACCGGAGCCAGGGACTCGGACATCCGCTCCGTACAAACTCTCATAAACTCCGCGCCTTGCGGCGTTGACCGGGCAATTTTGGAGCGCTTGTCGTTGGGGTTGGTTTCAAGGGTGATCAGCGCATTGTTTTCAAGGCTCGCGAGCATGTGCGTCATCGACGTTTTGGGCACTTGAAACGCGTTCGATAGCTGCAGCGGAGTTTCTCCCTCGGGACGCCGGACCAGATGTCCTAATACTCCAAATTGAGTCGCTGTCATTCTTCCGGGCAAGAACGCTTCGAGCTTGGTCGAGATCAACTGATTGATGATCCCGATCTCGGTGAAGAACCGGTAGACTTCGTTGGTCTCATCTTCAGGCTTCATTCAGAATTCGGTTCTCCAGTGGCCAGCGGGGTGTGGCAATTGGCTCGGGTCCATATCCCAAACGCAGCAACATTTGCACCGTGTGGCCCGGTGACGCAAGAAGCTCATGCGCCAGAGCGTATTCATTGGCCATCTCAGGATACTCCTGAAGGGCCTGACTGACCGGATGAACGCCCAGGCCCATTTCGGTTGTCTTCAGATAAAAACGCATCAACTTACGTCCTGTGTCAAGTTGGTCCCTTCGAGTGTTGGTGGCAGTCGTGAGGACTGCGTATTGCGGCGTCGCGTCTAGCATAGCGAAGTAGCCTCGCATGTGAGACTGAGTGCCTGGGTGGTCAACATTCATAAGGGTCTCATTGTCTAACAGGCCGGAAAGACGCAGCGCTTCCAGCATGGAATCGCGTAATTCAATCCCGTCGGGATTGGCGTTTATTTCTGCTTTCCCGATCCGCATGAGGTCGACGGATTCTTTCAGGGTCTGCGGTGTTCGCATTTCGATTTCGAAAGCGCGTTTCGTGAGGTTTCGAACACTCACCACCAAATCTTCATCGGTAATCAAAGTTGCATAGTTGCCAAGCGTAGACACTTGATCGGCAGAGAGGCGCTGTTCAGTGTACGGTTCTTTGTTGGAATGCCGTTTGAGGATTTGATCTGAGAGTGGATCGGGCGCTCCGCCAGGAACAAACACTGCTTCTGCGATAGGTCCGTCATCTCCATTTGGCAGTATCTTGACCTCGGTATCAAATCCCTGTGCACCTGCCGCCAGGACCATCGTCTCAACAAATGCGCCGAGGCCAATATAGAGCTGGCGGTGGTAAGGATCGGTTTCCGGAAGCTCGCGATCAGTATCGCGGTGGATGCGAACCTTGTCTTGCCCAACCAACTCGACGAGCCAAGGTTGCAAGTTGTGTGGGTTGGGGGCGAGAATTGCGTAGGACAAAGCGGCTTTGCGTGGGTCTTCGTACGGTTTTGGCGTCCACGGAGCCAGCGCGTCATGCGGCGTGCGTGTAGCGAGGAACGCAACCGCACCCGTTGCCGCCAGAATTGTGCCTCCGCCTAGAATCTTAAGAAAACGTCTTCGATTTGGCATCTTGACTCTCCAATAGTACGATATCGAACTAAAATAATGCGAAATCGTACTATTGCAACCCCAATCGATGCAATGATTGGTTGAGCGACTAGAAAGAAGAAATCAGAGCAGCCGGAGGCAACTGCGGGTTGCCGTGGTAGACAAGCACTCGGAGCGCCTTCAATGCCAAAAACAGGCAGTTACTTTAGCTGACTAAAGACCGGATACGAGTCGGTCAGAGGCTGTTGAGCCGATGTTTTTCGAGTATCCCGCAAAGCATAGCCTGTGCTTGCAGCCTGTGTTCACGGTGACGTTCACGGGCGGCATCTGGACGACCTTCACTGATCGCTTGAAAAACAACCCGGTGATCTTCATTGGATTTGACGGGCAGGGGCCTGATGAACAACGTCGTTGCGCGCGCGCGACGCACCTGATCGCTCATCATGGCGACAATCGCTTCGACACGTTTGTTGCCGCCCAACCGAACAAGCTCCTGATGAAACAACTCGTCGGCCTCGGCCCAGGCTTCAAGGTCTTCGGCTTCGATGGCTTGGTCCATCTTTGCAATTGATCCGGCAAGTACCGCCAGTTCATCTTCCGAATAACCCGCTTCGGCAGCGCGCTGCGCTGCGAGACTCTCGAGTTCCGTTAGGATGTCGTAAATTTCACGCATGTCATCTAATGAAACAGGCAATATCCGCACGCCCTTGCGGGGCCGCATCTCAAGCAAGCCCTTACTTTCCAACATCAGCGCAGCTTCCCGTATCGGGGTGCGGGACATGCCAAGTGTCTCTGCGAGTTCCGATTCCAGATGGTCAGTTCCGGCAGCTAGTTCGCCAGACAGGATCATCTGTCGCAAATCCCTAACAGCGCGTTGGGTGTTGGAAAGAGTTTTTGCGTCCTGATCCTTCACGGCGTCTCCAGGTTGATCTTTCGTCCCTCCGCAGCTGAAAGGTAGATGCTTTCTTCGATGCGGATCACGTCCAAATAGTCTCGGGCCGTATTTTCCAGCGGCGTGCCCTTTACAAGGCCTGAAACGACGTGACTTTGCAAGGCGTGTACGCAGTCTCCTCCAAACCCATCATGATCGCTGGGGGGGAGAATCCGCTGTTTCTCCCGTTTCCCAAAGGCGCGAAGGTCGACTGAACCGTCACCGTTAAGAAACAGTGATCCTTCGCTTCCTTCGATGAGAGCCTCACCCATGGTTTGACGCAGGTTTTCGGCACTGTGGTCAAGGCACCTGTTCCCATCGAACAGGGCTTTCAAGCCGTTAGGGTGATCAAACAAGATGAAACCTGCATCCTCGCCCGAGATAATGGGATTAACTCGGCGCAAGTCCGCATAAACTGCACTGGGCGCATCGAACAAAAATCTGAATGTATCTACCCAGTGAACCGCTGTTTCATGCACCAGAAAACGTGGCATGTCCTGAAAGTACGGCTGCCGGTCAAGGTATGCATGCGGTCCCTGTCCGTCGCCAGGCCGAAGCCGGAAAGTCGCTTGTAGCGGTGTCCCAATTCGACCCCCGGCCACTGCCTCTTTGATAACGCGATACCAAGGCTGGAAGCGAAAGTTCTCGTGTACAATGATAGTTGCGCCTGCCAATTCAGCCTCGGAGACGATCTTCTCCGCTTCAACTAGAGACAGGCAGAATGGCTTTTGGCAGATCAACCACTTTATTCCAAAGCGCAGTGCTGTTCGGATGGCGTCGGCCTGCGCCACTGGTGGTAGGATGATGTCCACGAGATCAGGTTCTTCGATCTCCAACATTTTCGACAGATCGTCATAAGCCGTCAGTCCTGTTTCCTTCGCCTTTTTTATATCGCGGTTGCAGGATGCTACCGGAATAACACCGGGCATTCGGGACCAACTTTCGTAGTGGAACCTACTGAAATATCCCGCACCTACACACGCGACCCTGATGGCTTGTTGAATATTCATGCCCGCAATGCTTCCAATACCGATGAGGCTGCGTCCTGCGTTCCGGCGGTGCCACCTAGGTCACGCGTTAGGTTCTGTCTGTTCGCGGTCACCTTTTCCACGGCTTCACGCAATCGTTCGCCGTCGTTGGACAGGCCTGGGTGATCATGGGTCAAACCCAACCATTCAAGCATCATTGCTGCCGACAGGATCATCGCAAAGGGGTTGGCAATACCCTGTCCTGCAATGTCTGGAGCGGAACCATGGCAGGGTTGGAATACAGCGTGATTCAACCCGATATCCGCTGACGGAGCCAGTCCAAGACCGCCCATAAGACCTGCACCAAGGTCGGAGAGGATGTCTCCGAACATGTTCTCAGTGACCAAAACATCAAATTCCCAAGGTTTTTGAACCATCCACAGAGCCGTTGCATCAACATAAGCGTGGTCTGCCTGCAATTCGGGATAATGGTCGGCTTCCGCATCAAACATCGATCTGAAGAACGCAAAGGCGCGGAATACATTGGCTTTGTCGACACATGTAACTCGACCCCGGCCGCGCCCGGTTCTTTTGCGGTTCTTGGCGAGTTCAAACGCGAAACGGAACAGTTTTTCGGACACCTCACGCGTGATCAGCAGAGTTTCACGTGCTTCGTGTTCAGTAACTTCGCCAGCGCCTTGGGTGAAGAACAGTCCTTCTGTGCTTTCGCGTATCAAGACAAAGTCGATCTCTTTTCCGGGAGGCAGCGCCAAGGGGGTCATTTGTCCGCTGCTTACCTTCACTGGCCGTACACCAGCGAAAAGTCCCAGTTGCTTTCGCAGATCGATTTGCGGTGAGATCTCGGTTCCGTCTGGGTATCGAACATCCGGCAAGCCCATTGCAGACAGCAGAATCGCGTCAGCATTGCGCGCGGTTTCGAGTGATCCAGCCGGAAACGAATCTCCAGTTTTGGCATAGTGGCCTGCGCCCGCCGAAGCATCTGTAAATACCAGCTCGTAGGTGGAACTGCTGCGTGAGAGCTCACGCAGGATTTCAAGCGTAGGGGCCATAATTTCCGGGCCGATCCCGTCCCCGTGGAACACCGCAACATCGTACGTTTTTTTCATCTTAGCCCGTATCCTTCCCGTTTCGCATTCATAGCGCGATAGCAGCATTTACTACAGCACGTTGACAATGCATTCTTTAATGTATACGCAAATAAATGCAATAATAAACGCAAGGTTGTTTGGGAGGACTTGGAAATGAAACTAAAGCTAGGGCGGTTCGCGGCCGCAGCCGTGATGGCGACCGGTGTTGCAGGCGCAGCTGTTGCGCAGGATTACCCCTATCGTGATATCACCACAGCTGTGGTCTGGGGGGCCGGTGGCGGGACCGATACGATCAACCGTATGATCATGGCCGAGATGGAAAAACACCTTCCGGTCTCGATCAATGTGATCAATCAAACTGGTGGTGTCGCAGGCTCCAACGGGATGGTCTATGTCATGAACCAACCAGACGATGGTTATACATTGGTTGGTCTGTCAGAGTCGAACGTCACCGCTGCTGTGCAAGGTGGTTGGGATAAGAAGTTTGATTTTTGGTATCCGTTCATTGTTGGCGGATCACCTGATCTGATCTCGGTTCCGGCGGACAGCCCTTACAATACTCTGGAAGAACTGGTCGACGCCGCGAAAGCTGCTCCTGGCACTATTCCAGCGGCGGCTTCCGGCGCAGGTTCGATCCACCACTTGAACCTTCTGGCCATCGAAAAAGGGTCCGGTGCAGAATTCAAGTTTGTTCCATACAAAGGCTCAGCGCCAGGGCAGGAAGCAGCGATAGCGGGGGAAGTTGCGTTGGTTGTGACTTCACTGGCTGAACAGGCTCCGTTGATCGAAGGCGGTCAACTCAAACCGCTTGCTATGTTGACGCCCGAGGACGCGCAGATCGCAGGAGCAACAGTACCATCTGCCTTTGGCATTTATGACGGTCTCGACCGGTATTTGCCGCTCAAGCAGGCCATCGGGTTTGCTGTTCACAGTTCGGCCGGGGACGACGTAAAGGCCGCGCTTGGTGATGCCTTCGAGCAAGCGATTGCCTCCGACACCGTCGCTGAATGGGCCTCTGCCAACAATTATGATGTCGGTGGTCAACACGGCGAAGAAGCTCAAGAGCTGTTTGCCAACCTCGAAGCTACCTTTGCCTATACCTTGCAAGATCTGGGCGCTGCTACGGTCGATCCGGCCTCGCTAGGTATCGAGAAGCCATAATCCGATCACTTTTGAAAGGGCGCGCCTGATCGCGCCCTTTCCCTCGGGAGGCAGGCAATGGACAATCCTGGCGAAACACTGGTCATGCGGACGCGCGACTTTTGGGCAGCAATTGTCCTCATAACAGTGTCCGTCTTTTTCCTTTGGAAGACGTTGGACATTCCACTTTGGGGTGAAAACCGCGCAGGTGTAAGTGGATCGGATTGGTACAACTCGGCTGCAATTGTACCGCTGTTTATCTTCGGAGGGTTGCTTGTGTTGTCCTTCGTCTTGCTAGCCATTTCGATCCGTTCAGGTGGAGCTCAAAATGCGCTTAGCGCTATGCGTATCGGATGGGATAAGTCGGAAGCCTATCGAGCTTCAACAATAGGCCTGATCCTTCTTGCATATGTCTTCGGGCTCGTTCCCAGAGTGGACTTCATTCTGTGTTCTGGGTTGCTGATTACAGCTTTGACTTACGGCTACTACGGAGGTCATCCGCGGCGTGCTTTGGTGGCGTGCTTTGCAGTAATTGCTGCAGGACTGTTTGCCTTCATCGGCTTTCCGGCACAGATGGATTGGAATGCGCACGGCGATGATTGGTTCACGCTGATCCTGTGGATCGTATTGACGCTGTTGGTGCTGGCCAAAGCGACTACCGAACGCGTTTTGCGCTACGTTCCATTGGTGGCAATACTTGCCCCGCTCATCCTCGTTTGCGCGATGGCCTTTGTTTTCCGGCAGAACGTGCCCGCGCGCGGAGGGCTGATCTTCAAGCAAATCGAATACCACTACTACGTGACGCTTCGTCCGCTATGGAAAGAATGACCGGATGGACTTTATCCTCTCGCAACTGGCTGGGTTTGGGACCGCATTCTTGGGCCTGGCAGTAGACCCGCTGACCTATCTGTATCTGATCGTTTCCGTGTTCCTGGGCATCACGTTCGGCGCATTGCCCGGCCTTACGGCAACCCTGGCTGTGACGATCCTGACGGGTTTCTTCGGCAACAAAATCCCGCTCGACTATTCGCTCATCGCTTTGCTCGGGGCCTATGTCGGTGCGATTTACGGCGGCTCTTACCCGTCTATTTTGCTGAACATTCCGGGCACGGCAGCCAGCGCGGCGACGGCGATGGATGGCTACCCTCTGGCCAAAGCGGGTCGAGGGGGCGAAGCACTAGGGCTGACCACAACGGCCAGTTTCATTGGCACAGTTATCGGAACCATCACGCTTTTGATTTTTGTCTGGGCGCTGCTTTTGGTTTCAAAGAACATCGCAAGCCCAGAGAAAGCATTGCTGGCCCTGTTCGGCATTTTGCTTTCTGGCACTTTGATGAGCGAAGACCTGGTGATTAAGGGATGGATCGCCGGTCTGATTGGGCTTGCGATGTCCATGGTGGGCCTCGACCCTCTGTTGTCTGAGCCGCGCTATACTTTCGGTTGGTCTTATCTGATGAGCGGGTTTCAGGTTGTGCCAGTTTTGATGGGGGCCTTTGCCATTCCCCAAATCATTGACGGTTTGAGGCACGTTGAGGCCGGGAAAGTTCTGGCCTTGAAAGGCCGCATTCTTCCGAACCTACGCTCCATCCGACGCTACCTGCCCACCATTGGCCGGTCAGGAGTGATTGGAACTGGGGTAGGAGCGCTTCCTGGCGTCGGCGAAGACGTCGCCGGTTGGGTCAGCTACGGTGTTGGCAAGACCGTTTCTGCCGAGGGCGACAAGTTTGGAAAAGGGTCATTGGAAGGTTTGCTGTGCTCTGAAACAGCAAATAACGCCTGCATCGGGGGCGCGCTGATCCCGCTTTTGGTTTTGGGCATTCCCGGTTCACCACCCGCCGCGGCTTTGATGGGGGCTTTCAAGATCAACAACGTGATCCCAGGTCCGACAATAGACCCCGAGATCATTCTGCGCGTGGTTGCAATTTTAGTGCTGGCCTCCCTGACAATGTTCTTAATGGGCCTGTTCACTGCTCGGGTCTTTATTAAAATACTCGCCATCCCGCAGACCATCTTCTTGCCCGTCGTTATGGTTCTGACAACAATTGGGTCTTTCAGCGTTGGTGGTGGCATCAATGATCTCTACCTGATGCTTGGAGTAGGCGCCGTTGCCTATTTCATGAACCTGATGAAATACCCAGTCGCGCCGTTGGTGATCGGCGTTATTCTGGGCAGCCTGTTTGACGAAACCTTCCGTCGGTCGCTGTTCCTTTCGGATGGGGATCTTTCGGTCTTCTTTTCTCGGCCTGGTGCGGCCATTCTGCTGGTGCTCAACATTGGTCTGATCCTCAGCCAACTGCCCTTCGCAAAGCGCGCTTTCTCACGTTTGAAAGGACTTTCTGTCTGATGTTTGTAGTCACTGTCACTTTCACTCTCAAACCCGGTAAGAGAAGCGCTTTCTTGCCGCTGATGGTAGAAAACGCTTCAACTTCTTTGCGTAAAGAACCCGGATGCCAGCAATTTGACGTATGTCTCGGCGACGATCCCGAGACAGTTTTTCTCTATGAGGTTTATGATGACAGCGCGGCGTTCTCTGCCCACCTAGAAAGCGCGCATTTTCAGTCCTTTGATACGGCAGTGGCTGATATGATCGCCACCAAGGTAGTTCACCAGTATTCCGAGGTCATCCGATGAACGATTGGGAAATCCATGCCGTGAAATACGCGGATCGCAACGCCCGGACGCGAGCTGATAGTTTCATCATCGATGATAATCATGACGCGCCTCATGCGATGGATTACTTCGTTTGGGTGCTCAAACGCGGCGACAAAGTCATTCTGGTCGATACTGGCTACGATTCCGATGAGGCCGCCGCCCGTGATCGTCCCATCGCGATGGATCCTCGCGAGGCGTTGCGGCCCTTAGGCATTGCGCCGGATGCGGTGACCGATGTCATCGTGACCCATCTTCACTATGACCACGCTGGGGGGCTGCATATGTTCCCAAACGCGAAGTTGCATATGCAGTCGGCGGAAATGGCCTTCGCCACCGGCCCTTGCATGTGCCATGACCACCTACGTGCGCCTTTCACGGCTGGCCATGTTTGCGAGGTCGTAAAGCGTCTCTATTCAGGCAAGGTCGTGTTCTACGATGGAGAGGCTGAGATTGCAGATGGGGTTACGGTGCACTGCATCGGTGGGCACTCGCGCGGGTTGCAATGCGTTCGCGTTAGAACGGCAGCCGGGTGGATGGTACTCGCCTCTGATGCCTCGCATTATTATGAGAATTTCATGGCGCGCAAAGCTTTTCCTATCGTCGTCGATTTGCAGGACATGATGGATGGCTTCAAGACACTCGAGAGGTTGGCCTCGCATCCTAGGCTTATCGTGCCCGGCCACGATCCACTTGTGCGTGCGTTATATCCCGTAGGCGCGGCACCCCATATCCGCAGGCTGGATCCAGGGCCGACGCGGGACATTGAACTATGAAAATCGGTGTCATAGCGGACGACTTCACTGGTGCGAGCGACATTGCGAATACCTTGGCGAAGGGTGTTGAGCCGGAAGGTGGGTTACGAACAGCTCAATTTCCAGGTATTCCGACGACCCCAGCCAACGAAGAGATCGAAGCGGGCGTCATCTCGCTCAAGAGCCGCACTGCACCGGTCAAGGAAGCCGTTGCAGACAGTTTGAGTGCCTTGAGGTGGCTCGTGGACCAAGGATGCCAGCAGTTCATCTTCAAATATTGCTCGACATTCGATTCCACGATGGAAGGAAATATCGGCCCCGTTGCGGAAGCGTTGGCCAACGAACTGGGCGCGCAAAAAGTGATTTTCTGCCCGGCCTTTCCGACAACGGGACGCACGGTCTATCACGGTCATCTTTTTGTGCTTGGCAGGCTGTTGAACGAGTCCGGGATGGAAAATCACCCCCTTACTCCGATGATGGATGCGAACATCAGGCGTTGGTTGCAGCATCAGACCGAGGAAGCGGTTGGGTCGGTGCCAGTTGACACCGTGAAGCAAGGGCCAGAGGCGATTGCTGATTCATTGCGGAACGCGGAAGAACGTTTTTTGATTGGCGATGCGATTTCGGACAAAGATCTGTTGGCTTGGGGCGAAGCTCTAAAGGATGCCGAACTCATCACCGGGGGATCGGGCATAGCATTGGGCTTAGCACGAAACTTCTTGGGAGAGACTTCATCCAAAAGTACTGGCAGCGAGTTCACCGGTTTCGCTGGGCCTGCCGCGATCCTTGCCGGGTCGTGCTCGGGTGCGACCCGAGAGCAGATCAATGTGCATGCGGAATCCAATCCGACGTTCGCCATCGATGTTCCGGGTGTTATGTCCGGGGATGTGACCACACAAACGCTTCTGGATTTCTTCGCAGCGCATTCGGGGCAGGCTCCGCTCGCGTACTCGTCGGGAAGTCCTGATGATGTGCGTGCGATCCAAAGTCAATTCGGTCAGGAAGCTGTAGCGGACAGGCTGGACAATCTCTTTGCAGATACCGCGCGAGAGCTTGTTCAGAAGAGCTACAAGCGATTGGTGGTGGCTGGAGGGGAAACCTCGGGAGCTGTTGCCAAGGCCATTTCTGAAGAACTCGGGTCACCTGCCATGTCAATTGGGCCAGAGATCGACCCGGGTGTGCCAGTCCTAAGCGTTGGAAGAACTGAACCTATTGCGCTGGCTTTAAAGTCTGGAAACTTTGGCGCTTCAGACTTCTTTGCAAAAGCGCTCAGAATGATGGAGGCAGGCAAATGAGTTCGGATGAAACGGCGCTGCGGCAGCAGATGTCAGAGCTGTGCGCCTCGCTGTTTGCGCGTGGCTTTTCCGTTGGCACAGCTGGCAATGTCTCGGCACGACTTGATGACGGAATCCTCATGACGCCAACAAATTCGACCTTGGGCGATATCGACCCCGAGCGCATCGCCAAGATTGATTTGGATGGGAACCATGTCTCCGGAGACAAGCCGACCAAGGAGGTATTTCTGCACCAAGCCTTCTATGAGACGCGGCCAGAAGCTGGAGCAGTGGTGCATCTGCACTCGACCTGGGCAACTGCACTGTCGTGTCTGGAAGACACCGATCCCAGTGACTGTATTCCACCGCTTACACCATACGTGGTAATGCGAGTAGGCACGGTCAAACTAGTTCCATACATCAAGCCGGGTGATCCGGAATCCGGTGATCTGATCCGCGAACTGGGTGGCAACTATAGTGCGGTTCTGTTGGCCAATCACGGACCTGTCGTATCGGGAAAGGACCTCTTCTCGGCGGTCTGTGCAGCAGAAGAGTTAGAAGAAACAGCCAAGCTGCTCGTGGCTTTGCGGGGCCTGCCAACCCGGATGTTGGATGCAGCACAAGTCGCAGAACTCAAAGAGACTTTCGGAAGGATGTAGTCGAACACCGAGAGGGAGTGTGCAATCTTTTGGTCAAATCGAGCAAACTAATGCGCAAATACCACGCAAGTTATGGGCGAGATGACCTAAATTTAATGACTAAAATCAATATTATGAGCGCAGTGTTATGCGCGCCTACAGAAAATGTGGGTTTGCGCACAACACTTCTCGCATCCAATATGTCTGCGTAGTTTGCCCAAGATTTTGCGCCGCGCGATTGTCTGCCTTGGCGATGAATGCAATCAATTTTTGGCGAAATCGTTGCGGCTATGGCCCTTTGCGTTGCTCAATCCCGCAACGGGGCTTCCTAGGGAAACTTAAACTATCACGCAGGGTCTGCGATGCGCACAACCCGGACTTTTCTAAGTATGACGAACGGCTCACAGCCGTCGTTCAGAAGTATCCTGATGAATGACGAATTTGGAGATTTGAGAGCTGCGCCTCTAGGATAGCCTCATCAGAATTGAACTTCTCAACACCGACAGTCCGCCCAAACTCCAGCCAACCCGCCGCATGCAGGATCAGGTCGGCCCTTCCCAAAAAAGATGCTCCGAAGGCGCTGGCACCTTCATATCCCGCCTGAGCGTCATTGATCTTGGACGACGTGACCAATCCGTCGCCACGGCAGGGAACCCCAAGTCGGCGCACCAGCTGGCAACCGGCCAATTGGGCCAGGTGAGATTCTGGCGTTCCAAAGATCGGGCCCATGAACTGCATCGAAAACGGGGTTGCGAAGATCCCGCCGACCACTGGCGCCCCAGGGCGATAGATTTGCGTCAAAGCCAGCCCAACCATGATTTCCGCAAGCCCCTGCGCCAGCGCCCCGGCAACGGTCACCGGTGCCGTGGCCCCCATCATCATGTAAGAGGTAACAAGGCTGGCCTGACCCAATTCAGCCGAAGCACGCAGGCAGCGCAGGGGATTGGTCTGAAAGACCAACGGGGGCGTCAGATTGATCAAATGAAGCAACCGACAGTCTTCGTCCGTATCCTTGACCCCAGCCGCGCTAGCCACCTCGCGCAGGGCGTCTTCGGACAGGACGGTGCCCATCATCGGCTTATCCGAAAGCTCCAAATGGGCGCGGGCGAGCTCCATGTAGGGCACCAGTGCGTCCCCGTCGTGTGCGATGCAAAGCTGAAAGCCGGTGCTGTCGATTGCCGGCGAAGCATCGCACAGGCGCACGAGTTCGCGGTAGTCCTCGAGGGTGCCCTGGCGAATGGTGTCGTTCGCGTGCCGGACATTCGGAGGGCCATAGAAGGGGACAACCACCGGGCGGTCGCCTCCGACTGTGACCGAATCCGCTTCGGTCTTTCCTTGCCAGATAAAGGAGGCGGGCGCACGCGCAATCAGACCGCGCAGACGGTCAGCGTCGATACGAACACGCTCGCCTTCGATCCGTGCCCCGACAGACGCCATGGCGTTGAGGCTGCCGGGATCCCCCTGCAACTCAACCCCGATTTCATCGAGAATTTGGGCTGCCTGTGCTTCGATAGAGGCCAGGGCTGGTTCGTCAAGCAACGCGTAGGGGAATTGCATTTCTGACCTCAAGGGAGATTTCCTGGATGAGCGCCTTGACTGCATCATTCCGGTTCTTGGGGCGAGTTCGCGCGACATAGGCGATGGAAGGCGGCTCGGGGAACACATCTTCGACAACCTCCAGGTCAGACGACAGGTGCAGCCCGTTCATCAGCGCGACCCCCAACCCCGAGCGCACGGAGGACAGGATGCCCGACGCACTGGGGCATTCGAAGACCGTTTCAAACCGTTGCCCACCTCGCGCCCCTTCGGCACTGGCCCAATGCTTGTAGAAACAGTTGCTATCAAAGGCGAGAAACGGAACCGGGACCGACAAATCCAGCGGAAGGTCATGAGATTTGATCCAATGCAACTGGTCTTCATAGAGAACCAGATCGTCAGGGTGCACATCACGGCTGAAGACCTGCATGACCGCAACGTCGATTTCACCGGCCTCCAGCCAGTCTGCGAGGGTCAGGCTCTGGCTGATCCGGGTGCGCACCTGGGTTTCCGGGTGCAGCCGGGTGAAGCGGCCCAAAATGCGGGCCACGTCGCCACCCGTTGTGTCTTCGGTCATGCCCAGTTGGATCGTGCCCTTGAGTGGTTTCTTGCCCAACGCCGCCAGCGCCTCGTCATGCAGATCCATCATGCGCTGTGCATATTCCAGCAACCGCTCACCCGCTTCAGTAAACAGCGGTCCGCCTGCACGGCGCGCCAGAAGATCGCAATCCAGCACCTTTTCCAACCGCCTGACCTTGTGGCTGACCGCCGGTTGCGACAGCGCAAGGTGTTCGGCCGCGCGGGTAACGCCCCCATGAGACGAGATTGCCAGAAGCGCCCGCAGGCCATCTATTTCCAGCCGTTCAGCCATGACACAGCTCCATTCGAATTTCTTATCGATTCATGACAATCATTCATTTGATAGATTGATTGCTCTGAAACTACAATCGGGGAAAGTCAGAAAACGGATTGAAACATGACAACCGATGCAAACAAATCGCTTGAGTGGGGTGGAGCCTTTTTGTCTATCGCCTATTCCCTGCTCATCGCCTCCAACACTGGATACGAGGTGCTTTCCTTCGTGTTTTTCCTGTTGTCGGCGCTGCTGCTTTTTACCCTTGCGGTGCGCAAGCGGATGTGGGGCTGGACGACGATGCAGGGCTTCTACATCGCCGCCGGCGCCTACGGCATCTTTGCCTGGAGCGTCTGACCGTTCCTGCGCTCCCTTTCCTTGAAATCATCCCGAATAGCTGCCCGACCAGCCTACCAACGCAGGAGAAAAATCGTGATCCAACTTGTGGACCAACACCTTGTGATAAACGGAAACCGCATCGCTCACGGCGTGCATGGTGAAGGCGAACCCGTGGTCCTTATCCACGGCACTCCGTCCTCATCCTGGATCTGGCGTAACATCCTGCCTTCGCTGGTAGAGGCTGGGTACAAGGTGCATGTATACGACTTGCTCGGGTATGGTCTGTCGGAACGTCCGCGCGACCCGAACATCGACACCTCGGTCACCGGGCAGGTTCCGATCCTTGAAGGGCTGCTCGACATCTGGGGGTTGGATGGCCTGCATGTCATAGCTCATGACATCGGTGGTGGTATCGCCCAGCGGTTCGGCATCCAATCCCCTGAGCGTGTCCGCACGCTGACCATGATCGACGTGGTAAGCTATGACAGCTGGCCCTCGAAGCGTACCCATGAACAGATGCAAGCGGGTCTTGAGAAGCTGATCAAGGCGCCGGATGCAGAACACCGTGAGCATTTCCGGGAATGGCTCTATTCGACAGTGCAGAACAAGAAACGTCTCGCCGAGACCTCGATGGAAACCTACCTCGATTTCATCTGTGGTCCCGTAGGACAGGGCAGTTTCTTTCAGCATCAGGTTATGCACTACGACCCCAAGCATACCGATGAGGTTGCACCGCGCTACGCCGAACTCGGTGAGCGTCCGGTCCAATTGATCTGGGGCGCGGATGACGCCTGGCAGGTGGTCGCGTGGGCCTGCAAGCTGAGCGACGCCATTCCCGGCTCGGAACTGCATGTGCTCGAGGACTGCGGCCACTTTTCGATGGAAGACCAGCCGGAGAAGATCTCGGCCCTGCTGGTCGACTTCCTCAAACGCAACAGCTGATCAGACTGGGTTGGGTCGACTGTATGTTGGCCCGCCCAAATGCCTAACACGAAGAGGCCCAACTAAGTGTTTTATGCACCCCGTGACCCCGGCATCAAAGATATCCGCGCGCGTCAGAACCATGTGGGCTATGGGATGGGCCTTGGCGTCATGCTTCTGGACGATGCCTATCCGGGCTTCCCCGGTGACGTGCGAAACCCAAGCGCGTTTCCCTTTCCGATCCAGTATGACATCGCCACGGAAGTCAGCAACAAGACCTTGGTTTGGGACCAGGACAAAACACCAGTTCGCGCGCCCATCATTGCATCCGCAAAGCGGTTGGAAAAATACGGGTGCCGCGCCATTGCCGCGGAATGTGGGTACTTTGCCTATTTCCAGCAGGAGGTGGCCAACGCCGTTAGCGTGCCGGTGTTCACGTCCAGCCTGCTGCAGGTGCCATTTGCCCAGACCCTCATAGGCAGCAGTAAGAAGGTGGCAATCCTGTGTGCTCAACGCCGCTTCCTGACGGATCGCCACCTTGAGGCTGTCGGAATTGATCCGAATTCCAATCTAATCATTGGCGGCGCCCAGGACGAGCTGGGGGTGACCGAGTTCGACAAACTCTGGGATCCGGAAAAACGCCCGCAAGAGCCGTACGCACGTTACGAAGCCTGCGAAATACAGATGGTCGAAGCGACAAAGGCACTTGTGGCACGTGATCAGAACATTGGCGCCATCATCTATGAGTGCACAGGAATGCAACCGTTTAGCCGTGCCGCACAGCGCGAGGTGGGTCTACCTATCTTCGACTGGGGAACCTTACTACACTATGCCTACTCGGTGGTCGCTGCCCGAGACTACTTTGGGCATGTTTAATCGGGTTTGCACGAAAACATGGCTGACCAATTCCATAGCTGACAAACTTTGGTGCTCAGCCTGTTGCTCCAACCTAAACTCTTGAAAAACTATCTGTCGATAGGCCAATCTCAGCTGCAAGAACAATCCGAAGTGCCACCTATGGATCCCCGAATGCGGCTGATCAGAACATGTTTGATTTTGGTAGCGGTGATCGCAGTGACCATAATGGGGTTACGATTGACGTTTCCGCTTCCTGAAGAAAACTTTTCTGAGCCAACGCTGAAGGAAGATGCCGATTGGGTCGGACCACTGGGTGCAACAATAAAAAATGCACTTGAACGCAATCCCGGGCTCGACGGTGTAAGGCCGTTAGGAAATGGACGTGCAGCCTTTGCGGCCCGGGCGATCCTTGCAAGAGAAGCGACATCCTCAATCGATGCTCAGTACTACATCTGGCAAGATGACGTGACCGGCCTGATGCTTTTGGAAGAGCTCAGAGCAGCAGCAGAGCGCGGCGTGCGCGTTAGATTGTTGGTCGACGATAACGGTATCTCTGGATTGGATGGTTTGCTCGCCGAACTGGACGCCCTGCCACATGCAAATGTACGCATTTTCAATCCGTTCACTTTGAGGAACCCAAAACTTCTGTCTTATGCATTTGACTTTGGTCGCCTGAACCGGCGGATGCACAATAAATCAATGACTGTGGACGGTGTCGCCACGATTGTTGGCGGACGCAACATAGGAGACATCTATTTCGACTACGGGGCGGGAACGCACTACCTGGATGTAGACGCGATAGCTATTGGCCCGATTGTAGATGAGGTATCGCAATCCTTCGACGCATATTGGAACAGTGCTTCCGCGTACGACGCGGAGTTATTTTTGGAGCCTTCGTCGGAAAAAACTCTGAAAACGAAGGCAGACGCCGCGCGCCAGACTGCGGTTGGCGCAGGTTATCAAAGGGCTATTCAGGAAAATGAACTGGCCGACCGGATATCGGCGCGCGATCTGAAATTCGAATGGAGCGAAGTCACTCTTTTCGTCGACGATCCGTCAAAAGGGCTGGGCGAAGTCGAGAGTGGAGATCTGATTGTCGAGCAACTTATCGAATTCGCCAAAACCTCTGAGACCTCGCTAGACCTTGTCTCAGCGTATTTCATTCCGGGCGAAAGAGGCGCGGAGGTTTTGGAGGGGTTGGCAGAGTCCGGAGTGAAGGTCCGCATTCTGACCAACTCATTGGATGCCACGGATGTTATGCCCGTTCACGCGGCCTATATGCGTTACAGGGAAGACTTGCTGAACAGCGGTGTAGAGTTGTTAGAGCTTCGAGCTTTGCGGCGTGAACATCGCGAGCGCAGCCTGCCCGAGATGCTGGCCGGATCGGCCTCCGGTTTACACGCAAAAGTCTTTGGATCGGATGGAGAACGGATCTTTATAGGCTCTTACAACCTCGACCCCAGATCCGCACGGCTGAATACAGAAATGGGCCTTATGATCGAAAGCCCAACTATAACTCAGGCGCTTGCGGAGCAATTGAACCGGCCTGAGTTTTCTTATCGCGTCGAACTCAACGACAGCGGCGAGATGATATGGTTGCAAGAAGAGAAGGATGGGACTGTCACCATTCACTCCGTAGACCCTGAAACCAATGGTTTACAGCGTGCCCTGACAGCCGTGGTCAGGTGGCTGCCGGTCGAATGGATGCTCTAGTCACCAAACGACCGACTATACATTGGCCTGCGGCCAGAGACGCCAGTGCGCGATCTGACCTACAGGGAATTCACAATGGCTCTGGCGTAAGCTTCCATGTCGATACTCGCACCTCCGGTTGCGTACCAAACGACGACTGCGTCTTTTCCTGGCGAGACATAGATGCCTTGGCCATTCATCCCACTTTTGTAGAAATCGCCATCGGCAAAAACGGCCTCCCATTGGTATGCGTTTGCCATCGGTTGTTCACGGAATGCTTCAGAAAGGTGTGGGCCGAGTGTTCCCTTCATGTAGTTTTCGGCAATACCCGCTTTTTGGATCGCGTCGATCATCTTTTCAGATACAACGCGCTCCGCCGCTGTCTTGTCCCAGCTTGGCGTGTAGAGCAGACCAATCTTTGCCATGTCGATCAAGCGGCTGCTGATCAGACCGTGTATGATACCGTTTCCTTGAGGTGACAGCGCAAGGGTGGCGTCGCCAGTCATTCCAGCTTTGCTCCAAACCCGTTCCGTGATCGCTTCGCCAAGTCGCTGGTTCGTAACGGCTTCAATGACAAGACCAAGCATTTGCGTGTTTGCAGAAGAGTATTCGAAGGCTTCAGCCGGTTCCCGCAGCTTGGGTATAGCAAACAGGGCTTCGTTATGCGTTTCCAGGACGCCTGCTTCGTTCGGAACACCAACCTCAGCCCTGACAAACCGCCCATACGGTGTGTCGCCCTTGCGTGAAAGGGGGTTCTCTTCCAGATCCAAACCAGACTGCATGTTCAGGACGTCGATGACTTTTATGTTTTCCCAAGCTGTTCCTTTTGTGCCATCTACATAATCGCCAACCGTTTTCTGAACGTCGATCTTACCCTCATCTTCCAATTGGCCGATCAACAAGCTCGAAAGGATCTTTGCATTGGACATCCAGACGTGGTTGTCCGTCCGTCGCATTCCCGGGTATACCTCGTAAGCGATTTCGCCGTTGTGAAGAACCATAACGCCCTGCACCGTGGAATCGTCGGCATTAATCATCTCGTCAAGCGAGACAGCCTTTCCATCAGCGCCTGGGACACTCGTGGCACCTATGGCATCGTTAAGGTTTGCCGCAAGCATCGCGACGGCCCCGTCGCGGCGAATAACCGAACTTGGCAGGAACTCGGCGAGGTTCATGTACGAAAACGCCCCGGCTTCGGTAATGTCGAGGAACTTCTGCAAATTCCATTCAAAGCTCAGGTCGTAGGCTTGCTTGGCTGTGTAACCATTCCTCAGGTCGCGGATGGAAAAATCTTCTCGCGGCGTTGCGTATGGGTCGTCTTCAGCATGTACAGGAGAAGTTCCAAGGCTTTGCATAATCAAACCTCCAATAAGCGCAAAAACTGAAAAATTGGAATTCGAAAGTAACGAAGTGTTTGGCATCGCAGTATCGCTCCAAATGAGTTGCAACTAAAGTACGGCCGCAGTCGGCTTGTCAAAATCTGGTTTTCAAAGAACTGAACAACTTAGTTTTACGAGGCAAAGCGTAGTCCGTTTTCTTGGGAATTCGAGATTTACTGCCGTTCTATGCTGCCTGGTGAAAGTCCAATGTTGTTTCCAATGCAAGCATTCTGCGAATTTGGGCGAATGACTGCTGTGAGCCCACAGCGGTCAACGAAAGTGGCTTTCAAGTTTGGGTTGCTCAGTCAGTATTGAGTGACTGAGGGCTTAGGTTGACACATCGCAGATCAGCCTGCTCTGATCGAAGCAATTTATTTATGTCCGTAATCCCATTCGGAGGCATCAATGAAGTTCTTTAAGTCTCTCACAGTATTCGCTTTTGCGCTGATGCCGCTTCACGGCGTTGCACAGTCCCCCTCATTGCAAGACGCCTTCGAGCGTTTCCCTGAGTTTCCCGGCACAACCGTCTACGTCGGTGGAGAAGTTCTCACCATGAATCCGGACGCCCCGGTGGCTGAAGCGGTGGCGGTCAGGAATGGTCGAATTACTGACGTTGGAACCCTGGAGGAAATCGAGGGTCGCCTACCCGAAGGTAGCTATGCAATTGACCGCAGTTTTGAAGACAAGGTCATGGTGCCCGGGTTTATTGAACAGCATTTGCACCCGCTTCTGGGCGCGCTTGCGATGATGTCGGATGCCATCATTTCCATCGAGGACTGGCAATCGCCAGCGGGATTTGCGCCTCTTGCCAATAGCGAGGAGGAGTTTCGCCAACGTCTGTCCGAGGTCATCAACACATATGATCGAAGCAGCGGGCGACCGCTGATGGTCTGGGGGTATCACGCGTCTTGGCACGGCGACATGAGCCGTGTGATTTTGGACGAACTGGCCCCCGATATCCCGCTGGCTGTATGGCAACGCTCCACCCACGAGATGTACTTCAACTCGGTTGCCCTCGAACAACTTGAAATCACCGAAGAATACATTGCCGGCTGGTCAAGCGAACTGGCCCGGTCTCAAGCCAATCTTGAGAAAGGCCTCTTTCTTGAAGCTGCATTCTGGGAGCATGTGTTCTTTGAGAAGTTTGCTCCGGTCTATGCATCTATCGACAGGGTCATGGAGGCGCTGGAGTTCACAGAGAACTATTATCACCGCAGCGGGATCACGACCCTGGCAGAGCCTGCTGGCCCTGTGGATCAGAACGCCCAAGCTCTGGTGGCAGAAGCGTTCGGGCCAGACGACACGCCGTTCAACTTTTACTTTATTCCGGACGGTCGAACGCTTGGGAGTATGTTTCTGAACACAGAGGGCCCCGAAAAAGTACTGGCCGAGACCGAAGCTATGCTGGCGTGGAGCGAAGGCCGAACCCAGTTCCTACCTAAGCAAGTCAAGCTCCTGTTAGATGGTGCGATCTTCAGTGAATTAATGATCATGCGCGACGGCTATCTGGACGGGCATGAAGGTCAATGGATTATGACGCCTGATTTCTTCAAGCAGGTGTTCGACCTTTATTGGGACTCAGGTTTTCAGGTCCATGTACACAATCTAGGAGACGGCGGTCTGGACATCCTTCTTGATGCTCTTGAAGACGCCATGCAGCGCAATCCGCGATATGACCATCGCACCGTCGTGGTGCACTTTGGCTACGCTCAACCAGATCAGATCGCACGTATTAAACGTCTTGGCGCGATTGTCAGTGGCAATTCCGTTTATACGCCGACGCTCGCAGATCGGTATTCCGCAGGCAGCGTGGGTAGCGAGCGCACAGAGCGCATGGTGCCACTAGGTGACGCCGTTCGGGCAGGTATCCCCTTTTCGATGCACTCGGACATGCCGATGGCTCCTGCAGAGCCGCTGAAGTACATGTGGGCTGCTGTCAATCGGATTTCCACGAGTGGCCGTGTCGTTGGTCCGGACCAGCGCATCAGTGCCGAAGACGCGCTGCAAGGTATCACCATCGGTGCAGCCTATTCCCTGCAATTGGAGGATGAGATCGGTTCCATCGAGCCCGGCAAACTGGCCAACTTCACAATCCTTGAAGAAAATCCGCTAACTGTGGATCCTTTGACGCTGGCCGATATCAAAGTGTGGGGAACTGTACTTGAAGGCCGTCTTCAGCCCGTCCCTCCCACAGCAGAAACAGACCATGACGAAGCCGGTGCTAGCCAGCTCATCAATAATCCGGAAAAAGTGTTGATGGCGTCACTACGCCACGCACGCAGTAAGGCCCACTATCACGATCACTCGCAATCAACGCAGTCTAACGTCTATGATCCGCTCGGGATTTCGACCTTTGACTCTCGTTGATCGTCACTTGAACAAGCCGGAAGATTGCCCCAACTCGCTCCGATAGGCGCGGTGGCCAATCTTGCATTTTGCGCAGGTGCCGAACCGTCCCACCCGCTGCGTTCTTGAGTGCCAGTTTTGTTCGCCCGCTGCCGGATTTTGGATGCCGATCTGATTGAGCTAAAAAGGGGCAGTGAAATGCGAAGAATAAAACTCTGATAATTGTGACTTCTGACCAAAGGTCATTCAATTGCGGTTTGAAATGTTGCGGTAAGCCTTTTGTTCAAACCGTGATGAGGCTCGGCTGAGGAACCGTAGTGCAATTCTGCCAAGGCAGCGATGTCATTGAAAATGACTACGGAGCCGCCTTCTTCGTTCGCGTAAACCAATAGTTTTTGGCAAAAGGCATCCAATCCAATTGCCGGAAAACCCGCCATTGCCACACCACCGGGTGCTGGTCCGCCGAATAACAAGAGAACAGCATCCGGTAGCTGCGCCCCCAGTTGGGACGCTTCGGCCGCAAAATCCATCTCCCCAAACCAGACTGTATCGTCCTGTCCCATCACAGCTGTCCTGAGACGTACTACTGCCTCTGACACGCTGAGCTCAGATCGCAATTCGATGATGCCATAGTTTGCAAGTAATCCTTTGGTCGGTGCTGGTGCTGCATCCAAGTCGTTCAGGACTTCGAGCAACTTGTTCTCAAATGCATTCAACGCTTGGCTATTATTCAGACCATGACGCACTTTGAGAAACTGAGAGTCTGTGTATGCGATCTGCGGGTGATCATCCTGATCGAAGGAAAGAACGCGAAAAGGAAGATCCAGACCTGCTCGTACGTTCTCTTCCAGAATTGGCGTGTTTATCTCTGGATCAGAGAACACGAGTACACGAGACGCTGGCATTTCGACACCTTCGGCCTCGGCCAGGCGCGCATGATCTATCGATGCGATCGGAGTAGCTCCCGCATCGGCAACTGCAGTCTCAAGTTCTAAGAAGTTTTCGTCCACCGCAATCTGGACAGATGAAGATTGTGCAAAAGCGGATGTCGAAACTGCTAGTGTTGCAATCATCGAGATAGCAAAGCCAAACCTTACCATTTTACCACTTCCTGTTTCATCGTACGTTTTTTCAGTGAAACCGCCTCCAGAGCTGCAATTGTAATCGCGGCTGCAAGATAAAAGAGAAGTATCCCTTTCGGGACGCCATCAAAAAATATGCTAAGTATGCATCCTGCGGCCAATCCCGAGATAGACAAAAATAGAACCCATAGCGCGGTGCGCTGTAAGTCCGGTTTCGCCACGGTCGCTGACCAAAACAAAGCGTTTGCTACGTAAAGACCCATAATCGCACGGAAGACATGCGTCTGATCCGTTCCTTCCACCGGAAGTCCCAGCAAAACTGGGATCGAACTACCGAATATCAGCCCGTACGATAATGCAATTGGCACGTGGCCAGTAGTAGTCACCAGAAGGTCTAACCTAGCATCCATGCAGGCCTCTTTCTCGTAGAGGTTTCGCTTTGCTTGCAAAACTCCTAATGGTCAATTGGTGCATCCGATGATCCGTAACGGATGCCTATGCCATAGCCTGAAAGGCGTATCCGGCAGGCCAAGTCGAGCTTTCCAAAGAGCGAGCCAGTACTGCGCAGCCGTGCTCCGCCGCGCACCAAACTGGTCACAATGCGCCTTCGTCGCCCAGGAACTCGATACCAGCTGTCGTGCCATCACTGTAAGCAATGCAATTCCAAGGAGCACGATCCTCGCCAACGCCTACAGTGACCTGTGTTCCCGCCTCGCTAAACGCGGATGAGAGCACCACGACTTGCGAATTGTTCGTTGTGCTGGCTACGTCTCGCAAACACGCCTGCTGAGCCGGCGTGAGTTCGGCGGACGCACTAGATGTACTCGTCTCGTCGCAGGCTGCAAGCAATGCGAAACAAGTTGCGCCTGCAATCATCACCATCTTGTTGGACATTTTCTTCTCCCTCTTGTTCCCATGAAATTATTGAAATTGGATGCGCTTGTTTGAAGTTCTCGCGTCAGAGCAGGCTATGGAACATACTTCGACCCTGTGATTTCCCTTCCCAACAACTTGTCGCGGGGGGCTTGGTCGGCGGGACGATATTTCGTTGACTATCGGGGCCGACAATAACGTGTGAAGGCCGAATGACGTCACTGGCAAATGCTAGAGCAAACTCTGGAAATAGGGCGAGTACGTTTAGTCTGAGCATCGCGTCCTCCCAGCGCTCAATCATTGTAAAGTGCCTTCCGGCCGCCAGCACTCACTCCAGCAGTCGGAAGGGCTCGGCACAGCGAGCAGCAACGACAACAACGGAGGTAAAATAAAGTTGTGTCGAATTCGCATGTTTGAATCTAATTTCTAATAAATCAATATTTTTTCCGCGCGTAAATTTCTCTACGCTCTCGTACGATAGGCCTCTGCGTTCAAACAAAAAAGTAAGTGGGAGCTGCGAGTGTGTTCCCCTGAGCGGCGAAGCAATTTGAGGCCGCACAGAAACAATGAAGGGATTGAAAGATGGGATTTGGTGAAGCCGTTAAGACGTGTTTCTCGAAATACTTCCAGTTCTCCGGTCGGGCTATACGCTCGGAATACTGGTGGTTCTTCTTGTTTGTGGTTCTCGTGAGTGCTGCTTTAGCTGTGCTGGACACCATCTTATTCGGGACCAACCCCGAAACAGGGCAGGGATCACGGGTTCTGTCCTCTGTTTTCCAACTGGCCGTTCTCATACCTATGCTGGCCGCTGGTTGGAGAAGGCTGCATGATACAGGACGACCTGGCTGGTACTTGCTGCTGCCGATGGCGCTCAGCATTGTAACTCTTTTTGTTATGCTGGGTGGGGTGGCGTTCTTCTCGGTATTGGAGCAAGGGACCGAAAACCCCGATGCATTGCGAGGACCTGCGGCCGTCCTGGGCGTAACCGGTATTGTTGTTGTCTCAATTCTTCAATTGGTTCTGTCCATCCTGATGATCTGGTGGCTGACGCGACCTTCCCAAGAAGGCGCAAACGAATACGGCGCACCTGTTTCCTGACCTGGTTGCCCAGGTAACGGGCCGGAATCTCTGCTGAACGACAGTACGAACCACAACACCATGGAGAGAGAAAATGAGTTTCCAAACGATTTCCATTGGAACACTGATGATGGCAATGGCGACCACAGCATCAGCGGAGTGGTCGTTCAACTCCGGGCCTAATCCCAATGCATTTATTCAGACCGGAAACATGACGCTGGAACTTCAGTGTAACCGTATCCGCTTTGCTCCGGCTGGATACGAGGACAGCCAGGACATTGTGGATAAGCAGGGGCTTTCCATTCGATTTTTGAAGAACGGCACCACCGAAGTTGGCGCATTTCAGGTTGGCGCAGAGAACGCTGACGTGCAGATCGTCGACAATTATCCTGTCGAGGTCAGTTTCAATAGTCAGCAGGATTATGGTTTTGTGCTGGACCAGCTTGCGGCCAATGCATCGGTTAATTTGTCGATGATTGATCAAGATGTCAGCTACGGAAACTTTGACTTGAAGGGTTCCAGCTCGGCAATCCAGTCCCTTCGTTCCGCCTGCGAGTCAGATATTGACCAGGGGGCCTCCTACGAAGCGCCCGAAGGCATTGTCTATTGTGGTGGCGGGGCGATAGAGCGCGTGATCGAACCCGTAATTTTGGACGATCCAGAGGGGGAGTGGGACGCGCGAGTAACGGTCAACGGCGAGTCGATCAGAGCCATGACAGCCTACAGCTACTTCGGAAACTCTGAGCCACCGGCCGGATTTGTCGTCGCCCTTCTTGGTGAAGACAGGTCCGA
>NZ_JBQFLQ010000012.1:0-76664 GCF_056531325.1 Ruegeria sp. N8 | reverse complement strand
AAATCTGACTCTGACGCGGGATGGAGCAGCCCGGTAGCTCGTCAGGCTCATAACCTGAAGGTCGCAGGTTCAAATCCTGCTCCCGCAACCAGCGTCAGAAATCCCCTACACAGCCCGGTCAGACTAAAATTGATCCCCCGGATCAAGTGCTTAACGTCGCCACCGCGTCAGGCTCAAAACCTCAAAGCAAGTGCGCCAAAGCATACTCCAGAAACCAACACGGTTAACAAAATGCCGAACATGCCGCCTCACGGCGACTTTAGTTCATTCTGGGCCAACCCAATCATCGCTGCCACGGCACCCTGGAGTTCGATCTGAACGCCGTCCCTCTCATGCAAGACCGTGACCCGTTCGATAAGGACCCGGATGATCTCCAAAGCTCCTGTGAGGATCGACGGGTCCGATAACGCATGTGCAAGACTAGCAACATTGGAGCGATAGAGCTCGGACAGGTTCGGGTGTAGTCGCACTGGTGAAGGCGCAGGCTCAGACAGCTTCGCATCAAGACCGGCGATCTGCGCTTCAAGCTCTTCGAGCCGCGTTTGAAGGCCGGGGGTGCGAATGCCCTCTGCGATTGCATCATAGAACCCATTCAGTTTGCGCGCCGCTTTGTCCCGCTCGGATTGCAGACGGGTCCGGGCTACCTCCGCTGTGCCTGCTTCCGCGTTGGCGGCTTCGCTGAAGGACTTTATGAAAGCGGCCACTGCGTCGGGCTGCATCAGACTCTGACGAAGCAAATCCAAAACGGCGTCTTCCAGAACATGGCGGCGAATAGATTGCCTATGCGAACAAGTGCCGAGTTTGCGAGCGGCGCCCGGCTGTTAGGGAGATACGCTCATTGATCCTTGTCAAGATAAGCGCGGGGAAGACGTGGTACAGTCAATGGTAATCTAGGGGGAGATTCATGGAAGAGTTAGTTGAAATCGGAAGATCGTTCGTCAAGTCCATGCGTGAGCGCAGAGGCCTTGGAAGTGTTGATGAAATGTATGCCGAAAACGCTCAATCGATTGAGGCAGTTGTGCCTCCGGTCAGACAGTTCCGCGTTTCTAAGGGGCGAGAAGCCATCAAGGGGAAGAGAGAAGATTGGTTGGCCTCGCACGAAATTCAGGAACTCGACGTGGATGGCCCTTATGTCCACCCTCCCAACCGTTTTGGAGTGCGCTTCAGGGCTGAAGTGATTCAGAAGGCCACCGGAGAGCGTATGACCCTGCGCGAGATCGCTGTGTATTCAGTGGCAGAAGGCAAGATTGTGCTGGAAGAGTTCTTCATGCTGCCGAAGTAAGAAGCGCGACCGACAACATTGTCTCTTTGTTGACCTAGTCAGTGCACACGAGTCTTGGACGAAGTGAAATCCCGGACGGAGGTCGGGAATGCAACACAGAACAGTGGTATATTATGTAGGAGTCGATGCTGACGATGCGTCGATATTGGAATGCGCGGAAACTGCCCGTACCCAGAACGGCCACTTGAATTGCGTAGTGATCGCAGCTTTACCTAAACTGCCTTACCTAAAGTATGGATCAAACAGGTTCGTTGAGGCGGGTCTTCCTTCAAACTGGTTGGATGTCCTTAACGCAAGAAATGCTGCCTTGAAGTCCCGCGCCACCGAAGTTGAAGCGCTTCTGGCCGCGCGGGGTGTATCGGCAAATGTAAACGCCTTTATTGGATCTGGAACAGAGTTACAGCATCTTGTGGCAGGCCAAGCCAAATGCTGTGATATCGCCTTTCTTGACGCTGAATTGCGAAAAGATCCCGATTTGTTTCATAAGGTCGCGTACGGAGTATTGTTCCATTCACCGGTCGCCCTGATGATCAATGGAGACCCGTTTGCCCAACGTGAACGCATTGTTTTGGCATGGAATGATAGCCTGCCTGCGTCCAGGGCTGCGCATTTAGCTTTACCCTTTTTTCTGGCGGCCAAGGAAGTTGTGGTTGGGTGTTTTGATTTGCGGTCGTCTGATGACGTCGAAGGCGAAGAGCCCGGAACTGAGGTTGCTGGATGGCTCCGTCATCACGGTTGCAAAGTGACCGTGTCGCAGTTTCCATGTGGTGGGGACTCGATCGAACACTGCATTCAGGATCGCGCAACAGAATTGGGGGCCGATCTCGTTGTTATGGGCGCTTATGGGCATTCCCATCTGCGTGAGTCACTCTTTGGTGGAACGACGCAAGCAATGTTGGAGCAGACAGGGTTGCCAGTGCTTTTCGGACACTGATGAAGTGAACCGGCGACTGTGATTTTCTGGTAAGTACGAGAGTAGCCAGCTGTTACTAGGATATCGCTTGAGATTGATGCTGATTGGCCCGGCCGTTTCCACCAAGGAAATCTATCACAATAGACGTTAATTCGTCCCAATCAGTAAACTCCCGCGCTCCATCTCGTGGATCGATTTTTCGACCCAGCAAGACGACGTGTTTTAGGATTTCCCTCTCAAAATATCCGTAGCTTTCGGGCCTCACCGCGCCTGCGATCAATGCCGTCGCATTTGGTTCCAATCCTGTTCGCATAAGCATTTCTTTGAGATAGTCGCGCGCTTCCTCTCGACCTGAAGCAAAAGCTGCCTTTAGACCGACGGAAAGCACGAGAGATTTTCGTTTCATTAAGGCATCTCTATTTGACGCAACATAAGCCTCAAAGGACTCGGGGTGCCTACGCTCGTGGACCGGAGCCAAGAGAATGACCTTGGCCACATCGTCAAGCGACACGTGGTCGTGCATTTCGTCAGTATTGATCAGCCGTGTGTTGAAGCCGGCTTCCTTCACGATATCGCCGATGAAACGCGCAATCTTTGCCGTCTGACCTTCGACTGTAGCGAAGGCGATGAGTACGGTCATTCCGATCCTCCCATAAATCGGTCTGAATAGATTTCCAATTATGAATAAGTGGTGTGTGTTGCCCTTGATCTCCATCAAAGGCGTTACTTGGGAGAGTTGTGGTGCGTCCTGTCTGTCCAAGCAAAGCTTGTTTTTAAGGAAATTCGTAACGGCATGCATCTGCAAGAAAATCTGCCTTTTTTCGACTGGCAATTACAAGGCTAGCCATGGCCTAATGGTCCGTCTGGCTACCTTAAGGAAAAGGCCAAGACAGCGACAAAGATTGCAAAGTTGATAAACCACACTGCGAATTTCACCTGTTGGCGTGCGGGCAGGTTTCTAAGCAATCTAATCATAGTCGAACCTTTCAGACAAAATCCGATGGGGCGCGGTGCCCCGCGTGATCAGATGATCTTCCACGGCGTCCATCATGGCAGGCGGGCCGCAGAGAACAAAAAGCCAGCTTTCAAATTGTTCAGAAGACAAATTGCGGTCCAACAGGGGACCGTCGATTAAACCTGTTTCTCCTGACCAATCCTTTGGCGGTTCGGATAGAACAAATACTGTTTCTTCCTTGGACAACTCCTGAGGATAAACAATCTGCTCCTCCACGCGGTTGCCATAGATAAGCTTGAGATCCCGCTGTGTATCACTCAACCGTACCTGTCGCGTGATGCTTAACATCGGCGCGATACCCACACCACCTGCGATCAGAACGATGCCTTTCTCAGGACGGTGGCTGATCGACAAATTTCCGTGTGGGGCATCCAGATAGACCGGGGTGCACGGAGCAATTTGTCCGAGACCGCATGTGAAATCCCCAAGTTCCTTAATCACAAAGGACACTTCGGGGCCTTCAGCTGGTGCTGAACTAATCGAGAATGGGTTTTCGTGCAGCGAGAAAGCACTGTGGCCGACATTTAGCCAAGCAAACTGCCCTGCTTCGAAAGTTAGTCCGGTGTGACCATCGGGCTTGAGGCGCAACTCCCATTGCCTCGGTGTTAGTCGAGACACAGAAGTAACGCGCCACGGCCTTTTCCTCTGACGCAAAGGGTGAACGAGATAGACATACAGCAAGGTCCCTACAGCAATAGTGGTCAGGGCAAGCCAGAGAAACGTCATTAGCGGATGTCCACCGTAGCGCCCAGCATAGACCGTGTGGTGCAACAGCAGGCAGGCAATCACCAAGGCTCCCAGCCCGTGCAAGAGGCGCCATGTCTCGTACTTGTAATCAAGGGATTTACGGGCAATTGCCGAGGCGACCAGAATGAACAGTAAAAAATATGCGCCGATGCCCGACGCCAGGGCAGAAAAGTCGGTCGAAATAGTAAGTTGACTTGTTTCATCCCACGGGCGGCGTCCGCCAGATGGCGTACCCTGGTACAGCAGCGGGTGTATTAGCGCGAAGCCAAGCGCTGTACGCGCCATCATCTGATGCACCCGCATGGTCACATCCATACCCAGACCGGAAGAGATGAACATGAACCGCCCAGACAGCAAGAACTCAACTAGTATTATTGAAAAAGCAAGCATTCCAAGCCCGGACGCGAGCTCTTGATGAAATGATCGCGGTTGCCATCCCAGAGACCAGGAAAACCCCAAGGGGGCCAAGATCAGCAAAACGTAGATCAGCGCCAGATAAGGCCATTTCATACGGCTTTGCTCCAAATTTCTAAAGGTAAGCAACCCGGGCTCATTCAGAATAAACGCTAAGCTGACATGGGGCTCCGATCAAGACTACTGAGATTGGTCTGAATTGCAGCAAGACAGGGCAAGTATGTTTGCCGACTGTTCCCGTTTCTGTTCGTCCGGTCGGTACGTGCGATCTGGCTAAAGCTGAGGCTGCATGCTTGCGCAAGATCAAGGTCATTGACCGCTTTTCCTGTCATAATATTGCGCGCGCGAAATCCGACCAAAGGAGGAGGCTCAAAAAATGCTAGAAGACAAAAAGTCCCCGCAACTTTTCACTGGAACGCATCCGCTCTCCGACAATTTTCGACGTGAAATGGAAACTCTGATGTCGCGGTTTTTTGGGGGAGGATCGCCTTTCCTACCCATGGAAACGGCTGCGCAACGCACGGGTTTTCCGTCTCTTGATATGACAGGCGCGATATCTCCGGCAATCGATGTCCAAGAGACGGATTCTGCGATAGTCCTTACGGCTGAATTGCCGGGGCTCGAAGAGGATGATGTGGAAATTGAAATCAAGGATCGCAGGCTAATCCTGCGCGGTCAGAAGAAGATTGCGCATGACGAAACGGGCGATCTGCGTGTCAGCGAAAGAAGCTACGGCAGCTTTTCCAGAGCCATGTCGCTGCCAGATACTGTGGAAGTCGACAAGGTTTCAGCAACATTCGACAAGGGTGTTCTGCGTATTCAAATGCCGAAGAGTGAGCCTCAGGATCCAAGCCGTAAGATCAAGGTATCGTCGAAATAGACAGACTGTTGGCGCGATACGGTGCTTGAAAATGCCAAAGCAGAGGGCCGATCATGGATCGGCCTTCTTCGAGCTGTGGTCTGATAGTTGTTTTTGGTTGAATCCGGGCAGACATCGCAGGTGCTTGTTTAAATGAGCTTTTTTGTACATTCGCGTCAAACCATGGGTTTGGTGTTGCGGCGTGGTAGAATGCCCTCACGCGTTTGGATAGGGGGCCACAATGCGCAAACCAAAAGTGAGCGACATGATACCCCCAGTGAATGGTGGTGAAGGCGAGGTGCGGGCCTTTCTGGAGAGCCTTACAGGTCCATCGCGCGGAAACGTGAACTGGCTTGTCGACAATGCCCTGACTGTCTCTGTTAGTGAAGGCAGGGTGCTAAGCCTGCGTCTTAAAGAGGACCTGCCTCCTCATGACAACGATATAGCTACCCTTCAGTGGGCTGACGATCGTTACACGATAACCGCTACAGCGGGACGCAATCTGTGGGTGAACGGGCAAAAAACTTCTTCGACGTCTCTTAATCATGGTGACATGATTGAGTTCGGAGAAAAGGGCCCCATGTCTCGGTACAGGTTGTGCGATCACTCATTTCCCGCGCACCATACAGTCGAGGATATCCTCAGCGACGCATATGCTTATACCCGAACGAGCCGTCGACCCTTCGCCAAAAAGATGTCTGGTGCCCTGCGCGACGGTGGGTGGCGGCTTGCGTCTCAAACCACGGTACTGTTCAGGATCACGGTTCTTGCAACGCTTCTTGTGATCGCGGGGTTTGGGTACCTGCTTTACCAAAACGACCGGCGCTTGGCGGAGAGTATCGAACAGGAATCCCGCAAGATCGAAGCGGTCGCGGTTATGCTCGCTCAGACGCGGGAAGATGCGCTGACACCTGATGACTTGTCTTCGTTGCGTGACGCTTTCAAGAACCAGCTTGTGACGACCGAACAACGTCTTGGAACCTTGGAACAACAGGCTGGAGCGCCCACGCGGGTGATAGCTGCCTCTACCCGATCTGTCGCTTTCCTTCAGGGGGCTTACGGTCTGCGCCACGTTGAAAGCGGGAAGATTCTACGGCACGTTGTGGGGCCAGACGGCGAAAACCTTAAAACCCCGTTTGGCCAGCCTTGGATCGAACCGGATGGGACCGGCGAACCTGCAGAATTTCAGTTCACCGGAACAGGATTTTTGATTGCTGGGGTACCGTTGATGGCCACCAACCGTCATGTTGCGTTGCCGTGGACATCAGGAGACCGAGAGAAGGCGCTGAGAGACGCGGGTCTTGAGCCAGAGATGTTGAGGCTGCTGGCCTATTTGCCTGATCAGACGGAACCAATAGAGGCGCGGCTGCTTCGGTTCAGCGAAGCGGCAGACTTGGCGATTTTGGAAGTTGAGCCAAGCCGCGTTCAGGACCTCGGAATTCCGTTAGCGGATGCCACGTCGCGCGTAGGTGAAGAGCTTTATCTGTTGGGATACCCAACGGGTTTGAAAGCATTGATCGCGCAGGCTGGTCCCGGCTTTTTAGAGGGATTGGAGGCAGACGGGACGTTGAACTTTTGGTCGATCGCGTCCCGGCTTTCCACACAAGGCAAGATTCATCCGCTAGCAAGCCGTGGGATCGTTGCGCGGACAAGTGAGAGCGCAATCGTTTATGACGCTGAGACCACGACCGGTGGGAGCGGAGGACCGGTATTGAACCGGCGTGGTGAGGTCGTTGCCATCAATGCTGCGATCCTGCCCGAGTTCGGTGGTTCCAATATCGGCGTCCCGGTCTCACACCTCAGAGCTCTGCTGGAAGAGGTGGAAAGTCAGTGATCATTCGCTCGTTCGAAAACGCGAGATTTGAACAAAAAACACTGTAGCGAGTGGAACGATCACTGAGATCAGTGCCACGCAGATCAGCAGGAATCCAAGTTGACTGTAGTCCGCGGTTGATGTGATCTCACCGGTCTCAGGGTTGGTGACGGCGCGTGTGACGACAAATGTCTGGTTGAGATACTTGGTGCTGAGGCTGCTGGCCGACAATGCCATGTTGGTAAACGATGCCATCACTGCAAAAAAGGTGGCTTTCAACTGAACGGGTGCATTGCGGGCGATCCAGGCCAACATCGGGACCATAGCAATCTGCCCAAGCGGCGATTCAACGGCTGTATCAAGAATGGCAATGAACCTCGCGTCGACAACTCCGCCGGTACGCGCTGCCGTCCATTCATGCACGCCGTAATATAAGGCGAGGTTGGGCAGGGCGAGAACGCCCGCGGCGATCGTTAACAAAACCACCACATGTGCAATAGAGCGATTGGCCATAAATGGCCGGAGAACGATCAACCCCAATAATGCCAGCAGCGAAGTTAATAGTGCCAGGATTGCCAGGAACTGTTCATCGAACCCCAGTTCATCGATTTCGAACCAAGTCAGACCAGGCCCCGGCAGAGGAACGGCGCGGAATACGAAAATGATTGTCGCTGTCCCGATCAGGGCCTTGGCTTGGGCTGGTTCCAGCTCCTTCAGCAGACGCGACATCAGGTACAGAATTACCGTCAAAGAAACTGCAAAAACAGTCTCTTGCGCAAATTCGAAATCTGCGGTCCCCAGCACGATGCTTAGCAAAACGAATGCAAAGCCACCCAGCAAAATGGACCATTTGACTTCTGTGACTTCATCCAGTGTGTGGGGCAGATGACCCCGCCTGGCAAGTTGACGCTGGATCAAGCTGTGAAGAACGACCCCGCTGACCGACAACACCGGGATGGCCAGAGCTATCAGGTACACTTGGCCATAAAGCGCAAGGCGCTCGGATTTTTGCAGACCTTCAGTTCCAGAGAAAATCCAGATGTTCACAGCCGCAACCGCCGCAAACCCGGAAATGATCGAAACTCTGCCCAAGGTTTGCATTGTCGTGTGCTGTGCACGGGTTTCTTCAGGCGTAAACGGGAGGCCGTGCTGGTTAACCTTGGGGACCGCTTCGACCGTCATGGCATCCGCAACTACGTCTTGAATGGCATAGCCTGAAGGCGCCAGCAGCAGGGCTAGGACATACCAGTCTTCCAGTGGCATGAAATTGGACATCACGGCAGGCGCGGTCACGAGACCGTACATTGTGAGCAAAGACAACGTGATCAGGGATGCGCCAAACAGGATCAGCAGGGACTTCCAGCGCCAAAACAGGTCCACGACATGACCAAGCGGCATTTTGAGGATCCAAGGGATGCCGGCCCAAAATGCCAGTCCTGCAACGAAAGAGGCGGATAAATCGAGATAGTCTTTTAGGAAAAAAGCGCCGACGACCGAGGTCAGGCCGGACACGCCGGCCGCGAAATAGACCATTAATGGCGGCAAATAGGACCATTGCAGCTGCTGAACCAGATCCACAAAGGTTCTATGCCACCAGCCCGAGAGTTTTGATCTTATGGAAGTTTGGTCGGTCGTCATATGCCGTGGTAGCTCTTGGAAGCCTTTGGGTCGATGTATTTAGTTAGAGAAATCCAGATCCGAAAAGCAATGCACTGGTGATCACTCCAAGTATCGGTACCACAAGAGGAACGCGGAAGTGCTTGACAGCCTCGTCCGGCCGCATCTTCAGCAGGATCAGAGAAATGTTGACGAGCACAAAGACGCCCAGAACGATCTGGGATGTGCGCTCTGCCAGAGTACCAATCGGCATAGTTTGGGTCAGCAGTACGATGATCGCGACGACCAGCAAAGTAGCAACAACTGGTGTCTGCGTTGCTTTCGGGACAATCGCCAGAACCTTCGGCAGATGGTCACGGTCAGCGAGTCCGTAGATCACCCGCGAGGCCATAATCATCTGGATCAGTACGCCATTGACCGTCGCTACAATCGCGACCGCGGAAAAGCCCTGTTTAATCATCTCAGGGGCGTTTGAGAACACAAGCGCGAGAGGTGCTGCGGACGTCGAAAGAACATCAATCGGAACAACAAGTAGGACCGTCATTGAAGTTCCCAGATACAACACGGTTGCCAGAACGAGCGTTAGCAAAATCGCTTTTGGGATGGTGTGCACTGGGTCTTTCACCTCTTCCGCGACATTGGCCATGTCCTCGAAGCCAACAAATGCAAAGAAGGCGAGAAGCGATGCCGCGAAAATACCTCTCCACGCGTCGAGTTCCAGCGGGGGAAGCATCGAACTTACCCCGTATCCCTGCGGATCCTGAATCGACATGCCCCAGCCGATCACAAAGAGAAGACCTGCGATCTCGATGATCGTGATGACAGCCGCAACAAAGACTGACTCGGTGATCCCCCAAAGCGCGATTAGACCCATGACCAAAACGACGCTGACGGTCAAAACAGGGATCGTAAAACCGGTCAAAGCATGAAGGTATGATGCTGCGCCAATTGCAACGGCAGAGGCGGAGATAACGCCCGAGGCTGCCACCGCAAGCCCAACGAAAACCGCCATCCATCTTTTCTGAAATCCCGCTTCAACATAGGCCGCTTCACCTGCGCTCACAGGAAATCGAGTTGCGAGTTCTGCATAGGAAAGCGCGGTGAGCGATACGACGAGGGCGGCTACGACGAACGACAAGGCCGCAAACGGTCCGGCAATGTCTGCTGTTGCACCGACTAAAACGTAAATGCCCGCTCCGACCGTTACCCCAAGGCCATAAAGCGTGAGCAACGGGGTAGTAAGAGCCCGTCTGAGTTTCTGTTCGTTTGGATCAACAGAGTTCATAAGTGTTTCCAACAACTGCCGATTCAGAACATCGCCAGTGGCGTCCTTCTCGTTTTCGTCCGCGATTAGCGGAACGGATTAATCCGATGGTCAATGCTGCATCGAAGGCCTTGTGTTTCAATGTCTGGGCGCGTTGGGCACCGATCGATTAACTGGGGGCTCGCCACCACTCCTGCCGAGCCCCCTTGGGTGGAGCTTCCGCTCCGACAAAATTCCGTTCACCTTTGTGTTTGCTTGGGGACAGGTCGGTGAACGTAGACACGTTAAAACATTCGTATTTCACTATGTGATTCATTATGATGCTTTGATCTATGTCAACCAACTCGGGGGGGCGGGTCTGCGAGGCTGAGTGCAAACCACCTGTCGTTTGCCGTCGGACTTAAAGGCAAAGCAAACACGTTAGGCGGTTTGAGATTTAGGGTGGAAAGCAATTCGTGATGTTCTGGAACCTGTTACCGGCCTTAGGCGGCATCGGCCTGTTCCTTGTCGGCATGCTGTTGATGACCGACGGTTTGAAGACTTTGGCAGGGGCGAAATTGCGAGATATTCTGGGCCGGTTCACGTCGACACCGTTTACCGGGGCTGTAACAGGTGCAGTCACGACAGCTGCAATCCAATCTTCCAGTGCGACCACCGTTGCGGCCGTTGGATTTGTCGCGTCTGGTCTGCTCACGTTTCCCCAAGCGCTTGGGATCATCTTTGGGGCCAATATCGGAACGACCATGACAGGTTGGCTCGTCGCGCTCTTGGGGTTCAAGCTGGACCTGGGGCAAGTGATGTTGCCTGTTGTTTTTTTTGGGGCTTTGCTGGCGCTTTCAGGAAGAAAAGCGGTTTCCGGCCTTGGGTTGGCATTGGCCGGGTTCAGTCTGATTTTCATTGGGATCGAACAACTCAAATCCGGGTTGGACGCATTTCAGGGCGTAGTTACTCCTGCCGATTTTCCACCAGACACACTGCTGGGCAGGTTGAAGCTTGTACTGATCGGCGTCCTCATCACGATGGTGACGCAGTCTTCGAGTGCTGGCGTTGCAACGGCGTTAGCTGCGTTGAGCGCCGGTGCTGTGAACTTCCCCCAAGCGGCGGCTCTGGTCATTGGAATGGACGTGGGGACAACTTTCACCGCTGTTTTGGCAACCTTTGGCGGTGGGACGATGGCGCGCCGCACCGGTTTTGCTCATGTGATCTACAATGTGATGACAGGGGCACTGGCATTTTTCCTGCTGGGGCCGTTTACTGCAGTCTTTGTAAGCGGGTCGGGGGCTGGAAGCTCTCTGACTGCGCTTGTCGCTTTCCATAGCTTCTTCAACGCCATAGGCGTGGCGCTGATCCTGCCGTTCGCGAAACCCTTCGCCAGATTTGTCGAGGCCCTCGTACCCAACAAAGGGGCTGAGTTGACGAGATCTTTGGATCCTCTCGTCCTCGGGATGCCAGAAATAGCTGTGGGCGCAGCAAAAGTTGCAGTCGAACAAATTGTAAGGGCCGAAGTGGCGCACCTTCGGTCATGTATCGGGGCATCTCAGCCAAGCGGACCCGATTATGGACGGGACAGCATTCAGACTGCTGTATCGGAAGCGCGCTCGTACCTAGACAAGATTGAACTGCCCAGCAGGTCCGACGCAGAGATATCCAGCATCAAGGGTATGTACCATGTCCTCGACCATCTTGACCGACTGCTTTACCGGTGTAGCCAAGATGATCGGATAAGCGAGTTACCAAAAGACCAGCGTTTGAAGCGGCTTGCTTCGGTGTTGATTGCAGCAACTGGTAGCTATTTGGAGATCGACAATCCAGTGCAGTGCGAAAACACGCTGAACCGCGTTCGCCGTTTTTTGCGACGACAGAGGAAACTTCGCAGAGACCTGCTCATCTCTGACGCTGCAACTGACAGTCTACCGGACGATGTGGTGTGGGCTCGGCTGGATGCTCTCAGGTGGTTGCATCGTGTGTCTTATCACCTCTGGCGAATTCGCTGGCACATGAACGCACTGGAAGGAGTGCCGTCAGGGCGCGATAGTGGTGAGCTCAACGAAGAAATGGCGTAGATGGCGGCTGGCCTGGATTAGACTCGGCGCGTGCAACATGAGCAAGGTCAAAGACGTTCCGTAACTGTGCTGTCTAATAGGATCATCATTTGTGGCAGCGATTTGGAGGAGAATATGCGGTCGTATCGAGGGATTTTACTGGCACTGTTCGCCACGGGGCCTGCACAAGCGCAGGAGGTCAGCGTCAGCGAAGGAAGTGAATTGTACCGGACGTATTGCTGGCAATGTCACGGTTTCGAAGCAACCGGAGACGGGCCAATGGCCGAAATGCTGGCTATTCGAACACCTGACCTTACCAAATTGGCTGGTGAGAACGGCGGTGTGTTTCCGATAGATCGCATAGCTGAACAGATTGATGGCCGTTCACAATTGCTCGCTCATGGCGGCGAAATGCCAATCTTTGGTGCGGTGTTTGAGACAGACCAACAAATTGCGGTGGCTTTGCCTAGTGGGCAACCAATGATGGTAGGCTTGCCGTTGGCGAATTTGCTCGCCTTTCTTGAATCGATCCAGTCTGAATAGTCACGGACCAATCGGCTCATCCGTGTCAGCCGTTCGTCTGATTGACATAAGTGTCAAAGGCGGCCCCAACACCTCGAAGGCAACTGTACTGGCCAGGGTAAAGGCCATGATCGACGCGGCCCAATTCGGAAATTGCTCTCCGGCGACAAGGGCCATTCCGACCGCGACACCGGCCTGTGGTAACAAAGCGGGGCCGAACCAACAGGTCTGACGGCGAGGCAGGCCGCCTAGTCTCGCTCCGCAGTAACCTCCGACAAGGCGGGCCACGGCGCGCAAGATCAGGAAAAGTGCACCAGCCCAGCCCATTAAGCCAAAGGCTTCAATTTCCAACGTGGCGCCAGCCAGTAGGAAGAACAAAATCATGAACGGCCACTGAATATGTTCGATCTCGTGAAAAGCACGATCATGATGGCGGGCAAGATTCCCGATCACTGCGCCCGCAACCATGCCTGCGACCAAGAATGAAACCTCCAGCCAAAGCGCGAGGCCCGCTGTAAGAAAGACTATTCCCACTGCTTCTGCCTGCATTGGCTCTCCCGGTTTCAAGCGGCCAGTCAGGTAAGCGGATGGCACGCCTAGTGCGGAACCCAACAAAATAGCCCCTCCGAAATCCCAAATCGCCGTGGTCGTGACTGTGGCCCAACCATCCGAATGACCGGCCAGAACTAAGGCGATGCTGAAAACTAACAGACCCCAAGCGTCATCAATTGCGACGACGCCCTTTAATGTCTCGGTGAAGCTGTTGGACACCCCAGATTGATTGATCACGTCTGTCATTGCGGCCGGAGCTGTAGCCGTAGCAATTGCCGCCAGCACCAACGCCAACCCGAAGGGTACGCCAATTGCGGTCAGTCCGGCAGACACAATAACAAGGGTTGCCACCACGATTGAAACCGAAATCGTCAGAATGGCTCGGCCATGTTGGACCAGGTTCTCGCGAGTCAAAGATCCTCCAAGAAGAAACGCGACCATCGTCAAGGCCACAATGGATATCTCGTCGAACCACATTGCAACGTCGAGTGGGATCAACCCCATTCCGGCGTTCCCGGCGATCAGACCGAGGAAAAGCAAGGTTGTAACACGAGGAAGATGCGTGGCCCGACCAAATTGATCGGCCGCCAATCCGGCAAGGAAGAGGACACCAAGGGTAATCAGAAAGCCGGCAACGTGCATAGAAAACCAAGCGTTAAGTTCTTGTCTAGATTACTCTAACTCCAACCCTGCCTGCTAGGAACCGGTGTCGGAGAGAATGCGAGCGCCCTGTCGCGGTCTAAGCCGAGAGTGCTAAAGATAAGGGTAGTTGATCTGTATTAAGGCGAAAGCATGCCGCAGGTGGCACAATAGCTTATTCAGGAAATGAGGAGGAATTTTCGATGCCGAGAAAGAAATCTAGCACAAATAGCCCGACCTCACTTGTGGATGTTTTCAAGCAAATGCAGCCGCCCATGTCTGGTGATCCGGCCTTCGGTGCCCAGATCGAACAGTTTTGGGACGCACAAGAAAAATTGCTCGAAGAAACAGAGGCCTTTGCACAGCATTGGTTCGAACGGCGTCATGAGGCGGTCCGAACGGCTCTAAAAGCTGCACGCAATGTGTCTTCCGCGCACCCGTCCGATCCCTCTAAAGCCGTTCAGAGCATGGCGGAGTGGCAGCGCCATTCGGCGGAGCGGTTGGTTGCTGACGCTCAGGAATGGTTCGAAACCGTGTCCCGTTGTGCATCTTATGTCGCTGAAACCGAAGCTGAAGCTGTTGAGAAAACAGTTGATGAGGTTGTAGCCGCTACAAAGAGCGCGGGGAAATCTTCAAAGTCCGAGCCTGTATAGGTTTCCTGCTGCCGAGGAACCAAACTGGAAACATCGGAGCAGTAGATAGGAGGTCAAATGTACAAGAATATCCTGATCCCGGTTGCTCTGGACCAAGAACACGACACACAAGCGTCGTTTGAAGCCGCGCGCCAATTGGCTGATGCGGACGCTGTATTCACCGTGATACACGTCCAAGAACCAATTCCGGCGTATGTAGGGTCTCAGATTCCCAGCGAAGTACTTGCCAATACGCGGCATGAAATCCTGGAAAACCTGCATCAAACTGCTTCTGAAATTCCAGGCGCGAAGGCTCGGCTCATCTCTGGGCACGCGGGTAGGGCTATTGTCGACTTCGCAAATGAGAGCGATGCGGATTGCATCGTCTTGGCTTCGCACAAGCCTGGTTTTGAGGACATATTTTTAGGTTCCACTGCAAACAGAGTCGTGCATCACGCCAGGTGCTCGGTTCATGTAATTCGTTGAGCCAATGTTAGCGGTGTGACGTCCCTATTGGCTGGCCCAATACTTAGTGAGCCAAATCAGATCGAAAGAAGTGGCAGCTGAGCCAAAGAACCCTCGGACTGCAGCGACATGTTTTTTGCAATTTACGTGCGGTTTCGAATTTGTTGGAGCGCTGGATTACTTTATTGCGAAGAGCAGTTGCCGATCGGTCGTTAGGAGACTTTCGACACTTGGGTTGTCTCAGCGCCAAAGACTTCGCCTTTCTTGACGCAAAGCTGTTTGATGAAGGCCAAATCCTGCACCCACTACCAATACTCCAGTTCGAATATCTAACGTTTAGCCTCGTACAGCGCCGGGCCTTTTACTTTCGCGCCAACACCACCAGAAGAACCGTGGGTCGTGGTTGACGCTAGTGAAGACTGGGCGGTTTACATTCAGTTGCTGACTCGGTCTTTCAAAAAAGACGATATCTACACTGATCTTCTGCAAGTGCAGTTTTTTTACTAAGCTTTCAGGCCTTATGCATTGGTCAAGAAGAACGCCGCTTCCACCTCTAGTGTTCGGGTTTGCGGTTTGGGCAAGGCCCATCCGGGATTCGACATAGTCAATATCTCGACCAGAAAAACGCCCAGCGATCAGAAAACACTAAACCATGCCCCTTCGCCACCGTGCAAAATTTTGCTACACCCAATTTGAGTGTTGAAATTTGCACAATAGGCAAGATGCAATGGAAAACTGGGACGAAGTGAAAACCGCCTATCAGGTGGCGCGAATGGGTACGGTTAGCGGTGCGGCGGACGTGCTGGGCGTGCATCATGCGACGGTGATCCGTCATATTGATGCGATCGAAGCGCGGTTGGGGGTTAAGTTGTTTCAGCGTCACGCGCGGGGCTACACGCCGACCGAAGCGGGTGAGGATCTTTTGCGGGTTGCGCAGGCGACCGAAGATCAGTTCAATCAGTTGGTGGGGCGGATGAAGGGGCGTGGTGACGACGTTTCGGGCGAGTTGGTGGTTACGTCACTGTCGTCGCTGGCGCCGTTGATCGTCCCGGTGCTGAGCGCATTCCAGAGACTGCATCCCGATCTGATTGTCCGCTACCTGACCGGGGATCGCTTGTTCCGACTGGAATATGGTGAGGCGCATGTGGCTATCCGCGCGGGCTCGGCCCCGGATCAACCGGACAACGTGGTGCAGCCCTTCATGCGGCAGGAGGTCGGGCTGTACGCGAGCACCTCCTATCTTGAGCAACATGGAAGGCCCGCCGGGATTGAGGATTTCCCTAACCACTATTTCGTCAGCACGGATGATGAAAACAGCCGGGCGCCTTTTTCAAAATGGTTGCGTGAAACCGTGCCCGTCGAACGGATCACATTTCGCTGCACGAATAATTTCTGCATACGCGAGGCAGTTCTGTCCGGTGCCGGGATCGGCTTTATGGCCAGGTGGGAGGCTGCGCGTGATCCAAACCTTGTCGAGGTGATTGAACCGTTGCCCGAGTGGTTCGGCAATCTGTGGCTGGTAACGCATGTGGATTTGCACCGCACCACCAAGGTGCAGGCATTTCTGTCCTACCTGAAAGAGCAGTCCAAGGATTGGCAAACATGAGCCCACAGGCACGGGGCCATCTGGCCATGCTGACATTCTCGGCACTGGTCGCTGGCAGTTTTTCCCTTGGGGCAATGATCGCAAACCAAATCTCGCCTGTCGCGGTTACAGCGGCGCGGTTCGCAATTGCAGCGCTGGTGATTGGTGCCGCTGCGTTGGCCACGACCGGGGTGCCCCGATCTGCTGCGCGGGCCCCGTGGCGGTACCTTGTTTTGGGCGGGTTGTTCGGCACCTATTTCGTATTGATGTTCGTCGGTCTGAAAACTGCACCACCGGTTAGCGCTGCGGCGGTCTTTACGCTGACCCCGGTTCTTTCGGCCTTGGCGGGCTGGGTCTTGTTACAGCAGGTGACGACCCCACGTATGGCACTGGCGCTGGTTATCGGTGCAACAGGAGCGTTGTGGGTGATTTTCCGAGCCGACTGGCAGGCCTTGATGGCGTTTCAGGTCGACCGGGGCGAGATCATCTACTTTTGGGGTTGTGTCGCTCACGCAATCTATACGCCGATGGTGCGAAAGCTGAACCGGGGTGAGCCTGCTGTGGTCTTTTCCTTCGGCACTATGGTCGCGGGTTGCCTCTTGCTGTCGCTATACGGCTGGAAGGACATAGCGGCGACGGATTGGGCAAGCCTGTCTTTGTTCATCTGGTTGGTCATTCTGTATCTGTCTGTCTTTGCCACGGCAGCCAGTTTCGTGCTGGTGCAATATTCGGCGCTGCGTCTGCCCTCGGCCAAGGTAATGGCCTACACCTATCTCGTACCAAGTTGGGTCATCTTGTGGGAGATTGCTTTGGGCCAGAAAGCCCCCGCCTTGCTGGTCGGGGTAGGGGCCGTGCTGACCGTTGTCGCGCTGGTTCTGTTGCTGAAATCCGAAGAAACGCAGGAGGCTGCGCTCGTTACCAAATGACTGTTGTGCTTTGAACAAGATATGAGACTGTAGAGCGGATACAGGTCAGATCAGAGGCACCTTGATGAAAGCGTTTTTCCCGTTAGCTGCAATGGCGATACTGACTGCGTGCACGCCGCCGCAGCCCCCCAGCGGCGTCATCAGCGAAGCCGACCTGCAAGCCAGTTGCGAGGCGCTGGTCGCGGCGGATTCCGGCATACGAGCAAGCGGTATTTCCGCGCGTCCCACTCAGTTTGAGGCGACAGGTTCGATCACCTTGGTAGATGTTCAGGGGGTATCTGCGCCTTGGCTGTGCCTTGCGGATGTGACGGGTGTGGTGACAGGTGTTGAGCCGGGCGCCTAGGCCTGCCGGTGCCCTTTGAGGCAGATCAAAGTTGTTACATTCGAATTTCCCTATGCTTTGAACAGAGGAGGAATTCACTATGTATGACCACATCATGTTCCCAGTTGATCTGCACTTGCCGCCCACGGTTCAGAAAGCTGCCGAGGTCGCCGCAGCGGTCGCCAAGTGGCAAAGCGCCAAGATTACTGTTGTCAGCGTCACCGGAATTCAACCCGGTGACCCCGTGCAGCCTGACGCGATGGTCAACGAAGATCTGCGCAACTTTGCCGATCAACTCGCTGAAAAAAGCGGGGCCGAAGTTGACTTTCGCAACATCCACTCGGTCGATGTCGGTGCTGAATTGGATGGCGACCTGACGCGCGCAGCGGATGAGATTGGCGCGGACCTAATCGTGGTGGGCACGCATGCGCCACGGATCATGGACTACATCTTTTCCAGCCATGCCGGCTATCTGGCAACGCACGCCTCCATTTCGGTCTTTGTTGTCCGTTAGGCGGTTCAATCCTCGCCCGAGGGAAGTTCAACTTCCAGAAATCGTTCGAACGCGTCCAGATTGACGGGTTCGAACTGCCCAAAACCTTGCATCCAAACCGAAGCCGTCCGCAAGGCATCCGGTTCCAGTTTGCACCATTTCACCCGCCCCCGTTTTTCCTGGCTGATCAATCCCGCCTTGGTCAGGATCACCAGGTGTTTCGAGATCGCCGCAAGCGACATCTCGAACGGTTCGGCCACGTCGGTCACGGCCATATCGTCCTCCAGCAACATTGCAAGGATGGCGCGGCGGGTCGGGTCGGCGAGGGCTGCGAATACTGTGTCGAGATCGTTGGACATGTCTTCGCTGAACCACAGCGTCGGGGTTTGGTCAACCATTTGGTTAAATATGCGGATTCAGGCGTATCCGTGCCGGACCATTAATCCACTTCCGTTTTGGGTCCGGCGGTGAAAAGATTTTAATAATAAAAATCAAATACTTAAGTGAGATGTGGGTGCGACCTATACACCGTTGACTCTGTGCCCGCATCGCCTTAGCACCCTACCCAAGACTGTGCGAGGGAAACGCCCGTGACCGATGATGACCAAAAGCAGCGTATGGCGCAGCTGGAGGCCAAGATCGACGCGGCGAAAAAGGCCAAACAGCCCCCCAAACGCGCAGACAGTGACATATCCGGTGGCGAGCTTGCCTGGAGGATGGTCATCGAAATGGTATCCGGTCTGGGGATCGGATTTGGCATCGGATACGGGCTGGACAGCCTGTTCGGGACGATCCCGATCTTTCTGGTGCTGTTCACATTGCTGGGCCTTGTCGCGGGCGTGAAGGTTATGCTCCGCAGCGCGAAAGAGGTCCAAGAGAAACAAACGGCGGCGACGGCTGCTGAGAAGGACGAGAGGGACTGAACGTGGCAACTGAGACCACCGCAGCAGAAGGCAGCAGCCTGGTATTCCACCCGATGGACCAGTTCATCGTCAAACCGTTGTTCGGCGACGGCGCAGTGGGCATGTTCACCATTACCAACGTGACGCTGTGGCTGTTCTTTGCGATCGTTGCGATTGTTCTGCTGCTAATCGTGCCGACCTCGAAGCGCGCGATTGTTCCGACCCGGATGCAGTCGGTGGCCGAACTGGCCTATGGCTTCATCTACAAGATGCTGGAAGACATCTGCGGCAAGGAAGGCGTCAAGTTCTTCCCCTATGTCATGACCCTGTTCATGTTCATCGTGACCGCGAACTTCCTGGGCCTGATCCCGACCTCGTTCACAACCACATCGCATTTCGCCGTGACCATCCCGCTGGCGCTGGCTGTCTTCCTGACCGTCACCATCCTAGGCTTTGTCAAGAACGGCGCGGGCTTCCTGAGCCTGTTCTGGGTCTCCAGCGCCCCGATGGCGCTGCGCCCGATCCTGGCGATCATCGAGCTGATCTCGTACTTTGTGCGTCCGGTCAGCCATTCCATTCGTCTGGCCGGTAACGTCATGGCGGGCCACGCGGTGATCAAGGTGTTCGCAGGTTTTGCCGCGATTGCCGTGATTTCGCCCGTGTCGGTTCTGGCGATCACCGCAATGTACGGTCTCGAGGTCTTGGTGGCCTTTATCCAGGCCTACGTATTCACCATTCTGACCTGTGTTTACCTTAAGGACGCTCTGCATCCGCATCACTGATTGGGTCTTGCACCCAGCACAGGAACGATAACCCAACATCGAAACTTCCAATTCGTAAGGAGATACATCATGGAAGGCGATCTCGCACACATCGGCGCAGGCCTGGCAGCAATCGGTTCCGGCGCAGCCGCAATCGGGGTGGGCAACGTTGCAGGCAACTTCCTGGCCGGCGCCCTGCGCAACCCTTCGGCGGCTGCTTCGCAGACCGCAACCCTGTTCATCGGTATCGCATTCGCAGAAGCCCTGGGGATCTTCGCATTCCTGGTCTCGCTGCTGCTGATGTTCGCCGTCTAATCTGCGGAACCTGATCCTTACGCGCAGGTGGGTCCAAGCCATAGCGGCCCACCTGTTGTAAAGACAACGTTCCGACGGAGGACATCATGGCGACTGAACCCCTAGCCAAAGAAGTAGCAGGCACCTGTGTTGACTCGTACGGGTCGGCCATCGGGATGCCGCAGCTCTGCTTTGATTGGTTCCCCAACCAGATTTTCTGGCTGGTCATCACGCTGGTCGTCATCTTTCTGGTCCTGTCCCGCGTGGCTCTGCCCCGCATCGCGGCAATCCTGGCCGAGCGTCAGGGGACCATTACAAATGACCTGGCTGCGGCCGAAGATCTGAAGGCCAAGGCGGTCGAGGCTGAAGAGGCCTATAACAAGGCGCTGGCCGATGCCCGTGCCGAAGCGCAGCGTATCGCTGCCGAGGCGCGTGCCGAAATCCAGTCTGGTCTGGATGACGCGATTGCAAAGGCAGATGCTGAAATCGCTGCAAAAGCGGCTGAATCGGAAAAGGCAATTGCCGACATCCGTGCCGGTGCGCTGGAAAGTATTCAAGTGGTTGCCAAGGATACGGCAACTGAACTGGTCACAGCACTGGGCGGCGAGGCGGATGCCAAAGCCATCGACGGTGCCGTTGACGCGCAGATGAAAGGATAAGTGACATGCGGAATACTCTTGCCCTTATCCTGACACTCGGCGCTGCCAGCCCCGCGCTGGCCGCAAGCGGCCCGTTCTTCTCGCTTGGCAACACAGACTTTGTGGTCCTGCTGGGCTTTATCGTCTTCATCGCGGTTCTGTTTTACTTCAAAGTGCCCGGCATGATCGGCGGCGCACTGGACAAGCGGGCCGAGGGCATTCAGTCGGAACTGGACGAAGCTCGCGCCCTGCATGAAGAAGCGCGCAGCCTGCTGGCCTCGTATGAGCGCAAGCAACGCGAAGTTCAGTCTCAGGCGGATGCCATCGTGGCGGCGGCTAAGGATGATGCTGCGCTGGCGGCTGAACAAGCCAAGGTCGATCTGGAGAAGTCCATTGCTCGTCGTTTGGCGGCAGCACAGGACCAGATCGCATCGGCTGAGGCTTCGGCCGTGAAAGAAGTGCGCGATCAAGCCATCACTGTTGCTGTTTCTGCAGCAAACGCGGTTCTGGCCAAGCAGATGACGGCTACCCAGGCCAACAAGTTGATCGACGCGGCCATCGCGGATGTAGGCGAAAAGCTGCACTGAAATCTGGACAAAGTTTGAACTTTGACCCGAAAGCTCGCTTTCGGGTCAAAGTGTTTTAGAAGACCTCTTGCCTGAATTGCTGGACTTCTTATGAACATTCTCGGCGTCGTTCGAAATGGTGGAGAATCTCTGACCAAAACGCTCTTGCGTATCGAACAACTACGGGCGCAGCTAGACAGCAGTCGCGTGATTATCGCGACCAACGATAATTCAGACAACACCGATGATATCCTGCAAGACTACGCGGCTATGAGCGCGGGTGTTGATATACTCTTTCTTGATAGTATGGCCGGCCTCTTCGAAGAACGTGTGGAGCGTATTGCTGCAGCCAGAAATACAGTTCTTGAGCACCTTCTAACCAGCAGTCCGATCCATCCACTGACCCTGGTTCTTGATATGGACGGACCCAACACGCAGATGGATCCGAGTCAGGTGTTGAACGCGGCGCTGCGTCAGGTGCCACAGTGGGACGCTGTGTTTGCCAACTCATTGCCCGCCTACTATGACCTATACGCGCTGCGATGCGCAGGCTGGTGCGAACAAGACCCGTGGCGAGAGCTTGCGGCGCTAAAGCGGCCCAGGATGTTTCGCAGTGTCTGGTGGCGACGGATGCAGCGCAAAATCATTTATAGTCGCCAATACTCGATGCCGCCTGATACGCCAATGATTGAGGTGGACAGTGCTTTTGGTGGGTTGGGCCTGTACAAGACCGAAGCTTTGCATGGTGCCACGTACCGGCCACGAAATGAGACCGGCCACGTCACTTGCGAGCACACAACCCTGCATCTTTCGCTGCGCAACGCGGGAAAGCGTCTTTTCATTGACCCCGGTCTTACGACTTTGGCACAAACCGAGCATATGGGCCCCGGCAGCGGAAAGCGCATTCCAAAGAAGCTGTTGCAATGATCAACTTGTCAGTGTTGATGCAACCGGACAGAAACTCTGTTGCTGCGTCAACGCAGCTCGGCCTTGGGTAAAAGGATTATGCATGGCGAAAATGCCCAAGATAAGTCTGGTCATTCCAAACCTGAACTGCGCCGATTTTCTCGAGCAGACCATTACGTCAATTGTCAGCCAATCTTATCCTAATCTTGAGCTGATCTTGTCGGATGGAGGCAGCACAGACGGGTCGCTTGATATTGTCGAAAGATATCGCGGGGCATTCGCACATATCATATCCGAGCCGGATACAGGGCAGGCCAACGCTGTCAACAAAGGGTTTTCACGCGCCACTGGCGAGGTGATGGGGTGGATAAATTCCGATGATGTCCTGATGTCAGGGGGGCTGGGGCTTGTTGGGTCTCTTTTTGCGCTAAAACCAAAGTTGGATTGGGTGACGGGCAAGCTCACGACGATAGATGAAACGGGGCATGTTCTGGCCTCTCGACGCCCAAGGCCGATTTCGTACCAGCGGCTTCTTGCGGGCGACTATCAATGGGTGCAGCAGGAATCGACGTTCTGGCGGCGCAGCTTATGGGATAAAGCCGGTGGACAGCTTGACGAGCGCCTGTCCTTGGCTGTCGATGGTGAGCTTTGGCTGCGGTTTTCGCGCTGCGCCGAACTAATAGCAGTTCACGACAAGATCGGTGCGTTTCGGTTCCGCAAAGGCCAGCGCTCAGAGGCCATGGACGCCTATCATGCAGAAATGCTAGCTGTGATAGCCGCTGAAAAGCAGAAGGCAGACAGCGCGGACGCAGTTACGAAATCCATTGTGGCCGCACCCACCATACTGCGGAGCCGGTCGGAAGCTGACAGCACCTTTCCCGGACTGATCGACTACGATCCTAAACCGTTGAAGCACTTGAGCCTTTGGAGACACCGGTGTGAACGAGCTATTCGGAAGCTTTGAACCTCGCTGACATTCAGGCGGTCCATCATGTCAGATCAACGCGTTTCATGATCCAGTCGTTGCCGCGCGATTTCTTCGTTCCGTAAAGCCTTTTGGTGATCTTGTGTGCATTGTTGAACGAAGTTCAGGTGTTTCTGAACAGCCTCGCGGGCGCCTTCCGGGTCGCGCGCCTGTAGCGCGGTATTGATTGCACGGTGCTGATCCAAGATGGCTTCTCGGGTTGTGCGTTGATTGAACATCATTTGACGGTTGTAAAAGACGCCTTGGCGCAACAGGTCGAACATCGACCGCATCATATGCAGCATTACGACGTTATGGCTCGCCTCGATAATGGCCATGTGGAATTGCGCGTCCAGATTGGCCTCATCTTTCGGAGCGTTGCGGGCATGGGCGGCCTCCATCTTTTCAAAGATCGTTTGGACCACTTTCAGGTCGCTTTCTGATCCCATTCTCGCTGCGCGCTCAGCCGCCAAGCCCTCCATGTCCCGACGGAATGAGAGATAATCGAAAACTGCTTCTGGATGACTGCCAAAAAGGCGGATCAGGGCGGGTGAAAAGGCAGAGCCCAACACCTCGGCCACATAGATCCCGGATCCGGCCTTGGCGGCCAAAAGACCTTGCTCCTGAAGCTCCGAAATCGCCTCGCGCAAGGATGGGCGCGACACGCCCAACCGCTCGGCGAGTTCACGTTCAGCGGGCAAGCGTTCGCCGGGGCGTAGAATGCCGCGCAGGATCAGCAGCTCGATCTGCCGTACCACTGCGATTGAGAGCTTCTCGGTCTGAACTTTTTGGAAGGGCATAGGGATGTCGTCGCTGAAATTGGTCAATTCATATGACCATGGAATGCAGGCGGGTACAAGAATGTCGCGGCCTTGAGGTGAGAATAGGTCAGAATTATTGACTTTAAAAAATTCCTCGATACGCTGCCCATGTCCGAACAGGGAGGGGGCACATGTCGACACAAGCGCTGTTCGCTGCGCGTGCATCGCGAATGAAAGCGTCCGAGATCCGCGAGTTGTTGAAACTTCTCGATCAGCCCGGAATCATTTCCTTCGCTGGCGGTATTCCCGACCCGGCCTTGTTCCCGAAAGAAGAATTTGCGCAGGCGTTCCAGACCGCAATGACCGCAGATCACAGTGACCGCGCGCTGCAATATTCGGTCAGTGAGGGCTATGGTCCTCTGCGTGAATGGCTAGTCGATCATACGCGGGGCAACGGCATTGCTTGTGGGGCTGATAACATCCTGATCACCTCGGGGTCACAACAGGCGTTGGACTATCTTGGCAAGCTCTACCTATCGCCCGGGGATACCGCCTTGGTCGGTTGGCCAACCTATCTGGGGGCGATCAACGCGTTTGACGCCTATGAGCCGCGCTTCGACAGGCTGCACCTGAACGGCAACCAAGGAGCGGCGGAGTACGCCGCGGCAGCGGGCGAAGGGCGGGTGAAATTTGCCTATTTGTCACCGGACTTCGCCAACCCGACAGGTGAGACCGTTGATTTGCGCGCACGAGAGGGCCTGCTGGATCTGGCTGATGCGCTGGATATCGCGGTGATCGAGGATGGGGCCTATCAGGCGTTGCGTTACGAGGGCGATGCGATCCCGCCCATTCTGGCACTGGAGCAAAAGCGTAAGGGCTCGATCGAGGCGTGCCGGACGATCTATTGCGGCAGCTTCTCGAAAACCCTTTCGCCGGGCTTGCGTGTGGGTTGGATCGTGGCCGCGCAGCCAGTGATCCAGCAGCTTGTTCTGATCAAGCAGGCGGCTGATCTGCATTCGCCAACACTCAACCAGATGGCGACCGAGCAGGTGGCGCGCACCTGTTTCGATAGCCACATCCCGATGTTGCGCCGAACCTATGGCGCGCGCCGAAACGCGATGTTGCAGGCGTTGGAGGACCATATGCCCGACGGGGTAGAATGGACCCGGCCCGAAGGCGGGATGTTCATCTGGCTGACCTTGCCCGAAGGGGTCGACGGCGCCGCGCTGTTGGCGCGGTCGCTGGAGACAGTCAAGCTGGCCTTTGTACCCGGTCGGGCGTTTTTCCCCGATGGTAGTGGGGCGAATACCGTGCGACTTAGCTTCTCGAACTCTGATGAGGCGACGATCCGCGAAGGGATCGCACGATTGGGGCAGGTCCTGAAAACCCAGATCGGGTAAGGTTTCATTAACGGTTTGCCCGCAACACTGGGCGTATGATCCGGTATCTGTCTCTCCTGGTGCTGGCCGCATGTTCGGCCGGCACGCCCCATTTTCGCGATGTGCCAGCCACGCGCGTGGCGGTGAATGGCAGTGTCTTTGACGTGCGCGTGCGTGGTGAACTGGCCGAGGCGGTGCGGATCAACATGCAATACGCGCCGCGGCTTGGTCCAATCCGCGACCGCGCAGCGTTGGCAATGGCACAGGTGTCGGGGTGTCCGATTCTGGATGTGCTGGGGGATGCCGCAGTCACCGTTGGTGTACTGGGCTGTGATCGAGAAATGGCCGAGCGCCTTTTGCTGACTGCAATTTCGCGCCCGAACTATGAATGCGTAGATACGGGCGTCTTCGACGATATCGGCGGCGATTACGGCTATCAGGTGTTTGAATGCACGCTCTACTGACTTGCGCGTAATCTTGCGTATTTGAGCAAGATGTTGTGGATAACTCGGGTTGAATTCCCATATCCTGCGCAACTGCGTTGACAGGTCCCCAATCCCTTGCGCAGACTTCAAGCATATAGGAATCACGGGACTCATTGCCTTTGCGCTTTAGCAAACTCAAACTCACCGGCTTCAAAAGCTTTGTCGATCCGACCGATTTGATCATCGCGGATGGGCTGACCGGTGTGGTGGGGCCAAATGGTTGCGGCAAGTCCAACCTGCTTGAAGCGTTGCGCTGGGTGATGGGCGAAAACCGTCCCAAATCCATGCGCGGCGGGGCGATGGAAGATGTGATTTTCGCGGGGGCGGCCACGCGACCCGCGCGCAACTTTGCCGAAGTGGTCCTGACTATGGACAATTCGGAACGGTTAGCGCCTTCGGGGTTCAACGACACGGACCAGTTGGAAATCATCCGCCGCATCACCCGCGACGTCGGCAGCGCCTACAAGACCAACGGCAAGGACGTACGCGCGCGCGATGTGCAGATGCTGTTCGCGGATGCCTCAACCGGGGCGCATTCGCCAGCGCTGGTGGGGCAGAACCGTATTGCCGAGTTGATCAACGCCAAACCGCGTGCCCGGCGGCGTATTCTGGAAGAAGCGGCTGGAATATCGGGCCTCTATCAGCGGCGGCATGAGGCCGAGCTGAAACTCAAGGGCACCGAATCCAACCTGACCCGCGTTGATGACGTGTTGGAACAGTTGGGCACGCAGCTGGCGCAACTTGCGCGTCAGGCCCGTCAGGCCGCGCGCTATCGCGAGATCGGTGAACAATTGCGGCAGGCCGAGGGAATGCTGCTCTACCGTCGTTGGAAAGAGGCCGATATGGCCCGCCAACAGGCCGAGGAGAAGCTGCGCGATCGGATCACAGAAGCCTCGCGTGCTGAGGCAGAGGCCCGTGCCGCCGCCGCAAAGCGCGCCGAGATCGAAGAAACCCTGCCGCCGCTGCGTGAGGAAGAGGCCATCGCCGCCGCCGTGTTGCAGCGCCAGCAGGTGCAGCGTGACCAGCTTTCTGATCAGGAAACCCGCGCCCGTCAGACCATCGAAACGCTCACCAACCGTATTCAGCAGTTGAGCAATGATATCGAGCGTGAAACCGGCCTGAACCGCGATGCGGGCCAGATGATCGAACGGCTGGAATGGGAAGCCCGCGAGCTGACAAAGGCCGCGGAAGGTCATGATGACAAGGTGGCCGAGGCGGCCGAAATCGCGCGCGAGGCGGCGTCGGTCTTGCAGGATCGTGAAGATCACCTGTCACAACAGACCGAGGATATGGCTCGTCTGGTCGCCCGTCACCAATCGGCGCAACGTTTGGTCGAAGACAGCCGCAAAACGCTGGCCCGGTCCGAGAGCGAAGAGGAAAAAGCGCGCGGTGCTGTGAATGAGGCGCACGAGGCGCTGACTCGCGCCGCCGAAGCATTCGAAGCCGCGCAAGAAGGCGAGGAAGAAGCACGCGAGGCCGCCGAGGCCGCCGAAGAGGCACTGGCCGCCGCCGATGAGTTGCGCAGCGAAACGCAAGCACGCGAGGCTGAAGCCCGCGCGCAACGGTCTGAGGCCGAAGGAGAGTTGGGAGCCATAAGGGCCGAGACCTCCGCGCTGGCCAAGCTTGTTGAACGCGACACCGCAGAGGGCGGACAGGTGCTGGATCTGCTGCGTGTTGCTCCGGGATACGAAAAGGCGTTGGGCGCGGCTTTGGCCGATGACCTGCGCGCGCCTCTGGTTGAAGGCGACGGGCCATCCGGTTGGGTGCAGGTTGCAGGCTATGACGCCGATCAGCCGCTGCCCGAGGGGGCCGAACCGCTGGCGCTGCATGTTTCCGGCCCCGACCGCCTCAGCCGCCGCATTGCGCAGATCGGTCTGGTCGGTTCGGATCAGGGCGCGCGTCTGCAGGCCTCGCTGAAACCCGGTCAGCGCTTGGTCTCGCGCTCGGGCGACCTGTGGCGCTGGGACGGGTTCCGTGCTTGGGCCGAGGACGCGCCCAGTGCAGCGGCACTGCGGTTGGAGCAGCTGAACAAGCTGGAAGCGTTGAAGCAGGAACTGGCCCGAACCGAGGCGCAAGCCGATGGCGCGCGGGCGGCGCATGAGGCGCTGTCACAGCAACTGGCCGACGTGACTGAGGCTGACCGCCGCGCGCGTGAGGCACGCCGTGCCGCCGACCAGCGCATGGCGGAAACCGCACGGCAACTCAGCCGGGCTGAGGCGGATCGCAATCTGGCGCAGGGCAAGTTGGAAACCCTGGCATTGGCCGTCGATCGTCACAAGGAAGACGCCATGTCCGCCCGTGGCCAACTGCGCGAGGCCGAAGGCGCACTTGCTGGTCTGGGCGATTTGGACAGCGCCCGCGCGCGGGTTGAGGACATCAAACAAACGGTCGAAGCTGCGCGGATCACCATGCTGACCCACCGCTCGACCCATGACGAATTGCGCCGCGAGGGCGAGGCGCGGACCCGCCGCAGCCAAGAGGTGACAAAAGACCTCAGTGGCTGGAAGCACCGGTTGGAGACGGCGGAAAAGCGCATCTCGGAATTGGTCGAACGCAAGGAAAGCTCGGAGGAGGAGCTTGCCGACGCCATGGCCGCCCCCGGTGAAATCGCCGAGGCGCGCGAAGAACTGAACGAATTGATTGAAGCCGCCGACGCGCGTCGTGCCGAGGCTGCGGACAAGCTGGCCCAAGCCGAGGCTCAGCAGCGCGAATGGGTGATGGCCGAACGTGATGCGGAACGTCTGGCCTCGGAAGCGCGCGAAAGCCGGGCCGCCGCCGAAGCGCGCTCTGACGCCGCCAAAGAAAGCGTAACCGCCGCTGCGGAACGCATCGCCGAGGATCAGCAGCTGACGCCGAACCAGTTGCTGAACCAGCTGGACGTGAACCCAGACCAGATGCCCGCCGCCGACGCGCTTGAGGCCGAGGTCAACCGCCACAAACGTCAGCGCGATGCGATGGGTGCGGTGAACCTGCGGGCCGAAGAGGACAGCAAAGAAGTTCAGGAAGAATTCGACACGTTGAACAGCGAAAAGGCTGATCTGGAAGAGGCGATCAAGGCCCTGCGCAGCGGTATCGCCAGCCTCAACCGCGAAGGGCGGGAACGTCTGTTGACGGCGTTTGAACAGGTGAACTCGAACTTTGCCATGCTGTTCAAGCATCTGTTTGGTGGAGGAGAGGCCAATCTGGTCATGGTTGAAAGCGACGATCCGTTGGACGCGGGTCTCGAGATCATGTGTCAACCGCCGGGCAAGAAACTCTCGACGCTCAGCCTGCTCTCGGGCGGCGAACAGACCCTGACTGCAACCGCGCTGATCTTTGGTGTGTTCCTTGCCAACCCCGCGCCGATTTGTGTGCTGGATGAGGTCGACGCGCCTCTGGACGACGCCAACGTGACGCGGTTCTGCGACCTGCTGGACGAGATGTGCCGCCAGACCGACACGCGGTTCCTGATCATCACCCACCATGCGGTGACGATGGCGCGGATGGACCGGCTGTTCGGCGTGACCATGCAAGAACAGGGCGTCAGCCAGTTGGTTTCAGTCGACCTGAAGAAGGCCGAACAGATGGTCGCCTAACCTTTCACTGCAACGTTATGCCTGTTGCAGAGCAGTTCGGTCTAGACTGTTCCCATGACGCGACTACTGATCCTCGCCTTGCTGACCGCTGGCCCCGCCCTTGCCGCCGAATGGCCCACGAAACCCGGAGACGTCCCCCTGTCGCCCGAAGAACTGGACGCTTTGGCCGGACGCACGCTGACATTTTTTGACGACGGTCAGGCAAAATTCTCGGCCGGAGGGGCCTATTCCTACACCTACGCCAGCGGAGACGCCGCCTTTGGCACCTATTCCATCGCCGAGGACGGCAGCGTCTGCATCGCCTATCGTAATGGGTTCAGCAGGTGCGATCTGTATGTGCGCAGTGGTGAGCGGTTGGTGCTGATTGACGAAAAAGGGGATCGTTATCCGGTGAGGCCAGAGTAACTGATCCATCAGGAAAGCGCGGTCTCCAAACGTTTTAGCGAACTCGGGGGCCACACTTCATCGAATTTGTAAAACTCCTCAAAGGCGGGAATGTCTTCGCTAAGTGGTACCCAAGCTTGTTTGCTGTTCGTGAAAATCTGCGCATCCGGAGGACACTGATCCGGGTTGTCCAATGTTCCAACACGCACGTACTTTAACTTGCCAAGACGGATCATGTAGCTGCTGAACACGGCGACGCCGCAATTCTTGCAACGCGTGATAATCTGACCTTTGCCGCTTGGGGTGGAAAGTTCATGTTCAGTGGTCGGCCCCTCAAGCTCTACGCGGTCAGCCTCAATAATGGCGTTCAAGACATAAGCCGCTCCGGTTTGTCGCTGGCATTCGCTACAGTGACAGCAATGGTCGAACATAGGTGGTGTCGTCATCTGATACGTTACGGCTCCGCAGCCGCATTTCCCCTTGATCATTGCTTCCCCCAAGTTGTCGTTTGAATTCACGCCATCGTCTTTAATCGACCAGCTCATAGTGTTTGATCGAACGCTACTCGACCAATTCGGCCTCCGCGGGGTCGATGTGAGGACTCTGGTAGTCTTCGCCGACAAACGCCTTAAGTGACTCTAATTTTTCCCACACCATGACAAAGCTGAAGTCTCGGGGTGTGTCGGTGCGCGCGGCCCCAGGAAATATTTGAACGATGCCCTTGGTGCCTTTCATCAAGGGGATCGCTGTTTCATGGAAGAACTTGCTGAACTCTTCCTCTTTCCCCGGCCGAGTCACGACCTGAAAAATGCGCATGATCATTCTTCCGTCCTCCGTAAAGTTCGGTTCCTGCATGCACAATCGCCTCTGCTCCTAGGAGCATATCATTTTGCAATGACTTTGTCCGCTTTGGACTCAAACCAGACGCTGCTTCACAATCGACCCAGCAGCTCCACTGTCGGCCACGCATCTGCTGGCAGACCCAGTCGCTGTTGCTCAGCCTGCACCGCCGCCCGTGTTCCGGCTCCCAGAATGCCATCGATCTTGCCCACATCATGGCCGCGTGCCTGAAGTTTGCTCTGTAGCTGCTTCATCTGCGCACCCGACAAGCCCTGCGCCGGGTTGCCCGCGTCATAGATCTGTGCGCCCTCAAGTCGGGTGCCGAAATAAGCGGCGGTCAGGACGTAGGTAAAGCTCTGATTCCATTCGAAATAGACGTCGAAATTCGGATATGCCAGAAAGGCGGGCCCTTTATGCCCCTGCGGCAGGATCAGCGAGGCGGGCAGGTTGGACAGCGACCCGCTGCGGGCCTGAACGCCCATCGCTTGCCACTCGGACACCGGGCGCGATTTGCCTGGGCCGGACAGGGCCCAATCCATTTCGCTGGGCACAGTGACCTCTTGCAGCCAAGGCTGACCCGGTTGCCAGCCCAGATTCGACAGCATCTTGGCCCCCGACATCAGCGCATCCGGAGCCGAGGTTTTCAGCGAGACCTTACCGTCCCCATCCCCGTCCACGCCGTTCTCAAGAATATCGCGGGGCAGCATCTGGACCATGCCGATTTCTCCGGCCCAAGCCCCGGTGGTGCGGGCGGGGTCGAAATTGCCCTGCTCGTACAATTCGATAGCAGCGAAGATTTGCGGACGGAACAGCTCGGGCCGACGGCAGTCATGGGCCAGCGTCACGAGCGCATTGCGGGTGTTGACATCACCTTGAAAGGCACCGTAGTCGGTTTCGAACGCCCAGAAGGCCAGAAGTACGCCGCGTGAGATGCCGTAGTCGCGCGCGATCCGGTCAAACACGGCGTCATATTTGCGCGACATAGCCTGCCCGCGATCAATGCGGTTTTGCGAGATCAGGCGGCGCGAAAACTCGATGAAAGGCTTTTGGAACACGCCCTGCGCACGGTCGGCTTTAAGCACCGCGCCGTCTTGTTGCACGCCTTTGAAGAACGCGTTGACGGTCTCTGTATCGAACCCTTGCTGGACGGCCTCGGATTTCAGTCCTTTGACAAAGGCGTTGAACCCGCCTCCGCATTGGGCAAAGGCGGGTGACACGAAAAGAGCGGCGGCTATAAGGCCAGAGAGCAAACGCATGAAACGGGTCCGTCAGAAAATGAAGCTGACCCCAACCGACACCGACACGAGGCCAAGCGCAAGCCCCCAGACCCGCCAGAGCATGTCGCATGCGCGGAAAACCTCTGACGCGCCAATCTCGCGCGGGGCATCGCCGTTGACCCAAGCCAGATCGCGCAGCTGCCCGCCATAGCTGCGCGGTCCAGCCAGGGCGACGTTCAAGGCGCGGGCCATGGCGGCCTCAGGCCAGCCAGCGTTGGGCGAGATATGGCGGCGGGCATCCGCGACCATCTGAGGCCAGCGCGCCCATTGGCCCGACAGCGCCACGATCATCACGCAGGTCAGGCGGGCGGGGATCAGGTTAAGTACATCGTCCAACCGTGCCGAGGCCCAACCGAAGTCGCGGTATTTTTCGCTGCGGTAGCCGATCATGCTGTCGGCGGTGTTTACGGCCTTGTAAACCAGCAGACCGGGCAGGCCGCCGAGAAGAAACCAGAAAGCGGGCGCGATGACCCCATCGCTGAGGTTCTCGGCCGCGCTTTCGATCGCAGACCGCGCGACCTGCGCCTGCGTCATGTCGCGTGTATCGCGCGAGACGATCATCGCCACTTTCCCCCGCCCGTCTTCCAGCGAGACGGCCAAACCGGCACCAACATCGCGCACATGGCTGACCAATGACTTCTGAGCCAGCAGAATGGCGCAGGCGATTATTTCGACTACGGGCCCCAGAAGGGTCAGCGCGCGCCCAATGATCAATGCGCCGCACACCAACAAGGCGACAACCGCGACACCTTTCAGACGCCGTTGCGCACCGTGGTTGAGGCGTTTGTCAAGCCAGCCAATAAGGTTGCCGATCACGACGGCGGGGTGTTTCACCCGCGACCACAGCCAGTCGGGCTCGCCCAGGGCCGCATCCAGACAGAGGGCGCAGACCAGAAGGAAGGCGGTGCTCACAATGCCGCCTCAAGCCGGGCCCAACCGTCTGCTGGTGGTAAGCCCAGACGCAAGTAAGTTGTCGAATAGGGGAAGATACGGCTCCAGATAAGGGCGCGGGCCAGACGGTCCTGCCACTCGGCGGCGTCTTCGACGGAGTAAAGGCGAAAGAGCGGTGTTCCCCCGATCAAACTGGCACCCTGACCCGTCACGAGGGGATCCAGCCGGTCCGCACCTTGCTGAAGATACTTTCGGGTGGCTGCGGCCCAATCGGTGTCTTGCAAAGCCCGCGCGCCAATTCGCAAAGCAGGACCCGAGACCGCCCATGGGCCAGTCAGATCGTTCAGCCGTGCGATCAGCTTTGGGTCGCCGATGGCAAAGCCAAGGCGCAGCCCGGCCAACCCCCAGAACTTGCCAAAGCTTTTCAGCACGATCACGCCGGGCCGCTCGGCCAGATGGATCAGCGACGCTTCGGGGGCGACATCGCAGAAACTCTCGTCAATGATGGTCAGCGGCGCGTTGGCGTCGGCCTCGGTCCAATAGCGACCATCGGGATTGTTGGGGTGAACGATCACACGCGCGTCGGTTGAACCTTCTGGCTGAACGCTCCAGCCTTGCGCGGAAAAGGCGGCGGCGTGCTCGTTATAGGTGGGGGTTGTGATCTGAACCCGCCCCTGCGGCGCCACTGCTGGTATACGGGCGATTAAAGCCGATGCGCCGGGTGCAGGCAAAATTGCGGCGTCGTCGGGTACGGACCAGAATTGGCGGGCCGCGTCGGTCAGTCGCTCGAACGTGCCATGGTCGGGCAGAGCGGTCCAATCCTCGGCACTCAGGTCCGACACCGGGTAGGGCTGCGGGTTGATTCCGGTCGACAAGTCCAGCCAGTCTTGCCGCGATCCGCCATAGGCTTGGATGGCGTCATCCAGCCCTCCGCCATGGTCGCGGCGCGCGCGCGGGTTCAAGTTTTTGTCAGAGCTTGTCATTAGGGTCTCGCCGGAATCGCCGATTTCGGCCCGTTTCAAGCGGATTTTCGCCATTTACACAAGCGAATCCGTGCTTCGGCGGCAACCGGAAAACAGCGTTAACCCTTTGTTAAGGAATTGGCGTGATCACAAACTCAGGGGTCGGCACCGTTCACCACTTCATGTGCCGAGGTTGTTACTTATGAATGTTTTGATTGTTGAGAGTAATCCCGACCTAGGTCGGGTCTGGAAGCGGCACCTTGAACGTCAAGGCGCTGAGGTCACGCTTGTCGCCGGGCAAGAGGCCGCGATCCTCGCGCTTTATGGGGTCGCGTTTGACATTATCGTGCTGGATTTGGTGCTGGAGGCAGGCAGCGCGCTGGCCGTGGCCGATTTCGCCAGCTATCGCCGCCCTGAGGCGCGGGTGATTTTCGTCACGAACACCACCTTTTTCTCGGACGGGTCCATCTTTGCCCACAGCCCCAATGCGTGCGCCTATGTGCAAAGCGGAACGCCGCCAGAGGATCTGGCGGCGATGGTCGAACACTACGCGGCGGATCGCTGACCGCGCCCATGCGGTTCTGCGTAATCCAGCACTGGATTGGTCGGGATGATGCGGTGCGGATTGATGCTTTCATGGCTGTAGTGGTAGTGGCGCACGATGTGCTCCATGTTCACAGTGGGCGCGACGCCCGGCCATTGATACAGCTCGCGCGTGTAGGCCCACAGGTTCGGATAGTCGATCAGTCGCCGCCGGTTGCATTTGAAATGCAGGTGATAAACCGGATCGAACCGGATCAGGGTCGTGAACAAGCGCCAATCGGCCTCGGTGATGCGATCCCCCATCAGATAGCGGTTTTGGGACAGGCGATCTTCGAGCCAATCCAGCGTATCGAATAGCGGCCCAACAGCGCTGTCATAGGCGGCCTGGCTGGTGGCGAAGCCGGATTTGTAGACGCCATTGTTCACGTCGGAATAGATCCGGGCGTTGACCGCTTCGATGTCATCGCGCATCGTCTCGGGCCAGTAATCGTCGTTATTGCCCGTGATGCCATCAAAGGCCGAATTGAACATACGGATGATCTCTGAACTTTCGTTCGAGACGATCGTTTCCTGTTCCTTGTCCCAAAGGATCGGCACTGTGACACGGCCGGAATAGGACGGGTCCGCCTTGGTATAGATTTGATGGGCATAGTCCAGCCCGTACAGATCATCCCCGGTTGCGCCTTTGTCGTCTGGCTGAAAGTTCCAGCCCTTGTCCAGCATATCCGGATGCACGACCGAGACAGAGATCAGATTGCTTAGCCCCTTGAGTTCCCGGAAGATCAGGGTGCGATGTGCCCAGGGGCAGGCGTGGCTGACATAGAGGTGATAGCGTCCAGCTTCCGCCTTAAACCCGCCCTTGCCCGAGGGGCCCGCGCTGCCATCGGCCGTCAGCCAGTTGCGGAACTGCGCAGCGCTGCGTTTGAACGCGCCGCCGGTGGATTTGGTGTCATACCAAGTGTCGTGCCATTTGCCATCGACCAACAGGCCCATCTTTGTCCCTCCGAAATCCGATTTCGGCAAACATAGGGTGTCGCTCGGGTCGGTTCCATGCGAGGGCGCGCGCATCTTGCCTGCGTCATTGCACAGGTCGATCCGGGATTTCCGCGCAACAGATTGAAATCGGTTTGTTTCAGGTTCTCAGCTTCATTGGATTTTTACGAAGAGTTGCTCACAATAGTATGTACTGCGGGGGAAAATTGTTATGACGACCTATGTTTCTAAGGAAATAAGCGCCGAATTGGATGCGGCGCGAATCGCGGGGTTGAAAAAGACCAGCCGCCTTCGTGTCGAAATCGGCGACAATACATATAAAATTCTGAGATTGTGGAAAGACGGCTTCACGGTTGAGGCCGCAACGACGCCGAAATTGCGCGGGTTGGTCGATATCTATGACGGTGCGAACCATCTGTACCAATGCCTGATCATCGCTGACGAAGATGAGGCGGGTGAGATGCGGTATGAGTTCAAGCGTAGCACTGCCGCCTCGGATAAGGCTCCTTTGGATTTCTACCGTGCGCCGGATGCGCCCATCGCGCTGCTAGGCCATAAGGACTAACGGGATGCCCGACGGACAGACCGCCGGGCCTTCCGATCACTGCAAATCTGCAAAAGCACGCTTCAGCCGGGCGCATGCGTCCTCGACACGGCTGCGCTGAGTAGCAAGGTTGAAACGCTCGAAGGTTTCTCCGCCTGCTCCGAAGCCGGGGCCGGGTGAGGTGGCGATTTTGGCATCTTCTCGCAGACGTCGGGTGAACTCGGCATGGTCCATGCCTGTGCCCGAAAAATCGACCCAGGCCAGATAAGTGGATTGCAACGGCATTGACCAAAGGCCGGGGATTTCAGCAATCGTCGCGTCGAACAGTTTGCGGTTTCCGTCCAGATGCGCGACCTGCTGGTCGACCCATGCGGCGCCCTCGGGCGTGTAGGCGGCGGTGATCATCGCCACACCTAGCGCGCTGGGGTCATAGTCCAGCGCCTGAATGCGGTGGCGCATGTCCGCGCGCAGCTTAGTATCGGGAATGATCATATTCCCGGTGCGTTGACCGGCGATGTTGAAGGTCTTGGAAGCCGCCGTCAGGGTCACCGTCCAAGGGCGCGCATCAGGTGCTGCAACATCCATCGGCACAAAGGTGCTGCCGGGATAGACCAGATCATGATGGATCTCATCCGACACCAGGATCAGCCCGTTCCGTTCGGCAAACGCCGCGACCGCGCGCAGCTCGTCCGGTGTCCAGACCCGGCCCGAGGGGTTCTGCGGTGAGCACCACAGCAGCATCTTTTCCGACCCGTCCAGTCGCGATTGCGCATCCTCGAGGTCAACGGCATAGCTTTCACCATCACGCACCAATGGGCATTCGACCACGCGGCGGCCGGATTTGTTCACTTTGTGCGCGAACTCATGGTAAACAGGGGAGAAGATCACAATCCCGTCGCCCGGCTGAGACCAGACATCCAGACACAGGGCGATCGCGTTGCCCAACCCCTGCGACGTCAGGACCCAATCTGTGTCAATCTCCCACCCGTGGCGATTTACCATCCACCACTGGACCGAAGCCAGATAGTCCGGATGCATCCAGGAATAGCCGAACACACCGTGATCGACGGCCTGTTGCACGGCATCAATCACGCAAGGCGCTGTGCGATAATCAGAATCCGCAGTCCACATGGCCAGCCCGTCATCTGGCGAAATGCCATAGAGGCGCTCCATCTTGTCCCATTTTGAACTGTTGGTGCCCCGGCGGTCGGTGAGGTCGTTGAACGTCATGTCATCTCCATCTGTCGCGACGAAAGCTAGTTACAATCGCGGCAGGTGCAAGGGGGGCGTTGCGGCGGATCGCACGATGGCCTAAATCAACTTCATGAAACGCACTATTCTGATCCATCCCGACCCCCGCCTGAAAAAGGTCTGTGCCCCCGTGGCCGATCTGACGGATGAGCTGCGCAAGCTGGCCGACGACATGCTGGAGACGATGTATGACGCGCCCGGCGTCGGGTTGGCCGCGCCGCAGATCGGAGTGCTGGATCGGTTGATCGTGCTGGATTGCGTCAAGGAAGAGGGCGAGGCCCCGCGCCCCTTGATCATGTTCAACCCCGAGATCATCGCGTCGTCCGACGAAACGAATGTGTACGAGGAAGGTTGCCTGTCGATCCCCGAGCAATATGCCGAGGTCACCCGTCCCAAAGTCGTGGATGTGGCCTGGATCGACCGCGACGGCAACGCGCAGCTGGAAACCTTCGACGGCCTTTGGGCCACCTGTGTGCAACATGAGCTCGACCATCTGAACGGTAAGTTGTTCATCGACTATCTCAAACCGCTGAAACGCCAGATGATCACGCGCAAAATGCAAAAGTTGAAACGTGAAATGGCCCGCGCATGACGGTCCGCGCTTGTCTGCCTTGGCCTGACAAACGTCTGCGCACCAAGGCGGAAGACGTGGCAGAGGTCACCGATGAAATTCGCGCCATCTGGAATGACATGATCGACACGATGGAGGCGATGCCCGGCGTCGGCCTCGCCGCGCCTCAGATCGGGGTGATGTTGCGGCTGGCCGTGGTGGATGGCTCGACCGAGCGGGGCAGGGCCGTTCGTCTGGCGAACCCCGAAATCCTGCACAGTTCGATTGAGCTACGTGAACATGATGAGGCCAGCCCGAACCTGCCCGGCGTCTCGGCCAAGGTGAAACGTCCGCGTGCGGTAACGGTGAAGTTCTTGAACGAACAGGGCATGATTGATCGTCGTGACTTTGTGGGGATCGAAGCCACCAGCGTACAACATCAGATCGACCACCTGAACGGTCGGATGTATTTCGACCGGCTCAGTAAAGTCAAACGTGACATGCTGCTGCGCAAAGCCAAGAAACTCGTGTAATCGGGCTTCAGCCCAGCATCCCCAACCTCCGGAGGCCCCTCATGCGTATCATCTTCATGGGAACGCCCGACTTCTCGGTACCGGTGTTGGATGCTCTGGTTGCCGCCGGACATGAGATCGCCGCCGTCTATTGCCAGCCGCCCCGCCCAGCAGGGCGTGGCAAAAAGGACCGTCCCACCCCGGTTCACGCACGGGCCAAGGTATTGGGGTTCGACGTTCGTCATCCGGTCTCGCTGAAATCGCCCGACGAACAAGCGGCGTTTGCGGCTTTGAACGCAGACGTCGCAGTCGTTGTCGCCTATGGCCTGCTGTTGCCGCAGCCCATTTTGGACGCGCCTAAACATGGCTGTTTGAACATTCACGCCAGCCTGTTACCGCGCTGGCGCGGGGCTGCTCCGCTTCAGCGTGCGATCATGGCGGGCGACGCTCAGACGGGTATCTGCATCATGCAGATGGAGGCCGGGCTGGATACCGGCCCGGTCTTGTTGCGTCGGGCTACGGATATTGGGCCGCTGGAAACCACAGCGCAGCTTCATGATCGATTGTCAGAAATGGGCGCTGCTATGGTGGTTGAAGCGTTGGAGGAGCTGCCGAACCTGACCCCTGAGATTCAGCCTGAAGATGGCGTGACCTATGCTGCGAAGATCGACAAATCCGAGGCGCGCGTCGACTGGGCGCGTCCTGCCGCCGAGGTTGATCGGCAAATCCGGGGCCTGTCCCCGTTCCCCGGCGCCTGGACCGAGATCGAAGGCGAGCGGGTCAAGCTTTTGTCCTCTCGGCTGGCCGCTGGGCAGGGCGCTCCGGGAGAGGTTCTGAATGACACACTCCGCGTGGCCTGTGGCGACGGCGCGGTTGACCTTTTGCGGCTGCAACGGGCAGGGAAAGGGGCGCAGGATGTTGAAACCTTTTTGCGGGGGTGGCCTGTTTCGACCGGAACGCGGCTCAGTTCGGAGTAAACCAGATGTTCATGATATTGATGGGCACCGTCGTGATTGCCGGGATCGTGGGGTATCTGGCTGAAAAAACCGGATTTACCCACAATGGATACCTGCCCTCGATCATCATTTGCGTGGGCGGCGCGTTCCTGTTCTACTTTGTGCGCATCATGTTTGGCATCAGCTTCGGCCCGCCCGGACTGGACGCGGTCCTGTCATCCATCGGGGCGCTGATCATCGTGCCCACTCATTGGAGGAAATAACGTGCCCGTCATCGCCCTTGTCATCATCGGAGCCGCCGCCGGGTTTCTGGCGACACGACTGATGCGGATCGAGGCCGATATTCCCACAACCATGTTGATCGGCATCGTTGGCGCGCTGGTCGGCGGGTTCCTTCTACGTGCATTGATCGCCGTAGCGGGCTGGCTGTCGGGCTTTGTCGGTGCGGTTTTGGGTGCGTTGTTGGTGATCTGGATCTGGCAGACATACCTGCGCCGTTGACCTCTTGACCTTTCGGAATCAATTCGGCCAGATCGCCGCAGATTTTATCTGAAAGGTGTTCCATGCCACAGGATCTGAACCCAGGTGACGTCGCACTTATGGGGGTGCCTCTGGATCTTCATTCCTCGTTTCTGCAAGGGCCCGCCTTTGCCCCTGGTCGTATTCGCGAGGCTCTGCATTCCGGAGCCGCTAACCTGACCGCAGAGGATGGCACAGATCTCGGCGCGACCGACCGCTTCAAGGATACAGGCGACCTGGATGTGTTCGAGATGATCGGGCAGGAACCTATCGACCGGATCGAAGCCAGTGCTGCTGCGCGGATTTCAAGCGGTGCGCGACTGTTATCTCTGGGAGGGGACCATTCGGTTGCCTATCCGCTGATCAAGGCGCATTCGGAACGGTATGAGGGGTTGAACATCCTTCATATCGACTCGCATCCAGACTTGTATGACAGTCAGCAGGTCGGTCCGCTGGGCCATGGCTGCCCTTTCGCGCGGGTAATGGAAACCTGCGCAATCAACCGTCTGGTGCAGGTTGGCATCCGTACCATGAACAAGCACCAGCAGGAACAGGCCGACAAGTTCGGAGTCGAAGTGATCGACATGCAAAGCTGGCGCCCCGATCTTGAAATCAGCTTTGATGGCCCTGTTTACCTCTCGCTGGATCTGGATGCGTTGGACCCTGCCTTTGCGCCTGGCGTGTCGCATCATGAACCCGGTGGGTTAAGCACCCGCGAGGTGATCAACCTGATCCACCGTTTCAAGGGGCAGTTGGTCGGCGCTGACATCGTCGAATTGAATCCTCATCGTGACCCGTATGGGATGACGGCCATGGTGGCTGCGAAATTCGTCAAAGAGATCGGAGCCAGGTTGCTGTCACGCTGAGGTCATCGCGCGTCGCAGGTTGCGGATGATCCAAGTTGCGGCACATTACGGGTCGTGAGGGCGAACCGTTCAACTTCGGTCGCGCTCATCCAGTGCATGTCCTCGGCTGAGGCTGCGTTAAGCGTGTACCAGTAGAAGGCCGGGTCAACACCGATATCGGCATAGTAGTCCAGGTACCGGTCATGCTCTGGGTCGTCTTTGGGGATTTCGGTGGCCACGATGTTCCAGCCGCCCCAACTGTGCACGCCAACGCAGGCATCAGGTTCCAGAACGCGGCGGTTGCCTGCCAGAAACAGGTCCGTGCCGCCCGACGCCACCATGCCGTCCGACGGAACAATCGTGTCAAACCCCAGTTCCCGCACGACACGCGAGAAGACGACATTTGCGTCATCGTCCACGGAGCCTTCAATATATTGCAGGACAAGGGTTTTAGCCTGCGGATTGCTGCGGGTGACCTCCTGAAAGGCATGCAAGGACGTGTGGTCGATAGTGCCCGAGGCGACAATCCGGTCGCTCTGTGCCTCAAACCGCAGGGCGTCGTAGGATGGGGTACACCCGGCCATAAGGGCGAAACTGACTGCAAAGCAGAACTGTGGTTTCATGGCAGGTGTATTCCTTTTGGCGCGCCGTCTAGGCCCTTGCTTTCTTGGGCTTGAACGGGGCCATGCCCGTCCGTGCCAACTCGTCGGCTTTTTCGTTTTCAGGATGGCCCGCGTGACCTTTGACCCATTCCCAGGTCACGTCATGGCGGGTTTGTGCCTCATCCAGCCGCTGCCACAAATCTACATTCTTAACAGGCTTCTTGTTCGAGGTCTTCCAACCGTTCCGCTTCCACCCGAAAATCCACCCCGTGACGCCGTTTTTCACGTAGGCGCTGTCAGTCACAACGGTGATCTTCGAGGCCCGCTCCAATGTTTCTAGCGCGCTGATCGCAGCCAGCAGTTCCATCCGGTTGTTTGTGGTTTCGGCCTCGCCGCCGCTGAGTTCCCGTTCTTTCAGGACATTGTCGCCATCCATCGCGCGCAGCAGAACCCCCCAGCCGCCGGGGCCCGGATTGCCGGAACATGCGCCGTCCGTATAGGCGAACAGCTCAGGCATGGGCCAGCACCAGAATGAAACCGTCATATGAACCCGCAAGGCCGGCACCCACGCCCGTCGTGATCCGGTCGATGGTGAACCCGGACTTTGTCATAGCCTCCTCGATTTCAGTTTGTGAAAAATAGGTGTAGTAGCGATCCAGATCGTCGCGATGTTCACCCGTGCCCAGTTTCAGGCCCAGAAAAAAAACACCCTCGGGTTTCAGCGCTTTGTGGATGGCGGACAGATGCCGCGCAAAATCCGCGCGCGGGGCGTGCAGCAGGGAAAAGCTGGCATAAATGCCGTCATATTCAGCCTCTTCCGTCACGTCGTCAAACGTGCCCAGACGCGCGTCAATCCCGTTCTGCTGCGCATGTTCGACAAAGGCGGGCGTGGCATCAAGGGCACGGACACGCAGCCCTTCGCGTTGTAGAAAGGCGCTGTCCGATCCGGGGCCGGAACCGAGATCCAGCACATAACCGCCTTCCGCAACCGCTTCGGCAAAGGCCATGCGGGCTTCGATCTGTTCGGGGGGCAGGGGGATGCTCAGATATTCGGCCACGCGGGCAGTGTAGGCGTCAATCGTTCTCTTGTCGGTCACAGGTACACTCCAACGGCTAAGCAGGCCAGAACAACGGCCGTCAGCATCATGCGCAGACGCATCCACCAGACCGGCGTCAATCGCCAGTATGAGAACACAGCGTCCAGCAAAAGCAACCCGGCAAAACCCCACATCAGGTTGGTGCCTGCAGCGACCGGCCCGCCGCCCGTTTTCGCAAAGGCCCAAAGTGCGGGCAGAACCGAGAGCAGATAGCAGGTCGCCGCCTTGCTACCAGATGTCTTGGTCGAAAAACCCCACAGCACGCCGGACATAAAGCTGAGGATGACAGAGCCGTAGAACAACTGCACATAAGGTCCCACAAAACGAGCCCCAAGCGCCTGAGTACCCCAAGCGTGCAGATCGTCATTCAGGTAGGTCAGTGCGCCCCAGACAAAGGGGATCAGCCCGGCCAGCCCCAGAAATAACGGGGCTCTTGGTATGCCGCTCATGCCGGTTCGCGCAGCACGCGCGGGACTTTGAACTCGACGTTCTCAACAGCGGTTTCGACCATCTCGACCGTCACGTCGTAATGGTCGCGAAATGCGTCGATCACCTCGTTGACCAGAACTTCTGGGGCCGAAGCCCCGGCGGTGATGGCAACCGAGGAAATCCCTTTCAGCGCCCGCCAGTCGATATCGGTGGACCGTTGCACCAGTTGGGCATAGTCGCACCCAGCACGTGCGGCGACCTCGACCAAACGACGCGAGTTTGACGAGTTCGGCGCGCCCACAACCAACAGGGCGTCGGATCTGGGGGCGACGGCTTTGACGGCCTCTTGCCGGTTAGTGGTGGCGTAGCAGATATCTTCTTTATGCGGGCCGACGATGGCGGGAAACCGTGCCTCAAGCGCAGTAATGATATCCTTGGTGTCATCGACTGACAGGGTGGTCTGAGTGACAAAGGCCAACTTTTCGGGGTTGCGTACCTGAACGGTGGCCACATCCTCGACCGTTTCGACTAGCAGAACTTCGCCCTCGGGCAGTTGCCCCATCGTGCCGACGGTTTCGGGATGGCCCTTGTGGCCGATCATGATCATCTGCAACCCGGCCTCAGCATGGCGCTGCGCCTCGACATGGACCTTGGAGACCAGAGGGCAGGTGGCGTCGACATAGATCATTTCGCGCTGTGCGGCTGTGGCCGGGACGGATTTTGGCACGCCATGGGCCGAGAAAATCACCGGGCGATCATCGGGGCATTCGTCCAGTTCCTCGACAAACACCGCGCCTTTTTCGCGTAAACCGTCGACCACGAACTTGTTGTGCACGATCTCGTGGCGCACATAAACCGGCGCGCCCCATTTTTGCAGGGCCATCTCGACGATTTTGATCGCCCGGTCCACACCGGCGCAAAACCCGCGCGGGGCGGCAAGATACAAGGTCAGCGGGGGCTTGTTCATGTCACATACTCCTTACGGCCACAGGTAGGTCTTTTCCTCGCCATGGTCCAGACAGGACTGTGTCATTCAACTGACATGAATCAGTGTTAGCAATCAGATGTTTCAGCACCTGTTCCTAGTTTAAGCAACGCGGTCAGGGCATTTGCCCCGACCGCGTCGATTTTTAAGCCTAACTGACGGGGGCGGTGTTACTGCCCACTTGCCGCGACGCTGCGCGGCTCCATCGGGACGTCACGCGGAGGGCGGCCGATTACGTCGCGCAAATCCTCCAGCTCGATGAAGTTGTCGGCTTGGCGGCGGAGCTCGTCCGAGATCATCGGCGGCTGGCTGCGGATGGTCGAGACGACCGAAACGCGCACGCCCTGACGTTGCAGGCTGGCAATCAGCGGGCGGAAATCCCCATCGCCCGAAAACAGCACGATATGATCAACGCGCGGTGCCAGTTCCATGGCATCGACGGTCAGTTCGATATCCATGTTCCCTTTGACTTTCCGACGCCCCATGCTGTCGGTGTATTCCTTGGCGGGTTTCGTCACCATGGTGAAGCCGTTGTAATGCAGCCAGTCCACCAGGGGTCGGATCGGGGAATACTCGTCATTTTCCAGTAGCGCTGTGTAGTAGAAAGCACGAAGCATCTTGCCGCGACGCATGAATTCTTGGCGCAGCAATTTGTAGTCGATGTCAAACCCCAGTGCTTTTGCGGCCGCATAAAGATTCGAGCCGTCGATGAACAGCGCTAGCCGTTCGTCTTTATAAAACATAAATAGGTCCTTCCGGTATCTACCAGAACGCCGGGTGTTACGTGAGTGAGCTTAGGAAATAGGCGGCGCGCTGATACGCCTATAATTAGTGTTTTTAATGTGTATCGCAAGTATGCAATTCACCGAATATAGGGAGTAGAATGCGCAAGATTACGTCAGAATCGGTGATCGCACTGGGTGCAAATCTCAATTTGAGAGGTGATGGGCCCAAGGTGACACTTGAGAAGGCTCTTGACGCACTAAAGCGTCAGGGGGTGGTGATTCGCGCGGTCAGCCGCTTTTTTGAGACACCGTGTTTCCCAGCCGGCGCGGGGCCAGACTATGTTAATGCCGCAGCTTTGATTGAGACAGAAAAGACGCCGTCCGAATTGCTGCATCTGCTGCATGAGGTGGAGAAGGAATTCGGGCGCGAGCGGATTCAGCGCTGGGGGATGCGGACGCTGGATTTGGATCTGGTGTGTTTTGGTGACGGCGTATTGCCCGACCGGACGGAGTACGAACGCTGGAGGACACTGCCGCAAGATGACCAGATGCAACGCGCACCGGACCAGTTGATTCTGCCGCATCCGCGGCTTCAGGATCGCGCATTTGTGCTGGTTCCGATGGCCGATATCGCCCCGGATTGGGAGCATCCAGTCTTGGGTCAGAGCGTTCGGGAAATGCTGGCGCAGCTACCTGCCGATGAAATTGCCTCTGTCACCCCTTTGTGAAGGGTGCATTTGCAGCATTTCTTGCTTGTCAAGGCGGGGATTCGCCCTTAGATAAACCTCTTCCTGACATGGATTCAGAAACGGAGAGCGCCCCATGGCCCGCGTGACGGTAGAAGATTGCGTAGACAAGGTACAAAACCGGTTTGAGCTGGTGATGCTTGCCGCCCATCGTGCGCGTGAGATTTCAGCCGGTGCCGCGATCACCGTGGACCGCGACAACGACAAGAACCCGGTCGTGTCGCTGCGCGAAATCGCCGATGAAACCCAAAGCGCTGATGAGCTGCGCGAGCGCCTGATCGAGGCCAACCAGACCCAGATCGAGGTTGACGAGCCTGAAGAGGATCAGATGGCTCTGCTGATGGGTGCGGAATCCGACAAGCCCGCCGATGACGACATGTCCGAAGAGAAGCTGCTGCGCGCTCTGATGGAGGCTCAAGGCCAGGGGTAATCCCCAAAGACGAAGGTGCGGACCGGATGATTTCTGCTGAAGACCTGATTGCGCTGGTCCGCAACTACAACCCCAAGACAAATGCTGACCGCATAACCCGAGCTTATGAGTTTGGGAAACAGATGCACGAAGGTCAGTTTCGCCACTCGGGCGAGCCCTATTTCACTCATCCCGTTGCCGTTGCCGCCATCCTGACCGAACAGCGTCTGGATGATGCCACGATCATTACCGCGCTGCTGCATGACACGATCGAGGACACCAAAGCCAATTACAGCAAGGTGTCCGAGCTGTTTGGCGATGAAGTGGCCAAGCTGGTCGATGGGGTCACCAAGCTGACCAACTTGCAGCTGTCCAGCCGCGAAACCAAACAGGCCGAGAATTTCCGTAAACTGTTCATGGCCATGTCCAAGGATTTGCGGGTCATTCTGGTCAAGCTGGCCGACCGTCTGCACAATATGCGCACGATCAAGGCGATGCGCCCGGAAAAGCAGATCGTCAAGGCGCGCGAGACAATGGATATCTACGCGCCGCTTGCCGGCCGGATGGGGATGCAATGGATGCGCGAAGAGCTGGAGGACCTGGCTTTCCGCGTGCTGAATCCCGAAGGCCGCCAGTCGATCATCCGGCGGTTCATCACTCTGCAACGTGAAACCGGCGATGTGATCCACCGGATCACGGGCGACATGCGGTTCGAGCTGGAAAAAGCCGGGATCGAAGCCGAGGTCTTTGGCCGCGCAAAGAAACCCTATTCGATCTGGCGCAAGATGCAGGAAAAGGATCAGGGGTTCTCGCGCCTGTCCGACATATACGGGTTCCGCATCATCACCCAGACGGAAGAAGATTGTTACCGGACGTTGGGCGCAATCCACCAACGCTGGCGTGCGGTGCCGGGGCGGTTCAAGGACTATATCAGCCAGCCAAAATCCAACGGCTACCGCTCGATTCACACCACAGTGTCGGGGCGCGACGGTAAGCGCGTCGAGGTGCAAATCCGTACCCGTCAGATGCACGACGTGGCTGAGACGGGTGTGGCGGCGCATTGGTCTTATCGGGATGGGGTGCGGTCGGAAAACCCGTTTGCAGTCGATCCAGCCAAGTGGATCGCGAACCTGACCGAGCAGTTCGATAGTGAGGATGACCACGAGGATTTCCTCGAAGCAGTTAAGCTTGAGATGTATTCGGACCAGGTGTTCTGCTTCACACCCAAGGGCGATGTGGTGAAACTGCCGCGTGGGGCGACACCAATAGATTTCGCTTATGCGATCCACACACGGATCGGTCATGCCTGCGTTGGCGCCAAGGTAGATGGTATCAGGGTTCCGCTATGGACCCGGATCAAGAACGGCCAATCGGTTGATGTCATCACCGCGGACGGTCAGACCCCGCAGGTCACTTGGCTTGAGATTGCTGTCACCGGCAAGGCCCGCACCGCCATCCGGCGCGCTTTGCGAGAGGTGGATCGCGAGCGCTTTATCAAACTGGGCAAAGAACTGGCGCGCTCGGGCTTCGAACATGTGGGGCGCAAGGCCACAGACAAGGCGCTGGAGACGGCCGCTAAACACTTGCGCCTGAAGGATCGAGACGAACTGTTGGCCCGGCTAGGCAGCGCCGAACTGACCGCCCATGATGTGGTCAGCGCCGTTTACCCGGAACTGACGCAGGATGAAGGCGACGCCATCCCGTTGCGCCGTGCCGTAATCGGGCTTGAGCCGGGGCAGAAATTTGACCGCGCGCCGTGCTGTCAGCCTCTACCTGGTGAACGCATCGTCGGCATTACCTATCGCGGCAAAGGCGTGGTGGTTCACGCCATCGACTGTAATCGTCTGACCGAGTTCGAGGGCGAGCCCGAGCGGTGGGTTGACCTGCATTGGCATACCGGAACCCATCCGGCGGTCTACGGTGCAACGCTGGAGTTGACCATCGGGAATGATGCGGGCGTACTGGGGCGTATTTGCACATTGATTGGCGAGAAAAAGGCCAATATCTCAAACTTGGAATTCGTTGATCGCAAACCGGATTTTTACCGATTGTTGATCAGTGTCGAACTGCGTGATCTCGAACAGCTGCATTCGCTGATGCTGATGCTTGAAGCCGAAAGCGACGTAGCGGCGGTGGAACGGTTCAGGGACAGGTCCAAGACCGCCGTGGCGGCTGGCTGAGAAGGGGTGATCAGGAGTGGTATTCAAGCGCCGAGATCGACGCTCGCCTGTCCAGATCGCATCTGAATTCGTCTACCCCCGCGGCGGATGGACCCGAGCCTTTCACTATGTCAAACACCGTGTACGCCGGTTGCCCGATTCCCCGGAACGTATCGCACGTGGGATCGGGGCAGGGGTGTTTGCTGCCTTCACGCCCTTTTATAGCCTGCACTTTGTGGTTGCTGCGCTTCTGGCGCGGTTGATCAACGGCAATATTCTGGCTGCGCTGAGTGGGACATTCTTTGGTAATCCGTTGACATATGTCCCGATCGGCGTTGTCAGCCTGCAAACCGGCCACTTCATTCTGGGTACCAAATTCGAAGAAGGCGACACCCACGGTCTGATGGGCAAATTCGCTGGTGCGCTCGGCGATCTGAAGAACAATTTTCTGGCGATCTTCACCGACCGCATGGCCGACTGGTACGGGCTAAGGATCTTTTATGATGAGGTGTTTTTTCCCTATCTGGTTGGGGGGATTCTGCCCGGTCTTGTCGCCGGGGCTGTGTGTCACTACCTGAGCCTGCCGTTGATCCGAACCTATCAGCAGCGCCGCCGGGCCAAGATCAAAGCCAAGTTCGACGAAATCCGGCGGTTGGCTGAATCCAAGCCTGCCGTTTCGGTTCCAAAACCACTAGGCTCGGGCCAGAATTCGGCAAAGGAATCAAACGATGTCTGACAATATCCTGCGTCTGGGCGTGAATATCGACCACGTAGCAACCGTGCGCAACGCGCGCGGTGGGGCGTACCCTGACCCTCTGCGCGCCGCCAAGCTGGCGGAAGAGGCCGGGGCTGATGGCATTACGGCCCATCTGCGCGAAGATCGCCGCCATATCTCGGACGCCGATATCGACGGGCTGATGGAGGTTCTGTCGGTGCCCCTGAACTTTGAAATGGCTGCGACGCCCGAGATGCAGCAGATCGCCCTGCGGCACAAACCGCATGCGGTGTGCATCGTTCCCGAAAAGCGCGAGGAACGGACGACCGAGGGCGGTTTGGAAGTCGCGCGCGAGGAAAACAAGCTGGCCCATTTCATCGCTCCCCTGCGCGACGTGGGCTGCCGTGTGTCCATTTTCATCGCCGCCGACCAGCGCCAGATCGAAGCCGCGCACCGTATCGGTGCTGAGGTGATCGAGCTGCACACCGGTGCTTATTGCGACGCCGTCTCCGAGGGCCACACAGACATAGCCACCCGCGAGCTGGACAGCCTGCGCCAAATGTCCACCTTTGCGCATTCCCTGGGCCTAGAGGTCCATGCGGGCCACGGCCTGACCTATGACACGGTGCAACCCATCGCCGCCTTCCCCGAGGTGCGCGAGCTGAATATCGGCCACTTCCTGATCGGAGAGGCCATCTTCCGCGGCCTCACCCCCGCCATTGCCGAGATGCGCCGCTTGATGGATGAGGCGCGGGCTTGAAACAGTGTCGGGCGAAAACCGTAGCAAAAGGTAGGGTGAAACTTGATTACATTACCTATTCTGCGCTCGTATTTTCGGTGTTGTCCGCACTCTATCTGATCAAACGCACTTTCGATTTGACCGAACCTTCGTTCCCTTTTTCCATGGGATTGGCACTTGTTCTGGCATCACTTTTCTATGGGGCGCGTAAAGGCATACGCGGCAACCGATGTGGGCCGTCTTGGAAGAGTTGGGTGCTTGCTGGAAACATGGTCTTTACCGGGCTGTTAACCATAGCCGGAATTGTTCTTGTCGCTGTTCTAGATCTCGGTTTTCCGGAAATCTCGGGGAATGAAGGCGATCTGACGGGTTTTGTTGTTCAAGTGGCTATCGTGGGTACTATCTCTATTATTTTGTGCCGATATGCATTCATTCTGGGTGTCAAAAGAGGCTACTCGATGTTTTTAAAGAACATGGAGCGAAACGGATGATCCTCGGCATCGGCACAGACCTCGCGAATATCGAGCGTATTCAGGGCACGCTCGACCGGTTCGGCGACCGGTTCCGCAACCGCGTTTTCACCGCCACCGAACAGCGCAAGGCCGAACGTCGCCATGACACGGCTGGCACATATGCCAAGCGCTGGGCCGCAAAAGAGGCGTGCTCCAAGGCGTTGGGTACCGGTCTGCGTATGGGCATCGCGTGGAAGGACATGGCCGTCACCAACCTGAACACCGGCCAGCCGGTCATGCATGTCACCGGCTGGGCCGCCGAGCGCCTGCGCGAGATGACCCCCGAAGGCCATGAGGCGATCATCCATGTCACTCTGACCGACGACCACCCTTGGGCGCAGGCTTTTGTGGTGATTGAAGCGCGCGCCATCACGAACGCAGCGGCCAGCCTTGACTAACCCCGCTGCGCCCCGCATGTAGCACCCCAACAAACCAAGGACCGGAGAGCAGTATGGCCGAGGACGTCAAAACCGGAAATCCCGTATGGGAGACGATCAAAACCATCGTCTACGCTTTGCTGATCGCAGGCGTATTCCGCACACTGTTCTTTCAACCTTTCTGGATCCCATCGGGGTCGATGAAACAGACCCTGCTGATCGGGGATTTTCTGTTCGTCAACAAGATGGCGTATGGCTATTCCTACGCCTCCTGTCCCAGCCTGATCATTCCCCGCTTTGGCCTCAACATTGATGCCGAGGATATCTGCGGCTGGCTACCGGGCGATGAAGACACGCGTATCTGGGGCGGTGAACCCGAGCGCGGCGATGTGATTGTGTTCCGTCACCCGGTCAATGGTCGCGACTACATCAAACGTCTGATCGGCTTGCCGGGTGACCGAATTCAGATCCGCGGGGGTCAGATCATTCTAAACGGAACGCCGGTTCCGCAACAACCCGATGGTGTGTTCACCGAACTGGCCGAGCCTCAGGGTTCGCAAGGGTTGCGCCCGCGCTGTGAAAATGGCCCGGTCGGGTTTGGCGGTCGCTGCGAAAAATCGCGGATGATCGAAACTCTGCCCAATGGAGTCTCGTATGACGTGCTGAATATCGGCAACCAAGGGTCGGACAATACCGGAATCTACACTGTGCCTGAAGGCCACTATTTCTTCATGGGCGACAACCGTGACAACTCCAGCGACAGCCGCCTGCCGCAATCCGCGGGCGGAGTGGGATTTGTCCCTTATCAGGACTTGATCGGTCGGGCCGACCGGATCATGTTCTCGTCCGCTGGCCGGTCGATGCTCTTCTTCTGGACCTGGCGCGGGGATCGGTTCTTCAAGGCGGTGAATTGAAACTTTCGGCCGAGATAAAAGCGTTTCAGCAACGTTTGGGGTACCAATTTTCCGACCCTGAATTGCTGCTGCGCGCTTTGACCCATGGCTCGGTGTCCTCGCCGACGCGCCCCGATAACCAGAGGCTCGAATTTCTGGGCGACCGCGTGTTGGGTTTGGTTATGGCAACAGCCCTGCTGGAAGCCGACAAGAAGGCGTCAGAGGGGCAATTAGCCCCCCGTTTCAACGCGCTTGTGCGAAAAGAGGCCTGCGCCGATGTCGCTCGCCAGATCGATTTGGGTGCGGTGCTGAAACTGGGTCGGTCAGAAATGCTGTCTGGTGGCCGCCGCAAACAAGCCCTATTGGGCGACGCGATGGAGGCGGTGATCGCCGCCATATACCGCGATGCCGGGTTCGAGGCCGCCCGCGACGTGATCCTGCGCCTCTGGGGCGACCGGATCCACAAGGTCGAGGCCGACGCGCGCGACGCAAAAACATCACTTCAGGAATGGGCGCAAGCACGCGGCCAAAAGCCGCCCTCTTACGTTGAAATCAAACGCAGCGGCCCCGATCACGCCCCGATCTTCACCATCGCGGCCCGTCTGCAAGACGGCGCCGAAGCGCAGGCAACCGCAGGTTCCAAACGCCAAGCGGAACAAGCAGCGGCCAAGGCCTTGCTGGACAGCCTACCTAAATAGTCCCACTCGTTTCTGCCCGGATCCCCTTCATCTGGCCAAAAATATCCCGGGGGTGAACCCGGATAAAATCCGGGCGAGGGGGCTGGCCCCCTCCCGGTCGAATTGGCGCAGCCAATTCGAAGCACACAGGCGCGATGATCCACACACGCTCACCCTGACAAAACCCTCTGGCCCGCCGGTGCTTTCTGCTATAGGGGTGCGCACTTGCAAACAGGATCGCAATACACATGACCACACGTGCCGGATTTATCGCCCTGATCGGAGAGCCCAACGCGGGCAAATCCACCCTTCTGAACCGCATGGTCGGGGCCAAGGTCTCGATCGTGACGCATAAGGTACAAACAACCCGCGCCCGCATCCGGGGCGTGGCGATGGAAGGCGACGCACAGTTGGTTTTTGTCGATACGCCTGGCCTGTTCAAACCCCGCCGCCGTCTTGACCGCGCCATGGTCGCCGCAGCCTGGGGCGGGGCAGCTGATGCGGATGTCGTCGTTCTGATGATCGAGGCCCATCGCGGTATCACAGAAGGCGTTGAACGTATCCTCGAAGGGCTCGAGGAAATTGGTCAAAGCCGTACCGTCGCGCTTGCGATCAACAAGATAGACAAAGTGCCTTCGGAAAAACTGCTGGCGCTGACGAGCGACCTGAACGCACGCTATTCTTTTTCCGAGACTTTTATGATTTCCGCAGAAAAAGGTCACGGTGTCGACGACCTGCGCCAATGGCTGGCACGCGAACTGCCCGAAGGCCCATGGCTCTACCCCGAAGACCAGATTGCTGATCTGCCGCTGCGCATGATCGCAGCCGAGATGACGCGTGAAAAGCTAACCCTGCGCCTGCATCAGGAACTGCCATACCAACTGACCGTCGAGACTGAGAATTGGGAAGAGCGCAAAGACGGCTCGGCCAAGATTGATCAGGTCATCTACGTCATGCGCGACGGTCACAAGGGCATAGTGCTGGGCAAGCGGGGCGAGACGATTAAAGCCGTCAGTCAGGCTGCCCGCGCTGAACTGGAAGAGTTTCTCGACCGCAAAATCCATCTGTTTCTGCAAGTGAAAGTCCGGCCTAACTGGCTGGAGGAATCCGAGCGGTATTCGGAAATGGGTCTGGATTTCAAAGACGGCAACGCATGACACGGGCTAAGAATGTTCGACGAAAATTCTCGGCGCTTGTCGATGGATGGCGCACATGGCCCGTCTGACCGCAGAGTTTTGGGTTCACGCCTATCTGGCCCGATTGCGGTTTCAGGAAATACCCGCTTTTGTCGTCGCACATGGCGATGATACCGCAGGGGCCGTCCTGATCAAGCTGAACACGCTGGACGGGCAGGCCACAGCTTTTCACCGCAGCTTCGATCTGTTGAGCGGTGAGCGGAAATGGGTCGAGCTAACCTCGGGGTCCGAAAGGGATGTCGATGCTGCCATCGCGAAACAACGTAGTTTTGATCCTGACCTTTGGGTAATCGAGGTCGAGGATCGGCAAGGGCGTCATCTGCTGGGGGAAGAGGGGTTGCTATAGGCCCACGGAGCCAAGCCGTTTTTGTGTTTGGAAAGCAACAATTTCTTGGTTGATTGGTGCTGACCCCGAATGAGTGATTTCTTCTTCACTCAGGCTCGGCATCCTATTTTCTTAGGTGTGTGCGATGCCGCTGCGATAAAAAAATCTATTGGTATTGACGCAGTTTCTCTAAAAAAAGGAGATCGATTTGAACTTCCTGAAGACCTGCTTTTGGGGTTTAGGCCTTTATTTGATTGTCGCATTGCAATTACCTTCGATAGCGATTGCTCAACAACCCTTGGGGGGCGCAAGTGACAGTAGGCCTCAGAAGCAGTTGAGCGCAAACGACGTGCATCTGATGATATTGCACTTCGGAACGGGTCAAATGCCATTTGCCGGTGGCGTGTTTTGTCCTGTTAAGAAGGGGACTACAAAAAAGTGCAGGGGGGATAACGGCGGTTACGTCATGGGCCCATTTGGCTTCAACATAAATGCAGAGTGGATATCGCGGAAAAAGAAAAGCGGTGTTCCTGGCGCTATGTTGGATAGTGTTCCTGTTCATTCTGGTGGTCAATTCGCGTTGTTTGAAGGTCAAAGAGGAGGTAACTCCAAAGTGCTGCCGAACGGGGGGACATACGCGTTTGTGGCGAAGCGGGGGGTGGTGTATGTCATTCCCGCCAGAACGCAGACAATGGTACAGGCTGTAGATTCAGCCCGAGCTATTTTAGCTTCTCGATACGGTAAGCAGTCAGACAGACTGCGAGTCGAGCCGATTGCAGCGGTGGAGTACAATTGCTCTAGCAAGCGGCGGAACCGTGTCTGTACCGTGGGAAAACAGCTTGATCCAAGATCGTTGGTGGCGCGTCGAAACTAGAATAATGGTGAGTATCTTTAACAAACGTTTTGGATAATAAATGTACGACGGGCTCAGCCTTTTTCGATTTTTCTCAATCTGCGTTGCTGCCTGGTAGCAAAACAGTGGACTGGCGCGATCACGGCATACTCTTGACCACTCGCCGACATGGTGAGACGGCGGCGATCATTGAGGTATTTACCCAAGCCCATGGTCGGCATGCGGGCGTTGTGCGAGGTGGGACCAGTCGCAAGATCGCGCCAATCCTGCAACCAGGCGCGCAATTGGATGTGTTGTGGCGGGCGCGGCTTGAAGAACATATCGGGACGTTTCAGGTCGAGCCGCTCCGATCTCGCGCGGCCGCGGCGTTTTCAGGGCGTCTGGCGCTGGCCGGGTTGAATTCGGTGGTCGCCTTGCTGTCCTTTTGCCTGCCTGAACGTGAGCCGCATCCGGCGATTTACAAACATTCGGAACAGTTGATGGATTTGCTGGGGCAGGATGAGGTCTGGCCTTTGGCTTATCTGCTCTGGGAATTGGCGTTGCTAGAAGAGCTTGGATTTGGGCTGGATTTGTCTAGTTGCGCTGTGACCGGATCGACCGAGGGGCTGGTCTATGTCTCGCCCAAAACCGGGCGCGCGGTCAGTGCCCAAGGTGCAGGCGAATGGGCGGATCGGCTATTGCCGCTTCCACCTTGTTTACGGGGCGAGGGATCCGCGCCGGATGAGGAGATCGCGCAGGGGCTGCTCACGACAGGCTATTTCCTTGAGAACCATTTGGCCCCGGCGCTAGGGCATAAGCCAGTGCCCGAAGCGCGAACCCGGTTTGTCGAGCGCTTCACTCGGCGGCTGTGAACACCATCTCATGCCCGTCTTCGTTGCGCAGGATCAGCACATTGCCGGAGACCTCAGATTGGGTCATCGCCAGCAGAGCGGCAAAATACATCCCTTCAGCTTCCAGTCCCGCGCAAGCCGCACGTGTTGCGCTCAGGCCCTGGATTTCGAACCACGGGTAGGGGGCGTTCAAGGTGCCGTTATAGCTGTTGCAGGGCGCGTGACCGCTGATCTTGCCATCCCCATGGAACTGCAACTGCGCGCTCGCGGCAAAGGGTTGGCTGTCGATTTCCTTTAAGGTCCAGATTTGATCCGCTGCACCATAGCTGGCGACAGTTTCATCCGTGCCGCATTGAAACAGAGCCAGCAGAGGAAATGTCAGGATCAATCGTACCATGAGAGTTTTCTATCTCGCTGTTGCCGCCGTGGGAAGCTGGGTTCAATAGGGGTTCTCGCCACTGATCAACTCGGCCCTGACCTCGCTGCGGGGGCGCCAGTTGTACCGGGTATCCTCGCGCGTGGGGGCCCAGGTTAGCGCACCGCTATTGCGCCATGGATCAAGGATCAGCCCCTCGTACATGGACGCCCCCTTGGCGCTGATCAGGGCAGAATGGTGGATGATGCGAAACGCAGTTGGAGGAGACGTCGCCCAGTGCAAGTCCAACGTTTCGAAGTTTTCCTGCCGCAGACGAGCTGTCATGGCTTCTGCCCAATCGTTACACAACCCCTTTTCTCGCAGGCCGTTTATGACTTTGGCGTTATGGATGATCGCCGAGTCACTGACATTCCATTCGCGCGCCAGGTATTGAGAATACGTATAGGAGATGGTTGCAGCTGTTTGAGCTTCGGTTGGGTCCACGGTGGGGCTCAGGCTGCGGATCGCGCTGGCTAGCTCGTCTATTTCGTTCTGGCTGGCGGTCGGAGGCTGCGTTGCGCACGCTGCCAGTGCCACCGCCGCGAAGGTCAGGAAAAGGGCCAGAAAATGTCGGATCATAACGATGAAAACCCTGCTGAGTGTCGTCGTTGATTAACGGCATTCCAGGGGCAGGTACAGGGGGCTATTTTCGGTCGGCGGTCGAGGACCGATGGCAGAAAAAAGACCCGGCGCGTGCGCCGGGTCAAGTTGGGGAAACAGGAATGCCGTTTCAGCTCAGCAGACGTCTTGCAATAACCTGCGCCTGAATTTCGGCAGCTCCTTCAAAAATGTTTAGAATCCGCGCGTCACATAGGACGCGGCTGATCTTGTATTCCAGCGCAAAGCCGTTGCCGCCGTGGATTTGCAGCCCGTTATCCGCAGCAGCCCAAGCGACTCGCGCGCCCAGCAGCTTGGCCATGCCCGCCTCAAGATCACAGCGCTGGCCGTGGTCTTTCTCCCACGCGCTGAAATAGGTCAGCTGGCGCGCGATCATGATCTCAACCGCCATCATCGCAAGCTTGCCAGAGACGCGCGGGAAGTTGATCAGGGATTTGCCGAACTGCTTACGATCTTGTGCGTATTGCATGGCGATATCCAGCGCTGACTGAGCCACGCCAATGGCACGGGCGGCGGTCTGGATACGGGCGGATTCGAAGGTCTCCATCAGCTGTTTAAAGCCTTTGCCTTCTTCGCCACCCAGCAGGTTTTCGCCCTTGACCTTGAAGCCGTCAAAGCCCAGTTCGTATTCCTTCATGCCGCGATAGCCCAGAACCTCGATCTCGCCGCCGGTCATGCCGGGGGTTGGGAAAGGGTCTTCATCTGTTCCGGGCGTTTTCTCGGCCAGGAACATCGACAGACCACGGTGGTTGGTGCTGTCGGGGTTGGTGCGGGCCAGCAGGGTCATAACATGGGTCCGGGCCGCATGGGTGATCCAGGTTTTGTTGCCGGTGATTTCATAATCGCCATCGGCGTTCTTGACCGCGCGGGTGCGCAGGCTGCCAAGGTCGGACCCGGTGTTGGGCTCGGTGAAGACGGCGGTAGGTAGGATTTCGGCGCTGGCCAGTTTCGGCAGCCAGTTGGCTTTCTGCTCATCCGTGCCGCCAGCGATGATCAGCTCGGCCGCGATCTCGGACCGCGTGCCTAGAGAACCCACGCCGATATATCCACGAGACAGTTCCTCGGACACCACGCACATCGAGGCTTTGGACAGGCCGAACCCGCCGAATTCCTCGGGGATGGTCAGCCCAAAGACGCCCATCTCGGCCAATTCCTCGATGATTTCCATCGGGATCAGTTCGTCTTTCAAGTGCCATTCATGGGCGTGCGGCTCGACCTTTTCGACGGCGTAGCGTCGAAACTGGTCGCGGATCATTTCCAGTTCTTCATCCAGGCCTGAGGCGCCAAACATTGTGGCACCAGCCTGATCCTCCATCAATTCGACAAGGCGACTACGAGCGGCTTGCGAGTTTGCCTGCGCCATCAGGCTCTGGACTTCAGGAATTTGGAAACCAGACAGCGCGTCCCATCCCAGACCCATGTCTTGCAGGCGGATAACTTCGCCCTGATTCATGGGGATGCCGCCAGCGACCTGATGTAGGTATTCGCCAAAGGCGATCTGGTGCAGCAACTGTTCGATCTCGCCGAACTTGCCGTCGGCCTCCAGCGCTTCGGCCCAGCGTTGCATCTGTTGCAGAGACTGGTTGTAGGTGGCCAGCCATGCAAGGCCATGGGAGGCGGTCTGGTTGGCTTCGATCAACGCTCCGGATACCCGGCCCTCGGCGCTTACCATTTCGCGCACTGATTTGCGCGCGCGGTCAAACACCGCCTCTACAGCCGGAACGGCGGCGCGGGTCAGTGTCAGTAGGTCGGGCAAAATCGCGGATGCTGTCATCTGGGTCATATCCTGTCCGTCATGGGCCATGAATCACGTCCTTTTCTGGGTCGATTGGTCATACCATGCTGCACATGCAGCGCAACAAAAATACGTGCAAAGGCAAAAAAAAGTTCAATAATTACTCAAGAGATTTTGCGATGCAGAAACCGACTGGAGTGATATCACGGGTGGATGACGCTGTTTTCGCTTTTATCTCCACAGGATTTTCTGTTCGCGCTGCTCGTGGCTTTTGCAGCGGGATGGATCAAGGGTATGGTCGGTTTTGCCATGCCGATGGTTCTGATGTCGGGGATGAGCATTTTTTTACCACCGCAACTGGCGTTGGCCGGATTGATCCTGCCTGCATTGGTAACAAACGTCGTTCAGGCTCTTCGCGGCGGGCTTCCGGCTGCTGTCGATGCAGTGCGCCAGTTTCGCGTTTTCTTGCTAACCGGACTTCTGTTTCTCCTGACTGGCGCGATGCTGGTCAGTCTTGTCCCCGAGACCACGTTTCTGTTTTTGATCGGCATTCCGGTGACATTTTTTGCGCTGATTCAGGTTGCTGGGCTGAAGTTGACGCTTTCGGAGCCGTCTCGATGGATTGAAGCCACGATTGGTGCCGTTGCTGGGTTTGTCGGAGGGATTTCGGGGATTTGGGGGCCGCCGACGGTGCTTTACCTGACGGCGATGAACACGCCAAAAGACATTCAAATGCGGGTGCAAGGCGTTATTTATGGGTTGGGCGCCGTGGCGCTGGTCGTGGCGCATCTGGGTTCAGGAATTCTGCGCGCCGAGACGGTGCCTTTTTCAGCGATCTTGGTTGTCCCTGCGCTTGCCGGAATGTGGATTGGGCTGCGGTTGCAAGCCCGTATTGATCAGGCGCGTTTTCGCAAGATTACATTGCTGGTGTTGCTGTTTGGGGGGCTAAATCTGTTGCGGCGTGCCGTCTTTGGCTAGGCACGCCTATCTGCAAACCGAAACGCAAAGTAGAGCCCGAGCATAAGGAAGAACAAACCCGAGATATCGCCGATTAAATAGGCGACGTATTCAACGCGGGCGCTGCCAAAAGCCATATTGGTCAGGCCTGAGACAAGGAAGGACGTGATGACTCCTACACCCATGATACAAGCCCAGCAGGGTTTGCGGTCGCTGCGTGGGAATAGGTCCCAACCGGCCCACTTCAGCAAGTAGAACACTGCTGGAACCGTCGTAACGGCAATTGTTATTGCAGCAAGTCGGCTGGGTAAAAATACGTCGGCTCCGCCGATGACGGCGAATACAATGAAAACACCTGGCAGCAGCGCGAAGATGGCTCGCCATCCCAACAACCATGCAGAAAGAACCCGCACGCCATGCGGAAGAAACAGAAGACTGGCCCGGCTTGGATATTCTGGGAAGAACAGGTTTTGCAGCGGCATCAAAACCTCGAACGTGAGGAATGATGCCACGACATAAGCCAACGAGGCGAAGAAGGTTTCAGAGGCCCATTTGCGCACGATGGTCAGCCATCGCCGCGCGCATTGGGGGCATCATCTTGGGGCATGAACGATATATCGGCCCCGATTTGAGTTGCCGCTTTGAGACAGGTATCCCTTTTGTACCAGCGATTTCAGCGCCCGGAAAAACGTTGGGCGAGAGACGCTTTGTACCAGCGTGTGTTCGATCAGACCGAATGTGCGGACTTCTTGATCATTCTTCGACAGTTCTTCCGCTGCGTAGTAGATGTCGCGCTCAACCGGAGAGAGTTGCTCCAGCCCCAATGTGCGCTCCATGCTTTGCATCAGCTTGCGAAGTTCTGTCAGTTTCGAAATCTCAGTCATGTTGTCTCCTGTGTCGCCCGCCGAGTTTATGAAGCGGAAGAAACATACCGGTCTCAGAATTTTCCAGCACGTCTCATATTGACACTCATCCCCTTTTTTGGTTCTTTAGTACTTGATTAGGCAGCCAAATTCGCAAATGTGAGTGTGCGATCAGGCAACCCTTAGGTTTTTTTGGTTTTGCCCGGCGCGTCAAGCGCCGGGTTTTGTCATGCTAATGACATGGTGAGATACCTCAATCCGACACTTCGGGCAACGGCATTGTAAATACAACGTGCATATTACAACTTATGCGTGATCACGATGCGGTGAGACTCCTCAAACGAAAAGAGGGGCGAAAGCGCCCCTCTGTCTTCTCACCCGATTGCGACGGCTTTGATATCTTCGTCTATGAATGGAAGATATTGTTCAAAGTTCGCGGCAAACATCTGCACCAATTTCTCGGCCTGTTTGTCGAAGGCCGCCTGATCATCCCAAGTACGGCGCGGGTCCAGCAGAACCTCGGCGACGCCGGGCACCGACACGGGTACGTCAAAGCCGAAATTGGCATCCTTGCGGAACTCAGCATCACGCAGGGACCCGTCCAGAGCGGCCGTCAGCAGTGCACGGGTTGCGCGGATCGGCATCCGGCTGCCCACACCATAGGCCCCACCGGTCCAGCCGGTGTTGACCAGCCAGCAGGTTGCGCCATGCTGAGCAATCTTGTCCCGCAGCAGGTTGCCATATTCTTCCGGACGACGCGGCATGAAAGGCGCACCGAAGCAGGTCGAGAAGGTGGGTTGCGGTTCGGTAATACCACGCTCGGTCCCAGCCACTTTGGACGTGAAGCCCGACAAGAAGTGATACATGGCCTGCGCAGGCGTTAGCCGCGCGATCGGAGGCAGCACGCCGAACGCATCACAAGTCAGCATGATAATGTTCTTGGGGTGACCACCCAGGGCGCTGCTGGACGCGTTCGAGATGTATTCCAGCGGGTAAGCGCAGCGCATGTTAGCGGTCAGCGAGTCGTCTTCGAAATCCAATTCTTTGGTCTCGGGATCAAACACCATGTTTTCGATCACGGTGCCGAACTTGCTGGTGGTTGCATAGATTTCGGGCTCGGCCTCAGCGTTCAGGTTGATCGTCTTGGCATAGCAACCGCCTTCGAAGTTGAAAGTGCCGCGATCTGACCAGCCGTGCTCGTCATCACCGATCAGGGTGCGGGCCGGGTCAGCGGACAGGGTGGTTTTGCCCGTGCCCGACAGGCCAAAGAACACGGCCGTATCAACCGGGTTGCCAACGGCGTGGTTGGCCGAGCAATGCATCGGCATCACGCCCTTTTCCGGCAGCATGTAGTTCAACAAGGTGAAGACGGATTTCTTGTTCTCACCCGCATATTCGGTGCCGCCGATCAGGATCAGCTTTCGGTCAAAGTTCATCGCGATCACGGTCTCGGACCGGCAGCCATGCTTTGCCGGGTCGGCTTGAAAGCTTGGGCAGTTGATGACGGTGAAATCTGCGGTGAACTCATCCAGGTCCTCACGATCCGGACGGCGCAGCAGGTGGCGGATGAACAGGTTGTGCCAAGCCAGTTCAGTGACCATGCGCACGTTGATCGAATAGGTCGGGTCGGCGCCCCCGACGAGATCCTGCACGAAATAGTCACGACCCTTCATATGGGCCAGCATGTCTTCGTAAAGCGCATCAAAGCCTTCGGGGCTCATCTCGGCGTTGTTTTCCCACCAGATGTGGTCAGCGACGCTGTCGGTGCGCACGACGTGTTTGTCTTTGGGCGAGCGGCCGGTGAACTTGCCGGTGGTGACCAGAAAGGCCCCGCCATTGCCCAGAGTACCCTCGCCGCGCTTCAGCGCTTCTTCGATCAGCGCCGGTTCCATGAAGTTGTAATAGACATTGCCCAGACCCTCGATGCCCTGATCTTCGAGGCGGAATTGCGGGTTAACCCGTCCAGATGTCATGTGTGTCTTCTCCGTGTGGCGGCGCAGGGCGATTGGGCCGGATGCGCCATTTGGGCAATTAGCCGGGAAAAACCGGCGGGTGGGCGCGTCTTACCATGGTCATTCAGGACATGAACAGGCGGGTTTGACGCAGTTAGCGCAACCAAGTCCAAGTTTAGCGCCATCACTTTTTTCACGACCGAAATAAGGGCGCTTTTCCGGCAACATTAACGGCTTTTTTGCCGCATCTGTGTGACAACAATCGCACGATTCGCAGATACGGATTGATTCGCGGCCTTAAAAACGCCAGAAATACCTTACTAATAACGATATATTGCATGAGTGAGCAGGAATAGGGGCTAACCCGATGTCGAAGATTGCATTGGTGGACGACGACAGAAACATTCTGACGTCCGTGTCCATGACGCTTGAGGCCGAAGGCTTTGAGGTCGAGACGTTCAATGACGGACAGGCCGCGTTGGACGCATTTAACAAGAAACTGCCGGATATGGCAGTTCTGGATATCAAGATGCCGCGCATGGATGGCATGGACCTGTTGCAGCGTCTGCGGCAGAAAACCCAGATGCCGGTGATCTTTCTGACCTCGAAAGACGACGAGATCGACGAGGTTCTGGGCCTGCGGATGGGCGCGGATGACTATGTCAAAAAGCCGTTCTCGCAGCGTCTTCTGGTCGAACGTATCCGCGCGCTGCTGCGCCGGCAGGAGGCGACCTCGGGAGATGCCACCGCTGCAACCACTGGCGATGCTAAAGTCATGGAGCGGGGAGAACTGCGGATGGACCCGCTGCGCCATGCTGTTAGCTGGAAAGGATCGGATGTGTCGCTGACGGTGACCGAGTTCTTGCTGCTTCAAGCGCTTGCGCAACGTCCCGGTTTCGTCAAAAGCCGCGATCAGTTGATGGATGTGGCCTATGATGATCAGGTCTATGTGGATGACCGCACCATCGACAGCCATATCAAGCGTCTGCGCAAAAAGATGCGCGCCGCCGACCCTGAGTTTTCGGCAATCGAGACGCTGTACGGCATCGGTTATCGGTACAACGAAGAATAACTTTGACTGAATAAGCAAAGGTAGTCGGGTCTGGTGCGCGATACGGAACACGCCAATGAGCTTCGCGACGGGGATGTCGTATTGGGGGATGACTGGGTCATCCCGCAGGATGCCGACGCGGCCGAACTGAACGCGACGCGCAGCCGTCGCAACCTGTTTGCCCTGCGCGGCTCGCCGCTGGCACGCAAGATCATCACCTTCAATTTGATCGCTCTAGTTACATTGGTCACCGGATTGCTGTATCTGGATGACTCGCGGGAAGAGCAGGTGGCGCAAACCGCGCAGAACCTGATGGGGGACGCCCAGCTTGTCAGTAACGTGTTCGAAGCGCAGTTGCGACAAAGCGAATTTGGCTTGTCTGAATATGCCGGAGAGCTGGATGTCAAGGATACTCTGGCCGAGCTGAGCCTGCCCGAAGGCGGTGAAGTCTTTGTTTACGATAGCTCAGGCACTCTGATCGGCTGGACACGCGGCGGTGAGACACAAATGCCGGGTCTGCTGAGCGTTGATGCGGATATTCAGACAGGCAGTACGTTGATCAGCGACGCGCTCAATGCGGTCTGGACGGGCTTGTCACGGGTTTTCACCAGTGACGATCAAGGGGTCGCTCCTACGCTGGCGCAACGGGTTCAGGCCATTATTCCCGGTGCCCTCGAGGGGCAGACGCAGGTTCAGGCGGTCAAAGATGACGCAGGTGAGACGGTGATCGTCGCGGCCTCGGCAATCCAGCTGGAAGGCGTGCCGGTTGGTGCCGTCGCCATGGCAGGACCCGCGGGCGAGATTGACGCTTTGGCCCGGCGCGAGCAGGAGCGGATCCTGCAAATGTTCGTCGTGGCGCTGTTGGTTTCCATTGGGCTCAGCCTTGTTCTGGCGTCGACCATTGCAAACCCACTTGCCGATCTTGCTGCGGCGGCAGAAACCGGAAAAGACCGCGGAACAGGGGTCAATCCCGGACGTATTCGTATCCCCGACTTGTCGGCGCGACCAGATGAAATCGGACGCCTCAGCCGCGCGCTGCGGGGGATGGTGACGGCGCTTTACAACCGCATTGATGCCAACGAACAGTTCGCAGCCGATGTCTCGCATGAAATCAAAAACCCGCTGGCCAGTCTGCAATCGGCTGTTGGCACCCTGCGTATGGTCAAGCGCGAGGATCAGCGCGACAAGCTACTGGATGTGATCGAACACGATGTGCGCCGACTCGACCGATTGGTCAGCGATATCTCGAACGCGTCGCGTCTGGATGCCGAACTGGTGAAAGAAGAGGAGCAGCCCTTCGACCTGCTCAAGCTGCTTGGCAATATCGGGCAATATCTGGGTGAGGATGCGCGCTCGAAAGGGATCGACTATATCACCGATCTGCCCAGCCAACCCATTGTCATCAACGGGCTTGAGGCGCGTCTGGCGCAGGTTTTCGTCAATCTGATCACCAACGCGATTTCGTTCTGTGAAGAAAACGATGCAATCCGCGTTTGGGTGCGGCGGCGCGAAAACCGCGTGTTGATCGTGGTCGAAGATACCGGCCCTGGCATTCCCGAACAGGCGCTGACCAAGGTCTTCAAACGCTTCTATTCGCAACGCCCGGCCGAGCATTTCGGCAACAATTCAGGCCTTGGTCTGGCGATTTCGAAACAGATCATCGAGGCGCATGGCGGTGTGATTTGGGCTGAAAATATTCGCCCGACCGAGGCCGACATCACCTCTGACCCGCTGGGTGCGCGATTTGTGGTTGGGCTGCCGGTTTAACCCATGAGTGGCTCGCCCCTCTCTGATACTGAAAATCAGGACAAGGCCATCATCCACGCCAGTTGCGTTGCCGTAGATAGCCTGGGCGTTGTGATCATCGGCGCATCGGGGTCCGGCAAATCCGGCCTTGCGTTGCAAATGATGGCCTTGGGCGCCGGGCTGGTGGGCGACGACCGTGTAGTGTTGGGCATGGACGGCCAGAACATTGTCGCAGAGGCCGCTCCCAATATCAGCGGATTGATCGAGGCGCGAGGCGTAGGCCTGCTGTGCGCCACAAACGTTGGGCCTGTTCCCGTCGCCTGTATCGTGGATATGGATCAAACAGAACAGGCCCGACTACCCGATCCGCTAGAAATTCGAGCCCTGAGGCAAACTGTTCCCTTGCTACGGGGCGGCGGCGTGCCCAATTTGGCCGCAGCACTCTTTCAGATGTTGAAAATGGGACGGGTGAACCCGGAATGGCCCAACACATGACACCGCAACGGCGCATCGTTCTGGTGACCGGTCCTTCGGGGGCCGGGCGTTCGACCGCGATTCGTGTGCTTGAAGATCTGGGATTCGAAGCCATCGACAACCTGCCGATGGGTTTACTTCTGCGCTTGCTGGATGGCTCGCAAGACGACCGGCCGATGGCGCTGGGAATTGATGCACGCAATCGCGATTTCTCGACCATTGGCTTTATCGAACTGGCCGCGAAATTGCGCCGGATGGAGCAGGTAGATCTGACCACGCTCTATCTGGATTGTACGGATGATATCCTTTTGCGGCGCTTTTCGGAAACTCGCCGCCGCCACCCTGTCGCTGCAAACGCCAGCCCTGAAACCGGTGTTGTGCAGGAAAAGGAACTGCTTGCCCCCATCCGCGAGATTGCTGACACCCTGATCGACACCAGCCCCTTGAACGTACACCAGTTGCGTGAAGAGGTTGAACGTTGGTTTGCCCCTCAAGGCGGGAGGCATCTGGCGGTTTCAATAGAGTCCTTTTCCTATAAACGCGGCCTTCCGCGCGGGCTGGATATGGTGTTTGACTGCCGGTTTTTGGCCAACCCATATTGGCGGCCGGAATTGCGGGCAGAGGATGGTCGAAACCCGGATGTGGCGCACTATGTTCAGTCAGACGCGAACTATGCACCGTTCTTCGAACGCGTGGTCGATTTGCTCAAACTGCTGCTTCCGGCCTATCGCGCCGAAGGAAAGGCCCATCTGTCGGTTGCCTTTGGTTGTACCGGGGGCCAACACAGATCGGTCGCCACCGCTGAGGCGGTTGCAAAAGCCCTTGCAGAGGAGGGGCAGCAAGTGGCAATTAGGCACCGCGAAATGGAACGTCGCTTGTTGAATGTGAGGCCGGATTGATCGGGATCGTACTTGTTGCACATGGTGGATTGGCCCAGGAATACCTGGCGGCCATGCAGCATGTCGTCGGACAACAACCCGGCCTGGTCGCAATCTCGATCGAGGCCGATCATGACCGGAACGCAAAGCAGGCCGAAATTTGCGCCGCTGCCGACAGCGTGGATGCTGGCGACGGCGTCGTTGTCGTGACCGACCTGTTCGGCGGCAGCCCATCGAATCTCAGCCTGCGGGCCTGTGCGCCACAGGATCGGCGCATCCTGTATGGCGCAAATCTTCCTATGCTGATCAAACTGGCCAAATCTCGCCATTTGCCGATTGGCGACGCCGTGCGATTGGCGATGGAGGCTGGACGAAAATATATCAATGCGCAAAATGTGACATTGGACGAAGACCGGATTGACCATACATGACCACCCGAAGCTTGAAGATCGTGAACGAAAAGGGCCTTCACGCCCGTGCCTCGGCCAAACTGGTTGAGGTAGTGGAAGGGTTTGATGCTCAGGCAGAAGTGTCGAAAGATGGGCTTTCGGCCTCTGGTGACAGCATTATGGGCCTTTTGATGTTGGCAGCGTCGCGTGGAACGACTATTGACGTCGAGACGTCCGGACCGGATGCTGAGGCGTTGGCCGATGCGTTGGAAACTCTGGTGAACGACAAGTTCGGCGAGGGGTTCTGACCGCACCTGCCGCAGGACCAAGAACGGGAAGACCAGGAATTGGCGGAAACAACGCACGAGACCAAGACAGGCCCGGTTGTAAACGGGGTCGAGGATCAGGGGGAAATCTACGACCGTAGAACTCTGACCTATGCAAATTCCTTTGACGATGCGTGGACGTCGACAGCCATCCGCGCGATCGAATGGTGCACCGGCAAACTGACCATTTTGCGCATGGTCAACAAGTTCGAAAAGAAGAACGAGTATTATCGAGGGCAACGGTTCTGGGGCGGTGCGCTCGAGGTTATGGGAATTGATCTGACCACCCCGCCGGAGCAAATCGCAAATATTCCAAAGGAAGGGCCGGTCGTTGTGGTTGCCAACCATCCGCACGGCATGGTCGATGGGATGATCTTCGCCGAACTGATCGGGCGTGTGCGCAGCGACTACCGCATCTTGACTCGCTCGGTTCTAACCGGGCTTGACGAGGCGGCGACGTCGTTCATGATCCCGGTGCCCTTCCCGCATGACCCCGAAGCACAAGCCAAAATGCTGGAAATGCGCGGCAAAGCCATGGAGCATCTCAAAAACGGTGGCGTCGTCGCACTGTTTCCCTCTGGCGTAGTGATGTCCTCCGATGACTGGTTCGGTCCCGCGATTGAGCGGGAATGGAATGTCTTCACTGCCAAAATGATCCGCCGCTCCGGCGCTCAGGTCGTGCCAATCTTCTTCCCAGGCAGCAATTCGCGCGCCTACCAGATCGCCAACAAACTATCAGCGATCCTGCGTCAGGGTCTGTTACTGCATGAAATCGTTCGCTCCTGCAACAAACCGCAGTCCCCCGTTATCGGCGAACCGATCTCGGACGAAGATATGCAGCTGCTCGAAACCGACCCGCGCGGTTTCATGGCCTGGCTCAGAAAACACACATTGTCCCTGCGCCAGGCGCCCAAACACTGATCCGCCTCTTCATCTGGCTAGAAATATCCCGGGTGTGAGCCCGGATAATTTCCGGGCGAGGGGGCTAGCCCCCTTACCGCGTCGGTACTGGGGCATCACCCCTATAATCATAAAACCCACGTTGCGTCTTGCGACCCAACCACCCGGCCTCGACATATTTCGTCAACAGGGGGCACGGACGATACTTGGTATCGGCCAACCCGTCATGCAGTACATTCATGATCGCCAGACAGGTATCCAGGCCAATGAAATCCGCCAGTTCCAGCGGCCCCATCGGGTGGTTTGCACCTAGTTTCATCGATTGATCGATGGACTGTACATTCCCGACTCCTTCATAAAGGGTATAGACGGCCTCGTTGATCATCGGCATCAGGATGCGATTTACGATAAAGGCGGGAAAATCCTCGGCGCTGGCAGCGGTTTTGCCTAGCTTGTCGACCACCGCCTTGCAGGCACTGAAAGTGTCCTCATCCGTGGCAATCCCGCGGATCAATTCCACCAGTTGCATGACAGGGACCGGGTTCATGAAATGAAACCCCATAAACCGTTCTGGCCGGTCCGTGCGGCTGGCGAGCCGCGTGATCGAAATCGACGAAGTGTTCGACGTTAGAATCGTATGCGGTAGCAAATGGGGTTGCAGGTCTTCGAAAATGGCTTGTTTGACGGCCTCGCGCTCGGTCGCAGCCTCGATCACCAAATCGGTTTGCCCAAGCCGGGGCAATTCCAGCGTTGTTGTGATGCGCTTCAGCGCGTTCTGCATTGCCTCATCCGAGATCTTGCCGCGCGACGCCTGGCGGGCCAAATTGCCTTCGATTGTTGCCAAAGCACTATTGAGCGCATCCTGACTGACATCATTCAAAAGAACATCGTAATCCGCCAGGGCAAGGACATGAGCAATACCGTTGCCCATCTGTCCTGCGCCTATCACTCCGACTGATTTTACATCCATTTTTTGGTGCCTTTGTCTCACGGGTCAGGGCGACAGTATCGGTAGATTGGGGCGGGCGGCAAGAGCATCGGGTGCATCCAATTTGCTTCAAATGCGCACATTAGAGAATTCTCAAGACTTACGGCTGCAAGATGGCACCCGGGTGAAAAATGGGTGAGTGTTATGAGCTATCATCAAACAGGCTCGGGGATACCCGAGGATGCCGTTTGCCAATATTCTAGTGCGCGGCTTTGGTTTCGGGGGCCCAAGCGGTCCTTGGATACACCATATATGGCTTGCGCAGGAGGGACAGAAACCTTCGGTCGTTTTGTCGATCGTCCCTTTGCAGCAGTGCTTGAGGACCGGTTGGACCGGCGTTGTCTCAATCTCGGCAGTCTGTTTTGCGGAGTCGACGCGCTTTGTCAGGAAAAAGGCCTGCAGTCCATTTTAGACGCTGCAGAGCTATGCGTCTTACAGGCTCCGGACCTTTTGGGGCAATCGAATCGCTTCTATCGTGTGCACCCAAGGCGGAACGACCGGTTTCTTGCCGCGACCGATGACCTGATCTCGCTCTATCCCGAGATTGATTTCGCTGATGTCAATTTCGTGCATCATCTGATGAAACTGCTGCAGGGTCATCAGGATGCGAGGTTCGAAGCTGTGGCGGAAGAGTTGCGCCGAAACTGGGTCCGGGAGGTCGGCGGCCTGCTGCAAAGCCTGCAATCACCGGTGATCCTTTTGTGCCTTCGCGTCATACGGCAATCGGAAGACTCTCGACCAGTTCAGGAAACAGAAGTGCCGTTGACGCGTGAGATGCTGAACGCCGTCAGACCCTATTGCGCGCGGATTGTGCGGGAAACGGTGTGTGTTTCGGGCCAGTCGGATGAGTTGGAGGATATGTTGTTCGGTACGCTGCAACAACCGATGGCCGAGTTTATGATCGGACCCGCAGGGCATCGGTCGATTGCCGATGCGTTGGTCGGACCAATCCAGAATTTGCGCTAAAGAAAAGGCCCGCCAATCCGGCGGGCCCATCAGATTTTTCGTCGAAAAATCTTGGTCTAAAGATCAGCCGAGTTTCTCAGTCAGTTCCGGTACAGCCTGGAACAGGTCGGCAACCAAACCGAAATCGGCAACCTGGAAGATCGGTGCTTCTTCGTCTTTGTTGATTGCAACGATGACCTTCGAGTCTTTCATACCAGCCAGGTGCTGGATCGCGCCCGAGATGCCTACGGCAACGTACAGGTCGGGGGCAACAACCTTACCAGTCTGACCCACCTGCCAGTCGTTCGGAGCATAGCCTGAGTCAACGGCGGCACGCGATGCGCCAACGGCAGCACCCAGTTTGTCTGCCAGACCCTCGATCAGCTTGAAGTCCTCTTCCGAGCCGACGCCACGGCCACCCGAAACAACAACGCCAGCCGAGGTCAGCTCAGGTCGGTCGCTTTCGGCAACCTTGTCTTCAACCCAGGACGACAGACCGGGGTTGTCGCCGACCGAGATGGTCTCGACGGCAGCCGAACCGCCTTCGCCTGCTGCATCAAAGGATGCGGTACGGAAGGTGACGACTTTCTTGGCGTCGTTCGATTTCACGGTCTGGATCGCGTTGCCTGCGTAAATCGGACGCTCGAAGGTCGAACCGTCAACCACGCCGGATGCATCCGAGATCACCATCGCGTCCAGCAGGGCCGCAACGCGGGGCATCACGTTCTTAGCGTCGGTGGTCGCCGGTGCGACGATGTGCTCATAGCCATCGGCAAGGCCTACGATCAGGGCTGCCGTCGATTCCGCCAGACGGTGACCCAGCGATTCGTCTTCGGCGACCAGAACTTTGGCAACACCGTCGATTTTGGCAGCGGCCTCACCAGCAGCAGCAGCAGAACCGCCTGCAGCCAGAACGGTGATGTCACCCAGCGCTTTCGCAGCGTTGACGGCCTTGGCGGTGGCGTCCAGCGCCAGCTCACCATTGTTGACTTCGGCGAGAAGAAGAACAGCCATTACACAGCCCCCGCTTCTTTGAGTTTCGCAACCAGCTCGTCAACCGAGCCCACGACGATACCAGCGGCACGTGCCGGCGGCTCTTCGGTTTTGACGATTTCCAGACGAGGAGTGACGTCGACGCCGTAATCTGCGGCGGTTTTCTCATCCAGAGGCTTTTTCTTCGCCTTCATGATGTTGGGCAGCGACGCATAGCGCGGCTCGTTCAGGCGCAGGTCAACGGTCACGATGGTCGGCATCTTGACGCTGATGGTCTGCAGACCGCCGTCAACCTCACGCGTGATCTTGGCGCTGTCGCCTTCGATATCCACCTCAGAGGCGAAGGTGCCTTGGCTCCAGCCCAGCAGAGCCGACAGCATCTGACCGGTGGCGTTCATGTCGTTGTCGATCGCCTGTTTGCCCGCCAGAACGATGCCCGGCTGCTCTTCCTCGACCACTTTGGCCAGGATTTTGGCAACGGCCAGCGGTTCGATATCGGTGTGCACGTCGTCGGCTGCGACCACCAGGATGGCGCGGTCTGCACCCATGGCCAGCGCGGTACGCAGAGTTTCCTGCGCCTGCTTGACGCCGATGGAAACGGCAACGACTTCGTCAGCCTTACCTGCTTCTTTCAAGCGGATCGCCTCTTCGACGGCGATCTCGTCGAACGGGTTCATCGACATTTTGACATTGGCGAGATCAACACCGCTGCCATCCGCTTTGACGCGAACTTTCACGTTATAGTCAATCACGCGTTTGACAGGCACGAGTACCTTCATTTTGCGCTTGCTCCTCACAAATAACGGTAAGCCGCGACGCGACTCCACCAATGCTCTCGGACGTCTGAATAACGTCTCAAGTCACGCGACAACAGGGCAAAATCGTCATCTCGTGGGCTTGGGACGTCGCGTTTCATGTTTTTTGACGCTACGGCGCGCAACAAAGGTGCCGTAGAGTCAACGTCTCAGCGGTTTGCGCCCGGAATCCACAGCACATCGGCCGCGCCATTTTCATTGGCACAGCGTGCGGCCACGAAGAACCAGTCGCTCAGGCGGTTAAGGTATTTCACCGCCATTTCATTCACCGGTTCCATATTGGTCAGCTCAACCGCTAGACGCTCGGCCCGGCGCGAGACGGTACGGCACACATGAAGATGCGCTGCCAGTCGAGACCCACCGGGCAGGATGAAGCTGCGCAACGGTTGGAGCGCCTCGTTCATGGCGTCAATTTCGGCTTCCAACCGGTCGATCTGCGAGGGGACGATGCGCAGCGGCGTATATTCGGCCTCGGCATCCTTATCCATGTCGGGGCGGCAGAAGTCGGCACCCAGATCGAACAGGTCATTCTGGATGCGCGACAGTGCGGCCTCGACCTCACCATCAGCTTCAGTTCGGGCGACACCGACGAATGAGTTCAGCTCATCCACTGTGCCATAGGCGGCAACACGACCCGAATACTTGGCAACGCGCTCCCCATTGCCCAAGGCTGTTTTGCCGTCATCGCCTGTGCGCGTGTAGATTTTGTTAAGCACGACCATTTACTGACCTCCCTGTCCGCGCAGCCAGACGTAGAGCACGATCAGCACCACGGCAATGAATTGAAACAGGATGCGCAGCTGCATCATCTTGTTGCTTTTCAGCGCGGCACTTTTCCCGGCCTTGCCGAAGTTTGAAATGCCGATCACCAGCACGACGACAACCGCCGCCATGGCCAGCAACAATACGACCATCAAAAGGTCCATGGGTCCACCGTCCGCGTTTATTACATTGGCCTATCATCTAGACCCGCGAGACCAAAATGCGAACCGGTAATTTCGTCTCAGACATCCGACAGGATGCGGTCGATGACCCGCGTCGGCAAAATCCGACGCAGCCAGCCTGCGATATATGTGGGCGTCGTGACGTAGTAGCGGGGGCGGGGGCGTTTGGCCTCGACCGCGTGGGCCAGCTTGTCGGTCACGGCCGAGGCCGGCAGTTCAAACCGGTCGGGTCCCGAGGATTCGTAAAGCCGTTTCAGCAGCGATCCTTCGTACCGGCTGCGAAGGGCCGAGTTTTCCCAATCGATAAACCGTTCGAAGATCGGGATGGCGTTCTCTCTCAGCCGCGAGGTGATGGGGCCGGGTTCGATCAGGATGACCTTTATCTCTGTGTCGCGCAGTTCCAGTCGCAGCGTGTCGGTCAGGCCTTCGATCGCGTATTTCGTCGCCACATATGCGCCGCGCCAAGGGTACGCGACCAGTCCCAGTACGGATGAATTCTGGACGATTCGGCCACGCCCCTGCGCGCGCATCACCGGGATGACCTGGCGGGTTAGTTCGTGCCAGCCAAAGAAATTGGTTTCGAAGATGGCGCGCAACCCGTCGGTGGGAAGGTCCTCGACTGCTCCGGGCAGGCCGTGCGCGCCATTGTTGAACAGCGCGTCGAGAGTGCCTCCGGTTGCCTCAAGCACTTCGGCGAGCCCTGTGGTGATGCTGTCGGTGTCGGTATAGTCGATGCAGGGGCTTTCAAACCCTTGGGCGCGCAGCCGGTCGCAATCACGTTGATGACGGCACGAAGCAAAGACGCGCCAGCCCCGTGCACGCATTCCATGTGCTGCGTCCAGCCCGATACCGGACGAGCAGCCAGTGATTAGAATTGATTTCTGCATCATGTCCCCGAACCTGAGCCTGGCCCATAGCTAGGGTGAGGCTGAGCTCGGGACAATTGCTGCTTTGGCTAGTTCGTCGATTTTCCGACCAACGAGGCAGAAATCCATCCGACCTGTTGCTGTGGCAACACGCGCAGACGCAGCCAGCCGGTGCCCGAATCGCTGAGAATTTCGACCTTCTGGCCAATCGTGGCCTTGCCGATGATCGGATAGATCGTGCCCGGCCCATCGCGCATATTGACCCGCGTGCCCGAGATTTCGCGGATGTCCTTTTCCGGCTCTGCCGGTGCTATCGGGTCAGCCTGTTGGGTTTCGGCAGGGACTTGTTTCAGACCCGTCACACCGTCCTCAAGCGACGCAAGCTGGATGCCGCTGGTTTGGGTGTCAAACACCGACAAGCCATTGAACCCCTCCAGGCTGGCGGGTTCGGCTACGAATTCGACAATCTCGGGTTGCTGTTTGATCGGTGTGATGCGCACGGTCGGCGTGCGCGCGGCCACGTTGGTGACAAGCGCCTCGGCGGGTGCTGGTGCGATCTGAGTCGGACTGGGCTGGGCAGCAACGCGCACGGGTTGCTCTGACCGCAGGCCGCGCGGTTCAAACTCGGGCCCTCCGCTCATGACATAGAAGCACCAGCCGAGTGCAGCGAAACTAATAACGATAAGGCGCGTCATGGCGCATCCCCCAGGTAATCGTGAAACATGAAATAGGCAGCAGCTTAATGATCCGGAGCGTACCATATCTTAGGCCCCGAGTCGAAAGATCGGGGGAAATCCAGCAGTTGCCTCCCCCTGTTGCAAAAAGCGCCACTTGTCCCCAGCAAAATGAGCGCCGGTTGCTTTACCGCGGCGCGCTTGCGTCGTATCACATCATATATGAACGACACGATCGACGACCCCAACATGGAGGCCCCCGAAGGCGGGGGCGAGGTAGCCGAACCGCTGCGCCGCGCGATTGGCGAACGCTACCTTACCTATGCTTTGTCCACCATCATGCACCGAGCGCTGCCCGATGCCCGTGATGGTCTGAAGCCGGTTCACCGGCGAATCCTTTATGCGATGCGCGAGCTGCGACTCAGCGCGACAGGGGGATTCCGTAAGTCCGCGAAGATCTCGGGCGATGTGATGGGCAACTATCACCCACACGGTGATGCCGCGATCTACGATGCGATGGCGCGTCTGGCGCAGGACTTTAACGTCCGCTACCCGCTGGTCGACGGGCAGGGGAATTTCGGCAACATTGACGGCGACAATCCGGCGGCCTCGCGATACACCGAGGCGCGGATGACCATCGTGGCCGAAGCGCTGCTGGAAGGTCTAAACGAAGACGCTGTCGATTTCCGCGACAACTATGACGGTACGCTGACCGAGCCGGTCGTGCTGCCTGCGCAGTTCCCGAACCTTTTGGCCAATGGCGCCAGCGGGATCGCGGTGGGCATGGCGACGAATATTCCGCCGCATAATATCTCGGAGCTTTGTGACGCCTGTCTGCATCTGATCAAGACGCCGGACGCGCGGGATGACACGCTGCTGAACTATGTCCCCGGCCCGGACTTTCCGACTGGTGGCGTGATTGTCGAGCCCCCTGAGAATATCGCGCAGGCTTATCGCACCGGGCGTGGATCGTTCCGCCTGCGCTGTAAGTATGAGGTCGAGGATCTGGGGCGTGGCCAGTGGCAGATCGTTGTCACCGAGATCCCGTATCAGGTTCAGAAATCCAAGCTGATCGAAAAGATCGCGGAACTGATCCAGACCAAGAAAATCCCCATCCTCGGCGATGTCCGCGATGAATCCGCGGATGACATTCGTCTGATCCTTGAGCCGCGTTCTAAAAACGTGGACCCCGAGGTGCTGATGGGGATGCTCTACCGCAACTCGGACCTTGAGGTGCGTTTCAGCCTGAATATGAACGTGCTGATCGACGGGGTGACGCCCAAGGTCTGCTCGATGAAGGAAGTGCTGCGCGCCTTCCTTGACCACCGGCAAGAGGTTTTGTTGCGGCGTTCGCGTCACCGCATGGCTAAGATCGACCACCGGTTGGAGGTGTTGGAGGGCTTTATCGTCGCCTTCCTGAACCTCGACCGTGTGATTGACATCATCCGTTATGATGACGACCCGAAAGCCGCGCTGATGCGCGAGGATTGGGGTATCGACCATGTCCGTGCGACCGACGAATCTGACTATGTCTCGCCCAAACCGGGCGAGGGCGAGCTGTCCGAGGTTCAGGTCGACGCCATCCTCAACATGCGCCTGCGCAGCCTGCGCCGTCTGGAAGAGATGGAGCTGGTGCGCGAACGCGATGAGTTGATGCTGGAACGCGCCAATCTCGAAGACCTGCTGGCCGATCCCGCTCTGCAATGGGCCAAGATCGCGGAACAGCTGAAAGAGACCAAGAAGACTTTTGGCAAAGACTACGAAGGTGGCGCGCGCCGGACCCAGTTTGCTGAGGCTGGTCAGGTCGAGGAAGTGCCGCTTGAGGCGATGATCGACAAGGAGCCGATCACGGTCGTCTGTTCGCAGATGGGCTGGGTTCGCGCCATGACCGGACATATCGACCTTAAGCGCGAGTTGAAGTTCAAGGATGGCGACGGCCCGCGTTTCATCTTCCATGCCGAGACTACCGACCGCCTGCTGGTATTTGCCTCAAATGGTCGGTTCTACACAGTTAGCGCGGCCAACCTGCCCGGCGGGCGGGGCATGGGCGAGCCGCTGCGTCTGATGGTCGATCTGCCGAACGAGGCGCAGATCATCGACATCCTGATCCACAAGCCGGGGCGCAAGCTGCTGGTGGCCTCGGATGCGGGCAACGGGTTCATGGTGCCCGAGGATGATGTGCTCGCGCAAACCCGCAATGGCAAACAGGTCCTCAACGTCAAGGGCGACGAGACGGCAATGATCTGTAAACCGGTCGATGGGGATCACGTGGCTGTCGTTTCGCAAAACGGCAAGTTCCTGGTCTTCCCCACCGAAGACCTGCCCGAGATGACCCGGGGCAAAGGCGTGCGCCTGCAAAAATACAATATGGCACGAGGGCGGCAGGGAACGCTGGAGCTGGATGGTGGATTGTCTGATATCACGACCTTCAACTGGGAAGAGGGCCTGAAATGGTCCATGGGCGGTGACAAGACCCGGCACGAGGCGGATATGTCTCAATGGCTGGCCAAACGCGCCAGTGTGGGGAAAAAACCGCCCTACGGCTTCCCGAGGGACTATAAATTCTCGTGATCTCGCGCCCGCTTGCGGGGAATTCCGCCGATACGGCTTGGCACAGTCCGTATCGGTGCGCTAGATCAAAGAAAACAGGCATATCGAGACGAGAGACATGTTGCGCATTCTGACCTTGATCACCGGACTGGCCCTGATGGGCGCTTGTACGCAGACACAAGTGTATGAAGAGCCCGAGTCGCTGGGTGAATTTAAACTGCGCGTCAACTATGCCTTTGCCGAAAAGGCGGTGCAGGGCCCGGTTTCACGCGATGCCACACCCGATGAGTGGACCGCGGCGATTCAGAATGCGGTGGATATCCGTCTCGGCCGCTATGAGGGCGCGCAGGATTACGACATCGGCATCAGCCTGGAAGGATACATGCTTGCGCCTCCGGGCATTCCATTGATCTACAACCCGCGCAGCACTGCAATCGTGCTTGTGAATGTCTACGACGTGAACAAGAAAGAGTTTCTGGCCAAGGGTAAAAAATTTCAGGTTCTGGAAGACACCACAGGCGGCAGCGCGTTCAAAGGCTCAGGCCATGAGCGCACCAAGGAAGAGCAGATGAGCGGTCTGTCCCTGAAGGTAGCGGACCGAGTCGAAGAATGGCTGGCCGAGGAACATCAGCAGAACGGTTGGTTCAAAAGCCGCCCCGATCTGATCCAGCCGCTGGATTCCGGTGAACTCACGCAAAATCCAGCGTCGTAAACGGCTTTTCCCGCAGGATGTGCTTGATTTTCCCCTGCGAACCAAATATCTCGCGCGCGCAGATGTAACCACGGGACCACGGGTCCCCCAAATCGCAAAAGGGCGCCTGAGGAATGGCAAAGGAAAAGTTTGAGCGTACAAAACCGCACGTCAACATCGGCACGATTGGCCACGTTGACCATGGTAAGACCACGCTGACCGCAG
>NZ_JBQFLQ010000011.1:0-100203 GCF_056531325.1 Ruegeria sp. N8 | reverse complement strand
CTTTTTGAGGAACACTTTGAACTCGTCGCGCATCGCCATCACCTGCACCAAACCTCTTGGGGGGAAAGTCAGTCTTTCCAGTTCAGTGTTCTCCGCCGCTGCGTTTGAGCCCACACCTGAAACTGGCCCAAAGCGGTACGCTTCCAATAAGCTTTCGGGGCATGCCGATTGTGTTCACAAGTTACGTTTGGCCCTCAAAAACTGGCAGAACCACCTTAGCGCACAAGCCGCCAGTTTCCCCGTTTAGCAATTCTATCGTGCCACCGTGCGACTGGATGATCGTACGTGCGATCGACAGCCCCAAGCCGGTTCCGCCAGTCTCTCGCGAGCGGGATGTTTCAAGCCGCACGAATGGGTCGAATACCGCATCGAGCATATGCTCGGGGATGCCGGGCCCCTGATCCTGGATCAATATTTTTGCCTCATTCCCCTCTTGCATGACTGAGACGTTGGCCCGGGCACCATACCGGCAGGCGTTTTCAATGATATTGCGCAGAGCTCGCTTCATCAGCATCGGCCGAAGCGTGACGGCCGGATTGTCTGCGACCGATACTTCAACCGTGTCACCGGCTTGCACAATGTCTTCGGTCGTTTTGGTTACGAATTCACCAATTGGGACGGTACTGGAAGGTTCGCGCGTGGCCACGCCCTTGGCAAATGACAGGGTGGAGTCCACCATCTCCTGCATTTCCTCGATGGTCTCGATCAGATGGTCACGGGTCTCCTCTTCCTCCACCAGTTCGGCGCGAACCCGCAATCCCGTCAGTGGCGACCGCAAATCGTGACCCAGCGCCCCCAATAGTCTGGTCCGATCGGCAACATAGCGAGTCAGCCTATCACGCATATGGTTGAACGCCTGCGTCAAATCTCGCACCTCGGTCGGACCAGAAACCGTCAGTTCCTGGACGTCTTCACCGCGACCAAACTGGTCTGCAGCCAGTGACAGGCGGCGCAACGGGCCGGTCAGCCGTGTCAGTAGAAACCAAATGGCTGCTCCAAGAATTAAAGTTGCAGTGAAACCGAAGCTGACGAAGGACTGCAAAGGCCATTGCAGAGGAGGGTTATGGAACCGGGTATCCACGTTGAGCCATTGATCGGTCGTCAGAGCGATCGACAGCTGCATTTCAATTGCGGAAACGTGATCACGCATCATTGCCATGTGCATTTCAGCCATTGTAGACGGAACACCTTCAACCGGCAGCATATCGGGAGAGAACTCATGCAACTCTACCCGGATGGGACGGTTTTCATAGCCTGGCAGAATTCTGCGGATTGTGTTTTCGACCGTCCCACCAGCGCTATGTCCGGTGTGATCGACTGCGGGCGTATCTGTAAGGCTGAAACGCACCAGTGGAGAACTTGCCGCCCGCAGGATCGCGTCGTGCATCTCGGGTGGAGCTTCTTCAATCAGCCGCGCGATGTTTGCGGCGCGTCCGGCGGTTTCCAGGCCAAGGGCCATGTGCACTGCCATTGAGCGTTCGTCGACGAACAGCCACAGGCTGACCAGTTGCGCGGCAGCCAGCGCGGCGATGATCAAAAGGATAAGCTGACCGCGCAGACTTTGGGCAAAGGCTTTCATCCCGTAAGCTCGCTCACGTCGGTCGACAGGCAATAACCGCCACCTCTTATCGTGGTGATGAGCTTCGGCCGCGTTGGGTCAGCTTCGATCTTGCGACGCAAGCGGCTGACCTGGTTGTCGATCGTACGGTCGAACAAGTGCGGGCTGCGGCCGGCGGTCAAATCCAGCAGTTCGTCTCGCGACAGGAGTTTGCGGGGCCGCTGCAGGAATACGGCCAGCAGCCGGACATCGGCGGTGGTCAGACTTTCTTCGGCCCCTTCGGCGGATATCAAGGTGCGACTGTCGGCATCCAGAACCCAGCTTCCAAAGGCGATCCGTTTGCCGCTCAGATCGCCAGCCGGGGGGACGGTGGTTTCGGAACGCCGCAGGATCGCCTTGATCCGGGCCAGCAATTCACGTGGGTTGAATGGTTTGGGCAGGTAGTCATCGGCGCCGATCTCTAAACCCACGATACGGTCGGTGTCATCGCTGAGGGCTGTCAGCATCAGGATCGGCGGGCCACCGGCCGCGGACAGGCGGCGACAGACCGACAATCCGTTTTCGCCCGGCATCATGATGTCGAGTACGATAAGATCAATCCGACCGGCCGCCAGTCGTGCGTCCATCTCGGTTGCGTCGCGCGCGGTACTGGCGCGCAACCCATTCTTTTCCAGATAGCGGCTGACAGCATCACGGATTTCGCGGTGGTCGTCGACAATCAAGATATGTGGTGCTTCAGTCATGGCGCAATCATAAGCCCCGGCGCGGTACAAATCCCGGCTTTTTTGTATCCCTTTGTATCAGTTGGGCGGGCTGCGACACAACGATACAAACCGGGTTGAGCAGGGGGGTGGTGGCGCGACCGAGGGCGGCCATATGCTTTGTGTAGAAACAAAAACCCGAGAGGTGAAAGTCATGAAACGTACCTTCACGCTGGCCGCTGGAGCCATTGCCGCGACTTTGATGGCGCTGCCCGCGCTTGCCGCCGGTCAGCATGGCAGCAGCGCGCAGATGCAGGGCCATGAGGGCGGCATGATGCAGGGTGCGCCCGGCGGCATGATGGGCGATCACGCAGGCATGATGCAAATGATGGTGAAAATGCATGGCCAGATGATGGGCGGCAACTGGCTGGCGGTTCTGGACATGGACGAGGACGGTCGCCCGAGCGAATCTGAGATCGCCGAAGGTCTGAAGGCCCGGATGCAGGCGCATGACGTCAATGGAGATGGCAACCTGTCGATTGATGAGTTCGAAGCGCTGCATTCCGGGATGATCCGCGAAACCATGGTGGACCGATTTCAGCATCTTGATGCCAATGGCGATGGCGTTGTGACCACAGGGGAAATCGAGAAAGGCGCAAAGACGATGTCGCCGAAACACGGCATGAAGGCCTCGAAACCTGTGACAAAGGCTTCTGAAACCAACAACTGAAACGCAACCGTGTAGCCGGGTCATCGCACTCGGCACAAACCACTGAGGAACAAAGCGATGATGGGCTATGGCGCTGGAATGGGGTTTGGAATGATCTGGATGTTGCTGATCGCAGTGTTGATCGTTCTGGCGATCGTAGCGCTGATCAAATACATCGCTAAGTGACCTCGGAATCCGTCACTCCCGTTTAGGGGTGGAGGGCTATGTCATAGGAGGAACGAAAGCTGGAGGGCCTGCACAGCAATAGCCGTTTGGTTTTCATCGCGGTTTTGATCGCGTTGCTGATCGCCACCATCTGGTTGTGGCTGTCTGGCGCGTTGGACGCAGGACTATCGCGCGAAGTCATTACTGCGTGGGTGGATTGGGCCGGCCCGTTCGGACCCGTTGTCATCATCGGCTTCATGACAGCCGCAGTGGTTGCCAGCCCAATCCCCAGCGCTCCGATCGCTGTCGCTGCCGGGGTGGCATATGGGCATGGGCTGGGAACCGCATTGGTTGCTATCGGAGCGGAGTTGGGGGCGCTGCTGGCGTTCCTGATAGCCCGTTGGTTGGGGCGCGACGCGCTGCGCCAGTGGTTCGGCGACAAGCTGGACTTGGGGTTGCTTGGATCGCAGAATGCCCTGATGTTGACCGTGTTCACCAGCCGCCTGATGCCTTTCGTTTCTTTCGACATGGTCAGCTATGCCGCCGGTCTGACCCGACTTCAATTTTGGCGGTTCGCACTGGCCACCTTGGCTGGACTCCTGCCGGCCAGTTTCGTTCTGGCCCATCTGGGCAGCCAGATTACCGAAACCGCGACAGGCGGCACCAGCCTTGCGGTTATCGGGCTTGGGCTGTTGACGGGGGCGCCACTTATCTGGTTGGCTTGGAAACGCAAGATGCCTGTTGGCTCTTCAGACCACGAATTGAGCCAGATCAATGCGACCGGTCCAAGCGGCCCTAAACTGTTGGAGAATGGAGGAAACCCTAAGTGATCCGCGCACAATGGATATCAACTGCGACACGGACGGCCCGAGCCATGGGCCGGCTGCAGGTCCTGTTGATCTGTGCGTTGGTGGTTTCGATGCTGATCTCTGTTGTGCCGTCCCATGCCGGGCATGACATCGCGAAGGCCGCCACCCAGGCCGAGCTTGTGATCGATGACAGCGGTGGGTATCCCGCGTCTCATCCATCAGAAGAATTAGACTGCTCAGTGCACCCGGGCTGCTATGCGATGGCAGTTATGGCGGCACCTGAATTGCTCTCGATGCGTATTGCTACGCCCGTGGCGCCAGAACGGTTCCGGCCACGCGCAAGCCTGCCGGTCGCACCACTACCACATCCGCCAAACCTGTCCTGAACGTGACCGGCAATGGCTCCGGAATCGCTCCGGGGTCTTGCCCAAGCCGTTGATTGCGGCCCAACTCAGTTCAGGACACTTACCATGCTTACCATTCTGTACTTTTTCGTCACGGGCGTGGTGCTATTCGCACTGTTGCGCCTGACCTGTGGCCCCTGTGTGATGGGGACACAAGAACATCATCCCGGTGTTCCGGTGACAACCCTTGGCTGGGCGCTCAGCCTGTTTCTGGCCGCAACCTACCTGCTGTGCGTGGCCTTTGACCTGATCTTTCCAAGTTTTGCCATGTACCGGGCTTGGATCGGCCTGATGCCCGGAATGACTTGGCTCAGCCTGCCCTCATTCCTGTTGGGACTGTTATGGGCGTTTCTCTACGGCTGGTACGCCGCGTTGCTGTTCGGCGGACTGTTCAATGTCTTTGCGGCTCGCACAAAACTCAACTGATTGAAAGGACAAAGCCATGAAGGCCATCGCTCTGACCCTGCTTTTGACGCCCTTCCTGATGGCCGTCATCTACCGGATTTTTCTGCACGTGCCCGCCAATGCGCGCGTTTCAGTTGACGAAAGGAAACCTAAATGACCCTGTTCAATCTGGCCGCAGGCCTGTCCGTCGCAGCTTTGACTGCGCCTTCGCTCACGCTGGCGGCAACCGTGTTCATTCCCGAAGGCAGCGCGGACTCGGTTCTGGTGATCGACTCCGAAACCGGCAAGACCGTCGAGCGGCTGCCGAGGCTCGTGGCGGTCCATGGGCTGGCCGGCGCGCCCGGCTTTAAGTACCTGGTCGCGGGCAGCTACGCAGAAACCGAGGCCACAACGCCACCAAAACCCGAAGGTATGTCCAAGGATGAACACGCTGCGCACCACGCCAAGCGCGATGTCACTGCGTTGCCCAAAGACAAGGGGCGGAGCCTGCTGACGATCCTTGATGCGGAAACACGCGAGGTCGTCCGCCAGATCGAGGTTCCAGGTGCGGTGCATCACACTGCGGTGTCGCCCGACGGGCGGTTCGCGGTGGCGACCCATCCGGGCGGTGACGGTATTTCGATCGTCGATCTCGATAAGCTCAGCTTCCTTGGTTTCGTAGCAACCGGGCCAATGCCCAACTATGCGGTATTCGCGCCTGACGGCGACAGGGTCTATGTCACCAATACCGGCAATGGTACACTTAGCGAAGTGGATGTCGTCAAAGGCTTCGTCGTACGCAACATGCCCGTCGGCGAAGGCCCTGAGCATCTTGTACTTAACGCCACCGGCAGCGCCGCCTTCGTAGCCGACAGTGATGGTGGCAAGGCCTTCCGCGTAGATCTTGCCAGCGGTTCTGTCACCGAAACCTATGACATTGGAGGCGAGTTGCACGGGATCGGCCTGTCCGACCGCGAGGGCGTACTGTTCGTGGCCGCCAAAGGCACCGACCGGTTGTTGTCGATTGATCTTGCTACGGGCAAACAGCGCTCGACCAACCTGTCACCGGCACCTTATCACCTGACGACCATACCGAACTCAGGCAAAGTGATGGTATCAAGCCGAACCGAACCGAAGGTCTGGATCGTCGATCAAGTCAGCCTGACGGCTATTACCGAAATGCCGATACTGGGTGAGGGCCACCAGATGGTTGTTCTGCCCTGAAGGACTGTGCCCGGCATTGCGTAATTAAACGGCTCTACGACCAAAGCTTAAACCAGGGAGCAGAACATGACAGAAGACCACGACATCAGAATCCACGCGAACGGCCCGACCGAGGTCGCTTACGTCTGCCCCATGCATTCTGACGTGCGTCAATCTGGGCCCGGCGACTGTCCCAAATGCGGGATGCACCTTGTGCCCGAGGGCGAGGTGGATGCGCATGCGCATCACCACCATTCCGCGCATCATGGCGCGACGGACGAGAACGGTGAATATGACATCGTTCCGACAGGCTATGACGGACCCGTATATACCTGCCCGATGCATCCGCAGGTGCGGCAAACCCATCCCGGGTCCTGTCCACTCTGCGGCATGGGGTTGGAGCTGGAAAGCGCGGCGATGGTGGACGAGGGGCCGAACCCGGAACTGGTGGATTTCACTCGGCGCCTATGGGTAGGTGCGATTCTGACGCTTCCACTTTTGGTTTTCACGATGGGCCCCTACGTTGGGCTGTCTGGTGTGCGAGAGATTTTTGGTGAGCGAACAACCCTATGGATTGAACTGATACTTGGCACTCCGGTTGTTCTTTGGTGCGGTTGGCCATTTCTGGAACGAGGGTGGAATTCGTTTCGCACCATGAACCTGAACATGTTCTCGTTGATTGCCATGGGGGTTTCGGCCGCGTGGCTGTTCAGCGTTGTCGCCGTATTGATGCCCCACATATTTCCGGACGGTTTTCGAGATTCAGAAGGCCATGTTGGGGTCTATTTCGAAGCGGCCGCAGTTATCGTTACACTTGTTCTGCTCGGGCAGGTGATGGAACTGCGGGCACGCGAAGGCACAGGAAAGGCAATCCGCGCTTTGCTGGACATGGCCGCAAAGACCGCCCGCATTATCCGCCCTGACAGCAGTGAAGAGGAAATTCCGCTTGAAGAAGTACAGGTAGGTGACCGCCTTCGCGTACGCCCCGGCGACAAGGTGCCAGTAGACGGCATTGTACTCGAAGGGCGCTCATCTGTTGACGAAAGCATGATCTCTGGCGAACCGGTTCCGGTCGAAAAGGTACAAGGCGAGCCGGTCACAGGGGCCACAATCAACGGCACCGGTAGCCTTGTGATCGAAGCAACCCGAGTGGGCTCTGACACAATGCTGTCCCAGATTGTCGAAATGGTGGCCAACGCGCAACGCTCGCGCGCACCAATTCAGAAATACGCTGACAAAGTGGCGGGCTGGTTTGTACCGGCGGTCATAAGTATAGCTGCGCTGGCCTTTATTGCATGGGCAATTTGGGGACCGGCTCCGGCGCTCTCCTACGCCTTGATCGCAGCGGTGTCGGTACTGATCATAGCTTGCCCGTGCGCGCTTGGCCTGGCCACTCCGATGTCGATCATGACGGCCACGGGGCGCGGGGCGCAGGCCGGAGTGCTGATCAAAAATGCCGAAGCGCTGGAGCGGTTCGAGAAGATCGATACTTTGATCGTCGACAAAACTGGCACGCTGACCATGGGCAAGCCAAAGCTTGTGGCTGTATTACCCGAACCTGGCCATGACGAGGTCGAGGTGCTGCGGCTGGCCGCAACGCTGGAGAAGGGCTCGGAGCACCCGTTAGCTGAGGCAATCGTCACAGGAGCCGAGGAACGTGGCGTAGCCCTGTCCGACGCCAGTGACTTCGAGGCGGTGACTGGTAAAGGCGTGAAAGGCACGGTGGATGGCCGCCCCGTCGCGCTCGGCAATCTGAAACTGGTCACCGATCTCGGACTCGAGGCGGCCGAACTGACGGCCAAGGCCAATGCGCGTCGGGATGACGGCGAAACGGTGATGTTCGTGATGCTTGATGGTTCAGTGGCGGGGTTGGTCTGCGTCGCCGACCCGGTCAAGGAAACAACACCAGCCGCACTCAAGGCGCTGCACGAACTGGGTTTCCGGATCATCATGGCGACTGGCGACAACGAACGCACTGCAAAGGCGGTGGCCGAACGTCTGGGTATCGATGAGATTCGAGCCGACGTACTGCCCGAGGACAAGGCCCGCATAATTCGCGAACTGCAGGAGAAAGGCGCAAAGGTCGCCATGGCGGGTGACGGAGTGAACGACGCACCCGCGTTAGCGCAGTCCGATGTGGGCATCGCCATGGGGACCGGTGCCGACGTGGCGATCGAAAGTGCAGGCTTCACGCTGGTCAACGGAAGCCTTGATGGCATCGTGCGCGCCCGTAGGCTGGCCCGCGCTACCATGCGCAATATCCGGCAAAACCTATTCTTTGCCCTGATCTACAACGCCTCGGGCGTTCCGGTGGCGGCGGGTCTTCTGTTCCCGCTTTTCGGCATCCTGATCAGCCCGATGTTTGCGGCCTTCGCTATGAGTGCTTCATCGATTTCAGTGGTGTTGAATGCGCTGCGATTGCGGGGGGCGAAGATTTGAGCACGCACGAGCATAGTACCCACGGCGCCAGTGGCGCGCTGAAGCCCGGATCAATCTCGCTGACCGGAGCCGTCGCCATGGGGACCGGCGTGATGATTGGCGCTGGGATCTTTGCACTTACCGGACAGATCGCCGGGCTGGCGGGGCCATGGTTTCCGCTGTCCTTCGTGGTCGGGGCCGTGGTGACGGTTTTCAGCGCCTATACCTATATCGCCATGTCCAACGCCTGGCCCTCATCAGGCGGCATCGCCATGATCCTGACCAAGGCATATGGGCCCGGGGCGGTTGCGGCGGCGGCCTCGCTGCTGATGGCACTGTCGATGGTGATCAACGAAAGCCTCGTCGCGCGTACTTTCGCGACCTATGCGCTCCGCCCGTTCAACATCGAGAGCGGACCGCTGGTGTCTTTGGTCGCTGTTGCGCTGATCGTCTTTGCCTATGCGGTGAACCGGTCGGGCAACCGGTCGGTGGGGTTGTGGTCGATCATCATGTCGGCGCTCAAGATAGGCGGGATCGCAATATTCGGCATCGCCGCACTTTGGGCTGCGGGCGGAACCTGGCAGGTTCAGGGCTCGGAACCGGCCGCGCCGCTGGGGTTCGTCGCCTCGGTAGCCCTGTCGATCCTCGCCTTCAAGGGCTTTACCACCATCACCAACAGCGGGGCCGAGATCGTCGACCCGCACCGCAATGTCGGGCGCACCATCATGATCTCGATCGCGATCTGCGCGGTGGTCTACCTGCTGGTCGCCCTTGCCGTCGGTGTCAGCCTGCCGCCCGAGCAAATCCGCGCGGCGCAGGACTATGCCCTGGCCGAGGCTGCCAGGCCGGTGCTGGGGCAGGGCGGGTTCTACCTGACCGTGGCGCTGGCGATGGTGGCGACGGCCTCGGGGCTGATCGCCAGCGTTTTCGCTGTGTCCCGGATGCTGGCGATGCTGACCGACATGAAGATGATCCCGCACAGCCATTTCGGCATGACGGGCAGCATCCAGTCTCACACGCTGATCTACACGGTCGTGATTGCGGGCCTGCTTGCGGTGTTGTTCGACCTGTCTCGCATCGCCTCGTTGGGGGCGTTCTTTTACCTGGTGATGGACATGGCGGTGCATTGGGGTGTCTGGCGACGCTTGCGCGGTCAGATCAAAGCCCGTGGATGGGTCTTGCTGACCGCCCTGGCGCTGGACTGCGTAGTCCTGACCGCGTTCACAATACTCAAGCTGCGCTCCGACCCGATGATCGTAGTATATGCCGTTGCTGGCATCGGCTTGGTCTTCGTCTATGAGCGCATCTTTCTCAAACAATGGATCATCGAAAAGGAGACAAATCAGCTATGACCCAATCAAATTTCGACGAAACCCGCGCCACACAGGAGACGACCGAAAGGGTCAGCTCTGACGTAACGGCCGAAGCGCCCAAAACCGAAGATCAGACGGCCAACGGTGCCAAGCGTAATTGGCTCCCGGTTGTCATTGCGATCGCGTTGGGCGCCGCTGTTCTGGGCTGGGAATACCGCGAGACACTCTATCCTTTGCTCAGTTCTCCGTTGCTGTTCTTGCTGGTCTGCGTGGGCATGCATTTCTTAATGCATCGCGGCCACGGCAAACACTGAGAACGGCGCCCTGTATGGCTGGCGGCTTTGCGGCAAGAACACTGCGCAACAAGGAGCAGCAACGGCCAACTGATCAGAACAAATTTGTAACCCAATAAGGAAGGGAAATTGCCATGTTAGCAAATCCAATTCGGAGAGCAGCAACTGAACTGCACCTGACGGCCGGTGCACTAACTGTAAAGGCATTGCACGGTGACACCGACGAAGATCACTCTGATGAATAGGGAATGGGGCATCGCGGTGAAGAAGAGGACCAAGGCGACTGATCCACCTCGTCCGAGTCCTATAATTCGATGAACCCGTCCTGACGCACAGGAGGAACAATATGTCTGAATTTTCTGAAAGACAGGCACCTTCAGAGCCTGAAACTCGGCGCGATTTCTTATACTTCGTCACCGGCGGTGCCGCCATCGTGGCCACGGGCGCGGCGGTCTGGCCACTTGTTAACAGCATGAACCCCAGTGCAGACATCTCCGCCCAAGCCGTTGTCGACATAGATCTTGAAGGTGTCGGACCAGGAACGAGGATCACTGTTAAATGGAAAGGCAAGCCGATCTTTATCGACCACCGGACTAAAGAGCGGATCGCGCTGGCGATAGCAGAAGACGATGCACCAATGATCGACCCGCAACCTGACGCCGAGCGCGTACAGCGACCGGAATGGCTGGTAGTTATTGGCGTTTGCACCCATCTGGGATGCATACCACTCGGGCAGGGCGGCAGCGAACCCACCGGAGACTGGGACGGTTGGTTCTGTCCGTGTCACGGTTCACATTACGACACGTCTGGCAGAATTCGGAAAGGCCCCGCGCCCCGCAACCTCGATCTGCCCCCTTACGAGTTCGTCACCGACACACGGGTCAAAATTGGGTGACGGCGCGGTGAACTTTGTTCAGAGGCGCGTGCCTCACCAAGTTCGTTTGTCAGTCCTCGAATATCCCTCGATCAGCGCCGCGATGCTATGTGGCGGAATTCGACATGTACCCCGCTTTCTGGAGTTTTCGAGAAGAGACCTCGCCGTCATGTTCTGAACGGAACAATTCTAATCGCTGCGCTCAACGTTTTCTGCTTCGCCCATGTTTAGACATGCCATCTTGCCTTTTGACAGGATCGCATCTGAATTGCGGGTTGAGAGGAAACGCTTTGGTCCTGAACAAGGTGCTATTTCAACCCCGTGTCAGCCGCGCGGCGATCGCGACCTGTCCCAGCGCGGCCAGGATCGCAGCGATGAACACGGCTTCGATGGCGATCATGCTGACCACCACACCGCCCACAAGCGGCGCCAGCGCCGCCGGGGCCGCAAAGCTGTTGAACCACGCGGAATAGGCCGGGCGGCGGTCGTCGGGCGAGATCTCCAGCAAATAGCCGAGATAGCCGATGGTCACCCCGTTCATCATCGCGCCGATCAGGAAGAACAGCACCGCGAAACCGGTCAGCCCCGAACCCGTGACCACAAGCAGCAAAACCAGCACCGGAGGTCCGAGACGCACCAGTGCCACTATCCCCAGCAGGCGCAATTTGCCCGCCTGGTCTCCGATGTGGCCCCAGAGCGGATTCGAGGCCAGCGCGCCGACAGTCTGCGCCGCCAACAGCGTTCCGACATCCGCCGCCCCGAGGCCGCTGCGGCTGGCGGCAACGACATAGAACGGCAACGCCATCAGCGTCGCTGCACCAAGCCATTGGAAGATCAGGAACAGCCGGAACCGGTGGTCCTGCCGCAGCGTCGAGAAACCTTCGCGCAGAAATCCAGACAGATTGGCAGGACGGTCCCGTGGCGCCCTTGCAGCGGTAGCGGGCTCACCCGCGGAGACAAAAAGCGTCGCAGAGACGATCATCAGCACCGCGCCGAGCCAGAAGATCAGCGCATAGGCCCTGAGCGGCGGCATCACGTCGAGCGCGTGTCGCAGAAAGCCCGCCACCAGAACCGCCAGAACACCGCCGCCGAAAAAGCGCCAGGCCAACATCCGGCTGCGGCGCTCGGACGGGATCGCCCGGCCGACGATGTCGTTGTAGGGCACCGCGACCACGCCGCTGACAAAGGCATAGACCGTCCACAATCCCAGCATCCCGAGCGCCAGCGGAACCGGAGGCCAATCGACCTGAGGCCAGTCGGCCCCCCACCACAGAAGAATACCGATCATCGCGACCGTGATCGCCCGCCCATAGGCACCAAGGGCGTAGAACGGCATCCGCCGATCGGTGCGCTCGGCGAGGTAGCCCACCGCGAACTGGGGCAGCAGCCAGCCAAGACGCAGGACCGTGCTGGCATAGCCCACGGCCAGCGCGCTACCGGTCAGCATATGCACCAGACTGGCCACCACCGTCGCGCTGTCCACCGCCGCCGACCCGCCCTGAAACACCGCACCAGCACCGGCGATGCGCCAAAATCTCGTGTCTTCGGGATTACGCCTTGCCATTCGCCGCCTCTGCCTCCGCCCGGGCGCGGCGGATGTCGATGCCGCTCTGCCACAACACCGTCAGGCCGATCCCGACCACCAGAAGGATCGTCAGCACATAGTTGAACAGGATCATCAGAAGGGCGGTTTCGTCCGGAACGCCAAGCACCTTGAGCGCGAACCCCGCCCCAAAGACAAAGCTCGCCGGGATGCGCACGAAACGACCCAGAACCATGGCGAACCCGGCAAACACCATCAGGAACAGGTAATCCCACGCGCTCAGCACCACGCCAACCGCCAGCCCGGCCCACAGGAAATGGGTTGTCGCCACCAGCTTACCCGCAATGGCTGCGGCAATGGCGGCGACGCGGCGGGCCCGTGCCTGTGGCCAGACGATCCCTTCACCGAGCGCGGTGCGCAGATACGCGCCATCGGCCCCGATGCGGGCGGCAGCCCAGTCGAAGAGTCGGCAGACCAGAGGGTCCTCGCTCAGAAGTGACGCGCGGAACCGGAACAGAACCCAAAGCAGGCTGCCGAAAAGCATCAGGTTCAACAGGCCCGCAACGCTCAATCCCAGCCGCAGGTCACCCTCGATCTGTGGAATCTGGCCGGCGGCGGCCACCGCTCCGGCAAAAAGGGCGAAAACGACGCCGTCGAGGAACCGGGCGATGATCGCGGTTGCAAGCACGGTCGCCATCTTCAAGCGGTCGAGCCGGGCAACCAGCCAGGCCCGGACCAGCGGGCTGATGCCGAGCGGGACAAGGACATTTGCGCCATAACCTGCCAGTAGCGCCCCCGTCAGCCGCAGGGTGCCGACGGGTTTCACGTCGAACAGGATCTGCCGCCACTTCCAGCCGCTCATCAGCTGCTCCAGCAGGATGGTGGCGGCAAGAATCGCGATCCAGAACATGTTGGCTCCGCGCAGGCCCTGCAGAAACAGCGCAAAATCGAGGCTGCCGTAGAGCGCAAACACCAGATAGAGCGCCAGGGCGGAGCCGAATATCGGCAGCAGCCACCGTTTCAGGAAGGTCCGCATTTGACATCCTCGCAACTACCAAGACCTCAATGTTTTAACCTCCGTATCATGATACGGTGTCAAGATGACGGTGACGGAGGGAGACTGCGATGCAACCACTCAAGATCGGCCAGGCCGCGCGCGAGACCGGGATAGGCGTCGAGACGATCAGATTTTATGAAAAGAAGGGCCTTGTCACTCAGCCGCCGCGCCCAATTGACGGCGGCGCGCGGGACTATGGTGGTGACACGCTTTGGCGGCTGAAATTCATATCCGGCGCTAAGAAGCTCGGATTTTCGCTGGCAGAAATCGCGGAAATTTTGGAGTTGCGCACGGCACCAAATACCGAGTGCGTCGCGATGCAGGCCAGAGCGCGCAAAAAGCGGGACGAAATTCAGGAACGGATCGAAGGGCTTGCACGGTTGAGGAACAATCTGGACGAGCTGATCGCGGCGTGTCCGGGGCGTGGTGGAATTCAGAACTGTTCGATCGTGGGCGCCATAGAACGCAGCAGTGAGAAATAGGCGCAATTCCGGCCTTGAACGGAGGGTAGCGGCGTTGCTTGCGAACCGGGTTATTGCCAAGCAGGACCCAGAACGGCAGGTGCAGCGAAAAAAGGAGAGCGAGGGTTCCGCTTCCGAGCAGAGTTTGCGCCAGATCATTGTGAGAAATCCCTGCGTCGCCCAGAAAGCCATATCTGATGAGTGTCGGAGGGTGACGGACAAGTCGGCCCTGTAAATGCGGTCCAGCTTTTATCCTACCGGTGCGATTTTATATCGGTTTAAGACAAGTTTACCCAAGAGGGAACATGACAATGAATAACCTGAGCCGCCGCCGCTTGATGCAAGGAGCCGCGGCAATTGCGTGCAGCGCGGCGCTTCCCGCCTTCGCGAAAACCGGTCCCTCAATCCATGTCCTGAAGGATCCGAATTGTGGGTGCTGCGGATCGTGGATCAAAATCATGCGGGCGGAAGGTTTTGAAGTAGGCGTGGAAAACAGTGCTTGGGAGGCCTTGAACGCTTACAAAACCGCCAATGGGATTCCGGAGGGCATGATGTCATGCCACACGGGTCGCGTGGAGGGCTACATGATCGAAGGACACGTCCCATCCGCTGACATTCGGCGCCTGCTGGGCGAACGCCCGAATGCTGTCGGACTGTCGGTTCCGGGAATGCCTTTCGGCTCACCGGGCATGGGGCCGGAAAGTGAACGCGAAGCCTTCGACGTCTTTCTGATCCGCAAGGATGGAACCACAGAGGTGTTCGCCAGCTACCCGGCCGCATAATTTCCCGATGGCGCTGGCAAGATCCTGACAAACACGGCGCTCGCTTCTGCTGCCTGGTTTACGTGACATTCTTCACGGCAAACCAGTTGATCCGTGACTTCACGCCTGCCTTGTCCTACCGGGCAAGTTCCAGCCTACGGTGAAAAAATACCTGCGTCCGCAAAGCCTGATGACCGGCTTTGCGGACAAAACCGACATCCCGGTCGCCGTATCAACCGCAGCATTTGTCGCCCGCCTGAATTGGCGGGCATGGGGCCGATCCGTAGGAACAGTAGACGCAGCAATCGCCGGGAAGTGGCTTCAGGACTTTTCCGCAAGATGTGCATTCGTAGAACCACTGGCACGCGTCTGTTGGCATCGTTTCAGGCCTTGAATGTCCACATTCCGGGCAGATGATCGTGCTGACAAGGTTCGGGTGCTTTTCACTCATGGCGTCACATCAAGGTTATCAGGAAATCATTTATTCGGATTTCGTTGAGCACGATAACCCAAGCGATGGCCGTCAACGCAAAACTGCCTGTCAGCCACCATTTGAAGCGGTCGAGCGAACCACGGCGATACGCGACGATGCCAGAGAGAAACAGCAGGGCCGTCGAACCGCCGAGCACGTAATAACTCGCGGCGGCGATCTTGCCGAATACGGCCAGCCAGCTCCCTCCCAAGCCAAGCAAAATCAAGGCCATCGGCAAGATGCAGCAGGTCGCAACGCCAAGTGCGGTAAACGATCCAAGAAAGCTTGCGCCAACAAACTTGCTCATGGTCAGCTTTCTCCGGCTTTGACGAACTCGAGCGGAAGCCGGTTCGACTTCCTCGATTTTTGCTTCGCGCGGTATGTGAAATTCGACATCATGACCGACAACATGCACCCTGTAGTAGCTACAGGTTCAAGGGAAAGGTCATCACATGATTGCGATTGGCGAAGCGGCGAGATTGACCGGTCTGTCGGTCGAGACGATCCGCTACTACGAACGGGAAGGCATAGTCGAGAAAGCCGGTCGAACCGCCTCGGGACGCCGCGCATACACGGAACGGGAAATCTCCGAGCTCAGATTCATCAAACGCTGCCGCGATCTTGGCTTTACCATTCAGGGTGCATGCGCACTTCGCGAATTGTCCAAAGCGCCCGAGCAAGCTTGTCGTGACGTCGAAGACGTCGCAACAAGACATCTCGACAACGTCAGGTCAAAAATCGCCGCCCTCCAACGGTTGGAGCAAGCACTGGCAGAACTTGTGCAGACCTGCACCGAGGGTACGGCCTCATGCCCCCTGCTAACGGCGTTGCTCAACGAGCCTATCGCCAAAGAAAAAATAAACGACACCTAATTGCAACGCCCGGAAAGGATCGAATCTGGCCAACTCAGTTTGCGGAAAGACTACAATGCGGCTCAAATCCGGCTCGCTCATCATTACCCACCCCATGCCCGAACTCTCTGCCTGTCCTCATCGCAGGCGAGAGTGACATTCCTGAATTGCTCATGGGTGACATTTGAGCTTTGCGGCTACAGATTGCGGAAGCATAAGTGAAATTATGTGAAACTTGCCCCTGCTCACAATTTTGCAAATCAAGCGGTGCACGTGGGCCGAACTCAGAGATGCCTGATCCACACGCATTGATCCCGGTTGGGTCCAAGTTCTTCGAGGATCCTTTCAGCATCCAGATTGAAGTCTTTGGCAATTTCCTGGACCTGAACCGCCTGAAAGCTATCCAAGTTCCGCACCGTTCGACCATCTTCAAAGGTGATCAACTCGTGTGATCTTCCAGACCAACGCACGATCCCGCCGCAAAGGGTCTGTCCTTCAACATCCGCAAGTTCGGCGACCGGGTCGGCAAAGAAATCGGTCCATTTAAGAATACCTGTGCTGACAGCTCTCGCCACTGCTTGTTCCGTTGTCCGGCACTTGAGTTTTGTGACGATCGAAGACGTCAAAGCATGCACCATCCTGGAGGAGAGCCCCGTCTGGCCAGCAACTACGGATGGGATCAATCCTGATGCGAGCATCTTCAGAACATCCATCTCCTGATCGGACAACGCATCCGTAGGAAAGTTGAAAACTGTATCAATCACATCGAGCGCGAGTAGATGCAGGACCTGCGCTTCGTGGCGAAGGGCAGGGAGCATACTCCCGACCAAGGCGTCCCAGTCGGATCGGCGCAGGTTGGAGGTAACCGTAAAGACACCACGCTCCCCAAACGGATTGATAACCGGAATGGATAGTCCGTGCTGACCCACACCAAATTTTCTCGCTGCATCGAATAGCGGTGCGTGTTCACGCTGATCATCAAACACAGCCCAATCAATTGGTGCGATCATTGCGGCGCCAAACCGGATGAGGGGATCGACCAGGACCATGTCGTTGTCGACGTAGTGCCTGACCCATTCGGCCGGGAACGTGGTGCAGCCGTGGACAACGTTGTGATGCTTGTCGATATGGGCGTAGGACGCATTCTCCAGTCCGAACCTCGAACAAATTTCCTGAAGGCGCGCCTCCCCGGTCTGCCTGAAATCCAGTTCAGAATTGCCAATGTCCGCGATTTTCATAGATCGTCTTTCTGTTCCGCGTTGCCGTCGAGGCCGCTTAGCAACCTAAAGCTGAACAAACCACTCGGGAATTCCCGTAGCCAATCATGCATTTGAATACAGTTCTGTTCTGGAGGCGGAAACGGAGCGAAAACCTGCCGATGAGACACATGAATTGGAGAAGCTGGCGGCTCATAACCCGGCACGGCTAAAACCCGCTGCAGTGATCTTGCGGAAGCCCGTCTTCCTCCTCTCGGGCTCTACGCGCCAAAAGCCCCATGAAACTGGAAATCAGGTTCAGTTCACCGCGCTCATCTGCGTGCACCATACCGCGCAGATATCCGCCCGGATTAACCACTGGCGGCAACCGTGGATCGCTCAGCCTCGCGTCTGTGATCAACCCGGCCAGGATTGCACCCATCACGGTCAATCGGTCAATCGCCGTACGCCAAGCCGAGGCATTGGCGCCGATCTCCGACAATCGCGACCAAACGCCGGTCTCAATCGCGTAGAGCGACGGGCTGGAATTCTGATCTCCGCCACCCGCGATATCGATATGCATGCGCAGCTCGGGTGAGGCCAGTTCATATAGGATGCGGTTATTCACCCGCGGTAGTTTTTGGGCCTTGCGCGATGCCGTATCTGTCGGATGATTGCTTTCTAAGCAATGCGGAGGGCCGTCAGGCCCGGAGCCGGAACAATCTGGTTCCGAGGCTTTTGCCGAGGACATTGAACTCTCGCCATCGGCGTTACAGGACAGAATTGTTTCTTCAATTTGGTCTTGTATATGGCACCCGAAACAAGCTTCGGGTTCACCCGAAATTTCACCGGGTTTTGCGACATGCTCTTCGATCCGGCTCCAAAGGTCGTAAGCCGCCTGAACATGTAGCTTGAGCGCCTCCAGCGTCATGTATTTCAACTTGTCGGCGCGCGGCCAGGATCGAAGTTCCTCCTTCATGCCTTCCAGACTTTCAGGAGGGCAGGGGAGTAAGAGAAGCACGGCCAGACTATGTTTCACATATCGGTAAAGCCGTGATCGATCCCCGCGCAGCTCGTCCTGTTCTTTCTTCTCGGCCTTGCTGCGCACGTCCGCGTCGCGCATCTCGGGAATGAGGTTCAGGGCAGGGGTCAGGAAGAGTCCAAGCTTCTTGCGCTTACAGCGCGCGCCATTTGCGCCAAGCCTGCGTTCGATCAGACCAATCCTTTCCAGCTCACGTTCGTGATTGTGGATTGTCCGATCTGTCACGCCTCGCCCGGCAATGAGGGTTTCCTGGCGCGCGTAGCAAAAGGGTTCCTGAGACGGGTCTCGAAAAGCACATGGCGTAATCATATCGATGATGATCTCTAAGGTGCGAATACACTGGGCTGATGCGCCTCTGATCTGCGCATATCCCACGCAGAGCTGACGTAACCTGTCACGGTTCCAGCCCTCAGGAAGGCCGTTGTGAAAGCGAATATTATCGTGGTGATGGGCGGATGCGATCTGCCGAAAGCTCATGGATTTGGCCTCATTTGGCAAAGGTCAGTGTTGATATCGCGGCTTCGCGGGGCAGGGTGTTCGGAATGGTTCAACGGTCTCATGGTCTGCTTCTCATTGGGGAAGCAAGGCGGCTCGAACCTCAGCAAAAAGACACAGAAAAACCGTTCGCACAGATGCGTTTGTCCTTGTCAGTAATTTTGGAGTTTCCTATAAATCAGGTGATCAAACGTGACTTAAGAAGATCCCCGCTGAGGCCCCGCCTTGCGGGGGTTTTTGTTTCTGGGATTAAGTTTTTCCTCCGGGCCAATCGGCCTGGTTTAAAAATGCAGCTGGCGATTTTTGGTGGCATAGCCAGGAGCAACGCGTTGTACCGCAGGTCAGCACCTCAATATCGGATGAGTTCGTAGTCGCTGAACCCGAATGTGTCGGTCCACTCGACGCCAACGCCGCGGAAGTAGCTGGGAGGTTCACAGCGATTGCCCAGTGGCAGCCAGTAAGGGATTGGGGCAGGAGCGCGCTCGGACCAGCGAAAATTCGTATTATCGTCGTAGGTGCCAACCACAAGATCAAGCGAACGCTCGCAATCTCCCTCCCTTGAACGACGGCGATAGCTGTAGTGGCGCACATCCCAAACCCTGATGGATCTCACAACGTCGAAATCGGAAGAAGAAAGATCGACGCTGATCGGGGTGGCTTGGAAACCGTCACCGTATTGGCCGTGATGTGCATCGATCCTTCCTATCGAGATCGCTGCGTCTACCAGTATTGGCTTAGCGGTGTCATCCGATGGAAGCTCTGGAACTGGGCTAGCACTGGTGCGCTTGATGGCTTCCAACCGTTCCATAGGACCCAAGTCCGAGGGGCTGTGTGACGTATTCATCGGACAGCGCCAGAGTTGAAGCGGCGGTTCGACCGGGTAGGGTGTGATGCGCCGAATGAACTCCGCCTTGGCTGCGACGCAATCAGCCGAACTTGGCCAACCCCCGGCGAGGCAAAGGAATATGGCACAGTCAATTGGATAGGCACGAGCCTGCGTGGCTGGCAGTGCAGCGAGTGCAACTGCAAGGGCCTTCGCGCGAGTTCGATTTCCGGATTTTGAGTGTTTCAAGATGGTCTCTCCTGCTTGCGAATCGCCTAAGCAATATCCGGCCAATATATTTCTGACAATCCAATATCGTATATTGGCGGGTTTTCTTATATTGACGTAGATTGTGTTTTAGTCCACAACTTTTGGATGTAGAAGACGGCCCATAGGGGGTCGTCATGGCGGACAACAAGAGACAATACACTGTGGTAACCATCGAGATGGTCCGGGGCCTGAAAGAGGATCAGGTTCCCTTTACATGCCGCTACGAATTTATCGGACTCGCTTCCCTTGGACGACCTAAGTACCACTGCATTTACAGCTCGCCGAACTATGTCGGGGCCTTGTGCAAGTCGAAGATCTCTCGAGCGGGCGCTGAGCCCAGAGAGTTCGATCTTTGGCCGGGCCTCTTCAAGCATCATCAGGAATTTGGTGATGGGCGCATTCTCTGCGTCAAATCAGACTATACGATCGAGTCGATTACCCCAGAGGGTCTCGAAGCAGCTCAGGCCCTGGACGCGAAATCCAAAACCTGATCGGTCACGTTCGAGAACCCGGCTCATCAAAATGCTGGGGCAGGGCGCATGAAACGGCTCTTGTTTCTCAGCGCTGCACTCGCGTCCTTGTTCATTGCTGCAGTTTGGATTGAACCAGCTAGGAAAACAAAGACTCTCGGCGCATCCGAGGTGATTGCCGTTGACGGTGACACGATCGACCATGGTGACGACCGATACCGGCTTATTGGGTTTGATACGCCTGAGACATTCCGGGCTCAGTGCGATGCTGAGAGAGCTTTGGGTCTACGAGCCAAGGACCGGCTGACGGAGCTCATCAACTTCGCGGGCGTAATTGAACTTGAGATTGAGCTGCACTTTGACGTCCACGATCGCTTCTTGGCGCTTGGGCGCGTGTCTGGACAGAACGTCGGGGCCATCCTGATTTCTGAAGGTCTGGCGCGCCCGTACTCGGGTGGCAAGCGCCAGTCCTGGTGCGGCTGAAAGAAAGGATAAAACAACGATTTATGACAGCAGAGAGAAACGACTAAGCAATAAGCAGTCCTGCCGATTGCGCCAACAATCGACAGGACAAGAAACGCCCTTAATCCATCCGGGCATTCCTCCAACATCAAGAGAGAACTGTACTATGGTAAAAACAGTAGTCCGAGATGCCGGTCCTAGATTGGGCAGCACCGCGACAGAGTCAATGGGTGCAAACCTAGACAACGCGTCTGCACCTCCGATCCCTTAGCGCTGTCTGACGATTGAGGCGCGCGGGACATCCGAACGTTCCAGCCAAAACATCTGACTAAGAGATCCGAACCAGACATTGGTCTTTTGCGGCGCCACTGAAGGTTCAGTGCTGTGTCCCAGCACCCGATTCCCCACCGCTCAGATGACCTGAAGTCGACCCCATAATAGTAATTATGTAAAAACTACTGACCTAATTTGGAGGACAAATTAGTGACCAGCTCCATCAAAAGCTTCACCGATAACAGATGTCGGATCAACGCCGTTTGGCCGTTGTTGGCGTTCTTGACGGCGACTTTCGGAACGGATGTCTGTGCCCAGGTCATTGAATACGAACCTGATGGAAGCGTGTATCTAAACGGCATTCGCGCAGAAATCGTTGATGGCGTCGTTCGTCCAATCCGGATGCGTGAATACACGCTTAATGAAAAGCCGGAAGCACCAACCCCCAAACCGCAGGCAAAGATCGAGATTGCGGGCAAAGCACCGCGGCCTCGCAGATCCTCGGGCGGCTGGTCGCAAGAGCGGATCGTCAAAGAAATCCATGCAGCGGCAAAACGGCACGACATTCCGGCCGAGTTGTTCATGGCACTGGTCTGGCAGGAAAGCCGGTATCGCGCTGATGCTCTGTCGCCCAAGGGTGCCTATGGCTTCGCACAGCTCATGCCCGGAACGGCGAAAGACCTGGGCGTGAACCCAAAGAACCCTGCAGAAAATCTCGACGGTGGTGCCCGCTATTTGGCGGCGCAGTACCGCGAGTTCGGAACCTGGAAGCTGGCGCTTGCCGCCTACAACGCCGGGCCTCACCGCGTCGTCGAATACGGCGGCGTCCCCCCCTTCACCGAAACCCGCAACTACGTGCGGATCATCCTAAGCAAAGTGAGTAAAGACCTATGAAAAGAACCCACTTCTACCAGCAGATGGCGTTTTTCGCGATCACTGCGTTCATCATCACCGCAGCGCCCGCCTCCGCTGGCTGGCTGCAAGATGCCATTGGCGATTTCATCAACGAAACACTGGCCGACTCGAAGGTCGTTGGCGTCAGCCTTGCCGCTGTCGGCTTCATCTGGGGCTGTCTCGCCTATGTGTTCGGCTGGGGTTCGTTGAAAGGCCCGGTAATCGCTATCGTCGTCGGCGCTGTTATCGGCCTCGCTGATACATTCATCGGAGGCTGATTGATGCCGCGCCGCAATACGGTCTTTCGCGGCCTGAGCCGCCCCGCAGAATGGGGCGGCCTACCCGTGATCTATCTGCTGGTGATCCTCGGGATGACCATGCTTTCGTTCTTCATGTTCGGGATAGCGCCAGCAATCATTGCGGGTTTTGTTTTCTACACCGGGCTTCGCCTCTTTTACGAATGGGAACCGGCTTTCTTCCGCGTCCTGTCCGTAACCCTTTCCAAAACTCCGCGCACCAAAAACCGCCAGCATCATGGGGGAGATTACTATAGTGCCTAAGCCTGCTGCACAGGATTTGTGGACCCTTGCCCGCTCGTTGATCGAGCCGAGCTGGCGCAAGGATGAAATGAGCCTCTTTCAGATGTTGCCTTATGGCTATGTCGTGGACGATGAGGTTATTTCCACACGCAACGGTGGCCTTATCGCCGCTGCAGAAATCACCGGAATCAATGCAAACACGCTGGACGAAAACGAGTTCGAGTTCCTGGCCGAACGGTTTGAGCGTGTGTTGCGCACAACACCCAATGAGGTGGCATTCTACGTTCATCGACTGACCGTCCCGGCTGAGACGGGTCATGTCATCACAGATCCAACCGGCTTTGCCGGTGCAGTGGCACAGGCCATGCGCTCAGCTTCCGTCGATGCAGAGCTGAAAGAACGCAAGATCATCATCAGCGCCATTCTGCAAAAGCGGCAGGATGAGCGGGCAAAACAGATGTTCGGCATGTCGTCTGGAACGATAGACGAGGAACGCCGCGAAATGATCGAACAGCTCGACGGTGTTTTCACAACACTGGCGGGCACGCTGGGCGAAAGCCGGGTGCGCCGGCTGAAGCTCAGCGAGGGGCGTTGGCTCGGCTATTATGGAATGCTGTTGAACGGTCGGTATCAGCCGATCATTCACACGAACATTGCAGAACCCATCGCCTTCAACATGCCGCAAGAGGATGTGCTGTTTCAGGGCAAGACCGGCAAACTGGTCACGGGCGACGATCAGGAACGCTCCATCCGTGTCTATTCCCTGAAGAATTACCCGATGGCTTCGTTCCCCGGCATTTTCGACGGGCTGGACCTGCCGGTTGATGTTGTGATTTCGCAATCCTTCCTGCCGATCAGCCGCGCCCAGGCGCAGGAAATGGAACGCCGCAAGTCGGGACAAATGCGCTCGGCAGGCGACAAAGCGAAGTCGCTTGAAGAAGATTTGTCCATTCTGGCGGACGGCATTGCCTCCGGCACCATGTCACTCGGCAAGCACCACCTGTCGATCTGTGTGTTTGGGAACGAGGAAGATCTGAAAACCGCCGAAAAACACATCATCGGTGAAATCCAGATTTCGGGCGGCACGGTCAAACGCGAAGCGATGTCGGCGCGGTCGGTGTACTTCGCGCAGCACCCCGGCAACTTCGCATTCCGTCCTCGTGAAGAACTGATCACGGACCAGAACTTTGCGGACATGGTTGCGTTCCACATGCGCCCTAAAGGGTTGGATGCGGAAAAGCTGCCCTGGCCGGGGCCATTGGCGACTTTGCCGACAACGCACGGGGACAGCTACGATGTTTCGCTGCACCTTCCCAAGACCAGCAAAGACGCTGAAAACCTGCCCTCCGGCCACACAATCGTTCTGGGGCCGAACGGATCGGGTAAAACTGTGACCGCGATGCTGCTGGCGACAACGGCGGTTGCACAGGGCGCGCGGATCATCGCTTTTGACAAAGACCGGGCGATGGAGGCCCCCATGCGTGCGCTCGGCGCACAGTACACCCGCGTCCGAGTTGGTGAACCAACCGGCATGAACCCGTTTCAGACCGAGACGGATGAGGCTGGGCAAAGCTGGCTCGCCAATTGGGTCATTGCCCTGTTGAGCTATGACGAACCACTGACCACCGATCAAAAGGATGAAATCACGCGGGCTTGCCAAGCGAATGCCACTTTGCCGCCTGCGCTTCAGAACTTCGATTCATTGGTGGAACGGTTCAGAGCCTTTGACGATGACAAGAACCTGTACAAGCGTGCAAGTGAATGGGCTGGCGAAGGCCGCTTGTCCTGGATGTTTGGCGAGGGTGGCTCAGATCCGTTTGCTGCTGGCGCCCGTCATCTTGTTTTCGACATTTCCGAGGTTCTGGATGACGAGTTGGTGCGGCTGGCATGGATCAGCTACGTCATGCGCCAGATCGAACGCCGCTGCGCCACCAAGATACCCACTGTCTTTGTGATTGATGAAGCATGGGTAATTGCTGGCAACCCTTATGGCGCTGGCATTCTCATAAATGCCTACACCACGTATCGGAAGCTGAACGTCATGATGATGATGATGACGCAGATCCCCGATCACCTCCTGTCGTCGGCGGCAAGTAAGTCGATCCTGGAAAACACCAGCACGCAGCTCTTGTTCCCCTCTCGATCCGGCAATGAAGCAGACTACCGGGCAATCGGCTTGAACGATTCAGAGCTGGCCGCGCTGAGGGCGCATTTTGGCGACCGCGTAATGCTCATGAAAAAGGGTGATGAGAGTGTTTGGCTCGATGTCGATGTCGGCGCTCTCGGCCCGCTTCTCCGTGTTCTGAGCGGATCAGACGGAAAATCGTTCCCTGATCCTGACTGGCGAAAAAACCCCAACTTCTGGAAGGAAATCACATGAAAACCCGCCTTGTAATCGCCCTTGTAGTTCTGGCCGCTGTCTCAGCCTGCACCAGCACCTATTCGGGCTATCGCAGCAAATGCGCCTGCGACTTTGAGCGCATGACCCCCCCTGAAAACTTGGAGCTTGTCTGATGAATATTTCAAAGAAATTCCGCACAACCATTGCTGTTTCAGTTCTGGCCGCCCTGCCCGTCATGGCATCGGCCCAGGGTGTTCCGGTGGTGGACTCTGCATCCATCACGCAGGACGCCGCCAATTCGGCCAAAGAAATCGCTGAAATGGTCCGCCAGTACGAGCAATTGCTGGAACAGTACGAGAAACTGGAACAACAGCGGGCATTGCTCGAAAACTCCTTCAAAACCATCAGCGGTTTGACAGATCTGGATGAGTTCAACAGCCGCAGCTTTTTGAAACTGGCGACTGCTGCTGACACGCTCGGCTACGCACTGGATGCAGCGGAGGGCGGTATCTCCGGCCTGCCCGATGTCGCTGCGCAGGCAATGGAACGTCGATCAATCAACCTCGGCCTGAACGATGGCATCTTGTCCGACTTCAGCGGATCGGATGTGCAGGCTCGCCGCATCCTGTCTGAGCGTGGTGGTGCGGGCCTGATGGCGTCGGCGTTGGGTGAGAATGGCTATGACATGGCCGGTCAGCTCTCCGAAGATGCTGAAAAACTGCGCGGTGAAATCGGTCAGCAAGAAGATCTGAAGGATGCAATCGACTATAACACGGCGGTTCTCCTGAAACTCCTGCAAGTTGAAATTGAAATCTTGCGCGCAACCTCGGCTAATGCTCTGGCGTCGGGCACGGATCTGGCTGCAACCGCTGCTGATCTTTCGACACTCAGCAACTATGTACGAGGAACCTCACAATGAAACTCCGCTCAACTCTCATCCTGACCATTGCAGCCGCCGTCGTTATGTCGGGTGCTGCATCGGCACAGGTGAAGCTGCGCCCGTCACCCAAGGTCGATATGCCGTTCGATGAATATCGTAAGTGCCTTGGGTACTCGGGCGCGAGTGAGTACGGTCGTCAATTCGTCAAAGACGATCAAGCGCGCATGGCCGAAGCGGGCCAATCCGCAGACAAGCAGCCTCTTGTGACCAACTGGTCGGTGGTGATCCTGAATGAACAGGTCATAGCAGCGCACGAGGCCACCATCGAGCAATGTAATCTGCGCAAGTCTGGCGAGACCTACAGCACCGAATGTCCGCTGGGTGGTTTGAGCCGTGAGGACGCGGCCCAAAAGGTCGGAGCTGACCAAGACGAGTTTTGGACCCAACCGTCCGACAATCTTGCCGCGCTTAAAAAAGAGCAACGGACCCGTCTGGAAGCTCTGCGCCCTGCAATTGAGGAGGCTTGTGGGCCGTGATCCAAGATTTCGTCAGCTCGATTGAGGCTGCGCTTAATAACTTCTCGCAGCAAGCATACAACAGCCTGGCGGCGGATCTTGCATCCGCCCTCTGGGCAATAGCCGCGCTGATCTTCGTGGCAATGCTGATCAACGGTGTGCTTCAAATCCGGGAAATCGGGTTTGGTGGCTATGTCGGCTGGATCATTCGGGCGACGATCATCATTGGTATGGCTTCCAGCTGGAGCTTCTTTCAGCCCATTTATCAGGGCATTTCGAGCCTCCCAGACACGATTGCCGGAGAATTGACCGGCACAACAAATGTCTGGGAAGCACTCGATGACATTGCGCTTCAGTGTTTCTTGATGGGCCAGCAGGCCATTGAAAACGCGACCTGGGGCCTGAGCATCACCGGGGCTATTCTCTGGGTTGTTGGGGCTGTCATCGTAGCTTTTGGCACCGGCATGGCGCTGATCGCAAAAGGCGGTCTGGCGGTCCTGCTGGGACTAGCGCCTGTTTTCATCGCAACGCTGCTCAGCTCAGCAACAGCCAATATCTTCGCAGCCTGGGCGAAAACGACTGTTGGCCTGATCATGGTCATCGTCGTTCTGACAGGTATTGTTTCTCTTATTCAGGCCCTTTTCAGCTCAGAACTGACCGCTGTTGAGGATGTGAACAATATGGAGGCCAGTGGCCGGTTTTTGGCGATCTGCATTGTGTCAATCGTGATGCTCACGCAGATCCCATCGCTCGCGGGCGGAATGTCGGGTGCAATCGTTTCGGCATCCTCGGGTCTTGCCGTGGCAACTGGTGCCGTCGCTGCCGCAAGAAGTGCATTGGGCACTGCAAGCGACGGCGCAAGGGGTGCAGTAGCCGGTGGGAAAACCGCCGCCGCGATGGCCTCCGCAGCCCGCGATGGGACAGGTGTTCGTGACAGCGCCTCGCGCGCGATGCAAGCGCGTCGGGACATTGCACACAGAGCCCGCAATCAGGATGGGGCGGCTCGACAGAGCTACGCCGCTGACCGTTACCGGCAGAGCATTCGACAAGCTCGCGTCAATAAATCTTCCTAAATCGAGGTATTGAGCTGATGTCACACGTGACAGATCACGAAAAAGAACTCTTTCTGGGTGCACGCCGCGATGCCTTCAAATGGCAGGTATTCGGCATGGTCGGCATGGCAATGGGCGTGGCCTCTATGATTGGTTGGGCGATGCTCCTTCCCTTGAAGGAAATCCGCGCGGTGCCATTCTCCATTGATCCGGACACGAAACTGCCGGTCCTGCTGACTGAAAAAGTCGAAGAACTGGAACCTTCTGAGGCGATGGCCTTCCGTGAAGTCGCAAATTATGTGCGCGACCGGGAAACCTATGATGTCCAGGACAACAACGAGCGCCTGAAATCGGTGCTGCGTCGTTCTGATGAGCTGGCCGAAACGTCCTACCGCGAACTGTGGGACGGGTCGAACGACAACCATCCGGACGAAATCTATACGCCCAAGACAAAGGTGCAGACCGAAATTCTGGGCGTGTCGCCGGTCAACGATGCGACGGTGCAGGTCGAGATCCGCAAGTCCCTGATCGTTCCAAACCAAGCAACGGCCTCAGCCCGCTACGTGGTCACAGTGACCTATGGGTTTGAGGAAAAAATCGTGACGTCGATGGACGAACTTTTGGAAAATCCATTCGGCTTCGTCGTCACCAACTATCGCGTAGACGCAATGGGAGACATCTGATGCAGCGTTCTTTCAAAACACTCACCGCCACCGCCGCAGCAGTTTTGGCATTCTCTACGCCTCTGCTCGCTGAAATCACACCGACACCGGACGGAAAGAACGCGGATCACCGCATCACGCATTTCCATTACGTCGAGAACCAGGTGTACCGCATCCCTGTGGGTGAACGCCTGATTACCTATGTTCACTTTCCGCAGGGCGAAACCGTCCGCAGCATTGGTGCGGGCGACACTGAAAGTTTTCAGATCACTCGCCTTCAGGAAGGTCGCGTTATTGCGTTCAAGCCGGAAATCCTGAACTCGGATTCAAACCTGACTGTCCTGACCAATCGCGGCACATACAACTTCTATCTGGTTCCGGCCGAGAGCGCCGCCGAACGCAAACGTGTTCCGTTCCGGGTCACGTTCTACAACAAAAACAACAGCGGCGGGACTACAACGCGCCGTGGCACGGTAGCGCGCAGCGAACCGAAACCAACAGGCCGCTTCGTCAACCAAAACTACTCGCGCTCGGGCAAAGCTGACTTCGCGCCTACTGCCGTGTGGGACGATGGCGTTCACACCTATATGCAGATCCCGCAGGATGCGGAGTTGCCGGGGATCTTCCGTGTCCTGCCTGATGGCCGCGAGCTGATGGTGAACACCACAGTCAAAGAGCGCGGCATTATCCAGGTGCAAGGCCTTTCAGATCTTTGGACACTGCGCATCGAGGACACTTCGATCTGTGTACGAAACGATGGCGACGCGTTTCAGCAGGCAAGTGTGAGCGGTCGGCCCGTCACTTCACAGACAGTTAAACCGGGGGGCAGCAAGTAATGAACCGCGATCAGACAATTGCGGCACGGGCGGCGGCTGAACAGCCGTCGCAACGTGTCCGGAAGAAGTTCGACCCAAAGAAGCTGATAACTGTTGCAATCGCAGGGGCGGTGTTCCTGGGCTTTGTATGGTTTGTCATGGGCGACGAAAACAAAAGCACCAACACGGGTGTCCGCGTTGACGCTTTGCAACAAGGCGGTGGCGAGCGATACGGGCTTTTGACCGCACGGGGACCAGAGGTCGATGAGCCGGAACAAGAGGCTTTGCCCGAGGAAATTGCGGTGGCAACACCGGTAGCAGTGCCGCAGGTCGATTCCGAAGGGCTGAAACAAGCCCTGAAAACAATCGAGCAACAGAATGGCCGGATTTCCGATCTGCAAGACGAGCTGACGGACGCCAAAGTTTCGCTGTCAGAAAAAGACGGTGAAATCGCAACGCTGAACCTGACCAATGAACGCCTTCAGGTCAGATATGATGAGCGCGAGAAAAAGTTTCAGACTGAGCTTGCCCAGGCGGTTGCTGATGCAGAGGCCCGGGCGCTCGCCAGTATGAGCCACTTGCAGACTACGGGTCTGACTGATGATGAGCGGCGCAGGCTTGAAGAACTCAAGCGGATGCGCGAGCGCCAGAACCAGTCAGACGGCATCGTGTTCGATGAAAACCCATACGGCAGAAACTAATGGAGCTGACGATGAACAGAACAGCACTCACCCTCGCCCTGGTTGCTTTGGCGTCAAGCGCGATGGCACAGGAAGCACCCGGTCAAAACTACCAGCCGATCAATGGTGGATCGCAGCCGGTCATTTTCCAACCCTTCCCTGCTGCGCCGCAGCCGGTTCAAGTCCAGCCAGACGACACCCGCTTACCTGAAGAACAGCGCGGCTATCAGGAAAACCCGAATACGACATGGCAAAACAATCTGGTCGAAGAATATCCACCCATCGTCGGGGCCTCGATCATTGACGATCCGTCGCGCACCTTAACGCAAGGCACGGTCTTGTCGGCGCTATTCGGTGGGGCGGTCAGCTCGGAACTGCCCGGTAGTGTCGTGGCAACGATCACACGCGGCGTCTACTCGATGGACGGCACACGTTTGCTTCTGCCTCGTGGATCGAAGCTCTATGGCGAGTATCGAGCGGATACGACATTGGCGCAAACGCGCATCATGATTGTTTGGAGCCGTGTCATTACACCGGATGGCCTTTCCGCTCAGATCGGCTCAGTTGGCACGGACGGACAGGGCCGCACCGGCGCGACCGGCAGGGTGAACACACACTTTGGGAAGCGGTTCGGCACGGCTGCGTTGTTGTCCATCATCGGTATTGCCCCTGTGGCGCTGGTGTCTGACAGCGACAGCAACAACTCGGTCAGAACGGATCTGGCAACCCAAGTGGGGTCTAACCTGCAGAACGCCACGGCAGCGGCGCTTGATGAATACCTGCGCATCACTCCGACAATCTTTGTCGATCAGGGCAGTCGTATCAACGCGATCCTGCAGCGCGACGTTGTGTTCGATAGCTTCTGAGAGCGAGCCAATGAGCCGACCGCCTCAGCGGTCTTTCCGGCCGCTGCCAGCATGATCGAGTGCGGTAGCGGCCTTTTTTGAAGCAAATTCAGCACTTTTTGGAAGCAATGAATCTTATGTGGATGCCTTCGTGTTCGAGGCAAAGCCGAGATGCAGCGAAGGCAACCTCCAGTGTTCCAAAAAGTGCTCTACCAAGGACAAGAACATGAGCGGGCGGAACGGGAATAGCCTTCTGGAATACTATACAGGCAAGATCGAGCATCTGTTACACGATGAAAGCCTGAGCGAAATTTCTGTGAACCCTGACGGATCGGTCTGGGTCGAAGAAATGGGCACAACGCACATGACCAGGACAGACATCACTCTGAACAGAGACGATGTAGAAAACATCGGGCGCTGCGTGGCCGGTTTCAGCGATGTAACATTCGGAGAAAAGAAGCCGATTGCGACGGCCAACGTGCCGACACAGCAGGGTAAAGCGCGGGTTCAGGTCGTGATTCCGCCAGCAACAACCGGCGTGGGGTCCGTTGCGATCCGTCTCCTGCGCGTGAAAAACGTCGATCTGGGCGCGTTCAGCTTCGCCAGCAAAGAGGCGGCGTTGGCAGAAAACAACGATCATAGCGCGCTTGAAAATGCTCGGGCTGTTCTCGCTGACGGAACAATGAACTTTGACGAGCTGGCCGACCTTGCAATGCTTAGCAAATGGAACGTGATCATTGCCGGGGGCACCTCGTCCGGCAAAACCACTGTCCTCAATGCAATGCTGAAGCGCGTCGATCCGGGCGAACGGATCGTGACGATTCAAGAAGTGGCCGAGTTGGACATCGAGCAACCCAATTCTGTCGATCTGCTTGCCGACCGTTCCGAAGAAGATGGCCCTCGATCACCAACAAAGCTGCTGGAATCGGCGCTTCGCCTCCGGCCTGACCGCCTCGTCTGCGGTGAAATCCGAGGCGACGACGCGAATATGTTCTTGGAACTGGTGAACACCGGCCACGATGGATCTGTCTGCACCATGCACGCGAACTCGCCCGTAGATGCCATTGGACGGATGAGCAAAATGGTGCGTCGCGGATCTCCGACCGTTCAAAAGTCAGAAGTGGTCGATGACATCCGGGCCACCATTCACATGATCGTTCACATGAAGAAAATCGGGGACGAACGGAAGGTCAACGGCGTGATCTTCCCGCCTCTGATGACTGCTGAACAACTGAATTGAAGGAGTACAAAGATGAAGAAATTCGAGTACCGAGACGTGCCTTTTTCGGAATGCGACGACGCCAGCGAGAAATTCGCAAAGCTGGGCAAAGAAGGTTGGGAAATGGTTGGTGTCGCACGTGCAGAATTTGGCATCGTGTGCTTCTTCAAACGCGAGCTGACCGATGGCTGAGTTTCAGGATCTACCCAAAGGCAAGAAGGTCGCGATAGCCGGTACTATGGGCTTTATCGCTACCTCGGCTTGCGCGGTGTTGGTGGTCGGGCTGGCGCTCGAATACATCAACACCAGAGGCTTTCGCGGGCTGGACATCTGGGCGATCCCAGAGAAGTTCATGGCACAGCCTGCAGAGACGCAGCAGATCATGGGTCTGGTGGCGGTGGTCGCAGTGGGTGTTTTGACCTTTGCATTTGTGGCGGCTGCGCTGCGTGGTCCCTCAACGAAATACGGTGATGCGACCTTTGCAAAGGCCCCTCAGCTCGTCCAGGAAGGCTATGCGTCGGTTCTGAAGCTCAAAGACAAATTGGATAGTGAAATCGTGTTTGCCAAATTTGGTGAGCCAAAGGACAAAAACGCGATCTACTATAAGCCCGGCCCCGGTGTCCAAAAGCCGCACGCGATGTTCATTGCCCCGTCTGGTTCGGGCAAAACCAGCGGCTTTGTGATCCCGAATGTCCTGCGTTTCAATGGGTCTTGCGTCGTCCTGGACATCAAGGGCGAGATTTTCCAGACAACCGGCGCGCGTCGGGCAGCAATGGGCGATGAGGTTTTTGTGTTCGACCCCGAGAACCCCGACAAAAGCCACAGCTACAACCCTCTGCGCCGCGCAGCACGTGCCGACAATCTGGACCGGCGATGGGAAGAAGTGATTCAGGTTGCAACTCAGATGTTCGACACGCCCAGCTCGTCCGCGCAGGGCTTTATGGGTGGTGTTGAAGGCATGTTCTGCGCAATGGCGATGCTGGCGATCAAAAGAAAGCGGCCATACATTTCCGAAGTCCTGCGCCTGGTCAAAACGACCAAGCAAAAGGACTATGAGAAAATGGCTGAAGAAGTTGGATATGCGCGAGCTGCAGATGAGTTTCTGAATCTTGCAGCCGAAGAATCCAAAATCCTGCGGTCAACGATTTCGGTTATGTTGAACTCCGGCCTGCAGCTCTGGCGCAACCCGTCGGTAGCAAGAGCCACGCAGGGCAATGACATCAACTTTGAAGATCTGCGTCGGCGCCCCAGCTCGATCTACTTTTCCGTGCCAGGGAAAAAGGTCAAAGAGTTCCGGACGCTCATTCGCCTGTTCTTCCTCGATCTGGTGAACACCATCGAAACTGTTGAGCCGGGCGAAGATGAGCCGTTCAAGGTTTTGATGCTGCTCGATGAGTTCCAACGCCTCGGCCATCTTGAGCGCGTTGTTGAAGCCTATGACACCATGCGATCGTTCGGGGGCAGGCTCGTGGTGATTTCGCAAACACTGTCGCGCCTACAGGACATTTATGGGCACGAGGGTGTGCGGGCGATGCTGGCAAACGCTGGAACCCAGATGTTTGCCGCCTCAGAGGATTCCGAAGTACGCGAACATGTGTCCAGGTCCATCGGGGACAAAACGGTCATAAGCAAGTCGAAGTCTCGAGCACTCGGCAAGATGGAAATGGGCAGCATATCAGAGCGTGAAGAAGGCATTCGCCTGCTCCGGCCCGAACACGTTGGCCGATTGCCTGAAAATGAAGTTGTGCTGATCCGCGAAGGCAAGATGCCGGTGATTGCAAACAAGATCCGATACTTCGAAGATCCCTATTTCATGCAGTTCCTTGGGGGTGATGCTCCAAAGATCAAAGGTACACATCTGGATCTTGCTGAAGAACAGGCCAGGGACACGGCAAAGGCTCTGGCGGATGCGAATCCGGCCCCTGCCCCGGTGAAAGAGGTTTCTGAAAAAGACCAGGAACTTCAGGCGGCATTTGATGCGCAGCGCACGGTCGCAAAGCGGAAAAGTCGGTCAGCGAAAGATATGGCGATGGAGAAAATGAAAGCCAAACGGGCTGAAAGTAGCGCCTTCACTTGACGGGGGTAACAGGACGCGGCCGAACCGGACCTTACTTCAATATGCAGAGAACGGCAGGAGAGAGCCCTAACCTGCTCGTGCTGCGACTTACATATATGTCCGCTTCCGTGAAGCTTACTAGAATGGCGCATTGTCAGCTTTATGCCTGCTGAGAATTGTCGTCATAGTATCGACAGCAAAAACACTCATCAAAAACCAACAGATTGACGACAGATCAAGGGAACCCCGCACGCATATAAACGATGATCTTCCAAAGGTCTTCTTCGCTCAGCGCTTCCTTGAAGGCTGGCATGTCTGTTCCGAAGCGTTCGCCGCCCTCGGAAATTGCCCAAAGAAGGTACTCGTCCCCCGACATCGGCATCTGAACGAACCATCGTAGGAGAGCGGGAGAGGGCGCGAGCGAACGTCCGGCTTCACCATCGCCCAAACCCTCAGCTCCATGACAGCTTGCGCAGTTTTCCGTATATAGCGTCTTGCCCTCCGAAACATTCTCGGGCGTTGCACGAATGGTGCTCCGAGCCCCGCGGTAGGCTGCGGGCACGTCCTCGTTCATATACGTCCAATGTCGTTGCATGCGCTGCTGCTGGCCAGGCCCCATATTGCCGTGCCCCCAACCACGCATGTGCTCAGACCTCATGTGGTTAGATCCCATTGGCCCGTGACCCCACCAATCTCCTCGTTGTTGTTGTGCGCAACCCACTGTAGCAATGGTGATAGACAGAACGCTTAAGGTAAGAGTGCGTAATCCAAGCTTCGTCATCTTCTCCTCCTTACTGTTTCCGCTCGATGAACGTCGCCTCAGGCCGCTTCGTAACTCTTGAACACCTCGGTGCTACCGTCCTTGAGGATCAAAAACACGTCGTAGGCCTCACGACGATCTTCCGGCCCCATCCCAGGGGAACCGTAGGGCATGCCAGGAACAGCAAGTCCAACAGCACTGGGTTGCTCCTCCAGCAGACGACGAATGTCTGCAACCGGCACATGCCCCTCGATCATATAGCCATCGATCTCGCCTGTGTGGCAGGACATCATTTCTTCGGGAATGCCGTTGTCCAATTTGTGGCGGACAAGCTGTGTTCCAAAGCTGCGCTCCTCGGTAATGCGAAAGCCTTCCTGCCGCAGGATGTCGATCCAAACCTGGCAACAGCCGCAGTTCGGATCCTTGAGAACACGGACGGAAGGCGTGTCTTGCGCAAACGCGGCAAATGGTACTGTGCTGGCAAAGCCAGCGGCGTAAGTCAGTACTTGGCGGCGTTTCAGGTTCATGGCGAGAGTCCTTGGTATTTCCAACTAAATTGAGCCGATTTCGTATCATTCGAGATCAAAGGTCATAATCCACGTCAAACATGCTCATGTTCGCCAACTTCCCGACGCTCGGCGAGCGCTTGGCGCACGATCTGGAAAGCAGAGGAAAGAAACAACGTTGCCATGACCGCCGCAACAATCAGGTCAGGCCAACCGCTAGCTGTGCCCCAGACGCCTAAAGCTGCAAACATAACGGCCACATTGCCAATGGCGTCATTACGCGAACATAGCCAGACAGAGCGCACATTTGCATCGCCGTCCTTGTAACGGACGAGCAAGAGAACACTTGCGAGATTGGTCATAAGAGCGAAAAAGCCAACGATGCCCATGATCTCGGCCTCCGGCACTCCGACATAGAACACCCGGTACACGGTCGATCCAAACACCCAAAGACCCATCAGCAGCAAGCTCACCCCTTTCGCCAGAGCGGCATTGGTGCGTGCACGGATTGAAGCCCCGATCACTGCCAGCGAGATACCGTAGGTCAAAGCATCCCCAAGGAAGTCTAGAGCGTCGGCCTGAAGTGCCTGAGACTTTGCATAGTGACCGGCAGTCATCTCGACGACGAACATCACCGCGTTCAGAGCAATGACAATCCACAGCCTCCTTTTGTAGTCGTCTGATACGCCGTCGAATTTGGCGTTGTGTCCGCAACATGCTGACATTGGGAAGCCCTTTTTGTATCTGTCGTGACCATAGTGTAGTGTCTCTAGTTACTAGAGGTTCAAGAGGTATTTTCATGTTTTCTATCGGGGAGCTTTCCAAGCGCACGAAGGTCAAAGTTCCGACTATCCGCTACTATGAGGAAATGGGCCTGCTTGCCGCACCAGAACGCACCGAAGGCAACCAACGGCGCTACGATGTGGCAGGGCTAGAGCGTCTCAGTTTCATCAAGCATGCACGCGATCTTGGTTTCTCAATTGAAGCGATCTCCGAATTGATTGTGCTTCAAGGCCACCCGGATCGTTCATGCCAAGCCGCAACGGACATCGCCGTCTCACAACTTTCCGAAGTAAGAGCAAAGATCAAACGACTACGGGCTCTTGAAAAAGAGCTGGTTCGGATTTCGAAGGGCTGTGATGACGAAGGAGTGTCAGAGAACTGCTATGTGCTCGCGTCTCTTGCCGATCATAAACTCTGTCACCACGATCACTAAACTATGAGCGGACATTGCTTTAGTCCCAGCGAAAGACTGTTTTGTCCGCTTCTTGCCTATTCAAACGTGGTGCAGCGAATGCCCGGAATGTCCAAGGACAAGAGTCCGTCCCAATCGGAACAGACCCCACATTACTCCAACCCGGTGGTCTCGCTGTTCCCGGCAACACATTCACCGGCGCGAACAATCATCTATCATGTCCTCCGTGGTTAAAGACTGTGTCCATCATACTCATGGACGTGGGTAGCCTGTTCGCGGGTATGGGCAATCTCTTGCACCACGGCGGCAATCTTGCTGGATGAAACTTGGTGCAGCTCACCAACAACGGCCTCCGCGCGCTCGTAGCTGTCCGGAACGCCTTGGCTGTTGAAATGGGCGGCAGCGGTGGAAATGTCCGCGTCTTTCCAAGTCGCCGTTGTGCCGATTGAAACGCTGTCATGATCGTTGTAGCGGGCCAGGAACTTGCTTCCGTCGAGACCGAAGCTGTGCGCGGTCGCCACAATGTCATCACGCACAGCCAGCCATTTTTCGGCTTCCGTGGGGTCCAGGTTGTCCAACTCGGCCGCATTCATGGATGTGGTGTAGCTGTCATCAGCCAAAGTGTATGCCTGCAGGTCGGTGTCATATGGGCGCAGTTCGGCAACATCGCCTTTCAACTCCCCGATCTGAACGTCCATTGCGGCACGCAAGTGTGGATCTTCGACCTCTCGTGCAAGAGCCTCCATGTTCTCGATGGAGTTCACGATGTCCTTGGTCTGCTGCTCGTAGTTCTCAAAGATGGCCTCCCCCAAAGCGGATTGCATATACTGAACATAGCGATCACCGGGCGACTGGTAGTCGTCGGACTCCTGAAAATCCTTGTCACCACTCAGATCCGCAAGGGACGAATAGTAAGGGTGATACAGATCGTATTCCTGAGCATCACTCATGTGCTGAGAAACCAAAGCCTGCATATCGTTCAGATCAACCGGCTCCCCTGACCGCTCCGCAGCTTCAAATTCGATTTTGAATTCTTCGACCAGATCTTGTTGCGCAGTATGTTCGTCAACACGGCGGTTGGCCTGGTCCTCGATGTCGAAGCTGTTTGAGGCGATGGCTGCACGATCAAAGCCCATCGCCTGCTGTTCTTTCCTGATGATGTCGATCTGCTCTGAAACGCGATCTTCACGCGGGGCGGATTGATCAAATCTGGAATAGGGTGCGAAGTGTTCGACTTCGTTCAAAAGATAGTCTGTACGCGAAACCATAGTTTTTCCTTTGCGAGTTGATGGAAAACTCTGTGATGGGTCTGCCTGGGGCGTTGGCGCGCGCATCAGGCAGACCGGTTAAAGTCCTTACAAGCTGTGCCCGTCATCGTCACCGCGCCCCTGCAAGAGCGGGTGCGTTGCGTGGGCGTGAACGTCTGAAAGTTCTTCTGAGATTGCGATGATCCTGGAAGACGCAAGCTGGTGCAGCTCGTCAACAACGGCCTCAGCGCGGTCGTGGCTGTCGGGTAATCCTTGCGCCTGGAAGTGGGCCGCGGCGGTCGAAATGTCGTCGCTGCGCCATCCCATTGTTGTACCCAGGGTGACGTTCTGATGATCGCCAAAGCGGGCAACGAACGCCTCGCCATCGAGGCCGTAGCTGCTGGCCGTGTCGGTGACTTCTTTGCGGATCGCTGCCCACTTGCCGGCCTCTGAATAATCCAAGACATCCATTTCGGCAGTGCCCATTCCCATCATCGTTGAATAGCGGCGGTCCTCGATGATGAAGGCTTGAAGGTCCGGATCGTTGGTGCGCAGGTCCGCAACGTCGCCCTTCAACTCGCCAATTTGAATATCCATAGCGACACGCAGATGAGGGTCGTCAACCTCACGGGCCAGCCCTTCCATCTTGTCGATGGATTGCAGCAATTCTTTGGTCTGAGTCTGGAAGTCCTCATAGGCCCCCTTGCCCAAGGTGTCCTGTATATAGACCTCGTACCGGCGTGCTGCCGGGGCATAATCAGCGGACGACTGGAACGCCTTGTCATCGACAATATCAGCAAGGGCAGACAGATACGGATGGCTCTGTTCGTTGTCCCGAACGTCGCTGATATGGGCAACAACCTGAGCCTTCAGCTCGGGTGCGATTGTTTCCTCAGAACCGCCTAATTCGATGTGTCGCCGCAAGTTGCTCATGACTTCGGGCGACACATAAGACGGGTCTCCTGGCTCGCCGTAATCATCAAAATGATGGGCTTGATCCAGCAGATGTTCCATTCTCGATACCATAGGTTCCTCACTTTCAACGAGTTGGATGGCAAACTCTTCGATCCGGTCTTTGACAGCGTTGGCGCGCTCATCAAACAGATCCGACATTCTTGCGATGGAGAGTGTCATCACATCACCGGCCATGTCGCGGGCCGTAACTTCAACCTCCGGAGTGCTTTCAACAACAGACAGTCCGGCCTGAACCTTCCACGTGTCGGTCTCAACTTCCTGCCGCAAACCGCGCTCAAGGCGGGTCGTTGCGGTCAGCTCAATTCCGTATCCTTCGGCAACCTCAACCTGGATAGAGCGCTGAACGTCGATGTTCATGTCGCTGCTCATACCCATAGCCAACCACTGCCCATGTTCCACGCCTCGGTTATTCACAACGATGTGGACATGGGGGTTGTCAGTGTCGTTGTGGAACACGGTCAGATAGTCCCAGGTATCGCCAAAATCACCGCTCCCAAACAGGCGATCCGCGAAGTCCAAACCGGCCTCATGCGCGGCATCCGGATAGGTGCCTTCGGGAAAAGAAACGATCATGTGACGGGTATAACCATAGTTGGTTTTCCCGTTGAAATCCTCGGCCCAGGTCTCGATCAGATCACTCACCTGATCGGCATCGAGCGGGGTCACACCATTGTCGCGGATGTCCAACACGCCCTCTGCCCTGACGGTCAGGTAATTGATCTGGCGGCGCAGCTCATGCGCTTTTTTCACCCCACCTTTGCGGACGTGTTTCACAACCGCCTCGGGCTTTCCAACCACAGCACCAAGCCGCGCCTTGATGGATGAGGCCCGCGAGATCATGAACTTCATGCGCTTGGCGGTTTGCAGCTGCTGGCTGATCTGCTTGGACCGATCGATACCCTTCTGCGCTTCCCGGAAGGCTAGCTCCAGAAAGTCCCCTGCCGTCAAATTGTGAGCCGCGACGTTCATGCTTCAGATGTCCTCTCATCGTCGCGCAAGATTCGGCGAATGGCGGAGTCTGGCTCTCGGTTTCGGCGGGCCGCGGTGATCAGCGCCTTCAGGTCTTGCCGGTGCTGGATGATCGCACGATGGAGGTTTTCGACATCGCGCCGGTCGTCATCGGTCCAGATCACCGAACCGCGTTTGGCCGATTTTGCGAGCTGATTGAGGTTGGTGTATCCACCCTGAACCTGCCGCAAGTGCGTCTGCCAGAGATCGACAACGGCCGGGTCAGGATCGAGATACCCGATCAGACGATAGATCAGTCGTTGGATGATCTGGTTGCGGCTCTTGGCCCCAAGCGACTGCACGGCCTCCTCCAAACGCACCAACGCATCTGACGGCAATCGAACGGAAAAGACAGTGGTGTCGCCGGGCTTGCTCAATGTATACCTCTGGTTGTTTTTATGACTTGTAACACAACTACCTTATCCTGTCATACTCTCCAAGAGGAAACCGGGGGTGATTTTAGAAATCCGTATTTTCTCAAATTGCCCCCGGAACAGTTTTGCTCTTGGAGGCAATCTCCACGCCGGGAAAAGGGTCCTGCCCCTTTTCCAGCCAGCAGGCGTGGGTGCCGGTGGACCGGCGCAGGGCAATCACGCAAAGCGGGAGCTGCCCGAACAGCGCCCGTCACATACCGGCACGTTCAAGGTCAGTATGGCATTTTCCGCGCGCCTCAGCGCGCTCAATGTCCCGCCGCTTTCGCGGCGGGTGTGGCAGGGTTGTCTGCTGCCGCATTGGGGCAGGTCGGCACCCCTGCCCGGTCTTAGGACCGCGCGCCACCTGTGGCGCATATGTGGTCCGGCCTGCGGCCGGAGCAGAAGAAAGGGCGGCTTGCGCCGCCCTGCCCTCCCGTCATTCGGTGACGGGATCGTCATCGGTGCGCTTCGGGAAGGCCACCATCTCAACGCCAGGGAACATGCTGTGCTTGACCTGGATCGAGGTGATGGTGCCGGTCTCATCGGTATTGACGAAGAGCACCCCGCATCGATCCCAGAATGTCTTGCCTTCTTTTTCACCGGTCTTGACGCTCAGTTTCAGAGTTTGAGTTGCCATTGTTTGATCCTCGCTATGGCGTGTTTCGATGAACAAGGGAAAAGCGGGCATCAAGGGGATGTCAGCAGGGAATTTGATCCGCGCGGAATGCGCCGCAGGCGCAGGGGACATTCCTTGTTGAAGCGCGGCGCCCGGCCCGGGCGCCGCGCGTCTTCCCCGACTGCCCGCTTATGTTCATCCCTTCAGAAACACCGCAGCCGAGGATCTTCTCCGGCAACGTACTTGAAACTGTCAGACCTGGTGAAAGGCAAGGCTTTCTGGGATCGCTGCGCGCGGAACATCTGAACAAAACGATGTCTTTGATGGCGGCAACATCACCTCGATCCGACACAGGCGCGGCGCTCAGTTCTAAGTTGGGGGTTGCCCTTCTGGGTCGGTATGACCGTCGTCGCAAAGGATGAAGAATGACGGACGGTGCAAACCGCCCTATCCAACTGGCGGAGGCCAAAGACCGGACGGTCCGGCCCTGGTCCGTGCTTGTGCGGATCAGGTAAACAGCCGGACTCAATTTGGATTGGCGGGTTCGGTAGGACGCCCCGGTAATCCGCAAGAACTCTCTCAAGCGCTGTCGCGGGGCGAGACCGGCGCACGGGCAGATACAGTGATGAGTACGCCAAGAAAAAGGCCCACCGAAGCGGGCCACGAGTTTAACCAAAGGAAAATCTGGAGGTATTCTTTACAGGCTAACGCTTGCGCGCGCGATCGACAACACCGTCAGCTGTGATCGTGGCAATGCGATCCTCTGTGCGGCGGGTCATTTCCACCCCGTCACCCGTCATATGCGCCTCGGCAAATTCCGTGAACTTGAAGATGCTGCCATCTGCTTCAACATGGGTTTCGTCCTCTGCCGAGCGCCGCTTCACCGATCCGTCATGGCGGATTTCGATGATCGTGTTGTCGGCCATTCGGACCGTCACGGTATGCTCATCTACAGCGACACCCTGCCACCAGGCATCTGCATCGCGGCGCACAACAATGCGGTTTGGGTGCAGCTTGATCTGCACGTCCTGTACCTCGTCCGGATCAGCGGCTTTGACGACCACGATGGCCTCCTGCGCGCTGGGATCACCATGGATCGACGCGCTCCCGTTTTTTGGCGGCCAGAGCTTCGGCTGTGTGCGCGGCTTGCCCTTCTGGTCTGTATGAAACCCGACGAACATCTGCGCGGATTTCCAGACGCGGCGGGCGGCTTTTTCAACCGTAGACGGAGCTGCATCGGTGGACATGGTGGATAGCCTTTAAAGTGGGTTAATTCACGTGCATTTTCGGGGTGAGCGTCACACCCACAGCGCTCAGCACTTTCAGCACCGTGCCAAACTCGGGATTGCCATTTTCGCTAAGTGCGCGGTAGAGGCTTTCCCGAGACAGACCAGATTTGTCGGCCACACTCGACATACCTTTGGCCTTGGCAACATCGCCAAGTGCCGACGCGATCAGCGCCGTGTCGCTGGTTTCAAAAGCCGCTTCAAGATAGGCTTGAATGGCTTCCGGGCTGTCCAGATAGTCAGCCGCTTCAAACTTCGTTGTTTTGACACCCATGTTTTTCACTCCAACTCTCTTGCCATCGCCTTGGCGGTTTTGATGTCGGCTTGCTGGGATGACTTGTCTCCCCCGCACAGCAAAACGATCAAAACGTCACCGCGCGACACATAGTAAACGCGATACCCCTTCCCTTCGGAGATACGCAGTTCACTCACACCTTCACCAACCGGTTTCACATCACCGGGATTGCCCAGGCTCAACCGCGTGATGCGAACCAAGATCCTGGCTCTCGCCCTTTGGTCCTTCAGGCCCTTGAGCCACTTGTCGAACAGGTCCGTCTTACGAATTTCTATCATACCTATATGTAGCCTACAGGCTACAACCTTTCAAGTCAAAACAACCTATACCATTGAACTAAAATCAAAAATCATTGCTGAAAAGCAGGGCGCGTTGCGCCCTGCCCTGCCAGTTTCAGAAGCAATCCGGCACCCATGCATCGATCCGGGCTTTCTGTGCCTCGGTCACGCCCAGTGCCTTTTGATGCTCTGGATCATTGAAGAGCTTGTGCAGCGCCTCGTTCTTGGCACCCTTTTTGGATTTCGCGAAGGCTTTGAACATGTCGGCGTCGATGTGCAGGTCCAGCAGGTCTTTGTAGAGATCATCCAGCTGCCAGCCTTTCAGACGCTTGAAGCAGTTTTCAGCCGAAGGGGTCCAGATCGCGCGCATGTCAGCCTCGATCTCAGCCTCGATCTCCGCCATGAACTCCGGGCGTTGGGTCAGAAACCGCCGGGCCAGAAAACCCGTGATCTCACCATTGCGGGTCTTCTTGCCCAGATCGCGAAACGCTTTGAACGCTTCCACGCTGCCTTGTGCGGCAATCTCGTGGAACTGGTCATAGGCTGCCTGTGCCGCTTCATCCCGTTCTCCGCCAAGACGCGGGTCGAGGATGAACTGGTCATCGATCTCGGGTGTGTTCCGCTCGGCACCACCATAGCCAAACCCAAACAGATTGCTGCTCAGACCGGAGGCCGGGGTGGCAAAGAAAGCAAACAGGCTCAACACATAATCAGGCTTGTCCAGCAGGGCCGTTTGAACCGCTGCCAGCCGGATCGCCACCATGTCGTCGATGAACTTCTGCGAATAAACTGGTTTTGGTTCTTCCTTGATCTCCGGTTCTTTGACCGGGGCCAGAACACCAGCCTCAATGGCAGCCTGAACATGTTCCGCCGCGACATAGGCCGGGGATGTTTTGATCTCGCCATTGTTGGTGACATAGACAAACACGCCGGACAGCTTGCGCTGCGCGTCAGAATAGAACGGCGCCGTATAGTCCTCAAGCGCGGCCAGCTCCTTTTCACCATCCGCGTCCAGAGCCTCACCCTCATAGAGTTCGGCAAGTTCGTCATACCGTTCGGCCTGTCCTTCGGTGAAGTCCCGGCTCACCATGTCCAAACGGTGCATGTCTTTCGTACCCGAGAACCCATAGGGAATGTAGCTTTCCTCATGGGTGTCCACCCAGTCCCAGCCTTCCGCGTCGCGCAGTTTTTCCGCTTCTACCGCCAGTTTCTCGGCAAACAGACGATCCAGTAACGCGCCTTCATTGAATAGGGTTTCATCGGCAAACAGATCAGCGGTGACGGTGCCGCCCGCCTCAACATAAGCCTTCTGCCCGACAAATACGGCCTTGCGGCTAGTGCTGCTAACAGCCTCCGACGTCAGTGCCTGTTTGACATCATGCTCACTGAACCACCGACATTCTTTGGCCCGTTCCAGAACCTCCAGAATTTTCTCTTCTTCGGTGCTGACGGTCATGGCCTTGGCCAGCCCCATGCTGATCTCACCGGCTTTGAGCGCATCCAGAACGGCGGCGGGCAGACTGGCAAGCGCGAGGCGGCGGCGCACATGGGATTCGGTCACGCCAAACGCATTGCTGATCTTGGCAATAGACAGAGATTTCTCGGCCATTTTGCCATAAGCACGGACCTCGTCCACAGGGTCCAGTTCTTCACGGGCGGTGTTCTCCGCATTGGCCCATTGCTCAGCCACGAAGGGATTGTCCGTGACCTTAACGGGAACCTGTGCCAGATCAGCGCGCTCAGTCACGGCGATGTTCAGAGCCCGTAGGCGGCGACCACCGGCAACGATTGCGACTTTGCCATCGGTATCGCGCAACCCGCTGAGGTTCTGGATCAAGCCACACATAACCAAACTGTCGGCCAGAAGTGCAATACCTTCCTCACCAACCTCCTGTCGTGGGTTGATGTCAGACAGGTAGAGATCGGACAGGGATACGGTTTCGATGGTTTCCGGTGCGGTGAATGTTTCGACTTTGCTCATGGGGCAAATCCTTGTTTGAGTGTTTGAGATCGTGTTAAGGGTGCCCTACCCCTTCCGGGGTAGAGCGGAGCCGTTTAGATGGCTGCGTGTTGGATCAGGAAGCGGCGCGCGATGTGGAAATTGTCGCCCTTCCTGATTAGCGCCCACGCTTCTGCGATACGTTGCTGCAAGATTTCATTGCTCATGGTGTTCACCTCCTTTCCGGTTTGGGATTGAGATCAGTATTCGCTGGGGCACATGATGGTCAGAACGCGGCGCGTCACTGACGTGTCAAACGGCCGGTCGGACCCATACGTGTAGTCCGTGTCGTAAAGATCGATCTTCCAGAACAGCTTCTGGTCACGGACTGTCACCGCCCCAAAGGTGTGATCGCCATAGGGGTCATTGCCCTCGTCAAACTGGTCATCCGACGCCACCGCTGCCAAAGCTGCAGTCTGGAACTCCATCCCTTCACCTGACACGCCGGGCGTGACAAATACCTGACCCTGAATTCCCTTAGAATGCATCTCGATTGCCGCAGTCGGATCGATCAGCGCTTTCCGAAATAGGTCATTCTGGGTCGCAATCTCTGCCGCCTGCAGGCTGGTGTCAGTGTCGATGTCTTTTGTCTTTTCAATGTCCAAAACCGTCTCTCCTTTTGTGGTGCGACCTCTGGGGTTGATCCCCTTTGGTGCTGGTTTTGAGCCGAGCCCTGAAAGGGCGTCGTCTCTAAAACCTGCCCCGTGGCGAACGCGGAGAGGGGCGAGACAGGACCAATCGACAAGAGTGGTGCGGCCCGCAGCGCAGGCGCGCGAGGACACGGTATTGTCTATTTGTCTTGTCCGAGGGGGGAGGCCGCGCCTTCCCCCTTACGGAAGGTAGCGTTTGGCTTGTCCAAATCCCGCCTGACCCACAAGGAAAGGACAAAGGATCTCTGATCCTGCGTGAGCGCAAAAGGGACCGTCACCCGAATGGGCAGATCACCACGGCATGGACCGACCATGACCCAAAGCCCCTGCCCCGGCTCGCAAGAGACGGGTCAGGGGCTACTGGGACAGGGAGATCATTCTGGGGTGTTCTGGGTGGAAGCCGATACGTCGGCTGAAACCTAGAGCCTGCTCACGAGCCGAAAGGCTCGGGATTTGCCACAGAAACAGACTGCAGCCCGAAGTCACTCACCGACCGGAACATACCCTCGACGGAGCTTTTGCTTTTCGAGATTGTGGAGCGCTTCACTAGCCAGGGCTTCGTCATCATACGTCACCATCATGGCTTGCCCGTTCGTGCCAATACGCCCCCAGGTACGAAGCACTGAAACCTCCCCAAACAACGTCGGCTGCAACTCGATGCCATAGAACCGCGCCATGTTGATCTCAGGGTCCACATGGATCAGGTGCACAGGTGTGGTGTCTGTCAGCTCCATGACGCGATTGTCGATCAATAAAGCTCGTCTGTCCAATGACTTTGCTGGAACAGTCAATTGGCAAGGATTCAGAACCGTGATGAAAACATTCGACAACTCAATCTGTCTGATGCTTGCCTCGTACCCATCCAGGTACAGGAGCTCATATTGGCACCATTCCACATTCCGCTGCTGGAACCGTTGTGACCACTGGCCAGAGTAGGTACGGTTTTCTCATATCTTGCAAAACGAAATAGAAGGATGAAGGCAACGTGGCTGAAATCTTGGAAGGCGGATGTTTTTGCGGTGAGGTTCGATACCAGGTCACTGGCAGCGCAGTAATGCAACTCATGTGTTTTTGCAGTGATTGCCTATCGATGACCGGAACGGACGGTTATGCCGGGTACATGATAAAGTCGGAAGACCTGCAGCTGCTGAAAGGCAAACCACGGACCTTTGAGAAGACCTCAAAGGAAGGTCGACCTGTCATCAAGCATTTTTGTGGCACCTGCGGATCAGGCCTGTGGGGCGTGACAGCCTTCGGATTGACGAGCATTGCGGCTGGGACATTGGATGAGCCAAACAACTTCAAGCCAACGAGCAAGGTTTTTGTGAAAGATGCCCCCAACTGGGCCAGGGTTCCCCACCATTTGGAAGAAATGTAGCGTTTGAAGCTTTGGTATCACCTACATTTCTGTCTTGGAGTTGTTCCTCTTGGTGACCCGAGTTGCTACGATTGTCGTTGAGGCAATAAGCAGGACATCGCGATGCGCAATGCAATCTTTTTACCCCTAATGGCTTTGTTCCTGGGGGTCGTCATGGACGTTAAACCGGCGGCGGCCGCGTCACTCGGAACATATGAGGTTTTTGGCGTCGAAGACGGTGACATGCTAAAAATGCGCAGTGGGCCTGGAACAGGGTTCAATGTGATCGTTGGTCTTCCAAATGGAACCGCACTACGAGTTCACGGCTGTGAGCAGACCGGTGGCACCCGTTGGTGCCGCGTCTCTTTGGAGCGCGCGCGCAAGCTTAAGGGATACGTCTCTTGGGCATATTTGCGGAAAATCTAATACGACAGCGATCAGCACCACCATCTTTTAGCAATCATAGAATACCGGCGGAAACGCCCTGACGAATCCACTAGTTGGGCTCACACCCGTCGTCGAAGCGGCTCGCAACATCCCCGAATTCGCTGGGTTCAGGACGGCCCTAAGGCTTTGACTGGGGAGCGCTTGATCGCCTGCACCGTAACGGATTGATCCTGGACCCGGTTGGAAAGGCAAAATCGGTGGTACTGACCGATGAAGGCCTGCGCCGCTCCGAAAAGCTTTTCACAGAGCTTTTTGGGCGGGAGCCAAAGACATAGCATTCGCCATGACAAGTCCCTCCATGTAACGCAGGTCTGCATACGCGTGTGGGCTGGCTGGCGGTTGCAATCTGCGCTAAATCGCCCCTGTCCGGCAAACAGGGAGAAGCTGAAGATGACAACGGGGAACGATCTTGGTGGGCTCATCGGGTTTATCACCCGTGACGAGATTTGGCATGAGCGGCTCGCTGATGTGTTGGACGAGCATTTTCTGCCAGCGCTCGAGGCCTTCGATCTTGAGTTCGAGGATCTGGGCGACTTGCTGGGCGAGGATTGGCCGATGGTCCTGTGGGGTGGTGGCCTGGAAGATTTGCTGGGCAGGACATTCGGAGCGGACGCCGAAAACGCTGCGGATGCTTATCTGAAAGGGAGCGGTTCCAAGGAGAGTGCGCAGACCCGCGCCTATATCAAAGGATTGCGGGACGCGTCGGTCAGCCTTTATGAGGTGAGCGAGGTAGACCCCGGCAGATCCATGGTCTTGCGCAACATGCTTTCGGACGCAGAGCCGGTTACCGTCCGGGAACACAGCGCGACGCAGATGCTGCAGCGATGGGATCGCATCGCAGCTCGGGTTGTCGCACAGGGGGATTATAACGTGATCTCGGGGGCGCTGCTCCCATTCGACCCCGACACCGTCGCGTTTTTTGAAGACGGGCTCCGCTCCGTGTTGAAATTGAACCCCGACGTTGAACTGAGGCTGACACAGGATCAGCTACACCGTTCCGCACCCCTCTTCACCAATGCCTGGCTCTTCGCACATCTGCCGAACCTACTGGATCCGGAACCACCACAAATCAGCAACAGCGATGGCGACAACCTGCTCTTTCACGACATGCGCTTCCCCCTCGCCAGCAAAGTGACGCAAAGCCAGGTATCTGAAAAGCTAACACAGTCCGCAGAACTCGTGATCTCAGGCCAGAAGGATTGGACCTGGCTTGACCTCGACACCCCGTCCGGCACCAAGCACGGCACCGGCCTCGTGTTGGACAAATCAATGTCAGGGGCCTCCGTGCTTGGGTCCCTAGATCTGAAAGGTCGGACACTCACACTTTCTGTGAGCTCTACAGCGCGCGCTGAACGCGGCGAAGCCCTGGTCCGGGACCTCCTGGGCGACCTGGTGAAATCTCCGCTGACATCAATCCAGACCGCCGAACAGATGATGGCGGATGACAGCACGAGTAACGGAGTGGCAGAAGAAGAGGACATCCCCCGTGCCCTTGCCCGTCAGATGGCCCACGAATATCTCGAACAGCATTACCGCGATACGCTTGACCAGCCGATTCCTGCCCTGGATGGCAAGACCCCGCGCCAGGCCGTTCGCAGCACGGCGGGCAGGAAGAAAGTCATAGACTGGCTGAAGACAATCGAAAACCGCAGCGCGCGCCAGACCGGCTCTCCGGTGGCTGAGTATGATTTCGGCTGGATGTGGGACGAGCTTGGTCTGTCAGACTACCGAAATTGGACCAGCGATGGTTCTTGCAAAAACCGTTCCAAAGCTTCGCCTCCTGAACCCATCGACTAACCCATGTTTTCCCGGCTGCGTCTTGCAGAGATGTGGCAAGGGTTATGCTGTCGCTGCGCGTCCAGATGGTTTGCCTCGTGACAGCTGGGGCACAACAAAATTTCAGTCTCCGTGGACACACCGGTTTCATAATCGAAACAGTACTCTTGTCCACATATTTCCAGCACCTCTCCACTCTTGGCCAGTTCCGAACTTGTCACCTCGCAGTGATCACAAATTCCGTCCAAGAGAGCTGATTGGAGTTCAGAAAGAACCACTGTTTTCTGAAAATTGCACACTCTGTCACTCATAACTGCTTCAGGCTTTCACAAAATGGTGAAGAGAGAAAGCTTGTGAAACAAGAATTCAAGGGAATGTGACATAGCCCAATGGGTTCGAGATTTAGTTTCGCCGATCATTGCCTGTAAGCTGCGCGGCGCGTCGAACTTTCACGTCAGCCGCCATCCCACAACAGACCCGCGCACATCAAAATACAACCTGGGCTAGTCCTCCCAGCGAAACGCGTCGTTGTCCGCCTTCACCCGACCAATAGACGGCAAAGCGAAGTGGTTTCCCAGCACAATACATCCCGTTTCCGAGGCGCTTTCCAACAGTTTCCGACGGGATGTCACGGCCATCTCAGCATCGGAATCAAACATAAAATGCCACTCGGGATGCCAGCACTGGGCGGTTGTATGGATTGCATCACCTGTAATCAGAGCGCGCCGGTCGCCACTGGTGATTTCGACCGAGACATGACCTGGTGTTTGGCCTGGCGTGGGGATCAGAGTGACGGAATACACCCTGTCGCAGTCCTAAGGTTCACAGGAGGCCCGAGACAAAGTAGGTTTCTTGTGCAGAGGTAACGGCAATAGGCGTGGATCAGAATGGCGCGACAGCTCCCACTCGAAGGTAACAAGCCCTTTCTGGTTTACGCCGGCACTGGCACCGACCTGATTTTCAATCATGGAATTGAGCTTCCCGGTTTCGCGTCGTTTCCATTGCTGGAAGAACCTGGCACCAGGGTGATACTGGCCGGTCAAATGCAGGCTCTTGTCGATCTGGCCCGTGAAATGAATGTCGGATGCATCCTTGATGCGCCCACATGGATGGCGAACGCCGACCGGGCAGCGCCCTTGGGGTACGATGCAGAGCGGCTCGCCGAAGTAAACAAAGATGCGGTCAGTCTAATGGAAGACGTGCGCCAAGCTGCCGCTCGCGATGATGTACTGGTGTCGGCCTGCATCGGCCCGCGCCATGATCCTTACGCCGACATCCCGCCGGTACCCGTCGAAGATGCACGTCAATACCACGCCGCTCAAATGCACAGCCTGAAAGACACAAGCCTCGATCTGGTCACCGCTTATACATTCAACCGCCCAAGCGAGGCAGCGGGATGCATCCTCGCCGCCCGGGACGCTGAACTGCCGATCATCATGTCTCTGGTTGTTGAGACAGACGGGTGCCTGGCAGACGGGACCAAACTTGTGGACGGAATTGACCAGATCGACGCAGCAACCGACTCGGCGGCGCTGTTTTTTATGGTCAACTGCGCTCACCCTACCCATTTCGCCGGAGCGCTTGGCAACCACCCCCGGCTGAGAGGCCTTGTGGCGAACGCTTCGAGTTGCTCGCATGCGGAACTTGACGAAGCAGATGAGCTGGACGAAGGCGATCCAGCTGAACTTGGTAAACAGATTGCCGCGATTGCGAGGCAGAATCCGTCGATCCAAGTATTTGGAGGATGCTGCGGTACCGACATGCGCCATCTGAAATCGATGATCAGCGAACTAGCATAGCCAACTTGGTTCAATCTGAGCGATAACGCTGAGATCTAAGGTGATCCCGTAATTTCTTTCCACAACTTGTTAGGAGATCGGCCCTTTGCTGCCGTTGACCGAGGGCGCGCATCGCTGCGGTGCGGCCCACCAGACCGGACTTTAGCTGCGACTGCGAAATCCAGCGATCGACAAACTCACGCATCGCGGACCAAGTGTGAATTCGCCGCGCTTGTCGCGATGGCAGCTCGGTGCGCTTCGCTGACGTCAGAACAAGCGTGAAAATGTATCGATTCTCGCCTGGATTGAAATACCTTCAAAGACAACACCAAAGAAGTGAATCTTTGTTCAGACTAACATGTTGGGTCTGCTTCTAGGGGGGGATGCCCAATGACCGAGACCGGCAAAACAGTCCACACGCCAGTGGCGCTTCAATGCCAAGTTCGGTGTGAATTTAGGCGTTCGCACCATCAATGGTCATCGGGTTAGCGCTCCGATTTGACACCAATATATTCCGGCAGATAACGCGGCGGCATTGGCCCCTTGTTCCGCCCGCCCTGTTGAATCTGTTCCCAGCCATGAGACAAGACGCCAACCGAGCGGGAAAGACAGAACAATCCCCGGGAAAGCGGTGCCGGGAACCCCAATTCGCAAAAGATAACAGCCGTGGCCCCATCGATATTCATCGCGATATCGGCACCGCGCTTACGTCCGATTTCCGTCTGTATAGCTTCACCGATATCGGCAAATCGCCCTTCTACAGTGCCTGACATCGCGGCCTCGCGTACCAACGCCATCAATCGCGGTGCGCGGGGATCGACGGGCTTGTGGAAACGGTGGCCAAAACCCGAGACGATCTTGCCATTTTCCTCACACCAGGCGGCGATACCGTCGCGGACGGCAACTTCCTGTTCAGCGCCGTCATCCATCCGTTTGGCGACGTCGAAATAAAGCTCGGCGCATTGTTCACCGGCGCCGCCATGCACGTCACCCAACATGTTGACCCCGGTGGCCATGACGTTGTTGAGCCCCAGCCCACAGGTCGCGGCCATACGCGCTGCGGCTATCGATGGCGCCTGCGGACCATGATCCACGCCCGCCACCAGCGCGCATTCAAAAAGCGCCGCCTGTTCTGGCGTGGGCAAATTGCCGCGCACCATGAGCCAGATCATCTGAGCAAAGCTGACGTTTCCGATCAGGTCCTGGATCGGGTGGCCGCGAAAGGCGATCCGCCCCGGAGCCATGTCGATAATTTCGGTGCGCCACCAGTGGCAAATGGCATCGGCGTCATTGCGTCCTGCGGGGTCCGTCATATCGCGCCATCCTTTGCCAGTTTTTCAATGTCTTCCGGTGAAAGACCTAACTCGCTCCAGATTTGAGAGTTGTGCTGCCCCAATGTGGGCGGTGGTGCATCGACGGTGGGCGCGCTGCCGTCCAATTTGATCCCGGTCGTGGCAACCTGAATGTCGCGTCCGACGCCGGGGACGTTTTCAAACTGGTCGAGGAAACCGCGGTCTGCAACCTGCGGCATTTCCAATACTTCCGGCACTGTCAAAACCGCTCCTGATGGCACACCAATGCTATTGAGTTCCTTGGCCCAGTCGCGCGGTGACCGGGTCTTCAACACGGTCTCCAGCTCAGTTTTCAGAGCCAGCCTATTGCGTTTGCGATCCTCGCGCGTGGCATATTCAGGCCGCTCGCGCAGCGCGGCCAATCCCAGGTGGTCCGTCAGTAGCTCCCATTGCTGGTCTTTGTTTGCGGCAATGTTGATCAACCCGCCCTTCGCTTCAAACGCACCGGAAGGCGCCGAAGTGGGGTTTTCATTGCCATTGGCAGTCGGATTGACGCCGGCGATCAGATAGTTCGACACCACCCAGCCCATTGTCGCCAGCACCGATTCCAGCATCGACACATCAATAAAGGTGCCGCGCGGATTGGCGTTCAGAGCAGATGAAATCGCAAAGGCTGCGGTGATGCCCCCCACAGTGTCTGCCACCGGATATCCAACGCGCAGCGGCGCGCTGTCGCTATCCCCGGTGATCGACATCACACCCGAGGTTCCCTGTATGATCTGGTCATAAGCCGGGCGGCGTATCCACGGGCCCTCTTGGCCAAAGCCGGAGATAGCACAATAGATGAGGGTCGGATTGGCCTCTTTCAGGGTCTGGTAGCCCACGCCGAGGCGCGTCATGACGCCGGGCCGGAAGTTTTCAACCACGACATCTGCAGTTTCGACCAGTTTCAGAAAAATCTCTCGACCCCGTGGGTTCTTGAGGTTGACCGTGACCGATTTCTTGCCCGCGTTCTGGGCGAGAAAGGACACGCCCATGTTGACTTTGTTCAGCTCTGGGTCGGCCCCCAGTTGGCGGGCGAGATCGCCCCGACCGACGGCTTCGACCTTGATAACCTCGCCGCCCAGATGCGCCAGATGATGACAACAGAACGGACCGGCAAGGACATTGGTCAGATCAAGAACACGAATGCCCTTCAAAGGTGTCTGCGACATTATCCGCGCCCCGCGTGTACAACCTTGGCCGCCGTGAAAAACTCGCGGCAATAGCTGCCTTTTTCCGGTGCACCATAAGAGGATCCCTTTCGGCCCGTAAAGGGTGCGTGGAAATCCATGCCGGCGGTGGGCAGATTGACTTGTATCATGCCTGCTTCGGCGTTCTGCGAGAAGTGATCGATTTTGGCGGGATCCCGCGTGACAATTCCTGCGGACAATCCAAATTCGCAGTCGTTGGACGTGGCCAGGGCGGCGTCGTAATCCGGCACGCGTAACACGGCGGCGATGGGCCCAAAGATTTCGTCTCGTGCCACGGCTGCGTCGGGTGACACATCCGTAAACAACGCAGGCGCAAAGTAATGGCCGGTTGTTTTGGATTTGACCTCGCCACCACCTGCGGCAAGCGTTGCACCGTCATCCACAGCCTGAGACACGTATCGTTTGTCGATGGCGAGCTGCGCTTCACTGGCGACCGGACCAATCTGGGTTTCCGGAGCGCGCGCATCACCGATCCGAAGGTCTTTCATTGCCGCGCAAAGACGGTCAACAAATGCGTCGTGAATGCCCTCGGTCACAATCAGGCGGGAAGACGCTGTGCAGCGTTGTCCGGTTGAGAAAAAGCTGCCCTGAACGGCGCAGTGCACCGCCAGATCCAGATCGGCGTCATCCAGCACGATCAAGGGGTTCTTCCCCCCCATCTCCAGCTGCATTTTCGCTCCTCGCGCAAACAGCGCCGCCCCCATATGGCGACCGACGGGTGTGGAACCGGTGAATGTGACCCCGGACACCTTGGGGTGCGTAACGATTGCCTCCCCAACCTCACGGCCTTTTCCCATCACAAGGTTGAACACCCCCTCAGGCACGCCCGCACGGGCAATAATATCGGACAACATCCATGCCGATCCGGGCACCAGTTCGGCAGGTTTGAACACAACCGTATTGCCATAGGCCAGAGCGGGTGCGATTTTCCATGCGGGGATCGCCAGTGGGAAATTCCAGGGCGTGATTACGCCCACAACGCCGATTGGCTCGCGTACAACATTTAGCGACACACCTTCGCGCAGAGATTGGTAGGTGTCGCCGGTCGCACGATACGCCTCAGCCGCGAAATATTTGAACAAATGCCCGGCGCGATGCGCTTCGGCCTTGGCTTCGGGCAAGGTTTTGCCCTCTTCGCGGGCCAGCATATCGCCCAGCTCGTCTACACGGGCGAGGATTTCCGACCCGATCCGGTCGAGCGCTTCGAACCGGACCAGAGGCGATGTCTTGCGCCAATTCGGCAGGGCCGCGGCCGCGGCCTCGATTGCGTCAACCGTTTGATCGGCGCTTGCCCGGGCATACTCGCCGATCGTGTCGTTCAGGTCGGACGGGTTGACATTGGGGGCCGCGTCGCTGCTAGCAACCCATGATCCGGCGATAAAGTTGGCAAAGGGGTTTGCAGTCATAGCGCTTCCTCAAGAACTGGTCGCCACCCGATATCTTCATGCCGGTGGTCCACAGTATTCACGTAAAAATAGGTCGGGCCATGATAGCCCCTGCACACCCGCCCATCGGCCCGTCTGGCAACCGGTTCGGCGGTCCAGCTGACCGCGCCGAACCAGTTCCACAAACGGTTATGAGGCGAGGTCAGATGATCCGGGCAAAGCGGTGCTGTACTATTGGCCGGGTCCGGTTGCGGAGCGTTCAACGCCCCGCTGCCCCCCACCAGCGCATCCCATTCATTGGGGCGCGTCGCCCCCTGAAAAGGGTCACTACAGGGCGTATCCCCCCCCGTAAGCAACCGGCAGCGAAACAGGCGTCCATCAATCGACAGCTCTGTGCCATGGACATACCCCGCATCATCCAGATCCTGCCAGCTGACGCGGCTCATAAGCATCCGGTCGGCGACCATCAATCTTCTTCCACCGTCCTCAAATAGATGCCAGTTCAGGCGCAGGTTCGGGTCTTTGGGACTGTCGGTGAGCGCCCAGTTGTCCCAATTCGGGTCGCGTTCAAATTCCGGTAGGTTCCCGGGTTGCAGGCCCTCGTAAGGGCAAAGCGCTGACAGGTCTGTGATCCAGGGCCGTGTCGCGGGCGCAAGTGTTTTTCCTGCATGGGAAAACCCACCCAGCTGCTCTGTTCCTTTGTAGTCCATCATTGCTCTGTCACCGCCCCGGTCACAGGTTGTGTGCGGAAGCGACGCAGGATCCGGAACAACATTTCTGCAGCCAGAAATTCGGTACGCTCCGACGGATCAAGAGGAGGGGACACCTCAACAATATCCAGTCCACCCAACGGGGCCTCGGCCAGCCCATCCAGCAGATCGTAATACTGACGCGGTGTAATACCGCTATGAACGATTGAGCCGGTGCCGGGGAGGTAGCCAGCGTCCATCGCATCGATGTCGATTGACAGATACAGTTCGTCACATCCCTTCATGGCATGCTCCAACGCCTGACGAATTGCCTCTGCCGTCCCCAATTTATGTACGTCGCCAGCCGAAAACACCCGACCGCCCTGCTCTTCGATCAAGGCGAGTTCACCGCTGTCGACCCAACCGGTGATCCCGACCCAAACCATATTGGACACGTCGACATTGGGCAGTTCGGAAATCCGACGGGCATTGGTTGCGTGGTTATGGCTGCCCCACGCGCCAAGCCGGTCAGAGAAATCCAGATGACCGTCGATCTGGATATACCCAAAACGTGCATTTGGTGCGCGTTTGGCCAACCCACGGGAATAGCCAAGGCAGGCCGGGAAGCTATTATAGTGATCACCGCCCAGTGCCAGAGGGATCGCCCCTCCAACGCTCAGCGCCTCGGTCATTGCGGCAATGGCCTCGGTGGTTGCGTCTACATCCTCAGGGGTGATCACTGCATCCCCGCAATCCACGAGCCAGTCGCTGGCCGTTGCGCTTCTTTGGCCCGTATCTGGATCAAAACTGACCCCCTGCGGTCGCATGGATTGCAATACCGTCGTTGCCTTACGCAGCGCCTCGGGACCAAACCTGGTTCCGAGCCGGCTTGAATGTGTCCAATCGCTGGGCATACCCACCACACCGATTTGGCCCGGACGGACGTCGGCGGCATCGAGCAGAGGCCCATCAAACAGCCGATACCCCGGTTGTGCCAGAGGCGGGAGAAATGTCGTTATCGCTGCAGTCATGTCAGTACTTTTTCCTTGGAAGTTTGGCGGCGCGGAAAATCAATCCCAAAGCCGAGGCGCGCATAGATAAACGCCAGAAGAGCCGTGACCATCAGGCGTTGGCCAACCTTCACGACACCCATTCCGGGACGGTTCGGATTCAGACCGGTCAACATAATGGCGCTGACCTCGTGCCGTCCCAAAAGCTCAAGCCATTGCACCACCGTCGCAAGATCGCAGCCCCCCAAACGGGGCCGATCACAAAGCGCACTGAGCGATGTTTCAAACACCGAGAGATCAAACCGAACAAACAACGGCTTTGATGGATCCCGCCACTCTGAAAACGCGGCACGCTGCGCGGCAGTATCTCTATTTACCGGCGTGGTCGTTCCGTTCGGCAAGGGCGCAATATGAAAATCGCGCGCATCGGCTGGTGTACCGCCAAGCTGCACTGTCTGACAATGAGGGAGCGCGCTCCGCGCCGTCTCGGACATGCGATCTGATCCGCCCAAAAAGATTGCACAGGCGCCATTGTCGCTGATCTGACGCATGGCCGCCTTCAAGGCCGCGTGGATCGCATCTTCGGACCCCGGTGCAATATCTCCGAGATCACAAAGCCGCTCGTGCAGGCCATCGGTACTGATATCCTGACGCGCATCGATATCTACGGGGTGACTGAATTGTGGATTTGCGTGCCAACCGAAATAGACCGAGGTTTCGCGTAATGCACGCGGCGCCAGAGATTGCCCTGCATGAGGTGCGTTTGTATCTTCAAACGGGATGCCCAGTACGGCCAGATCTCCAGACCGGACGTCGCCGATTGCTTTGGTCTGAGAGCGCATGAACGACAGATGCCCTGCCATGCGCGGCAACGGGGCCGAACGTAGAGGCATCAGCCTGCTCCTTTCTCAAGACGAGCTGTGACCGCTTGCAGGATCGCCAGTGCAGCGCGGGTTTCAGCCTTGCCACGGTTGTCCAGTTCCGGGGCAAGCCCAAAAACCGCAGCCGCGATGGTATCGCCCGGGGTGGCGTCAATTTGCGCGATCATTTGTGCTGGTGACATTCCCGTCAGGCGATGCGGGTGCGATACCCATTTGCCCGCAAGCTCTTGTAAATCCACAGACAGGATGACCGGTTGGGTGCGGGGCAAATGGCTCACTGCGCCGCCATTGACCCCAATGATGGGAACATCCGCACCTGTGACCTGTCTTGCGGCGACGTCAAGCGCTTCCAAACCGCTGGAATCGCCGCCTACCAACACCATGCGGGCACCGGTTTCAAGAACCGATTCACATTGCGAGGCAACTGCGAGAAAATGCTTGTCAGGTTCTAGCGGAAAGACGTTCACGTCCCCAAGGTCAATTGCATTCGCGGGTGTTACTGTGGGGCAGGACGCATACCGAAGCTGGCGCGCGAGATAGCGTTGCCCTGCCGATGGCCGGGCGAGATTGTCACAAAAATAGCCTGCAATCGCGACCTGACCGGGCACGAGATCTTCCAGATCGCCAATGGATGCGCCCAGAAAACTGGGGATCGCGTCAAACTGTATTTGCGCCGCTTCACTCATTGTGCAACGCCGCGTTCAGGGTTTCGATCGCCGCCAGTTCCGACATTCCCCTGGTGTCGCGCGCAGGCGCAAGGCCGGTGATCACAATCGCCTGCCATTTACAGGACATGGCACCAATGACGGAAACCAGCGTTTCAGGTTTCATCCCGCCGGGATTTAGGCCGACGCTGCCAGCTGCATGCCCCAGATCAATGACCGATATGTCGATCCACAAGACAGCGCGCTCGGGCGTGTCAGAATAGTCGCCGTGCCCTTCATCCAACTGCCGCGCGGTGCGCCAATCCATCTTGCGCTGGCTGATCAGATCCCAGACACCAGCAGGTTGATCGCCGTTCAATCCCACCCAGATCGTGTTGGCTGTTCGCGTCGCGATATCACGCCGGGCCAACGGCATGGCCGCGACAACTGGCAGATCAGGCAAGGCCCCCAGCACACCCGAGGCGACATCAGACGCGCCACCCAAGACAACGGGTACAACACCGTGATCCACCATTTGCGTCACAAGTTGTTCCAACGCGGCAGGCCAATCCCCTGACAGGTCCAGATTGCCAAGATCCCGACCATCTACAGGCAGTCCGATCCCAAGTTGGGCAGTCATTTTGCGCAGCGCATCGGGTGCCAGAGAGGTGCCGGATCGGGGCCCGGTGTTAACTTCGCTCGGAACGCCCATAACCCCAACACAATCAGCCTTACATTGCGAATGAATGCCAAAAGGAAGGTCCGCATAACCAGCTGTTATCATTTGTTTCCGCGCGCTATTCATTGCCAGACGCCTTCGTTATTTGCGATTTCCAATTGCGCTCAAACCGGCTATAAAAAGCGACGGATTTGCGTCGAAAGGTCTGCCTATGCCCGACAAGCCCCGATCCCCTGACGCCAATGGTGGTGTCGAAGCGGTAGAGCGCGCATTGCGTGTGCTGGACATCTTTGAGCCGGGCGATGCAGGCCTCTCTTTGAAGGAGGTTGCGGACCGCAGCGGGGTCAACAAGGCGACAATTCTGCGTCTGAGCGTGTCGCTTGAAAAGTTTGGTCATATTACGCGAGACGCCGAGGGTCTGTTTCACCTCGGGCCGTCTTTGTGGCGTCTTGGATCCGTGTTTCGCCAAAACCTGCGGATGGGGCCAATTGTGCGACCGGTGCTTGCGAATTTGGTGAATGCGACCGGCGAAAGTGCGTCGTTTTATGTGCAACGCGGCAACTCTGGCGTGTGCCTCTACCGGGTCAATTCGCCAAGGCTTGCGCGGGATCACGTTCAGGAGGGCGAGATCATTCCGCTGAGCATGGGCTCTTCGGGTCAGGTGCTGGATGCTTATTCCATCCGGCAGGGAAAACAGGCGGCCAGCATCCGAAAGGCCGGGTATTATCTCAGCCTTGGTGAACGCGATCCTGACGTCGCCGGACTGTCGGTTCCTGTTCTTGGGTTCGAAGATGAATTGCTGGGCGCGATCAGCTTGTCCGGCCTGCGCGTCCGCTTCAATGACACAGCCGTCGAAAAGTATCGCGCGGCGGTCCTTGATGCCGCCCGCCAGATTCGGGTGGAGTTTGGCGAAAAATAAGACCCGCATCATTGTGCCTTGTCTTTCCGACGCCCGATCATCTGCACACCGATAAGCGCCGTGATGGACACGACAATCAGACAGGTCGAGATCGCCGCGATTGTCGGATCAAGCTGATCACGCAGTGAATTGAACATGCGCCGGGTGATTGTGGCGTTTTCCCCGCCCGAGACCAGCATCGAGATCACAACCTCGTCCAGCGACGTGATAAATGCCAGAAAAGCCCCTGTCTGGATCGAGAATTTCACCTGCGGTACGGTGATTGTCCACAATGCGTATGCACGGGACGCCCCTAAGCTGCGCGCTGCAAGCTCCTGATCGAAATCATAATTCTGCAATCCCGACATCACCGTCACGATCACGAATGGCAGCGCCAGCGCAGTATGGGCGATCACGATCCCGGTCAGTGTGTAATTGAGCCCCAGCTTGGCATAGAGGCTGAACACTCCAACAGCGATCAGGATCACTGGCACGACAATCGGCATGATCACAAGGATTTGAGCCGCGCTCCTGATACGAGGCGCAGAGCAATGCAGACCATAGGCACAAAGTGAGCCCAGGGGCGTCGCGATTGCCGTGGTCAGCGCCGCCGCGATCAGCGAGGTCTTTGTTGCGCTCATCCATTCCGGCGACGTGACATAGGCCACGTACCAGCGAAACGAGAGCGATGTCGGCGGGAATTCCAGATAGGATGCCCCCGAAAACGACATCGGGATAACGATCAGCGTGGGCAGGATGAGAAAGAACAGCACAGCAATGCCGACCACTGTCAGCCACAGGCCGTCGATTTTACGTTGTCCGACTTGTTCCATTTTCAGATCCTCAGCGCATAAACAGTTTGTCGAGCCCGAAGACACGGTTCATCAGCCAGATCATCGCCAGCGCCAGCAACAGCAGGACCACGCCCAGGGCTGATGCGGCCCCCCAGTTCGAATAGACTGTGATGGTGCTTTCGATACGCTGCGCCAGCATCTGAACCCGGCCACCGCCCAGCAAAGCCGGTGTGACAAAGAACCCAAGCGACAGGATGAAAACCAGCACGATGCCGGCAAAAAGGCCCGGCAGGGACATTGGGAAAAATACCCGCCAAAAGGCCCCGCGCGGGCTGGAACCAAGGCCCACGGCGGCTCGGACCAGGTCGCCGTCAATATTGCGCATAGTGGCGTAGAGCGGCAGAACCAAAAAAGGCAGCATGATATGCACCATGCCAATGATGGAGCCGGTCAGATTGTGCGCCAGTTGCAGCGGTTCTTCGATAATGCCAAGTGACATCAGCGACGAATTGATGATCCCATTGCGCTGCAAAAGCACCAGCCACGCATAGGTCCGCACCAGAACCGAGGTCCAGAAGGGGACCAGCACAAACACCATCAGAATGGCCGCTGTTTTGTTCGGCATCTTTGTCAGCCAGTAGCACAGCGGGTAGCCGAGAAGGACGCAAATCACCGTCACGGCAATGCTGATCTGAAACGTGACGACAAAGGTTCGCCGATAGAGAGCACTACTAAAGATGCGCGTGTAATTTTCCGTGCTCAGTTCGCCTGCCGCATTGAAAAACGACAGCGAAGACAGCCAGAAAATCGGCAGGAAGACGACGATCAAGATCGTCAAAACCGCAGGCATCGAAAGCCCAAGAAACGTCAGTTTTTCGCGGCGTTCTTCGGATTTGAGCGTGCTGGCATTCTGAAGAGTCCCAGCACCTTCATACGTCTCGGCGATACTCATGCCACATGTTCCGGTACGATGATCGTATCTTCGGGATGCAGGGCAAGGCCGATTTGCTCTCCCTTCGACGGCAACCCGGTTTGGCCCGCGCGATTGGCAGGCACACGCACATTGATCTGACCAGCGCTGTCGTGCTGAACGATCACTAGAACGCTGTCGCCCTGATAAATGATGTCATGCACTTGGCCGGACAGGTCATTGGCGGCGTCTGGCACCGCGCCTGCTGTGACTTCCAGCAACTCGGGCCGGATGATCAGACGATGGCCTCCGCTGCCCAGCGCAATAGGCGTATTGGATTTCAGAACGCGCTCGCCAAGCTGCGCCGTGTCATTCGCTACACTAACCGGCAGGGAAATGGATTCCCCGATAAAATCCGCCACAAAGAAACTATGCGGCTGGCGATAGAGCCGCTCAGGCGTCGCGATCTGTTCGATCCGCCCATGATTGACCACTGCAATCCGGTCCGACATCGTCAGGGCTTCGCGCTGGTCATGGGTCACGTAAACGACAGTTGCATCCAGCTTTTCATGCAGCGCCTTCAATTCGATTTGCATATGTTCGCGCAACTTCTTGTCGAGCGCTGACAACGGCTCATCCATCAGAATGATCTGCGGCTCAAAAACCATGGCGCGGGCAAGGGCCACGCGCTGTCTTTGTCCCCCGGATAATTGCGTGATGCGCCGGTCGCCATAACCGCCCAGCTGCACGGTCTCCAGCGCGCGCTCGGCGCGGGCCTTCTGATCGCTTTTGGACACCCCGCGAATTTTCAACGGATAAGCCACGTTTTCTGCGACCGTCATGAACGGAAACAACGCATAGCTTTGGAACACCATGCCAAGGCCGCGCTTGTGGGGCGGCGTTGCAATCATTTCCTGTTCGCCAAACCGGATCGACCCGCCATCAGGACGCACAAATCCGGCCAGCGCCATCAAAAGCGTCGTCTTGCCGGAGCCTGATGGCCCCAGCAATGTCAGGAACTCGCCCGCGGCGATGTTCAAAGACACGTCATTCAGCGCTTTGACCGATCCGTAGGCCTTGCACAGGTTGGATATATCGATGGGAAGGGAGTGGGCTGCAGGTGACATGGGGGCTCCTAACCTGACAAAAATGGGCGCAGCACAAGATGTGCCGCGCCCAGATATTTTTTACTGTTGGATCAGCGTGTCAAACTCTTCGGTCAACTCGCCCAGCTGGCCGATGTAAAAGTTCGGATCGACCAGAAGCTGCTTGCCATAGTTGTCGGGATGTGTGTTGACCTTCACTGCCATCTCATCCGAGATTATCCCGGTGCCGAAGGCACCCGAATTCACCGGACCCAACGGCATGGTCACCGCCAGCCTCGCCTGTGCTTCGGCGCTCAGCAATTCGTTGATAAGGCGCATCGCGTTGTCTTTATTCGGAGCCCCCTTGGGAACCAACAAGCAGTCCACGTCCATCGTGCCGCCATCAAAGGCATAGGCCACATCAATGCCCGACGCGATCACGCTTTCTACGCGGTTATGGCCCATATGGATCACGTCCACTTCGCCGTCACGCAGCAACTGCGCCGATTGCGACCCGCCGCGATACCAAACGGTAACTTCGGGGGCAATCTCACCCAGCTTGTCCCATGCGCGCGCCTTGCCCTCATTCGTGGCCAACGTGTCATAGATCTCGGCCATCGGCACACCATCCGCCATGAGCGCGGCTTCGAGGTTATAGTTCACCTTGCCGTGCATACCGCGCTTGCCGGGGAAGTTTTCCAGATCCCAGAACTCTGCCCAATTGGACGGGCCATTGTCGCCAAATGCATCCTTGCGATAGGCAATCACCTTGGTGAAGTTGATGAAGCCGATGTAATTGTCATGGATCAGCTCTTTCGGAATGCCTGTGGTGTCAACAATCGAATAGTCGATCGGCTCAAGGCTGCCTTCCCGGCTCAGGGTTTCACACGAAGGCAAATCCTGTTCTGTAACGTCCCATGCAACGGCACCCGCCGTGATCTGCGCGCGCACGTCCTGAATGCCGTTTGTCGTATCTTCCTTGACAGTGATATTCAGCGCACCAGCGGCAGGTTCCAGCATGGCTGAGCGCAAGGCATCCTGAAACGAGCCTCCCCAGGACGCAAACACGACCTCTCCCTCGGCAAAGGCAGGCGAAGCAATGGCCAGGCCACCTGCCACTAGCGCCGTGGTGAGCTTCAGTTTTTGGTTATCTTTCATCATGTCAGGCTCCTCCCGAACTGTTGGTTGGTTTGTGGCTTCGCGACATGCGCGGCTCCACATAATCATTCGCAATCGTTTCATCTAGCAAAACGTCATTTCAGTTTTACTAGAGCTGATGTTGGAATTGGTCAAGGATTCTTTTGCCCCGTAGGATTCACACTCCCGTTTCCTGAGCATCAGAGCCTGGAAAATCTCGCAATTCGCGCATTGGTGCAGCATTCATCTGGGTTCGATCTTGCACATATGGCGTCTGAAGCGATCTTCGTCTGACCCGAAGTTAACTGCCACCGATTGAAGCATTTGGTGGAACGTGCGGACCGCAAACTCTCACTCGCTTTGCGTTGATCCGCGAATTTGAGTGGCAGCTTCTTGACAGTATGCGCCAATTGATCCTGACGACAGAATTGGTCAATTTGGGCTCAGCCCCGACCTCGGATGCGACGCAGCATCCCGTGATATGGAGGCATCGTCAACGTCAGGTTGTCGTTGTGGGAGGGCATGGCGGATCGGAGGATCAGTCATGGAAACACCAAACTTACCGGCCATTCGTGCGCTTCGCCCGGCTTGGAACAAAGGGCGCATCGTTGGGCAAAAACGGCCACTGAAACCAAAACACGTCTGGGCAATCCGTGTTCGACTTGAACTCGCCGAGAACCATCGGGACCTGGCGCTGTTCAATATGGCAATCGACAGCAAACTGCGTGGCTGCGATCTCGTGAAGATGAAAGTCGTCGACGTGATGGCGTCCGGCCAGATCAAGGAACGAGCTTCGGTGTTGCAAAGCAAAACGCAGAAGCCGGTTCGTTTTGAAATCTCCGAAGGCACACGCGCCTCGGTTGAAAAGTGGATGGAAGATGAGCTCATGGTCGGCTCGGAGTACCTATGGCCGGGTCGTTTCCATGAACGCTTGCACATCTCGACACGCCAGTACGCCCGGATCGTCCGGGATTGGGTCACGTCGATCGGTCTGGAGGCCAGTGCATACGGAACGCATTCGATGCGGAGGACAAAAGTCACACAGATCTACAAGAAGACCGGCAACCTGCGGGCGGTCCAGCTGCTACTTGGGCACACCAAGATGGACAGCACCGTCCGGTATCTCGGTGTTGAGCTGGAAGATGCGCTTGCGATCGCAGAGGCCATTGAAATCTAACAACTTGGGCCGTCTTCGCGGACGGCCCAAACAAGACCTTGGCGAAATCTGCGGCGAACAGCGACGAGGAGCCCAGAGCGACGGTCTTCTTGCGGAGCAGGCAAGGACATCGCTTTAAAGTTTCAACTGACACGGCGTATTAGAAAATTCAGAAAAAACTGCCCGTCAATCCTGCGCGGCTCGTAGACAAGCCTTCTTCCTGGCGAAAGTCCTTCGGGCAGTTTGACGCTTATATTGACCTTATAGGGTGTCGCCTGCCCGAAATGCGAACTCAATGTGAAGCGCAATTTCAACTGACCGGAGTCATCGAATTTGCCAGTGAAGTCCCTAAACCAAGGCCCTTCGGCCGCAAAGCCTTGGGCAGATAGCAAGGTCAGCTTGTCTCCATTGCGATTGATGCGCAAGGCTGCAAGTGGCTCGATTTTTCCGGGGAAATAGGCCTTGTCGGGCCGACTGGTTGTTTGCCAATAATCATCGTCCCATCTGCGTCTGATTAAGACAATGTAGTCACCATCAAAAGTCGCGAAAGACGGCGCGACCAACTGATTACAGACTCTTCCTTGCTCTCCTCGAAGTGCGGCAAGAGTTTCACTGGTCTCGAGGCTCTCAGGCGTCAGTCCAAGATTCTCTCTAGCGCTGATATACCGAGAGAAAGCAGATCTCGTGCGTGGGCCCGCAACACCGTCCGCTGTGCCAGCGCTGCAGCCAACGCGATTTAGCTCAGTTTGTATATCACGGATCAGGCTGCGCGTCTCTGTATCATCCTTCGCGCTTTGAGGCGATGTCGGCACAAGAGCTGCTACTTTGTCTCGCGCAGTACTACTGTTGCCCGGCACTTCGTCCTTCTGGTGCTCAGCAAGCAAGTCGTCCCGCAACGAAAGGGCGAGCGCGACTGCAAAATGATCCCTTTCGCCTTCGTATCGCTCCAGAAACATCTCGATCGCATCAAGCCTTCCGAGCGAACGCGCAAGTTCAAAGTCCGCATAAATCTGGTCTTCGACACGCTCAATTTCTTCCTCTGGCGTCGAGCCTGCAGCCGCATCTGGAACAAGAAAAATGTCTCTGGCGGGAAGCGAGCCATAAGTAAATGGCTCCTGATAGCCTTCTGTCAGAGTGTAAACCCTGTCGCGGACTCGCCGAAACAACTTGCCAATCTCAAGTCCGGGTTCCTCGATGTGGTTGAGCAGAGCCTGAGCATAGGGGCTGTTGCGGCCATCGCCGTCAAGCGCCAGCGTTCCGCTCCTTGCAGCATATCCAACCAACACACCTCCCGGATCGATACGTGCAAGTCCGCGTCCAATTGAGCGGGTGCTGTTTGTGCGCTCCATAGTCGCGAGGAATGGATTGTTGCGGCAGGCGTCAACCAACACGATCTTCAAGCCGGGTGCGCCCGCGATGGAGCTAATCAATGTGTTGAGGCGGATTGCCTCGAGTTCGATGTCACGGTCGCTCCGCAGTTCCGCACTGACAGGGATCAGGAAGTTCGTGTTGTCCAACTCGATGCCGTGGCCGGCGAAGTATACGATGACCGACTCGGCGTTTTTTGCCTTTTCTCCAAAGTCACGTATGGCAAGGCGCATGTCGCGGTAATCCAGATCAAGACCTGTTGTGACCTCAAACCCGATCCTGCGCAATGCCTCTGCAATGTCGATCGCATCATTCGACGGGTTTTTGAGATTGCTGACATGTTGGTAGTTCGCATTGCCAATTACCAAGGCAACTTTGTCCGCCAGCACCATCGCAGGCAGAAAACAAAACACAACTGAGAACAGGATACGCTTCATGTGAAATATCGCCGTTAACGCGTCTACCATATGAACGTTTCCACACTTTCGGAATTCAATCAATATGACCGGCGTGGACAAGCTCTAGCTCGGCTTAGGCCGCATAGCGGAGTTCGGGATTGACACGACGAAGGTTCGTTTCCCGCCCATTGCGCCAGTTTCGGCATGGACCATTCATATGAAGTACGAACTCGGAGCCGCCTTGCGGCGGGACAGAAAGATGCTCGCTTGGGAAGCTATCTAAACGTCAGCTTCCGCATTTCCTGCGAGCATGCGTAGCGACTGCAGCGAACTTCCACTTCCCGCTCAACTTACAAAATCACCCAGATACTCTGCTAACTTGTAAGTCAGAAAAAAGTATTATATTTTCTGACAAGGAGAAAACTATGATCACTTCATCGATTAGACAACGCATCATCGGAAAAGGCCGGGGCGCAATCTTTGCGCCAACCGACTTTCTGGATATTGGCTCCCGCGCAAGTGTGGATCAGGCATTGTCGCGTTTGGCAGATCAAGGGATGATCCGACGGTTAACGCGTGGGCTTTATGACTATCCGAGAAAGAGCGCCCGATTAGGGCTGTTGTCTCCGTCAGCCGATGACATTGCCAAAGCGATTGCACGCAAAGACAATCAGGTTCTACAGCCCTCCCCTGCCATGGCAGCCAACCAGTTGGGGCTGTCGACCCAAGTGCCGTCCAAGCCGACTTACATGACCGACGGCCCGACCCGCACCAAGACAGTTGGTCGACAAGTCATCCAGTTCCGGAATGCATCATCCAAAACGCTAGTTGGTGCAGGCCAGAAAACCGGCGCCGTATTTCAGGCGTTACGCTATGTTGGCAAAAACCGGGTGGATAGCCGTGTTGTCGACACGCTGGCCCGCAATCTGGATGTTAAGGACCGCGCATTGCTCGCAAGACAAAGTAGATATGTTCCGGCCTGGATGCACCCGGTAGTGCAGCAAATCGTGGCATGGGTCTGATCTTGGACCAGTTTGCCAACGATACTCCAAAGAACCGTGAAGAAGCGTTTCAGGAAACGGCCGCAAAGCTTGGCATTTCCAAGGCAATCGTTGAGAAGGATTTCTGGGTCTGCTGGTCGCTGAAACATCTATTCGCCCTGCCCTCTTTTGGCACTCACATGATCTTCAAGGGTGGGACATCGCTATCCAAGGTCTATGACATCATCCATCGGTTCTCAGAAGACGTGGATCTGTCTCTCGACCGGGCACAGCTCGGTTTCGACGGCACACGTGACCCCGAGCACCCTGCCCTTTCAGGCAAAAAACAAAAGCAACTGCTGCAGGAGCTTCAGGATACGGCCACCAAAGTAGTCTCAGGACCGCTTCTGAAAGAAACCAAGATCAAGTTTGGCGCCGTGCTTGATCAGCACTTTTCCCTCTCGGTCGATCCTAATGATGCACAAACCTTGCTTTTCGCCTATCCATCCGAGACAAGTGCGGCCAGCGGCTACATCCAGCCGGTAGTGCGGTTCGAATTTGGCGCCCGTGGGGTTCACCTTCCGGCCGAGTCCCGCAGGATATCACCTTATGTGCATCAGGCATTTCCAGACCTGTTGGAGGCGAGCGACGTCGATGTGAAGGTCTTGGGTGTTGAACGCACATTCTGGGAGAAAGCCACGATCCTGCATATGCTCTATCATCAGGACATCACCAAACCTCTGGCTGACCGTATGTCGCGCCATTATTACGACATGGCTCAGTTGATCAAACACGAGACCCATTCTCGCGCTATCGAACAGATCGATTTGCTGGATCAGGTTGCACACCATAAGTCCGTCTTCTTCAAAGCGGCTTGGGCTAACTACGAGAATGCCAGGCCCGGATCACTAAGATTGCTACCGAACCCTGAGCTGAAAGCAGCGCTGCGCCGGGACTATGTGGGGATGCAAGAAATGATCATCGGGGATCCCCCCTTGTTCGACAACATTCTGAAAACCATCGGGATGTTCGAGGCCAAACTCAACGGTTGAAATCAGCAATTTCGGTTGTCTCACGGCACAGCGTGCGACTTACAAATCTGGATTGTTAGCCGAGCAAACACACTTTCTGAATTCGCCCGAACTCGAGCTGGACCGCTCCAAGTAAAGGTTTCAAATGGTGAGATTGAATGTACTGTGCGATGAACTTGCTGGGTGCGCGCAAGGTGATTGTCTGATCTTGTATTTCAACAAATTTGAGATCGCAGTACCAACTTTTAAACAATAGTGCTTCAGACTCTGATAGGCGCCGAAGCGCCCTGCCCCACGGATCCTGAAGGTCTTGTCCCTCATGTTCAACAGCTTCTGGTTTTTCTTGGCCAAATTGTACATGAACAACCTTTTCGGTCGGTTTTGGAGTTTGTGTCTCCATGCGCGATACAAAATCAGAACCAACATTTCGCCAAACCGGTTCGCTCAGACGGTAAATTTCCGTGTAGTTGAGTCGGTACGCTGCGACGCGGCCTCTAACCCCAGGCCTAAGCTGGAGAAGTATACTTGAATCCGTCAATCGCTTAATTTCTCTCTTGACGGTTCGTTCGTCCACAGACCAGAGGCGGGCCATTTCTTTTTGTCCGACCGTCAGCTCATCAGTGCGCCAGTTGTATCGGGCCGTTATCAACGCAATGAGCCGCATCATCGAACATTGAAAACCGGGTGTGCCATTCAATCCCGCAACAGAGATTGCAGTCAAAAGATCGTACTTCTGAGAACCGGCCTGAAATCCTGTAAATCGTTTTATTTCCATTTTGATACTGCCACTGTGCCTCGAGCGGATCGGTTTCGCTGACCGATTCCATCAATTGGGTTCAGTGTGATGAAATCCCGTAGTTTGTCAACGGGCTTTGAAAAACAGGATGACCGCCTCTTTCTTCAAAATCAAAAGAAAATTCGGTTAATAGGTTATAGGTGACACTATGCTGTCACCATATTGGGGGTCGAGTGTCACCATATATCTGGTAATTGGTCGCTGCCTGTCACCAAAACATAGCTTCGCTTTCGAAATACCTCCCGTTTTTACCGAGTCGGAGGCGAAAAAGCGGAAATTCCATTCTTTACGTTTTGCAGTTTTCCAAAATCGCGTTATTAGAAGACATCCGTGATATAACAAGAGCAGCACCATGCGTGACCACACCGACCTTCAAGCTATGAACGAACGAAGCCTGGCCCAACAGGCTGCCGTCCGCCGCGCTACTTTCTCGCCCGCTGACGAGAAAGTGCTTCGACCATTCTCGATCTGGGAAATTAGCCAGTTCATGTTTGATGTCCCGGCGGACACCTTGAGAAAGAAGTTGGCCGAAGATCCGTCTCTTCCGCAAGGGGCGACTGAAGATGATGGGCGGCAAAGATGGTTTTCTCTGGCTGAGATAAATGAGTTGAGACGGCGCCTGAGATTTAGAGGTAAAAGCCTTCTGCCTCAAAGGCCGGCAGGCCGGGCTATGAGAGTAGCGGTTTCGAACTTTAAGGGTGGTGTCGGCAAAACTGTCGTTGCCCAGCACTTGGCGAATGCGGCCGCGCTTGATGGTTACCGTGTTCTGGTGGTGGATTTCGACCCCCAGGCGACACTCACGCATTCGATGGGTCTGGCTGAAGTTAGAGAGTGGAATACTGTCTGGGGCATTATGTGCCGCGATCTCTGCCGTGAGGCGAACCGGATCGCGGACGAATATGATGATCCCGCAGATTGCCCCTACCCTACTGCCGACGAATTGCCTGAAGATGTTCAGTCGATTGGCGCGCAACGTGTACAAGACTTCATTCAAAGAACTTCTTGGTCGACGATCGACATCATCCCGAGCTGTGCGAACGCGGCCTTCGTTGAATTTGCGTCCGCTCAGTACAGGTCCATTCATAAGGCATGGAGTTTTTTTGGATGCGTAGCAAGATATCTCGATGAGTTGCCTGACGACCAATATGATTTGATTGTTTTCGATTGCCCGCCGGCAATTGGATACCAGTCTTTGAATGCGGCCTTTGCTGCTGACATCCTCTATATTCCGTCTGGTCCTGGTTATTGGGAGTATGACAGCACAACGAGTTATCTTGGTCAGCTTGGCGATGCCTTGGAAGACATAACCAGCGGGTTCGAACGTATTGCACAGGATGCTGGTATCACGCTTCCTAAAAGGTTCGATGACATACGTGTTCTCATGACTCGCTTCGAGGCTAGCAACTCTTTGCACGTCGCGATGATGGATGCTTTCAAAAATGTCTTCGGCGCCGATGTCTGTCAAAATCCCATCGAAATGACACGTGCGGTCGAGCAATCTGGTAGGTTCCAGATGTCTGTTTACGAGCAGGACTACAGACAGATGACTCGGGACACATGGAAACGGGCGCGTCAGTCATTTGATAATGCATACAGCGAATTTAGGGATGTCGTCCTAAGGGCTTGGGAGGCACGTACTAAAATTGAGGAGCGGGTAGAATGAGCGGGAATAAATTTGGCTTCACTCCAATTGATGAAGATGACCTCAAGAAAACACGCCGCCGCGAAGTGGGGCCGATGGGGGCTGCGGTTCGCGAGACAGCAAACAGCCTAAATGAAAGCACTGAGAACCGTGTCGAACAGCGACGGCAAAATGCCTCCGATGCTAAGGAGTATCGTAAAGCTCGTGATGAGGGGCGAGTCTTGGTTGCGGTTGGCATCAATGAAATTCATACGACAGATCTGCCACGAGATCGCTTGGATCTTTCGGCTGTCGCAAGTTCCGACGAGATGGATGAACTCAAGGCTTCAATTCAGGAACGCGGCCAGAAGGAGCCCATAGAGCTTTATAAGGATTCAGATGGACGCTTCCAACTCAAAAAAGGTTGGAGACGAGTAACTGCTCTTAAGCAGCTTTATGAAGAGACCGGTGATGAACGCTTTTCCAGTGTTACGGCGCGAGTTGCCAAATCCCAGAGTGATCGCATCGACCTCTATATTGACATGGTTGAAGAGAACGTTGTTCGGGAAGACTTGACGTTTGCTGAGATGGCGCAAGTGGCAATTCTTGCTTCTAAAGATTCAGAGTTGGGGGCAGGGGATGCAGAAGCTTTGGTCGGAAGGCTGTACTCATCCCTGCACAAGATGAAACGCTCCTATATTCGTAGCTTTGTTTACCTGCTCAGTGAACTTGAGGGTGCGTTGCCGTTTCCAAAGAGTGTTTCCAGAAACCTTGGCGTTGAGGTTGCGCGGAAACTTCGAGCGTCATCGGCTTCAGCTGCTGCATTAAGAGATGTGTTAGTGCGCGCATCCACAGCCGGTGAGCAAAACGAAATACTTGATGCTTTCGTGGCAAGTTCTGATGCTGAACCAGCTAGCGGCAAGCGGCGTGAGAAGGTTGAGAGCGTGAAGTATGAGTTCCACGTGGGCGCTTCAAAAATCACTGCGCGCAAGGGAGAGTGCAGGATATTGTCTGGTCAGGACTTTAGTTCGATTGACCGGTCAAAGCTCCAGAGAGCGGTTGAGGCTTTCGAAGCTGTTTTGAACGAGTAGTAACCCGCGGGTTACCCATGCTCAGATTTCTTAATTTTAATGGCGGTAACCCACGGGTTACCGCTTTCTTCGTTTAGCACCAGCTTACCCCAACAGGTCTGCGGCCGGGTTTTCGGCGATATCGACGTCATCGTAGTATTTCTGCGCCTGTGCCATGGAGCGGTGTAGGGACAGGCGCATGGCGGCCTGGATCGGGGCACCGTCCAGTGCGGCCTGGGTCAGAAAACCCGAGCGCAGCCCGTGGGGCGAGGCGAAGCCTTCGGGCAGCCTCGCCAGTTTCAACCGGTGCCGAACAATCTGGTAGATCGCATCCGGGCTGAGGCGGCGCTTGAGCACCCGGTCAGCCTTGGAGATGGGTCGGAAGAGCGGCCCATCCCTGATCTGGCCCACCTCGATCCAATGCACCAGCGCCTGTGCCGCGCGGGTCTTGAGCACCAGCCGCGGGGTTTCCCTCTTTTGGGTGGTCTTGGTTTCCAGCAGCGAGATCCACACCAGACCCTTGGCCTCGAACTCTTTCAAGGACACATCTTCCCGCATCAATCCGGTGATCTCGGACCTTCGCCGCCCGCCCGAAGCCCAACCCAGCATCAGGATCGCCCGGTCGCGGCAATCGCGCCGCGACCCCCGGCAGGTGGTCAGCAACTGCTCGAGAACATCGCGGGTAATCGGGTGCTGCGATTTTGGGGCAGGGGGCCGGGCTGTAGCCCGGCGCGCCTTGGCACGGGCCTGCTTCACCTGCGGCGCACCGAAAGGACTGGTCAGGTTCTTCATTCGATGAAAGGCAAGCCAGGAGGCGATGCGCCGGTCCAGCGTCGAAGGGGCAGGACAGGCGAGGGACTTCCGCAGCCCCTGAGTAATCAGCGCTTCTGCGGTTTCGCGCGCCACATCCGTTTCTGGTGCGTCATTCAGATCGCGAGCGTGATCGAGAATGAAGGTGAGAGCGGTGGCCTCAGATTCCGGCCAGTCCAGCGTCGCTGCGAACCGCGCGGACTTCCAGGCGGTGATATAGAGCAGGTCGCGCTCATAAGCGCGCAGCGTATTGGCTGGCGTGCCGCGCACATAAAGATCGGTGAGCGCCTCCTGATCTTCTGCGGAGAGGGCTGGGGAGGGGCTGGGGAGGTAAGGCGCAAGGGGCTTCATGAGGCACATTCTGCGCGCATTTTCCGGCGAAATCAATCAGTCATGATAAGGGATACTTATCGAGTGTAACTTGAAACTGATAGCGCAACAAAAGTAACGAGCAAAAGTAACAGATTTTGCGCGTAAAGTAGGTAGAGGGCTTGCGGAATAATAAAATCGGAGGTTCTGTCGCAGGTCTGTAAACCAATTGGCATCGACATTGCGCTGGAACCGTTGGCAAACTAAATGAAATGAACAGATATTTTGCCACTGAATTGCCTTTCTGGAAGTTTGCCAGAAACACGCTGATCGTCAGTTGCCTTGCGTTGTTTCCGCTGTTGGCCATCTTCGTTTTGCGCACGCCGGGCTTTGCGACGCACCTCCTGAACAGTGGTCCCGCGTTTGTTCGGTTTTTGCGTCAGGTGGTGACGAATGGGTTGCCGGTCGTTTTCCTTTTAAATTATCTCAGCTTTTTTCTTTTCGCCGTTGGGGTAAGGGCGCGGGGCAGGGGGGCCATCCCGGCCCGGTATCTGCTAATTGACCTGCTGCTACGGGCCGTCCTGTTCATCGCGCTGCACGCGCTGATCTACGCGCTTTCGGCAGACTGGTTCGGGTCTTTCGGCGGTGATCCCGTAGTGGCGTTGCGGGTAGTCGGTCCGACGCTGGTACGCTCCGCCTACTTCGAGAACATCTCAGGCGTTTACCTGTACGCCACGCTGGTCGGAGCGCTGCCGCTATACCTATCCGTCGTTCAGAGCCAGATCGCCCACGGTACTGGATTTGCAGCCCAACTGGCACGTCGCGTACCTGGGCGCGGCGGACCTGTGACATTGGCCCTGCTACTGATGGCGGTGTCAGTGGTCGTTCTGACCACCGCGGCGGCGCTGATTGTCCGTTTACAGTCGGTTTGGGGCTGAAGGGTCAGAACGCCCTGCGTATCGCGAAGGAGACTGCGTAATCGCGTTCAAGCTGGGGCCCATCCAGATCTTGATACACAGGGATCACGCCCTCGATACCCAGGCGCGTGCCCGCCAAAACGCCCGACCCCGGCACAAGGTAATTCACTCCGATTCCGATACTCAGAAACTGGCCGCCGCGCAGGGTCGGATCAGCGGTGGGCACCATGCCTGGGTTCAGGCGCGCATCCGACCCGTCAATGTTTTCCACGATGTCGCCGACCACCCGCAACGAGGAGCTGAACTGGTCATTCCAGCGCCGTGCACCCCAAACTGTTGCTGAATAGACGTCACCCAAGGTGTAACCGGCATCATTCTCACCCATCCGGATCACGGCGGCCAGCTGGGCGCCCCAAGACCAATCCGCGTTCTGGCCCGTATAGGTGACGCCCGGCAGCAGGTCGTAGGTGCCTGAACCCAGTTGCATGGGGTAGGGCAGCAGCTGGTCCGGCCCAGCTGGCGTGGTGTCGGTCTCGTCTATCGAGCCAGTCGGCAGACTGAGGCCAAGAGATAGTTCCAGCACCTGCCCGTCGGATTTGTAGATATCATATCCGCCGATGATCTTCAGATCGCCAAACCCCTGTGCCCTGGTCTTAAAGGTCTGGCCCATGCGGGTCTGGTGCTTCATCGTCTTGCGGGTATAGGGCAGCATCGCCATCACCGAGATCTCGTCGGTCACACCGTACATCAGGCCGACCATCGCCATGTTCATGCTCATGCTGAGCGGCGCGATCGGATACTGCGACAGAACGTTCGAGGTAGACAGCGACTGCGTTCCGGTACGATTTCCGTCCATCTCCATGTTCATGTAAGAGAACACAGGCATCAAAACACCCTCGGGTGGATGCATACCGCCAACGACACCCGTTGGCGGCACCGCGTCGGGGCGCATCATCCTGGACATGCTTCCCATACCTGACATGTTGCTGGAGGCTTGCGGGTTCATCGCCACGTTGTCAGCCGGACGGGTTTCCGGTTGGGCCATGGCAGTTGACCCAAGGCTCAGCCCCCCAGCCAGTATTACAGCCTGGAGGCGTTGCCAGACGCACGTAATCTTGCTGTTGCTCCGTGTCATGATGCCCTCGTGTTCGTTTGTTTCCTGAGTCCCTGCCCTGAAAACAAAGTGTTCGGTACGTCCATCGGTGAAGTCGAAATGGTGGGGGTCTCCAGCGCTGGAAGGTCAAGGCCGCCGGCCAGATTTGCGCTCGTCAAGCATGCATCAGCCGAAGGGGGTGCGGCAATAATGCGCTTGACCCTCCAGCGCTGGATTGTCGGACAAGGCCGCAAAACCGGAAATCCGGAGGGATTGGAATGATACCGGAAATCGGGCAGTTCGCCCTGGCGCTTGCCCTGGCCGTGTCCTTGGTGCAAAGCGTATTTCCCTTGATTGGAGCAGCACGGAACAATGTCATGTGGATGCGATCGGCATCTGCGACCTCGGTCCTACTGACAGCGCTGGTTGCTATCGCCTTCGCCGCTCTGATGTGGTCCTTCGTGGTCAGCGATTTCACTGTGCTAAATGTGGCCAGCAATTCTCATTCGCTGAAACCGATGCTTTTCAAGGTGGCTGCGACCTGGGGTAGCCACGAAGGGTCGCTGCTGTTGTGGATTCTGATATTGGTGATTTTCGGGCTGGGTGTGTCTCTGTTGGCTCGGAACATCCCACTGAAACTCAAGGCGCGCACTCTGGCAGTGCAGGCCTGGATCAGCGCGGGGTTCCTGTCATTCATGCTGTTCACCTCGAACCCGTTTGACCGGGTGTTTCCGGCACCGCTGGATGGTCAGGATTTAAATCCGCTGTTGCAGGATGTCGGCCTGGCTATGCACCCGCCGTTCCTATACCTGGGTTACGTCGGCTTCTCTATCGTATTTTCTTTCGCCGTGGCTGCCCTGATTGAGGGGCGGGTCGATCCGGCATGGGCGCGGTGGGTCCGACCCTGGACATTGGCGGCCTGGGTGTTTCTGACACTTGGTATCGTTCTGGGCAGCTGGTGGGCCTATTACGAACTGGGTTGGGGCGGCTGGTGGTTCTGGGATCCGGTCGAGAATGTCTCGTTTATGCCCTGGCTTGCTGGCACAGCGCTGTTCCATTCGGCCATTGTGACCGAAAAGCGCGGCAGCTTCAAAAGTTGGACGATCCTACTGGCCGTTTTGACCTTCTCGTTGTCCTTGTTGGGGACATTCATTGTCCGCTCAGGCTTGCTTACATCGGTCCATGCGTTTTCGGTCGATCCCGAACGCGGCATTTACATCTTGGCGCTGTTGGCTGTCGCGATCGGTGGTTCATTGACGCTGTTTGCCATACGCGCACCGGAGATGGAGGGCGGCGGTCTTTTTGCCCCGATCAGCCGCGAGGCCGGTTTGCTTATTAACAACCTGCTGCTGGCCACCGCAACGGCGACGGTTCTATTCGGTACGCTTTATCCGCTTTTGCTTGAGGCTGTGACAGGTGAAAAGATTTCGGTTGGACCACCTTATTACAACGCCAGTTTCGTGCCGATCATGCTGGTTCTAGTCGTTGTAATGGGGATTGGGCCGCTGTTGTCATGGAAGCGGGCGGATTTGCGCGGTGTTCTGTCCCGGCTCAAATGGGTGGCCGGGGTTAGCCTGCTCGTAGCGTTGCTTGTGTGGTATCTGGATACCGGCGGCCCAGCCTTGGCGGTAGTGTCGATCGGCCTTGCGGTTTGGTTGCTGGGCGCTGTGCTGACAGAGTGGGCCAGCCGAATTAAGCTGGGTGAGGCACCGTTGGCCGAGTCCCTGCGTCGGGCCCGCAGCCTACCGCGTTCTCATTACGGCATGGTCGTGGCCCATGCGGGGTTGGCTGTCTGTATGATCGGCTTTATCGGGTCCAGCGCTTGGAAATCCGAGGTCGTGACTTTTGCCGAGCCCGGAACACAGATTGAGATAGCAGGGTTCGACGTGCGTTTTGACGGTGTGGAACAGCTTCGCGGTCCGAACTATCTGTCTCGCGCGGCCACACTGACGGTATTTCGCGATGGCGCTTATGTCACCACGCTTCAACCCGAGCGCAGGGCCTATCTCGTGGCGGGTACCAGTACGACCGAGTCAGCAATTCGAACGACGTTGGCAGGGGACCTTTACGCCTCAATATCGGAACCGGCGGCGGAATCAGAACAGAGCAAATGGACCCTGCGTATCTTGTATGAGCCATTGGTGGTCTGGATCTGGATAGGTTCAGGATTGTTAGCATTTGGTGGTGTCTTGTCACTCTCCGATCGGCGTCTACGCGTCGGTGCACCACGAAAACGGACTGGGCAGAGCTCCGTTGCGGTGGCGGCGGAGTAGGGCAATGAAACGTCTATTTGCACTGTTCCCAATTACGATTGCCGGCATCCTGGGTGCCTTCCTGCTATGGGGACTGAATCCCGATCGCGATCCAAACGAAATCCCGTCTGTTTTGATCTCGCAGCCGGTGCCTGAGTTCGACTTGCCGCCGGTCGAAGGGCTGGATACCCACGGGCTGTCCAGTACCGATCTGGTGGAAAATGACGGGTCAGCTCCGATCGTGGTCAACGTGTTTGCGTCCTGGTGCGTGCCCTGCCGGGCCGAACATGCGGTGCTGACGCGTATGGTACGCGATGAGGGCATTCGCCTGATGGGCATTAACTACAAAGACAAGCCGCAGGACGCGCGGAAATGGCTCGACGATCTGGGCAACCCTTATGAGCGCATCGGTTCCGACCTGGACGGCCGAGCCGGGATCGAATGGGGGATTTCCGGCGTGCCGGAGACCTTTGTGATTGATGGCGCGGGCAAGGTCGTATTCCGTTTTGTCGGCCCGGTGCTGGGCGACGAGGCAATTTCAAAGATGCGCACCGCGCTGGATCAGGCGCGGGCGGCCGGAGGAGAGGCGTCATGATACGTCGCATTGTAATTACCGCGGTCACTCTGGCGATGCTGGTGTCGCAGCCGGCATTCGCGGTTGAGCCCGACGAGATACTTGCAGATCCGGTATTGGAAGAGCGGGCCCGGGCGATTTCGAAACAGGTGCGATGCGTGGTGTGCCAGAACCAAGACATCGACAGTTCTAACGCTGGCGTGGCGCGCGACCTTCGTCTGCTTGTGCGCGAACGGCTGGTGGCAGGCGACACGGACCAGCAGGTTATGGACTTTCTGGTTGCGCGTTATGGCGACTATGTTCTGTTCAACCCGCCATGGAAGCCATCAACTTACATTCTGTGGGTTGCGCCTATCGTCATCCTGGGGCTGGGTGGTATCGCGACTGCAGCGGTATTGACCCAAAATGCGCGCCGATATCGGAAGTCGCGAAAACAAGAGACGGAACGCGGCGCGAGCGAAGAACGGAATCCCGAAAACCATTCACTCACGGAGCCGCACGCATGATCTGGATTATCTTTTCATTCATGGCCGTGGCGGTGTTTCTGACGCTCGCCCTCTCCGGCCTGGGGCGCAAGACCTCGGACTTGTCGAGACGCGAAAGCGCCTCTGCCATCTTTTCCGACCAGATCGGCGAAGTGGAGAAGGACCTGGAACGAGGAATTATCTCAGCCGAAGAGGCCAAGGCCGCCAGAGCCGAGATAGAACGTCGCCTGAAGGCGATTGACCGGCAATCGGACGACAAAGCGATAATGGGCCATTCCGGGCGTGCGCTGATTTTACTTGCCGCGCTGGTAGTTCCAGCGCTCGGAGCCGGTCTTTATTGGCAACTGGGTAGTCCCTACATCCCCAGCCAGCCATTTGCCCAACGCGAGGGGGAGCAGGCCGAAGCCCGTGAAATCGCCGACCTTGCCGTGCGCCTGAAGTCGCGGCTTGAGGCGGATGAAACCGGCGGGCCAACCGAGGGATGGGTGTTGTTGGCTCAGACCTATATGCGTATGGGACGCTTTGGAGATGCCGCAGACGCGTTCGAGGGGTTGCTGGACCGACCCAATGCGAATTCAGCGCTGGTGTCGCAATATGGCGAGGCGTTGGTCTATGCCGATGACGGTGTCGTTACGCCCAAGGCCGATCGGGCGTTTGAACGAGCCTTGGAACTGGACCCATCGAACCCAGCAGCGACATTCTACAAAGCCATTGGTCTGGAGCAGGCTGGATCGCCTGATAAGGCCTATGACCTACTGAAGACGCGGATGGACGCCGAAGAGGAGTTCCGGCCATGGATGGAGAGTTTTGTGGCCCAGCTTAACCGCATCGCCCCGTCGATCGGACGGGCTCCGGTGAATCTGGCGGCTTTTGCCCCTTCCATGCCCGGCCCAACTGCCGATCAGGTGGCGGCGGCCGAGGAGATGTCAGACGAAGACCGGCAGGCCTTCATCCGCTCGATGGTCGAACGGCTTGCGAGCCGGATGCAGGAAAACCCAGGCGATCTGGACGGCTGGATGCGGCTGGGCAACGCCTATTCGGTGCTGGGCGAGACCGACGGCGCCCGGAACGCCTATGGCAGGGCAAGGGATCTGGCGGATGACCTGCCGCAGGGGGATCCGCGCAAGGTGGCAATCGACCGGGCATTGCTGGAACTGGGGGGTTGATTCCCGCAGCCCGGCGTGGATCGGGCCGGCGCCGACTTCGCGCTGATGCCCAGTGAGCCATCTGGAAAATTCCGGTTTAGGCTATCGCATGCCGATCTTTAGGAGGTTGAGACCATGAAAGTTGAAACGTTTTCTGATCTAATTGTCTGGACGCGGGAAATGCATCATTGGCTCGCCGAATGTTTGGCCCACTGTTCGACACAGTCAGAGCAGGAGCTGGCCAGGATGTTGCTTACCTACCTCGCCGATCATGAGGCTGCTCTGGAGAAAATCGTCGATGGTTTCGTGAAACGAGCCGATCCCAAAGCGCTCAACACCTGGGTATATGACTATTTGGGCAATGAGCCGATCGACCCACATCGCGCCTGCGACAGGCCGTTCGCACAGATGAGCGTCGATGAGATCTGCGAAGCGGTCTTCGATCTTCACAATCAGGTGATCGACTTATATCGGTATTTGCACGGGCGTGCCGAGATACCCGAGGCACGCGAACTCTTTCAGGCGATACTGGATATGGAAGAGCACGAGACCATGCGTTTAGCGCAGCAGAGCAACCGCGTCCGGGATATGTGAACTCCGGGGTCAGGATCCGCTTTCCACGGCTCCGCCCGCAATCGGCGCGGCCTGTTCCATCGCGTCGAGAATGGCGTTCGTGGTCAAGATCTCTGGCAGGGCGATGCCTTCGGGGGCCGACGGGCCGTAGACGATGTTGAAGGGGATCCCGAACCGTCCATTGTCCTCAAGGAAACGGGCGATCACATCGTCGGGGCGGGTCCAGTCGGCCTGCATCGGAATTGCTTTGTCCGATTGCAGTGTTGCCAGAACCTCGCCGCGTTCCAGCACCAGCGCTTTGTTGGCCTTGCAGGTCAGACACCAGTCGGCTGTGACATCGACGAAAACCACCTCGCCGCGCGACACAAGGCGGGCGATTTCGGGGCGGCTGAAGGTAATCCAAGGGATCTCTCCGGCTGGTTCAAGCAGCCTGGACCGGTCTTTGCCGGCAATCGCAACCGGTGCGGCAAACGCTGCGGTCAGCGTCAGCAACAGGGCTGTCCAGCGCAAAACGGGTGGCATCATCGTACTTTTCCAGATCAACAGGACCAGAACAGTTGCAGCCAGCACGGTAGCAGTTGCAGCAGTGTCTCCGGCCACCCCGACCATCACCCAGACCAACCAGCCGATCGTGGTCAGCAGTGCCGCCGACAGGGCCCATTTTAATCCCACCATCCAACGCCCCGGTTTAGGCAGAGCGGCGGTAAGTTTCGGGTGCACTGCAACCAGCAGGTAAGGAATGGCCAGCCCGACCCCCATTGCGGTGAAGATCGCCACGATATCCACCGGTCGGCCGGTCAGGGCAAAGGCCACCGCCGTGCCGAGGAAGGGGGCCGAGCAGGGCGTCGCCAGAACTGCTGAGAAGGCTCCGGTCAGGAAATCCCCGACCAGCGACACGCGGCCCTTTTCGACATGGGCAAGCCGGGTGTTCAGCGACTGCGGCAGCGTGATCTCGAACAAGCCCGCGAGGCTGGTTGCAAAAACCGCCAGCACCACGATCATCACCGCAAGGAAAAGCGGATTCTGGAACTGGATGCCCCAGCCGACGGAATAGCCCAGCGACCGCGCCGCAATGGTGATAGCCGCCAACAGCCACATGAATGTCAGGATTCCGGCTGCCGAAGCCAGGAACCCGGCGCGAATCTGAGCCGCAGAGCGGTCGCGAGCCTTTACCGCCGAGGAAAGCTTGATCGAAAGCACTGGCAGTACGCAGGGCATGACATTCAGAATCAACCCGCCGCCCACCGCCAGCAAAATGATCCAGACCAGCGCGCTGGCTGAAGTTTCGGCGGCCGCGATCTCATATGGTGGCGGGGTAGGGGGAGCGTCGGTACGGGGCGAAAACTCGGCCACGCGGTTGGTGTCGGTAACCGTGACGGACAAGGCGGGGGGGTCCTGTGCCAGAGCGAGGACCGGGAACTGCACCCATAGCTGACGCCTGTCGCCAGCGAGCCGGATGTCGGGTGCACCAAACGCGGTGTCACGTCCCATGTCGGGAAAGACATCAGGCGCATCAAAGGGCAGGTCGCTGGTGAAATTCAGCGTCAGCATCTCGGACTCGGTATCCAGGGTCGCGGCGTCGGACTTCATTCCGCTTGTGTTTCCCGTGGTTGGCACCCGCGACAGAAAGGCATTTATAAGCCGGGCCGAGTCCTGATCCCGACCCGTTCCCTGAGTCAGCGACAAGTCCAGCGAAAACTCGACCGGCACACAGATATCGGAACAGATCAGCGTTGTCACAGCGGCCTTCAAGTCAACTGGCGCTCCGGGGTTCTCGAGTGTGACGGTCAGCGGAAAGACCACTTCGTCCTTGTACCCGAAATTCTCGATCCCGAAGGCGCGAAAACGGATCGGCGCGGGCCAGTGAAACTGTACGTCGCTGACGTTTTGCGAGCCGTTCCAAGTGATCTTGGGCGGAATTCCCACCTCACCAGGCGACTTCCAGTAGGTTTTCCAATCTTCGCCCAGTTTCAGATGCAGTCCTGCAGTGATCGTCTTGACGTCAGGCGCGATCCCGTCCTGCGCGGTAATTATGTGTGCGACCAGGGGCTCTGATTCATACGCTTGGGATGTAGCTGCAAGGCTTGTCCCGGCGGAAGTCTGGCCAAAGATTAACCCCAAGATCATAATACATAAATTTAGGAGTGTTCTTGCCATTGCGCGTTGCCATCGGTTGTTTTGCACCCGTCTCTGCCAGATTCCAGCGCTGGAGGGTCAACGAGCCGGAATGTCACATCCCCACGATCAGCTCACGAAACCTTCGCGCCCGTCTTCGCAGATGAAATAGGCCCCGCCATCCGCGCCCTCCCATTGAACCCGGCAACCTTGGGGCAGGGCGTATTCAGGCTGCGGCGGTTGCAGCGGGCATAGTTTAGGGCGTGGTGCGCAAGCCGCCAGCGAAAGAGCGGCCAGCGACATGGCGGCCAACCTTGAGCACCAAAGCTTCATGATTGAAGATTATTGCCGGTGTACTGGGTTCGGTCCGACCGCGGCGTCTGTTGCCTTTGGTCTTTCCGATTCAGATTTGTTCGAATGACAGGATTTTTCCATCGCCTTGTGCATAAAGAAATGGGCTCCGAGGCACAGGATCAACGGTGCGAAAAGACCCAAGGAGTCAGAAAGCCCACCAACCGTCCCGCCGGCGATCAAGTAGAGAGCGATCGGCGTTATCATGGCAATGCAACATACCATCATGCCCCATTTCATTATCTTGCCGCCGCTAACCGGTACTGACGCCTGCGGCGCGTTTGCAGTCTGTTTTTCTTTCACATTCAACTCCAAAATTTGGATTGGAGACCTCTGCTAACGCCTTCCCACGATGGAAGGTCAAGCTGTTTTGGCGCGAAGCGAATTTGACGCTGTCAAACCAGTCCAGCATTTGCTTGGGCCTTACTTGGTGCATAGACACGGCCGGAACAGGGAAGTTTTTAGGGGTATGAACAGCAGGCATTGTCGTCCCGACGCCTGGTGAAGTTTCAGGTTAAACACGAAGCTGCCTAGGTCACTTTAAGCCTTGAAAACTCGCGGGTGGGTCGAAGCGATATCGAACGAATAATTGAATGGACAAATCTTCCCCCGTCGCGGATTGTCTAATCCCCTGGGTACTAACTCCAGACACCAACCAGCCAATAGGAGCGCTATCAATGCTGACCAGACGACATTTTGTTGCAGCCTCGCTCGCCATTTTCTCTCAGCCGGTTTTTGGAGTGACGTCGGCGGCGGCCTCGCAATGGTCGGAGTGGGATGCGCAAGTAACTCCAGCCAATTTTGATCCCGCAACATCCAATCCCTGGGGTTTACACCCACGTTTCCTGCCTCAGCGTGTGCAAACCAATCGACCACTTACTCCGGGTGACATTCATGTCGACGCGGTGGCACGATATCTGTATTTCATCGAAGACGGTGGCACAGCAATGCGTTACGGCGTAGCCATTGCCCGAGGCAATCTTTACGAGCCCGGAGTCTACACGATCAAGCGAAAGGCCAAATGGCCGCGTTGGACTCCTACAGCCGAAATGATTGAGCGCGACCCTGATGAATATGCGCAATTCGCAGATGGTGTGCCCGGTGGGCCGACAAACCCATTGGGATCAAGGGCGTTTTATCTGTTCGAAGGTGGTCGCGACACATACCTGCGAATTCACGGAACGCCTTATCCAAGATCTATCGGAGGTCGCGCAAGTTCTGGCTGCGTAAGGATGGCGATGCCACATATCATCGGGCTTTATGATCGTGTCAGGCCAGGGTCCACGGCTCATCTCTACCCTCCCGAGCGGCTTCTGACCGCGACCAGCTGACAGGCGCTTGTCAGGCGCGCGTACAGATTGGGCGCCCTTCAATAGTCCTAAGTGGTAGGTAGGTTGTTTCAACTGGCCCAACATAGCGATACCAATAGCAACCGTCCTCAGGCATGATTTTCACTGCGTTCAGGTCCTGGCCCGGAGCAGCAATCTGGGCTACGGCGTCAGGAACTTGGGAAAGCGTTCCGGGCTCGCTATCTGCAGATATTGACGTTGTTTCGGTACAAGCGCCGATGAACAAAAGTGCGGCCAGTGCTTGGAAAGCTTTCCTGAAGGACATGGTGTTTAGTCCACTGTGATTGTCATTTGTAGTGCCTGCTACCCTCGCATCGACGGGTGATCACATCAATTCACCAAGAACTAAGCAATTGTTAGCGTTGCTTTTTTGTGTTCGGTTGATTCAAGAAAGTCAGGTTTTGCTTAAAGCAGCCTGGAGTTACGTCCAAGAAAAATTGCTTTTCCACAATGACTTGATGATTTGGGTCCGCCTTCTAAGGAAATATCCCTGCGCCAACGGCAACGACAATTCAGACGAGACATCCCATATGAAATGTCATTTGCGTGTTGACCTTCCAGCGCAGGAACCGGGCATACGAGTTATTTGAGTCGGAAAAAAAGAATAAACTTTGGGATGGCAGGCATGAAACGGAGCAAAGAAGGAAAGGTTGTTACGCGACGTGGAGTGATTGCCGCGTTTGCTGCGACGACGCTTTTTCCAGCACCGGCCGTTTGGGCCCAATCAACGGCAACTGAGGGGACGCGCCGCAATGTTTCCTCATTCCGCGTTGCTAAATGGCAGGACCACTTTGATACGCTTAAGAATGGTGTGATCCTGTCCGATACACAGTCCAAGGTCCTGCAATATTGGTCGGAAGACGAAAGCGTCTACCGAATGTATCCAACCAGCGTACCGCTGACGGAAGACCTTACAAGGCTGGGCTACACCACAGTTACTCGCAAGGTCGAAGGGCCGTCTTGGCGACCGACACCAGCAATGAAAAAGCGCAACCCCGCTTGGCCCGATTATGTGGGCCCGGGTCCGGAGAATCCTCTGGGGACACATGCACTTTATTTGAGCTGGCAATACTACCGGATCCACGGCACCAACGACACGCGCAAGATCGGGAGAAGATCCTCCAACGGCTGCATTGGCTTGTACAACGAGCAGATTGCGGAATTGTTCGAACTGGCCACTGTGGGCACTCAGGTAAAACTGATCTGACCTTGGTCAGGCCGATTTTTTTTGCGCGCGTTGAACCTAAGAACTGACAATCATGTGAAGAACAGAGATGGATAAACTTACACTCTTGATCGGCGGAGTAGTGATCGCAGGCGCCGCCGCGTTCGTCTACAACTTAAATCAGCAACCAACAGGTCACTCGATGACGCCGCCCGATACGTCAGCACTGGAGCAAGGAGACCCAATCGAAAACGTCACTCTGCCGGACCAGCTAAGCGAATTTGCGGCCGTCGGCAAAGTGGCATTCGACGCCAAATGCTCGGCGTGCCATGGCGCGAATGCAACAGGTCTGGAAGGCCTTGCACCACCTTTGGTGCATAAAATCTATGAACCAAGCCACCATTCGGACGAGTCATTTTATGTGGCAGTCCAGAATGGAGTTCGGGCACACCATTGGAAGTTCGGCAATATGCCGCCGGTCGATGGCTTGACCCGTGCGGATGTGAAGGGCATCGTGGCGTATATCAGAGAGCTGCAGCAGGAAAACGGGATTTTCTGAAGGTGACGAGCCGAATGGGCAGTGCAATTCGTTACATCATACTGTCAATGGTGCTGACCATTGGCGGGCTGCTTGTGACGGCCGATTCTGCTCATGCACATGGCAGTGGTTCTCAGCACGTGATTGACCAAACGGACTCCGCGGACGTTGAGCATGTCAAGCAGGGTCATCCCGGACATTGTCATGGCGGAACGATTTGCAACGCTGTTGGTCTATTTTCGATGGGTCCACCACCGCCTGGCCCCCAAGATACTGAACAAAGATACTCGATCCCTCGAGCCCAATACCGGGTTCTCGGTATCGCGGCGTTTGACCCACCACCGCCGCGTGTCCTGATCTGACCAGTCGAATTGCGCTCAACCTGGGCGCGTCGAAGCAGACGACAAGGACAAAACAATGAACATTCTGAAAATGACCACAGGCGTTGCCCTGGTTTCTCTGTTTGCAGCCGCCGCCCTGGCGCATGGTGGCGCAACCGGCATCGTCAAAGAACGCATGGATGGTATGTCCGCGATGAAGGACAGCATGAAGATCCTTACGCCGATGATGCAGGGGAAAACGCCCTACAATGCGCAAACGGTACGAAGCGAGGCCAAGAAAATCGGGCGTCACGCTGGCGAGAGCATGACAAAGCTGTTTCCAGAGGGATCTGATGGCAAACCCTCGGAGGCCAAATCGGAGATCTGGCAGGATTGGGGTTCATTTGCAGAGTTAGCCAGGCAGTTGGAATCCTACTCTGAAGGCCTTGTGCTTGCGGCGGACAACGGGTTGATGATGTCCGGGTCGGGCCATGGTTCGGGCATGATGGGCGGCGCATCCATGATGGGTGGCGGTTCTATGATGGGTGCCGGAATGATGGGCGGCAGTCCAAACCAGGCACAACTTTCTGAAATGCCGGCAGATGGTGTGTTCATGATGCTGAGCCAGACATGCTCGGCGTGTCACACGCAATTTCGGTCGGAATAGGAATGCGTCATGAGACCGATATTCCGATTGGGCCTTGCTGCCGCCGTAGCGGCGTCAGCGGGACTTGTTGCTGTGATGGCTTGGCCGATTGGCCAGCCCTTACAAGCTCTCGACATTCAGGGTGACGTTAACCGCGGGGCGTATCTGGCAAGGGCAAGTGGTTGTATCGCTTGCCACACAGATTTTGCCAAAGGGGGCGCGTCCTTGGCCGGTGGGGTGGAGTTGGATACCCCGTTCGGCACGCTCTTTTCGCCGAACCTGACCACAGATCCCGATCACGGGATCGGTGATTGGACAATCGAGGAGTTCGCCCGCGCGGTGCGTCAAGGCGTATCACCCGGCGGACAACCCTATTACCCGGCCTTTCCTTATCCATTCTATGCCAATTTCACGGATCAGGACATCGCCGATCTCTGGGCCGCATGGCAAACAGTTCCACCGGTAGCGGAACCGTCAAAAGAACAGGAAATGGCGTTCCCCTTCAATCAGAGATGGGGCCTGAAGCTGTGGCGCGCGGCTTTTCTGGAACCACCCCGCACTGATCCCGTGCCGGGCAATGACGAAGTGTGGAACCGGGGCCGGCTACTGGTCGAAGGTGCCACACATTGTGCGGCCTGCCACACCGGGAGGAACCTGGCTGGCGCAAGAAATTCGGACACGGAACACTTCAAGGGAAGTGACTCTCTGCCGGGCGGTGACAAGGCACCGGCCATCGACTTTGAGACCCTGCAAAAGCGTGGTTGGACGGTAGATGATTTGGCCTACGCGTTGCGCACCGGCGTCATGCCTGATGGCGATGTCTTCGGCGGCGCCATGGGAGAGGTCGTAAACTATGGCACCAGCTTTCTGACAGACGAAGACCGGAAGGCAATGGCGACCTATCTGCTGGATGTGCACGACGGGGGGTAATCGAGTGAGAGATCAAATTTTCTTTGGAGGGAAGTCCTCATGAAGCTCAATCGCAGGCAATTCGTTGCAGGCACGTCGGCACTAATCGCAGTGCCGACTATCGGGAGGGCGGCTACCGCCCCCCGAATAATCGAGGCGCGTTCAGGATTGGCACGTGTTGCCCCCGACAGCTATCCTGAAACCGAGATATGGGGATATGATGGCGGTGTTCCGGGCCCCGAAATTCGTGCCCGGCAGGGCGAAACGGTTCGCCGGACACTCCTGAACTCACTGCCTCAGCCTACGGCAATCCATTGGCATGGACTGCGGGTTCCAAACAACATGGATGGGGTGCCGGGTCTTACACAGGAGGCTGTACCAACAAGCGGCGAGTTTCAGTATGACTTGCCTCTGAAGGATGCAGGAACCTTCTGGTACCACTCTCATAACCAGTCAACGGAACAAGTGGCCAGGGGCCTTTACGGCGCGTTCATCGTCGACGAAATGGACCCGCCGGACACGGATCATGACATTACGATCCTGCTGGATGACTGGAGGTTGGGTCAGGACGCCCAAATCGTCGATGATTTCGGCGCGATGCATGACTGGACGCATGCAGGCCGAATGGGAAACTACGTTCACGCACACATATCGCCCATGACAGAAGTTCTGACAAACCAGCGTTTGCGACTTCGAATGGTCAACGTGGCAACTGATCGGATCATGTATGTCTCAGTAGGTGGCGCAAACGGGAAACTGGTCGCTTATGATGGCATGCCTGTAAGGCAGCCAGAGGATTTTGAAACCCTTGTTTTTGGGCCTGCACAGCGAGCAGACTTAATTGTTGATGTCACAGCGGAATCGAACGAAGCCGTTCAAATAACTCTTCACGAACGCGATGAATCGTTTGTCATTGCTGAAATCCCGGTTTCGGGAAGCGGTGCATCCGCAAACCGCGGTGCAATAGAAGCCCTGCCACCCAACCCTGTTTCCTTTCTCGAAGATGTTTCTGACGCTTTGACAATCCCATTAGTGATGGAAGGCGGGGCGATGGGCGGACTGCGTCAAGGCACTTTTAACGGCCAGGTCATGAGCACCAATGAATTGGTTCAGGAAGGGCAGATCTGGACATTCAACGGTGTCGCCGGGTTACCTGAAAACCCCCTTGCTGCCGTTTCGCGTGGCGACATAGTCCGGATTCAGATGCAGAACGACACCGTCTTTCCGCACGCTATGCACTTGCACGGGACGCACTTTCAGGAAGTTCTGCCAAACGGCAACCTAGGGCCGCTGCGGGACACAATCCTGGTTGACCGGATAGAAAAGCGGGAGATTGCGTTCGTTGCGGATAACCCGGGGGATTGGCTGTTTCATTGCCATATGCTGTCGCATCAGGCCGCTGGTATGAAGACCTGGCTGAGCGTGGCATGATGAACAAGAGTTCGGCGAAATGGGTGTCACTGGCTGCTGTAGTGATCATTGTCGCGGTCGCTGGCTGGGGCCTGAGTGGGCGTGCGCAGAACAGTGCATCAGCGGATTCGGCACGTGGTGCAGTTTTGTACGCCGAAAACTGCGCGTCATGCCACGGGGCAAATTTGGAGGGTCAGCAGGATTGGCAAACACCTGATCCGGATGGCGTCTTGCGGGCGCCCCCGCATGACCGAACCGGGCATACCTGGCATCACGGCGACAAGCTGTTGTTCGACTATACAAAGTTTGGCGGGGACCAAACTTTGAAACAGATGGGTGTCGCTGACGTCAAAAGCGGCATGCCAGGCTTCGGGGACACTCTGTCGGATCAGGATATCTGGGACATCCTCGCCTTCATCAAGGAGAGTTGGCCGGATCGGGAACGCAAGCTGCAAGAGCAACGCACCGAAGCAGAACAAACGGAAGGAAACTGATGTGAAACGAATACTTGCAGGCTTAGTCGCTATCGCCATGTCGATTGGCATTCCTATGGCACGCGCCGACGAGCTGTCTGACTCCGATGTAAAACGGCTGGCTCTCGAAGCCATTTTGGAAAACCCTGAGATCATCATGCAGGCGATTCAATTGCTTCAACAGCGCGAGGATCAGGCAAAAGCCGAAGCAATTGGAAGCGTCTTGGAAAATCAGCGTGAATTGCTGGAACAGGATCCGAATGCGCCTGTAATCGGAAACCCGGAAGGCGATGTAACCGTGGTCGAGTTTTTCGACTATAACTGCCCATATTGCAAACGCGCTGCCCCGGTCGTGAAGAACGTAATCGCGGGCGATTCCGATGTGCGAATTGTTTATCGAGAATGGCCCATACTTGGAGAAGGTTCCGACTTCGCGGCACGCGCTGCGCTGGCCTCACGAAACCAGGGAAAATACGAAGAATTTCATTGGGCGCTTATGGCTCTGAACGGTCGTGCCACTGAGGCCAGTGTACTGAAAGTTGTTCGGGAACTTGGCCTGGACGAGGATCAATTGCGCGCAGATATGGAAGCGCCGGAAGTCGACGCGCATATTCAGATTTCCATGGAATTGGCCCGACAGCTTGGCTTCAGTGGCACTCCTTCGTTTGTGATTGGAGATGCGCTTGCCCCGGGTCTGATCACCGAAGATGAAATGACCCGGTTAATCGTGGCAGTCAGAGACGCAAGATAGAACCAAGGGGGCGACAGCATGTGCGCTCCTAAGTTTATCATGCGATCGTGGCTTCGTATCCCTCGGACTTCAGCGCTGCAAGGATATGATCAAGTGAATTGGTGCTTAAGACACGTACCCTGCGGTTTTCCATGTCAAAGTCCAACTGTGCGGAGGAATCCACCGTGGCAACGGCTTTTTCGATAGCTGACTTGCAGTGCCCGCAGCTCATATCCGGGATATTTAGGGTCGTCATGGATGTTTGCTCCTGTGTTCCGTCGTCCCGGCTAAAGTATTCCAGCACAGGAAGGTCAAGTCGTGATTATTGGATCGTCAAAATTAGTGGCAAAGAAAGTCAGCCCCATCCCTTGACCTTCCACTTGCTGGAACCCTTATGTTTCCCGTCAGCAGAACATTGGTGGTGACAATATGACTGAAATTTCACATGCAAGGTTTCAAGTTCAGGGTATGAGCTGTGCGTCCTGCGTAGGGCGGGTTGAGCGCGCGTTGAAAGATGTGCCAGGGGTAGATGCCGCTTCGGTTAATCTCGCCAGCGAAAGCGTTCAGGTCGATTTCCGCGATCCAGCCGATAAAGCGGCCATTGCTGATGCGTTAAACAGCGCCGGATATCTGGCACGGACGGAAGAGGTAACGCTGGATATTCAGAACATGTCCTGCGCATCGTGCGTGGGGCGCGTTGAACGGGCATTGCAAGCAGATGATGGCGTCTTGTCCGCGTCGGTCAATCTGGCCACCGAAAGTGCAACTGTACGTTATGCTGAGGGAGTCACAACACCCGAAGCCATCGCGGCGCTTGCGGCATCTGCTGGCTATCCGGCGAGCCTGCGATCCGCGACGCAGACCGAACCACAAGACCGCAAAGCCAAAGAGATTCGCCAATTGGCCCGGCGAACAAGCTTTGCCGCCTTGCTCGCTTTGCCGGTCTTTATCCTTGAAATGGGCTCGCATGTTATTCCGGGCATGCACCACCTGATAGCGAGCACGATCGGCATCCAGAACAGCTATTACCTGCAATTCCTTCTAACCACGATCGTTCTTTTTGGGCCAGGTTTGCAGTTCTATACTAAGGGATTCCCTTCCTTGTTCAAAGGCGCGCCGGACATGAATTCTCTGGTGGCTCTGGGCACTTCGGCGGCTTATGGGTTCTCGCTTGTTTCCACCTTTGCGCCGGGTGTTCTTCCCGCCGGAACCGCAAACGTCTACTACGAGGCCGCAGCGGTGATCGTGGTTCTCATATTGCTGGGGAGGTTCCTCGAGGCGCGCGCCAAGGGGCGAACTGGTGAAGCGATCCGAAAACTGGTCGGTCTGCAGGCAAAAACAGCGCGCGTTGAGCGCGACGGATCGGTTGTCGAGCTACCGATCGAGCAGATCGTTGTAGGGGATATTGTGCACGTTCGACCGGGCGAAAAAATCGCGGTGGATGGTGCCGTAGTGACCGGCGCGTCATATGTCGATGAAAGCATGATCACCGGCGAGCCGGTTCCTGCCGAAAAGACCGAGGGCGCAACTGTGGTCGGCGGAACAGTTAATGGCGCGGGCGCATTGACGTACCGGGCTGAAAAGATCGGCGCAGACACTATGTTGGCCCAGATCATTCAAATGGTCGAACAAGCACAGGGTGCCAAGCTTCCGATTCAAGGCTTGGTTGACCGCATCACGCTGTGGTTCGTGCCGGTAGTGATCGCTGTGGCCGTAATGACTGTGCTGGTTTGGATGTTGTTCGGACCCGATCCTGCGCTCAGCTTGGCGTTGGTAGCCGGGGTTGCGGTACTGATCATTGCTTGCCCCTGCGCCATGGGGTTGGCCACACCCACCTCAATCATGGTCGGCACCGGCCGCGCGGCCGAGATGGGTGTCCTGTTTCGAAAGGGCGACGCCTTGCAAATGCTGCAGGAAACCACCGTTGTTGCGGTGGACAAGACGGGGACCTTGACCGAAGGGCGTCCGGAGCTGACCGACCTGATTGTGGCCGAAGGATTGGCCGAGGATGAGGTTCTGCGCCTTGTTGCTGCCGTTGAGGTCACATCCGAACATCCGATCGCCACGGCCATCGTGCGCGCGGCTGAAACCCGTGGTCTGGAGCTTTCGAAGCCAGAAGACTTCACGTCGATCACCGGTTACGGGGTAAGCGCCTCAGTCGAAGGCCATACAATCCTGATCGGGGCCGACCGCCTGATGAGTCGCGAAGGGGTTGAAATGGGCGCGTTGTCTGATCGGGGCGCTGAACTCGCAATCAACGGAAAGACTCCACTTTATGCCTCCGTAGACGGAGTTATCGCAGCCGTCATCGCCGTGGCGGACCCAATCAAGACCACCACGCCAGACGCAATTGAAGCTTTGCACGGACTGGGGCTGAAAGTAGCGATGATTACCGGCGACAATACCGCTACAGCCAAATCCATCGCGGCGCAGCTTGGCATCGATCATGTCGTGGCCGAGGTTCTGCCAGAGGGTAAAGTATCCGCGTTGCAAGATCTGCGCTCAAATGGCGGAAAACTGGCCTTTGTGGGTGATGGCATCAATGATGCCCCCGCTCTGGCGGCGGCTGACGTAGGAATTGCGATCGGGACAGGCACTGACATCGCCATCGAGGCGGCTGACGTCGTTCTGATGTCAGGCGACCTGACAGGCGTGGTCAACGCCTTCGATATTAGTCAGCGCACCATGCGTAACATCCGCCAAAACCTGTTCTGGGCTTTCAGCTACAACACGCTGCTCATACCGGTTGCAGCGGGGGTGCTCTATCCGTTTGGCGGCCCGTTGCTGTCGCCGGTTTTGGCTGCAGGTGCCATGGCGCTGTCCAGTGTATTTGTCCTGACCAACGCGCTGCGGTTGCGCTGGGTTAAGCCGATCAAAGTTGGGCGAGAACAGATCTCGCAGAATGAAGAGCAGGCGCTGCGATCAGCGCCTGCTGAATAGAATAGGAGAACCGCTGTGAATATCGGAGATGTAGCAGAACGTTCGGGTCTGCCTGCCAAAACCATCCGTTATTACGAGGATATCGGATTCATCAAACCCAGGCGCAGTCTGAACGGGTATCGACATTTCGACGAAAAGGAACTGCACAAACTGGCCTTCATCGGGCGGGCCCGCTCATTGGGCTTTACCATTGAGGATTGCCGTTCACTACTGGCGTTGTACGAGGACAAAGAACGCGCAAGCGCGGACGTGAAGGATATCGCCAAACAGAACCTAAAAGAAATAGATGCCAAGATCGCGGACCTGAAGGCCATGCATGCTACACTGTCTCATTTAATCGATGAATGTGCCGGAGACCACCGTCCCGACTGCCCGATCCTGAAGAACCTCGGCCAAACTTAGATGCGCTCATCGTATGAACTGCCTCCTATTTTGGCAGTTTGTTACGTGTATTCGCGGGAATCCGCTTCATTTCGATACAGCGCACCAACTCACCTGTTTTTTCCTCCGACTGGCTTGAACACTCGTTACGTTCGTCCTAACTGCACGGGATGAAGTGGAAGTTTTTCTCAGTGTTGCGAATGACGTTTCTGACATGCGTCTGCTTGGCGATGACCTTCGTCGGCACTGTTGTGGTCGCGAGCAGTGACGTCAAAAACAGTAGCACCTCTGAGCCTCACGGCGTTTCAATGGCTGCAAAGTCATCAGACTTCAAACACGACCATAGCGGTTTGCATCCGACGACTGGCCAAATCCACACGGATAGCCACGTAAATCACAGCGGAGAATGTCATTCCGGTATCTGTTGTGTTGGCGAATATCCGACCCACGTAGGACTTGCGGTTTTGGCTGAAGCTTTTGGCCAGAAAAACCGTAACATGGATTCCGACATCCACAACTCTCAAGCGCCTCTGACGCCCGATCGTCCTCCACAAATCTCCTAACATCCACAGGCCCGTCAGCGCGGGTTTTCATGTTGTTTCGGTTCGAGCATGCACTGCGACCGTCAGGAGATTATTATGCGTGGAAGATATGCGGCACTATCAGTACTTGCCTTGGCGATTGGCCTGGGTGGAGGTGTCTTTCTTGAAAGACTGTACCTGAATCCAATTGATCAGGGCCAGTCGAACGAACCAGAGGTCCTTTATTGGGTAGCACCGATGGATCCGAATTTTCGGCAGCCTGGACCTGGAAAATCGCCGATGGGTATGGACTTGATCCCGGTTTATTCTGGGCAGGAACCTACCGGCGACCCTGAAGAAGTCACCCTGAGCGCTGCGGAAATCAACGCAATTGGTGTGCGAACTGCGGTTGCACGCATGACTGATATCGAACCTCGCATCGAAACGGTGGGTTTCGTCGGCTTTGACGAACACCTGACCAATCACGTTCATACGCGTGTTGAAGGTTGGATTGAGCAACTGAAAGTTCGAGCGGTCGGTGATCGCGTTGAGAAGGGGCAAGTTTTATTTGAACTCTTTTCACCACTGATCGCAGCTGCGACCGGCGATCTTGTACGCGCAGTCGAAGCTGGTGACCCGCGGATTTTGGACGCGGCGCGCAATAAGTTGATCAGCCACGGTATGTCCGCTCGTCAGGTTGCTGAGATTGAGGCGGGCGGTGAGTTGGTTCGAAATGTGGAAATTGAGGCACCTCAAAACGGTGTCGTCATAGCTCTGAATGCCGCCGATGGCATGTACCTGCAGCCAGGCACGCTTGCTTTTTCGGTAACCGATCTTTCTGAAGTATGGCTGATCGTTGATGTATTTGAACGAGATATTGCACGTTTGTCGGAAGATATGCGCGCGATAGCAAGGTTCGAGCACCTACCCGGTCGCACCTTCGAAGGCGACATCGACTATGTTTACCCTGAGCTTGATCCGCAAACCCGAACTCTTCCCGTAAGGCTTAGTTTCGATAACACCGACGGCGTGCTGCGGCCGGGCATGTTTGGCAGTGTTAGCCTTATACCGGATGAAAGCCGAAATGTTCTCACTGTTCCATCAGAGGCGTTAATTCGTACCGGTTCGGCGGAACGCGTCATCTTAAAAACAGGCGATGGTACTTTTCGCCCGAGACTGGTGACTACAGGTCTTCGAGACAGTTTCGGCGAGGGGGGTCGAACAGAAGTTCTGCAAGGGCTTGAACCTGGTGAGGAAGTTGTCGCATCCGCACAGTTTCTAATCGACAGTGAAAGTGCTTTGAGCGCCGGTTTCACCCGAATGGCACCAACGGATACCGAACCAGCACGCGGGGCAGGCACCCTGGTTTCACTCGATGCCCAAAATCGTATGGCAACTGTTCGTCACGATGTTCTCGAAAGCCTCGATTGGCCCGCAATGACTTCGCAGTTTCCGGTGAGGTCTGGTGTTTCGCTCGACAGCTTGAGTGCAGGCGACGCAGTCGCTTTCGTGATCGCACGGGGTGCGGATGGGCTTCTGAGCCTGATGGAGCTTGCACCAGACGATGGTATTGCCGGAACTGGTGCCGGAATCGCGCGCGCCGTCACTTCAGACGGCAAATTGACGCTTGAGCACGGACCGATCCCCGAGCTCGGTTGGGCCGCCATGACAATGGATTTGCCTGTTGTAGGAGTAGATCTCACTACCGTGCCAATCGACATGCCAATTGAGTTTGATCTGGCTGAGGGAGAAGGGGGGATGTTCTCGATTGTGGCAATTCGCGAAGAGGGCTCGCCGCCGACGGATTCCGTTGAACCCGAAGAAACCGACACGCCTTCTGCTCCACCGATTGTAGTCACCGGCACGATCAACCTCGTTAATGCTGAGGCGGGAACGGCAACCATCACTCACGGGCCGATGACTGAGATTGGCATGCCCGGAATGACCATGGATTTCCCATTAGAACCTACATTGGACACAAGCATGCTCGAAGTCGGTTCTGAAATGACTCTGACTTTCGCGCGTGCAGATGGCATGACAATGGTGTTGGCTGCGGCAACGCCTATTGCACCGCCACTTCAGGTTTCTGGCCGGATTAACAGTATCGACCCGAACGCGCGTACCGCGAACGTAACACACGGTCCGATGACTGAGATCGGCATGCCGGGCATGACCATGGATTTCCCGGTTGCGGAGGGGATTGAGGTTTCTAACTTGCCTGTAGGGATTGATGTTTCTTTGATCCTTCGCCGCAATCCCGACTTTTCGATGACGCTGTTAGAGGTCGCGCTTGATGGGAGTGTTACGCAGTGATCACGGCCATCATTCGTTCTTCGCTCGCCAACAGGTTCGTCATCTTGGCCCTCGCATTCATGATAGGAGTTGCGGGTATTTGGGCCATTCGTGAGACGCCGGTTGATGCAATCCCGGATCTGTCGGATGTCCAGGTAATTGTTCGCACGCCATATCCCGGGCAAGCGCCTCAAGTTGTCGAAAACCAAATCACATATCCACTTGCGACAGCCCTATTGGCCGTACCCGGTGCAAAAGACGTTCGCGGGTTCTCGTTCTTTGGAGACAGCTTTGTATATGTTGTCTTTGAGGACGGGACGGACCTCTACTGGGCTCGGTCGCGTGTGCTCGAATACTTGGGCCAGATTACCGGCAGCTTACCTGAGGGCGTGTCACCACAACTTGGCCCTGATGCGACTGGGGTCGGGTGGATTTATCAGTATGCGCTGGTTGACAGAACCGGAAATCATGATCTGGCTCAGCTCAGGACTCTGCAGGATTGGTTTCTGAAATACGAATTACAAGCCGTGGAAGGCGTCTCAGAAGTCGCCACCATCGGCGGAATGGTCAAACAGTACCAGGTCGTCGTCGACCCAAACAAACTACGTGCCTATGACATAACACTTGCACAATTGAGGACGGCTATTCAGGCGGCCAACCGCGAGACGGGCGGCAGCGTCATTGAGATGGGGGAAGCCGAATTCATGGTCAGGTCCTCGGGCTACATTGACGAATTGTCAGACCTTGCAAGCGCGCCGTTGATGGTCAACGACCGTGGCGCCGCTCTGACGCTTGGAGACGTCGCTGAAATCCGTCTGGGGCCGGAAATGCGGCGCGGTGTCGGAGAACTCGACGGGCAAGGAGACGCGGTTGGTGGAGTAGTCATTCTGCGATGGGGTGGGAATGCGTTGGCAACGATCAAAGCGGTGGAGGCGCGCATCGAAGAGTTGCGCTCAAACCTGCCGGAGGGGGTCGAAATCATAACGACCTACGACCGATCTGGTGTGATCGAGCGTGCTATCGATAACCTCCAGAAGAAACTGACGCAGGAATTCATTGTCGTTGTTCTTGTGTGCGCGGCTTTTCTACTTCATCTGCGGTCATCCCTCGTAATTCTTCTGTCGCTCCCTCTGGGAATCTTTGCCGCATTTATTCTGATGAAGGCGCAAGGAGTAAACGCAAACATCATGTCGCTCGGCGGCATAGCCATCGCTATTGGTGCGATGGTCGACGCATCGATTGTGATGATCGAGGCGATGCACAGGCGGTTGGAAAAAGAAAAGCTCACAGCAGAGAACCGATGGCGGATTGTGCAAGAGTGCGCTTCTGAGGTGGGACCAGCCCTTTTTTATTCTCTGGCGATTATCACGGTTAGTTTTTTGCCTGTTTTCGTTCTGGAAAATCAGGAAGGTAGGCTCTTCTCGCCACTCGCTTATACCAAAACCTACGCCATGGCTGCAGCCGCCATCCTTTCGATAACGCTGGTTCCGGTCTTGATGGGTTACTTTGTAAGGGGGCGTATTCTACCGGAGCGAAAAAATCCGCTAAATCGCTTGGTTGTGTTCGTGTACCGCCCATTTCTGGACGCGGCAATTGCCTGGCCATGGGCAACAACACTGTTGGCCGGCGTTCTGGTGACGTCCATGTGGTACCCGTACCAGAGAATTGGCTCTGAATTCATGCCCGAGTTGAACGAAGGTGATTTTCTCTACATGCCGAGCTTCTACCCCGGGATCTCGACGGGAAAAGCCCGTGAGGTACTGCAGCAGACCAACCGCCTGATCGCGACCGTGCCAGAAGTCGAAACTGTTCACGGTAAAGTTGGGCGTGCGGAGACTGCAACCGATCCAGCACCTCTAACGATGGTGGAGACCACAATCCAACTCAAGCCGGAAGAAGAATGGCGCCCCGGCATGACAATGGAGAAAATCCGGAATGAGCTCGATCGTATCGTTCAGGTTCCGGGCGTTACAAATGTTTGGATCCAACCTATCAAGAACCGCATCGATATGCTTGCGACAGGTATCCGTACTCCTGTCGGTGTCAAAATATCCGGCACCGACTTGGAGGTCATTACAGATATAGGGATCGAAGTAGAGCGTGCGGTCGCTGATATTGATGGAACGGCTTCCGCCTACGCAGAGCGACCTGTTGGCGGGCGTTTCATCGAAATCGACGTCAAACGAGATGCCGCCTCCCGATACATGATGAGTGTTCGAGAAGTTCAGGACGTAGTGCAGACCGCAATTGGCGGTATGCAAGTGTCGGAATCTGTGGAGGGGCTGGAGAGGTTTCCTATAAACCTTCGGTACCCTCAGGCATGGCGAGACAGCCCGGAACGGCTCGAAAATCTTCCTGTCGTCACGCCGTCGGGTGCTCATGTGCCACTGTCCGCTCTCGCCGATATTCGAATAGTTGACGGGCCGGGAATGATACGATCAGAGAACGCTCGACGAACTGGGTTCGTGTTCATCGACATCGCGGGGCGCGACCTGGGCGGCTATGTGGCCGAAGCACAAGAGGTGGTTACAGAAAAGGTCGACCTGCCTCCAGGTTACTCGCTGACTTGGTCAGGGCAGTATGAGTACATAGAGAGAATGCAGGACAGGTTGACGATCGTTGCTCCTGCAACCCTGCTAATTATCACGCTCATGCTTTTCTTGGCGTTCAATCGGGTGATTGAGGTCGGGATAATTCTTGCGGCGCTCCCGGTCGCATTGGCAGGTGGGGTTTGGTTCTTATGGTATCTTAACTTCGATATCTCAATTGCTGTGCTCGTGGGCTTCATCGCGCTGGCGGGAGTTGCCGTGGAAACAGCGATTGTCATGTTGTTGTACCTCAATCTTGCTTGGGAGAAACGTCGAGGGCTGGCGCAATCGGAACAGCGAAAGCTGACACGTGACGATATCGAAGACGCGGTGTTCGAAGGAGCCGTTCTTCGGGTTCGGCCGAAGGTAATGACTGTAGCCACGATCTTTGCAGCACTGATACCCATCATGTACGGCACCGGTACAGGCTCTGAAATCATGCAGCGGATCGCTGCGCCGATGATTGGGGGCATGGTGACAGCGACCCTTCTTACGCTTTTTGTCATTCCCGCAATATTCGTGATTTGGAAACGGCTCGCGCTCAATCGCGTGAACCGAGAGATCTCCCACACGATCCAGGAAGTGCCCCCTGCGCTTCCGGCAGAATAATACCCACAACCTTGAAACAGGAGCATCTGATGAAAACTTTGACTGCAATTTTGGCCCTATTGGCCGTGTCTACAACATCCGGCATCGCGCAAACGAACCACGGCATGGACCATTCCAACATGCCCATGTCTTCCGAACAGATGGAAGGTGCGGTCCACGCAAAGGCTTTGGTGAACTCAATTGGCGACGAAACCGCTAACGTCAGCCATGATCCGATCCCCGAGATCGGGTGGCCCGCGATGACGATGGATTTGCAGCTTCTTGAGAATGCCCAGATGATGGGTGAGATCAGCGCAGGTGACGAAGTCACACTGATGTTGGTCAAAAGCGATGATGGTATGTATGCGATCGGCGCGATCATGAAAAACTGAGTCTGTTGATGCGGCAGCTATTCACCAATGATGTGATTGTTCGCCGTTTCAACGACTGTAGGAAATTCTATGAACTAAGAGAAATGGAGTAGGAGCCACTCAAGAACCAAATCGTATTTCAACGATCTGTGGCTCTGCTCATAAGTTATCAGTCCATTGTCGGTTAAAGGCGCTTTAAGCAATTCGTTGACTGATTGAAGCTCCAAAGCTCAGAAAATCTTCCGGCTATACTGATTGAACAGAGCAATCCAGGCAAGCAGTACACAAACTGCCAACGCTTCGGTATCTCCGGCCCGCGCCACTGCAGTTAAACTGCGCAAAATTCTGGAGCTACTTGCGCAGCCCAGTGGAAATCTGACCGACAAGCAAATCCCACCTAAAACATTTCACAATTGGAATGTGTGTACTACATTGTCGCCGAGATGACTTCACGCGGCCATTCAACGGACCAGCGTCGAATTGTCTGGGGCGTTGCCTTGTTGGTTTTTGCTTCAGTCGAAAACGCAGCGCGGAGCGGTCAAAATGAGGATATCTCCAGGGCGACGACTTGGGAAAACGATACGACATGACAGCTAACACAAGAGAGCACTGGGACGATGTCTATGGCGAGAAGTTTGACACCCAATTGAGTTGGCACGAGGATGATCCAGAGATATCGCTTGAACTCATCGAGTTGATCAGAGTGTCTAAGCCTTCATCCGTCATCGACATTGGTGGAGGTACATCTCGTCTTGCTGGAGCGTTGCTTGCGAAGGGGCTCCATGACGTGACAGTTCTCGATCTATCGCAGGTCGCGTTGGACACGGCCCGGGAAAGGTTGGGGCGCGCCGCTGAAACAGTCACTTGGATTTCTGCAGATATAACTTCTTGGGTCCCCGATCGCAGATATGACGTCTGGCATGATAGGGCGGTTTTTCACTTTCTCGTGGATACATCGCAACGCGCGGCCTATCTGGAAAGCGTGAAGAAAGGGGTAAAAATTGGCGGCCATGTGATCATTGCTACGTTTGCACTTGATGGGCCGGAGACTTGCAGTGGTCTCCCTGTCGCCCGCTATAGTCCGAGCGATATCGCCGTGCTTTTTGAGGAACACTTTGAACTCGTCGCGCATCGCCATCACCTGCACCAAACCTCTTGGGGGGAAAGTCAGTCTTTCCAGTTCAGTGTTC